>NZ_BATQ01000083.1 GCF_000739635.1 Verrucomicrobium sp. BvORR034 | reverse complement strand
CCCTACCACGACCCGCTCCCCGCACGCCTCCTCAGGCCCAAGCGCCCTCAGCATTCTCATGAGTGCAGCCACGAGCCGCCCTGTGGCGCCCCTCAGTAGTGGCTGCGTTCGTGAGAACGTGGTGCGTCCTCGAACCTTTCCACGCCCGTCACACTCCCCCACCACCTCCTCCGGCCCCAGCACCCTTCCGTATTCTCACGAATACAGCCACAAACTGCCCTGTGGTTTCCTACGCGCCTAAATGGGATACACTCCCACCATCCCTTACCCAGCCAGTCACTCTCCTGGTAGAGATACTCGATAGCACCCAGCTTATCGACCTTGGGTCGAAAGCGGCTCCCAACCCTTTGAGTTTTGGGGCTCAAGCTCAGCCGCTATATGCTCGTTTAGCCGACGCAGTTCTCAGACTTGTTCTCTCAGTCTTGTCACCAGACTCCCGCCGTGATTCGAATTCTGTCCAAACACCCGCCGCAAAAGCTCAAGCAAGCTCTTGCCGTCTCTCAAAAGATTTAGCGACGGGAAATCGACTTGTGGGCGATCCTTATTGAGACCAACGCTGCTCCCTGAGCGCCAGGCGTTGATCGGACAGCCTCGCTACGGTGAAAAGCGCTGACAACACCTCTCGGTCCTCGGGTAACGTTATCAACTAGACAGCATACGGCACAACGATTGGCTACCTCCCCTGTTCAAAGCCACCATGTAGCGGTGGATGAGGGTACGCCGACGGTGAAAGCATCAGATCACCAGCAATGGATTGCAGAGTTCATTCACCCGATGGCGCCCTCAACTACGAGCAAGGGACTAGGAAAGTAGCAACGACGTCCTGCACCGCGGCAAATTCATGTACGCCGCCTGTTACGCTCAGGATTTTCTTGTGCCCACGCCTCGGTCACCTAGTATGAGTGCGAAAATTTCTGCACTTACTCCACACTGAGGATGCGTGCGCCGACAATAGAGTCGATTCAGAAATAACTATTTCTCTATTAGCATTTCCAAATGGCTTCCCCACCTCCCCCGGCTATTTCACTGCTCCATGCCACTCGAGGACGTCCACAATTGGCACTTCAATGTCGCAACACCTGGTTGTCTGCGGCAAGCAACCCTGATCAAGTGGAGCATCTGTTTGCTGTTGATGCTGACGATGAGGCATCCTGCGTGGCGTTGAGCGCCTTTCCCCATCGCGTCGTCCAAATACCGAATGGGGGCTGCGTTGCCGCTTGGAATCTTGCAGCCGCCAATGCCCGTGGGAGGGTGCTGGTTCAGCTCTCCGATGACTGGGAGCCTATTCCTGGTTGGGATGACGTCTTTACCGCGAGATTGGGCGATCTTGAGGCACCGCGGGTGCTGAGAATCTCCGACGGACACCGCAAAGATGACCTGTTGTGCATGGCCATCTGTACCAAGGCTCGTTATGAACAGCAGGGATTCTTCCTAGCACCAAGCTACCGTGGTCTTTACTCGGATGATGAGTTTAGCTTTAGAGCGTATCGAGATTCGGTTGTGGTGGATGCACAGGATGTCGTCTTGCGTCACGCTCATCCGAATCATGATGAGACGATCTCCATGGACAGCACCTACCAATGGCAGAATTCCCTGCCGAGGGAAATCCATGGCAGGCAACAGTTTCTTAGTCGAAACCCAAGCGCCCTTTACGGCTGGCTTCACGCCCAGGGACATGGGCGACAGTACTTGCCCGTTTCTGCTTCACCAGCAGCTGACGCTACGCTGCCACGAATCTCTGTCATCATGCGCACGCGGAACCGCCCACAACTCATGCGACGCGCACTGGAGTCCATCGTCCAGCAGAGCTATCCCCAGGTAGAACTTATTGTCGTGGCCCACGAAGAGGCGCTGACTTATGCTTCGGAACTCTTGGAAGGCGCCAAGTCGGCCCATGGTCTTCAATCCCGAATCGTCCAGGCTCGCCCCGGAAGCAGCCTGGGCGCTCTGCTGAATCAGGGCATTGCGGAGGCCACCGGCCACTGGATCATTGCCCTGGATGACGACGACACCTGGCATCATACCTGCCTGGAGCGGCTCGCCGCAACGTTGCTAAGCAATGTCGCCATCGCACCTCGTGCTGCTGCCTGCCAGTATGCGATGGTTCATGAATCCATCAATGAAAGCGGTGAACTGGTGGAGAGTCACCGCACCCATAGCGGCGGGGAGATGAAGCCGCTCCTCCTCACCCGGCAGATAGGCAGAAATCAAATCGTCATTCACGGCTTCCTTTACGAAAAGTCCCTCTGGTCAGAGTTGGGTGGCTACCGGGAAGACCTGCCTGTGGCGGAGGATTGGGACTTTAACCTTCGTTGCCTTCGAGTGACCGAAATTTTGATTCATCCCGAACCGTTGGCCCACTACCACATCCGGGCAAACTCACTTGATCAGACCTACACTGCTGGACGAATGCTGCACAACCACATGCAGGCCCATTTCACCAATAGCGAGGTGAGGCGAATAGCCCACACCCCTGAGGGCAGATCCCACATCTATCTTGCAGGCCAGATTTCCCAGGCCATCGCTGAATTGGGGGATGAAGTCGGCAGGCTGAGGCTGGATCTGGAGGCTTTCCGGAAGCGGGAATCCTCCCTTCAAAAGCAGCTGACTGCAACCGACAAGGAATTGAAAGCGACCCAAAAGCGACTTGCGGAAGAAAAAGAAAGCAACCGCGCCATCCGGAAGCGCTGGATCTTCAAGCTACTAAGGCGATTCCGGATCCTGGCCATCGTCCCATTTTGGCATTTGTTGCCATTGAAGGACCTTTTCATTTGTTTATCTTCGGACAGCCTCGTTTCCTGACCGCTTCTATGGCCTCCAGTTCCCAACGACCTTATATCATCTACCGCCCCCCGCCAGGATGGGGCTTCTGGTCAAACTTTTCCTGTGTGCTCCAGGGACTGGACCATGCAGACCGCCATGGTCTGGTTCCCGTCATTGACATGGAGCGACACCCTACGCGCTACAACGAGGATGAACCTGTGGACGGCGTGACGAACGCCTGGGAGTATTATTTCCATCAACCCAGCTCCCTGACGCTGGCTGAGGCGCTGGATCGCCAGCCACTGGATAACGCGGGCGATGTCACTGGCCCCTTCAGCAGCAACTACCATGTTGTGGTGCCTCCGCCGGAAGTTCTCGCCAGGGGCCGGGAGCTTGTCCGCAAATATGTTCGACTCAAGCCTGACATCCTTGCCAAGCTGGATGCGTTCACTTCAGGGAATACCAGCAAGGACATGCTGGGCGTGCATGTGCGTGGCACGGACATGCGGAAGAAACGTCCTCCATATCACCCGATCCCCAGCACTCCTGAAACCTACCTGGAGCAGGCCAGGTTGCTCGATCAGGACTTTGGATATTCGCGAGTCTTTCTGGCCTGTGACGAACAGGATACGCTGGAGTTGTTTCACGAGCACTTTGGTGATCGTCTCCTGACCCTGCCTGCACACCGCTCCACCATGGATCAACTGGACGATCCAGCTGAATGGGACTACAAGTGGCTTTTCGACGGGAAGCGCCACCACCATCGATACCTGCTTGGGCTTGAGGTATTGCTGGACGCATTGATGCTCTCACGTTGTGGGCATCTGGCCTGCGGCGCGTCCAATGTGTCTCAAGCGGCCATGTATTTCGCTGCGGAGAGCCAAATTGTGCACCCTGTCACTCCGCTATGGATGTGCCCCAGTGTGGACGAGGTATCCGTGGGCAAGGCATACATGGCGGATGCTCCATCTCTTTCACGCGTGCCATCGGCTGCCGTGCTGCGGGGCCATATCAAAGAACTGCACGAATTGCTGGAATACGCAGAAAATGGCAGAGCAGCGGCCCAACAGAACAGCCCGGAGGTGAGGCACCACATGGAAGCCGTTGCGAGCATCAACCGGGAAAGCATTCAACTTCGGGAGAAAATTGCAAAGCTCCAGCGGGAAAAATCTCAATTGCTCGCCAAGCTGGAAAAACTCCAGGGCAGGCTCGAGGTGCAGGCCAAGACCATCAAAATGCTGAAGAACCGCATATCCACTTTGATCAATCGCTGGACGCGTCTTGGCTGGGGCCTGATGCCCTGGAGCAAACCCTCCTGGAGGAAACAACCTTTCAAATAGCTTCTCACTTTCTCCTGACCCCATACGAAACGTGCCATGCACAAGAATCGAGCAGAAATAGATGCCGGCGAAGGATGGGCATCGCCCCCCCTTGTCGCCAAAACCACATAATTTTCCCGTCCATTGAAACAGAGTGTAAAAGTATTCTACGCCTTCGCCCGGTCTGGTGGCACGCTTACCAACCAGCTTCTGGCATGCTGCCCGGAGGTGGTGATTGCATGCGAGGTCGGGGTGAATGAATCGGCGATCTCTTTCGGTCATCAGCTTCGTCAATGGCATCAATTGATTTCAGCCGATGAAGTTGCGGCGTTTGACTGCCTGCCCTATCTGGAACAAGTAAAGATGGCCTCCGCACTGGTGGAGAAACAGGGCAAGGTACTCTGTGTGCGAGACTGGCCCGTGGTAAACTTCTTGCCGGGACTCAGGCCCGGCCAGGTCCCAAGCCGCATCCTTGAAAGTTGGGAATACCTGCATTCCGCGGGCTGGGGCGTCACGGGGATCGCTATCATTCGTCGCTCCTACGAGGTTTACCTGTCCATGCGCAAATACCTCGTACAGTGCACTGCATTAGAGGAAGAAGAATTCTGTACCTGCTATGAAGCTTATCTTAAGGAGATAAACCGGACGGGGATGCCCAAGTTTTTCCTCGAAGACATCAGGTCAGAGCCATTGCAAAGCACGCAATCCATGGCAAGAACGCTGGGGTTGATTGAACCGGCTAGCATCGATGGATTCCACCAGTATCAAGCTTGTACGGGAAACAACACTCTGGCTAGCAAACCCGAATCCGCTCGCTTAAATATGGTCAAGAAGGCAGAAAAACCGGTGCCAGCACCCCCACTGTTTCAGGAACTCGACCGCCTCGCCTCCTATGAATGAACATGAACACCGCTTGTGGCAGATGCTGCATGCGAGAGACGAGAGCCTGCTGGAACTCAAACAACGGCATGCCGGCCTGAATCATACACTCGCCGAACAACATGCCGAGATCCAACGTGTGATCTTGGATCGCAATAGCACCATCGAGGCACTCCAGACGCAGAAGCAGGAGTTGCGGCTCAAAATTGCGCAGTTGCAACAGGAACGAAAAGCGCTGCAAGAGAAGAACCGTGCCTATAGCACCTTTCCTGAGCGCCAAGTTTTGAGATACGTGGATGGTCGCCTGGACGAAATGCGAAGATCCTCTCCAGTCTTCTGGATATTGAATGTCGAGGCCTGGATGTTACGCTCGCTCAAGAGAGATCTGCGCAAGTCTAAGGGAAAAACGCCGAAAACGGAGAGCGGCACTTTCTCTGAACCACATCGGAATGAGTTAAAGGAGTAAAGAGTCCTGTATGCGCAATCTTCCTGCCACATTCGACCCTTAAAGGCAATGTCCTCCAGTTCCCCGCGCCCCTATGTCATCTACCGACCTCCGCCAGGGTGCGGCTTCTGGTCAAATTTTTCCTGTGTGCTTCAGGGGCTGGACTATGCGGACCGTAGCGGTCTGGTTCCGGTGATAGACATGGAGCGCAATCCTACACTCTACAACGAAGATGAGCCCGTGGATGGCGTGATGAACGCCTGGGAATACTATTTTCATCAGCCTGGTTTTCTGTCGCTGGGAGAGGCGTTGACTCAGGACCCATTGGACAACGGGGGGCTCATTGCCGGACGTTTCACAACCGAATCTCCTCCGGTGATACCGCCTCTTGACCTACTCGCCAGAGGACGTGGGCTTGTCGAAAAGTACATCCGGCTTAAACCGGACATTCGGGACAGAGTTGACGCCATCATCCCGTTAGGGGCCGGTGGGGACATACTGGGAGTTCATGTCCGCGGTACGGATATGCGGAAGCACCGGCCCCCTTTGCATCCGGCACCTAATACCGCTGAAACCTATCTAGAGCAGGCCATCCTGCTCGATCAAGAGTTCTCCTATCGGAAGATCTTTCTCGCGTGTGACGAGGTGGAGACAGTCGCTCTGTTTCGAAGCCAGTTCAGAGAGCGCCTCCTCACGATTCCGGCTCATCGCACTGCGATGGCTCACATCGATATGCCACGCGAGGCAGGCTTCAAGTGGCTCTTCGAAAGGGACCGCGATCGTCACCGCTATCTCCTTGGGCTGGAGGTGTTGCTGGACGCCTTGTTGCTTTCGCGCTGCGGACATCTGGCCTGTGGAGCTTCGAATGTCTCCCGGGGAGCCATGTACTTCGCCCCGGAGAGCCAAGTCGTGCATTCGGTGCCGCCGTTGTGGCTGTGCCCCAAGGACGAGGGCCCATCGGTTGGCCGGAGTTATCTCGTGGGAAATCCGCCTCTCGCTCGCCAGGCATCAGCCCGAACTCTCCAGGGGCAGATGAACGAGCTTTATGACCTGCTTGAGCACACCGAGAAGTGCAGAATTGACGCTTTCCTGAATTGGGCTGCCACCAACATGGCTCTCGCTGAAGCGAATGAGAAGCTTCTAAGGCTTCAGAACGTTCATCAAGAGAAGGCCCTTCTGTTGAAAAAAATCGAGGCGCTTCGAGAGCAGGTAAATGACCAGAAAGCCATGATCGAGACGCTGAAGGGCCGCCTCTCCACCTTAATCAATCGTTGGACGCGCTTTGGCTGGAATCTCATGCCTTGGAAGAAGCCCTCCTGGAGGAAACAACCGTTCAAGTAACCCTTTCTCAGCGGATATTAGATTTCATGTTTGAACATATTTCCGTGATCATGCCGACCCGCAACTGTCGGTCACTGATTGCCCACTCAGTTCCCGTTCTTCAGGAGTGGCTACCCAAAGCTGGCGAAGTTATCGTGGTGGATAGCGACTCCACTGATGGCACGCGGGAGTTGATCGCTTCGGCTTTTCCGTTTCCCAACGTAAAGGTCCACAACCGCCCTCCCGGTCTTTATGCTGCATGGAACTTTGGCATTCAGGCCGCCACGCGGCCGGTGACTTACATCTCCACTGCCGGGGATGCGATCTCAGAGCGGGATCTCACCACATTGGATTCTGTATTTAAGCGTCACCAGGTCGATGTAGTGGTTTCCCCTCCCCAGTTTCTTGACAGCGACTACCAGCCCAGCTTTGGACCCCTGTGGCCGATCCACCGTCTGTTGGAGAAGAAGGCAGATCAGGATGTCATCCTTCTCTCGGGCCCGGACCTGGTGGCTTTTGCTCTGAAGGCTGCGCATCCGCCCTGTATAAACAACTGGCTGTGCAGCTCGGCCAGCAATCTCTACCGGACGGAGTATCTAAAAGGCCACCCTTTCCCGGAAGATGCAGGGCATGGAGCAGATACTCTTTTTGGGATCAAAAACGCCCGACACATGAAGGCTGCCTTTTACCTTCACCTCTGCGGCACTTTTGTGATGCATCCCACAGGCAGCCATGCTCATCACCTGAGCAGGGATGAAATCTTCGACATCTATTTTCTCCGTGGTTATCAGGAAGAGCTCCGTTGGCTGGTTGAGCAGACGGTGCCGGACTGTTCCGCCTACATCAAAGAGTTGTTCTGGAATATTGAGCCCGGCCTTGAGATCCACAAGAGGACTGCATCAAGCGATGCTCTTGCTTTGGCAGAGGACCAAAACGGCATCTTGAGAGTCAAGAACCACGATCTTCGAGGAAAAGTCTCCCAGCTTAAAGAGCGCAATGCCAGCCTGAAGGTACAACTTGCCAATGCAAAACAGAAGGGAAAACAGGCCGACCTTGTCCTGAAGAAAGTCCCCAGATGGCTGCGTCGCTGGCTCCGTATCTAGAGCCGGAAGTTCATGTGGGATCCCGACGTCTGCGACAGCATCTCAATACAGCAAACTGAAGTTTGAACTACAAACAACTTCTCCTGAACAGCACCGCATTTCCTTAAACCCCATCCAACCTCCGCAAGCTGAAGCACGCGCTCCGCCCAACATCGACCCCAACACCTTGACCACTGACGCACTGGCTACCTGGCTACTGTATGAGCCAGCACCTCACCAAACGACGCCTTCCACCGTGCGGGGCTGCATTCTGACAGCAGCCATACCCTGCCCTCTGCGCCCATGTGGTAGCGCTCGGAGAGGCTCATGGATTCCAGGATGAGGACATCGCCGGCCAGGCCTGCGGCGTCCCCGGGTTCGTGAAGAAACCCGGTGAGGCCAGCTATCACCGTTTCCGACAAGCCCCCGGAGCGGGCGGCGAGCATGGGTTTGCCGTAGTCGTAGGCCTCATACGTCACCAGGCCCAGCGGCTCCCACCAGACAGAAGGAGCCACCATCGCCCGACAGCCGCTGATGGCGGCGTGCTTGGCCTCGCCTGTGACCAGCCCGAGGTACCGGATGTCCGGATACCGGGCAGCCTCCGCCTTGACGCGGTCTGCCAACGGACCCTCACCACCGATATGCAAAGCCGGGGTGGCAGCACCAAGCCGGGCCCGCAGATGTCGCCAGGCTTCCAGCAGCACCTCCACGCCCTTCACATCCACCAGTCGGCCAAGGAAAAGGTAATAACCGCGGTCATCCGGCGGCGGCGGATTCTTCATCGCGTCCCAGGAGTGCCGCAGGGCGAAAAGCCGGTCTGACTCCACCCCGGTACCGATGGCCAACTTGTCCCGCAGGAACTCCGAGATGCAGACCCAGGCGCGCACGTTGTCCAACCAGCCGGAGGCATGCAACCGGCGCAGCACCCGGGCCATCACAGCAGACTTGAGACGAGATCCCTGCCAGGCCCCGGTCTGGACCTCGCGGCGGTAGTCGCCACCCAGCGCCTCCTCCAGAAACTGCCCGTTCGAGTAAAGCGTGCCCCCTACGGAGAAGGGGCGGAAGTTGTGCACATAATGAATCACCGGCACGCGGTGCCGCGCCGCTGCGTGGTACAGTGAAGGCGAGCCGACTGGAAAGGCATTGTGAAACAAAGCCACCTCCGGCCGGAAGGTCTTGATCATCTCCTCGAACTTCTTGCGGCTGCCGTGATTGTAGAAGGTCTTGATCAACTGCCCGGGGATGGCCAGGGCAGAAGCGCGGGCCCAGTCACGACTCTCAAAGAAACAACGCGCCACCTGATGCTCCTCCCCCAGATGCTGGTAGATCCGGTCCACGGACTTCTCCTCGCCGCCCATGTGGACGTATCTGTTGAACACCTGAAGAATTCTCACCATGTTTTCGCCTCTCGTAATCTTCTCTTGACCGTTCTGGGTTGTCTTGCAGCAGAGAGCCCGCCGCCTCTTATTCCTGAAACCTCTCTGTCTGCCGGGCCGCCCAGGACTCCAGCACAAACATGAGCCACACGGACTGGCTCAGACGCCAGGCCCGCTTGTCCGAGACATCCGTGCGATAGTACGCCTCCAGATGCTTCAGCACCACCTTGGGGTTCATGAGCCCCCGTTCGCGACACTTGTGACTGTGCAGGGTGTCACTGATGCGCTCCTTCCACACCTCATCCCGCATCCACTTCATGAGTGGCAGGGTGAAGGTTTTCTTGCGCGTGTCGTGGGCAATCCACTCCGGCAGGATGTCGTGAAACGCCGCCCTCAGGTTCCGCTTGCCACCATGCAGGTTGAGCTTGCTGGAGGGGCGAAGGCGTCCCGCCAGGGTGAACACCTCCAGATCCACCAGCGGCACCCGTAGCTCCAACGAGTGGGCCATGCTGGTCACGTCATTGTCCCGCAGCAAAGTATTGGGCAGATAGGTCTCCGTTTCCAGCAGCAGCAACTGGTGCAGCCAGGAATCTGGTGCCCGCTGATCCAGATCTGCCACCAGCACATCGCGGATCTCATTGTCCATTGCCAGATGCTCTGCCACGCTGGTGCGGCAGCCCAACAGGCGGGCCGTCTCCCGGGGAGAAAAGATGCCACGCGCATGAGCATGCATTTCCGGCAAGCTGCGTCCGGCGGCGCCACTGGCATAGTAGAGCGCCTTCCATGCCTTGTGCCCCTGCGCCCCCGCCGGGAGCAATCCGTTCAAGGCTCCCGCCAACGGTGCGGTGAGCAGCCGCAGCGGCGTGCGACCTACGGGCAGCAGTTGAGCCAGATGCAGCAGGCGGTGATAGTTGTACCCGCCAAACCATTCGTCTGCCCCCAGGCCGCTCAGGGTCACCTTCACGTGTTTGGCCGCCACCTGCGAGACCAGCCAGGTGTTGAGGGCATCCCCCGTGGGCTGATCCAGGCTGGCGAGATAGTCATCCAGCTTGGCAAACAAGGACGCCGAGGTCAGCCGCTCGCGGACAAACCGGCAGCCGTAGAACTCCGCCGTCTTCTCCGCCGCATCACTCTCATCCGGCACGCCCGCATTTTCCTCGTACCCGATGGAGAAGGCCTGGATGTCAGAAAGCCCGTGCTGCTTCATCAGCGCGACCATGAGGGTCGAGTCCAAACCACCGCTCAAGAACACCCCCACCGGTACATCACTCACGAGATGTGCTTTCACGCTCTGGCTCACCACCTCCCGCGTGAGATCCAGCGCCTCCTTACCGCCTACGCGCTCGGACTTGCCCGGCCACTCGGGGACAAAATAGCGCTCCACCTGCAGATCGCCCTCGCTCCAGCGCAGGAGGTGCCCTGGGGGCAGGCACTGCACGCCTTCGTAGATGGTGTGAGGAGCCTGCACCGCACCCCAACGGAAGTATTCCGCCAGTCCCGCCCGAGAGATCGCGGTGTCTGACCCCATCATCTTGCGCAGCGCCTTGATCTCGGAGCCGATCATCAGCGAGCCATCCGGAAACAGCCGGTAGTACAGCGGCTTGATGCCAAAGGGATCCCGCGCTGCCAGCAGGGTGCCTGACTCTTCATTCCACCAGCCGAAGGCGAACATGCCCCGCAGCTTCTTCAGCACATCCTCAGGCTCAGAGGCGCACTCCAGCATCCGCCCCAGCACCTCCGTATCCCCGGTGGAGTGGAAGGCCGCGCCTGCCAGGGACTCGCGGAGTTCGCGGAAATTGTAGATCTCGCCGTTGAACGTCAGCGTACAGCGGTCCCCGGCAAACCGCATCGGCTGCCGCCCCGCCGGGCTGAGGTCCTGGATCGAGAGACGCCGGAATCCCATGTACCACCCCGGACCACCCGCTTCTGAGCCGTCATCCGGCCCCCGGTGGGTGATGAGATCCAACGCCTGCGACAGCCGCTGCCGCCGCCCGTCGTCCAAACCTCCTCCGTTCTGGAACCAGCCGATGAATCCGCACATGATGTTTTCTCCGTCAAGACAGCAGAAATGAAGCCGTAATTCATCCTGATCGCCAGCCCTAATTGCGCCCCCGTCCGATTCCCTGCGCACGACAGTCTTGACGCCCCAGACCCGTCTGGGATAATTCGACAGCCTATTAATTCTTCCATGCGCTTCTCCGTCTTTTTTGCCACCGCTGCATTGGCCTGCGCTCCGTTTGCCCTCTCCCTGGGGCAGGCTCCTGCGGCAGGAGATCTCCGTCAATGGACCGACGTCCAGGGCCGCGTCATGCAGGCCAAGCTCGCCGGCGTGGAGGGCGACCAGGTGATTTTCGTGCTCGCCTCCGGCCAGTCTGTGAAATTTGCCCTGAGCCGCCTCTCGAATGCGGACCAGGCCTTTATCAAGCAGAACGGCACTGCGGCACCCGGCGGATCGGCCCCTGCGGCGGGCGTGACGACCGCCACAGGCACGCGCACTCCCATCGAGAAACGCACCTGGCCCGATGTCGTGGAGGTTTCCACCCGCGCTATCGAGATCACGGTGGTGGACGAGGTACCTGCCGAGAAGCGCTGCATTTACCGCTCTGAGGCCTTCGAGTTCACCTCCGAGGACAAACTCGCCGGCAGCGTGATGAAGGAAATTGCCCGCACCTTCGAGGCCACGCGCGCCCTCGTGGAGGCTCTCCCCTGGGGCATCGAGCCCCGCCCGCCGGCAGATTTGGGCCGCTATCAGGCCAAGTTCTTCGCCAGCCGGGCCAGCTATGTGGCCAGCGGAGCCCCGGAAAACTCCGGCGGCGTGTACTTCAGCGCCGACCGCACCTTCCGCGTCCCCTTCCAGAGCCTGGGCCTGGACCTGCGTGGCAAGACCTGGTTCAAGGACGACAACTACCGCAATGACACGATCGTCCACGAGATCACCCACCAGCTTATGCATGACTACCTGGGCTTCCTGCCCACGTGGATCATCGAAGGCACTGCCGAGTACACGGAGTCCATCCCCTACAACGCCGGCCGCTTTCAGGCGGGTCGGCACGAGTCCGGCCTGAAGGAGTACATCAAGGAACGCTCCGAGCGGGAGAACATGACCCTGGCCGACTTCCGCGGCTGGGAGGAACACATGCGGATGACCCGCGACAAGTGGGATGAGATCGCCGACAACCCTGCGGGCCAGCACCGCGCGATGCGCCAGCTCTACTTCCAGTCCTACGTGCTGGTGTACTACTTCTGCCACCTGGATGGCGATGGCAAAGGCACCCGCTTCCTGAGGTACCTAGACGCCATGGCCGAAGAGCGCGCCAAAGGGGCCGAGTACGACAAGAAGCTCGCGGAGTACCGCAAGGCCATGGAGGAATTCTTCAAGCTCCCCGGTGTGAAACAACTGGGCGGCGGACGCTTCAGCTACCCCCGGGAGCTCACCCCTCCCCCCCGCCCCGAACGCCCTGAGCGCGTGAACTCCCGCCAGTTTGGCGTGGACAAGCTGGACATCCTCTTCGACGGCCGCAGCTCTGAAGTGCTGCTGAATGACGTTAAGAACGGCTTCAAGAAGATCGGGATCAAGATCTAGAAAGACACCAGACTGGCAGACACCAGACTGGCAGACACCAGACTGGCAGACACCAGACTGGCAGACACCAGACTGGCAGACACCAGACTGGCAGACTCCAGACATCAGACCTGAGCTCTCGCCCAGTAGTCCACGCGTCCCAGGATGACGCTCCGTCGAAGCAAAGTAGTCCAGTCACTTCGGTGCGTCAGTCGCGCAGGCAGGCAGACTGAAGCCTACCACTATCTTCAGCTGCCGCCTCCCGGCGTAGTCCGGTTGTCCCAACCGGCCTTGGGAGCGAAGGGATACCACGCGTCACCCCCTCGAACCCGATGACCGCCTGCAAGCTCAGGCGTTGCATGTGTGCAGGCCCTTGATCACCCTCCCCACACCCCAACCCCCAAAGACCCCGGGCTGTCGGGCGACCTGCCGGGATGCCACCTCAGGAGCCACTCGCGGCAAGCGGGGCGCTCGCCCTACAGTTGACGTCTGGGGGCGACAACGCACCAAAAGACACGCACCATCTCATCCACTCCCCTAACCGGCTGGGGACAGCCGGACTACTCCTGCTGCGGCATGGCAAAGTAGTCCAGTCGTTACCCACGTCTCATGCAGGCAGGCTGAAGCCTACCACTACTTTCAGTTCCCGCCTCCGGCGTAGTCCGGCTGTCCCAACCGGCCTTGGGAGCGGAGAAATACGACGCGTCAGCCCCTCGAACCCGATGACCGCCTGCAAGCTCAGGCGTTGCATGTGCACAGGCCCTTCCACGCTCGCCCCCCTCCCGCTGAAAAATCCCTGGGCTGTCGGGATTGCCACCTCAGGAGCCACTCGCGGCAAGCGGGGCGCTCGCCCTACAGCTGACGTCAGGGGCGTCAACGCACCAAAAGACACGCAACATCTCATCCACTCCGCTCCCCTAACCGGCTGGGGACAGCCGGACTACTCCTGCTGCGACCTCCTACCTCATGTCTTCTGTCTTTCGTCTTCCAGTCTTCTGTCTCACTTCATAAACTCCTTCACACCCCGCAGAAACATCTCCACGGCGATCGCGGTCAGCAGAAGGCCCATGAGGCGCTCCATGGCGGCCAGGCCGCGCTCGCCGACCAGGCGAATGATCCGCTCCCCCAGGAGCAGCACGATACAGGTCACTCCCATGGCGATGGAGATCGCCCCGACCGCGCCCAAGGTGGAGACGCCCTCCCGCGTGGTGAACAAGATCACCGTGGCCAGTGCAGACGGCCCGGCCAGCATGGGAATGGCCATCGGCACGATGAACGGCTCGCCCTGGGGCAGCCCGCCAAACACCTTCTCGGTGGACTCGAACACCATGCGCAGCGCAATCATGAACAGGATGATGCTGCCCGCGATGCCCAGTGAGCTTTGCGACAGCCCGACGAGTTTCAGGAAACCACCCCCAAACGCCAGGAAAAAGAAGAGCACGACCAGCGCGATCCCACACTCCCGCAAAATGACCCGCTTCCTCCGCGCCGGCTCCACCTGGCGCAACAACGAGCTGAACACCGGCACATTGCCCAGTGGATCCAGCACGATAAGCAGGAGCACTAGGGCACTGATCCAGTCGGTAGGGCGCATGCCCCATCATCCGACCCCACCCGGTGGCGTCAAGACCAAGCCATTCCCAGACCGCGCATCCGCATCTCAATCGCTGCGAATCACGGGCTCAACCGGGTCCACTTCCACCCAGAGCCTTCCGCCACCCGGTCATACTGCACCCGGTCGTGCAAGCGGCTGGGGCGCCCCTGCCAGAACTCCACCTCATGGGGATCTAGCACGTACCCACCCCAGAAGGGTGGCAGCGGCACTTGCCCCTCGGGATATTGCGCCTTGAGCACCCGCTCACGCTCCTCCAGCCATTCGCGATTTGGGATGGGGCTGCTCTGCTCAGACACCCAGGCCCCGATCTGGCTGCCATACGGGCGGCTCTTGAAATAGACTCCTGATTCCTCCCGGCCCAGCACCGTGACGGCACCCCGCACGCAGACCTGGCGTTCCCGCTCTTTCCAGAAAAAGACAAGGGAGGCTTTGGGGTTGCCGGTGAGTTCCTGCCCCTTGCGGCTCTGGTAGTTTGTGAAGAAGGAGAACCCCCGCTCATCCAACCCCTTGAGCAGCACGGTACGGGCAGAGGGCTGGCCGCCCGCCGACACTGTCGCCAGCGTCATCGCATTCGCCTCCATCACGCCGGCTGCCAAAGCGTCATCCAGCCACAACCGAAACAACGTGAACGGGTCCCCGGGGAGCGTGGTCTCGTCCAATGCACCTTTTTCGTAGCTAAGTCTGAGGTCGGCGAGATTCGGTTTGCCAGCGGGAGTCATTTGCAGGAAGTAGGGAGTTCAGTGGTTTTTCTGATACAACATGAGCGACGCGGTTGCAGGTGTTCTTTCCAGCTTAGACAAGATCGTCTTCGATGCCGAGACGATCCAGCTTCGTGTTGCTGAGATCGCCGCAGAAATTGTGCGCGATTATCAGGGCCAGGAACTGGACGTGGTCGCCCTCATGGACGGGGCCTTGTTCTTCGTGGTGGACCTGTTGCGCTCCGTGCCCCTCCCCGTGCGGGTGCACACCGTTTCCGTCCGCAGCTATCACGGCGGCACCTCTTCCACCGGGACGGTGCAACTCCTTCAGCGCCTCCCTGCCGGGCTGGAAGGCCGCACCGTGCTGCTCATCGATGACATCCTGGACACCGGGCTCACCCTGGCCACCGTGCAGGATCAGCTCATCACCGCCTGCCAGCCCGCCACGCTCCGCACCGCCGTGCTGCTCAGAAAGCAACGCCCCCGGGACCGCGAGCCCCTGGTGGAATATGTGGGCTTTGACATCCCGGACGAGTTTGTCGTGGGCTACGGCATGGATTACCAGGGGCACTATCGCAATCTGCCCTGCATCGGCGTACTCAGTGAGAGCGCCATTTGATCGTATTCCATCCCCCGCCCCCGCCATGTCATGAAGGTTCGAGTTCTCTACTTCTCAGTTCTAAAGGACCTCACGGGGACCGAAGAGGGTGAAATCGTGCTCGCTAACGGAGCGACGGTGGCAGATCTACTGGCTCACCTTTTTCAGAAATGGCCCGCGCTGCAGGCCTGGGACGCGAGCCTCCTCGTGGCAGTGGACCAGACGTACGCCAAGCGCAACATGCCCCTGCATGAGGGCGCTGAAGTGGCCATCATGCCCCCGGTTCAAGGAGGCTAGCGCCCCGGCCCGCCGTCGACCCCCCGTTTTGCCCCGCCATGGAAGCCCCCGCCCCCACTTCCCCTGCTCTCAGCCCCTGCCCCTTTCTCCCGCAGATCAATCGGCGCTACTCGGCCGATGAGATTCACGCGTTGGGCCGGGACCGCAGCGCGACCTTCTACCACACAGCGCTGCACTATGCCCAGAGCCTGTGGCTGGAGGGATTCCCCGCCAAGTCTCTGCTCCTGGTGAACCGGGCGCTCTCCTGCCATCTGCCGGAGGTGTCCCTGCAGTCCGAGGGATTCCGCCCCTATCACGCCGTGGCCTGGATTCTCCAGCATCGTCCGGAGGGCCAGTTCATCGGCAATCCCCGCCGTCACTACCAGCACCTCGCCACCCGCATGGTGGAGCCGCACAGGACTCTGCGCACCTGGCGCGCCTGGGCCTGCTGGTATCTTTCCAAGCATCTGCTGCCTGAGTCTGAGCACCCATCGGATGAGAAGCAAATCCGGGAGGAAGGCATCGTCGAGCCTCGCCGCTTGGACATCGTCCGGCATCTTACGGAACTCAGCCCTTCCGACGATGTTGCCGCATGGCAGGCCGCACTGAAGTGGGCAGGCGAACATTGGTCACCCGCCAGCCACCTGCAGTTTGTTCCAGCGCGGCGGGAGGATCTGCCCACCGTGGAGGCCCTGGCCCGGGAAATCTGGCCCCAGGTTTACCGCGAACTCATCACCCCCGATCAGATCCAGTACATGCTGGGCCTGATGTACAACGTGCCTCATCTGGAGGAGGAAGTCAGCACCCGTGGTGTGAGGTATCAACTCATTCGCGAGGAAGACGGCAGCATCGTCGGATTCCTGGGCTGGGAGTTGGAGGCGGGGGCAGAGTCGGAAAGATCCACCGCACTGCTGCACAAGCTCTATGTGAAGCCCAACCAGCACGGCCGCGGCATCGGGGCTTCAGCCCTGACGCATGTGATTGAGGAAGCCACGGCCGAGGGAGCAAGCGCGCTCCAGCTCCGCGTGAACCGGCAGAATCGCAAAGCCATCCGCGCTTATTTACGCGCCGGGTTCGAGTTCGAGGAAGACCGCTGCACAGACATCGGTGGCGGGTTTGTGATGGACGATCACGTGATGGCGAAGCGGTTGTGAGGATTGCCCTGCTGGCAGGTCACGCTCCAAACGTCCCACAATGCCCTTCCCGCTCCGCAGATGAGCCAGGTTCGATGAACAACGTCACAGCAACAACCTCACCCGCCCTCTCGGTCGCTGCGGCTCAAGTCTTGAGTCTTCTGTCTTGAAGTCTTGTGTCTCCGGCGCAGCCGGCCCTACTTCATCGTCAGCTTGCCCATCAAGTAGCGCAGCTTCTCATGCGTCATCGTCACCACCTCGTCAGAGGGATCGCCCTCCGCGGCGGTCCAGTGGCGTTGTAGCATCTGCAAGATACTGCCGACCTGGGCGATGGTTTCATCGGTCCGGGCCGCTTCGGTGAGGCGCTCATAGCGGGCGATCATCTCATCCAGCAGGGTCTTGGAGCCAATGCAGAGGGACTTGTTCTCCAGCGCCGTGTTCCCCACCACGAGCTCGGAGCTGATCTCCAGCAGGCGCAGCCACATGCCCAGATCCACCAGGATGGCCAGGTCATCATCGCGCTGCTCCTTGAGCAGGTTCGAGATCACACCCTGCTTCTGCACCAGCCTTTCGCGCAGCATGGGCCAGTCCTCGGCCTCGGCCATCTTGCCTTCGGCCAGGATGTCGGGGGTGATCTTTTCCGCCAGGCCCAGCACGCGGGCGTAGTTCAGCACTTCCTGGTTGTTGTTCTTGAACTGCTGGGCATGGCCAGCCTGGAGCGTCAGGTAGGCATCCGCCACCAGGCCACCCAGGGTGAAAGCCACCTTGCGCCGGTCTGACGAGGGCGTGGGCGGCGGCTGGCGGTAGAGAGTGCGCCACCGGGCCTTGGTCTGCTTGCCCACGCAATCAAGAAAATCCGCTGGCAGCATCTCCGGATGAGGCTGCGGAACAACATCCGCAGCCCTGAGACCGGAAGATCCCAGCAGAACTGCGGCTACACAGACCGACAGTGCTGCCAGGCGCCATTGCATCCCCGACTGAGACCAGTGCTGGCGCAGAATGTTCATTCCACCGTCACGCTTTTGGCAAGGTTGCGAGGCTTGTCCACATCGCATCCGCGGGCCACGGCCACATAGTAGGCCAGCAGCTGGAGAGGAATGACCGTGAGCAGGGGGCTCAGGATCGAGGGGCTGCGCGGGATGTAGATCACATCATCCGCCACCTTCTCAATGTTCGGGTGTCCCTCGGTCGCCACCGCCACGACCGGGCCCTTGCGCGCCTTCACTTCCTCGATGTTGCTGATGTTCTTCTCAAACACCGCATCATGCGGTGCAAGGAAAATACTTGGCAGCTCCGGCTTCACAAGCGCGATGATGCCGTGCTTCAGCTCGGCGCTGGGGTGACCGCTGGCGTAGATGTAGCTGATCTCCTTCATCTTCAGCGCCCCTTCCATCGCCACGGGGTAGTTGATCTGGCGGCCCATGAAGAGCATGCCATCCGCGTCTGCGTACTTGTTGGCGATGGTCTTGATATGATCCGCCTGCTCCAGGATCGAGGCAATCTTGTCCGGGATCGCCTCCAGTTCATCGATGAGCTCCAGGCCGTCCGTGCTGCTCAGGTGGTGAATGCGGCCGAAGAGGAAGCTCAACAGCGTGAGCACCGCCACCTGGGAGGTGAAGCTCTTCGTCGCCGCCACCCCGATCTCCGGACCGGCGTGGATGTAGATGCCGCCGTCCGTCTCACGGGCGATGGTGCTGGCCACGTTGTTCACGATGCCGAGCACCTTCATGCCCTTTCGCTTGGCTTCGCGTAGGGCAGCGAGGGTGTCGATGGTTTCACCGCTCTGGCTGATCACGAACTGCAGCGTGTTCTTGTCCGTGGGCACGTTCCGATAGCGAAACTCGCTGGCGATCTCCACCTCCGTGGGGATGCGGGCCACGGTCTCCAACAGGTACTCGCCCACCATGCCGGCATGGTAGGCCGTGCCGCAGCCGCTGAGGATGATGCGGTCGATCTGACGCAACTCCATGGGCGACATCTGCAGGCCCCCGAGCACCACCGTCGCCTCATCGCGAGAGAGACGGCCGCGCAGGGCATTGCGCAGAGATTGTGGCTGCTCATAGATCTCCTTGAGCATGTAATGCGGGAAGTCGCCCATCTCCGCATCGTCTTCCGTGAAGTCCACCCGGCTCACGCTGACTTTTGCGGAGCCGCCAGCCAGGGCCTGCACGTCGAAGGTGTCTTTCGTGATGGTGACGACGTCGTAGTCGTTGAGATAGATGACGTCCTTCGTGTGCGCGATGATGGCGGACACGTCACTGGCCAGGAAGTGCTCCTCCTGCCCGAGACCGACCACCAGCGGGCTGCCCAGACGGGCCCCCACAATGACGTCCGGCGCATCGGTATGAATGGCGGCAATGCCGTAGGTACCCTTCACCCGGGGCAGAGCCGCCTGCACGGCTCCAACGAGCCTGGCGACGGGGTCAGCCTGTGGGCTGGCGTCGTAGTACACGCCGATGAGGTGGGCCAGGACTTCCGTGTCCGTTTCCGAGCCAAAAGTGTGACCATCCGCCAGCAGGGCATCCCGCAGGGTCTGGTAGTTCTCGATGACGCCGTTGTGGACGATGGCCAGATTGCCCGACTGGTCCCGGTGAGGGTGGGCGTTTTCATCTGTGGGTGCCCCGTGGGTGGCCCAGCGGGTATGGCTGATTCCTGCCATGCTTTGCGGAGCCGTCTCCGCCACGAGCTGGCGCAGGTTGTCGATGCGTCCCGCCCGGCGCAGCACCTGGAGGCTGGCCCCATTCTGCAGGGCCATCCCAGCAGAATCATAACCACGATATTCCAGACGCCGCAACCCATCGAGGAGGATGGGACTGGCCTGACGCTTGCCGATGTAGCCTACAATGCCGCACATGTGTGAATGGAGAGGGAAAAAAGGTGATAGAAAAAGCTGCCCCGATGCTAACCCCCGATGGAGACAGGGTCAAGGCGGTGTCACACCCGCAGAAAAACCTGCGTGAGGCCTCCTCCGACTGCCTCAAAAGCGGAGAATTGTTGCAATCCGGGGCCTTTGGCGGTTGATGAACGGACCATGCGCGCGCCGCCCAAGAAGTTTGTCCCCCACCCCTTCCCCTACCATCACGAGTTCACGCTCGAGATTGAGACCCTGACCAATCTGGGCCACGGCCTGGCCCGCGTGGACGGCTGGGTGGTGATGGTGCCCTTTGCCCTGCCTCAGGAAAAGGTGCTGGCCCGAGTGCATCGCAACCACAAGAACTACAGTGAGGCCGATCTGCTGGAAGTGCTGGAACCCTCCCCGCATCGCGTCCAGCCCCCCTGCCCCGTGTTCGGCCAGTGTGGCGGCTGCCAGTACCAGAACATGGACTACCCCACCCAGCTGGACTGGAAGCGCCAGCAGGTGGCAGAGCTCCTGAAGCACATGGCCCGCATCGAGCACCCGGTGGAGCCTGTCATCCCCTCGCCCACCCAGTACACCTACCGGTCCAAGATCACCCCGCACTTCGCCCCGCCGCGCGATGGGACCATCAGTGAGATCGGCTTCCTGGCCGACAGCAGCCGCTACCGCATCATCGATGTGCCGCGGTGCGAGATCGCCATGCCGGAGCTCAACGAGCGTCTCACCTCCCTGCGAGATGAGGTGCGGCAGAACGCGCACCGCTACAAGCGCGCCGCCACCCTGCTCATGCGCGCGTCTGAGGGCAAGGTGCTCACGGAATCCTCCCAGATCGCTGTGGAAGTGGTGGAAGGCGTCCGCTTTGAGTTCCAGGCCGGTGACTTCTTCCAGAACAACCCGTTTATCCTGCCCGCCTTCGTCCAGCATGTGGCCCGCGAGGCCCGCACGGACGGAGCGCGTTATCTCATCGATGCCTACTGCGGCAGCGGCCTCTTTGCCCTGGCCTGCGCCCGCCACTTCGAGCAGGTGAACGGCGTGGAGATCTCCGAGAGCGCCGTGGCCAAGGCCACGCACAACGCCCGCATCAACAACATCACCAACGCGAAATTCATCGCCGGCAGTGCCGAGCGCATCTTCGCCGGGGTGATGCTGCCCGCAGAGGAGTCCTCCATCATTGTGGACCCACCCCGCGCCGGCTGCGGCGAGGACTTCCTGCACCAGCTCTTTGCCTACGGGCCGCACAACGTCGTGTACGTTTCCTGCAACCCCGCCACCCAGATGCGCGACCTCGTGAAGTTCGTGGAAGCCGGTTACACCCTGGAAAAGGTGCAGCCGTTTGACCTCTTCCCCCAGACCCGCCACCTGGAGTGCGTGATGACGTTGACGAAGAAAGTTGGGAGTTAGATGTAAAGAGTTATGGGTTAGATGCATTGCGTTCTCACGAACACAGCCGCGACTGAGGGGCGCCGTAGGGGCACTCGTAGCTGCATTCGTGAGAATGCGGATGGGTGCCGAGGCATAAGGATGCCCTGCAACGATCACGGCGTAGCAGGGACGATGGACGCTCCACGCTCTCACGAGCGCAGCTACAATACTGAGGTCCGCCGCAGACGAAACTCGTAGCTGCATTTGTAAAAATGCGGTTCGGCGCTGGGCCGAAGCATGCCCTCAGACGATTCCAACACCGCAAGGACGAACCACCCACCACGCTCTCACGAGCGCAGCTACATTGACGCTCGCCGCGGTTACACAGGCGCAATCACTCGGCTCCGAACCCGGAGGGTTCACCATCCGTAGCCATGGGTCGGCCGAGTTTGGCGAGGACTACCCATGGTATCCCCACCCCTGACCCTACCGCGGAGCGGTAGGCCCATGGCATCCCCACCCCTGATCCTCTCCTCAACCACATCGCCCCTCCCCCTCACTCATAACTCATAACCCTTAACTCCTACCCCCTAACTCTCCTCCCCAACCACAGCCCCACCGCCAGCAACACCACATCCCGCACCAGGCCCTCCCAGATATGCGTGGTCCCGTTCTTCCCGCCAAAGCATCCGCACTCCACATCCAGCCCCCGTACCAACGCCGTGACCAACGCAATGCCAAAGGCCACGAGCGACAAATTCAACAACAACAAACCACCGCGACGCAACACGCCGGTAATCACGGCCAGCCCGGCAAAGATCTCCAGCCAAGGCAGGCCCAGCGCCAGCCACGCCGCAAAGGGATCCGGCAGCATCCGGAATGAGCGCACACTGATCAAAAACAGTGTTGGATCCTGAACCTTGAGCCAGCCCGCCCACACGAACAGCCCACCGAAGCCCCATGCGAGCACACGGGTGAGCCAGATCTGCCAGGTGGGTTGCCGCCGCTCTTCCATAGGTCAATACTGGAATTCAATACGCATGGGATGCGCATGGCTTCTCACGCAAAAGCCGCGATGAACGCCGAGTCTAGCGCCAGCGTTTCATTCACATTGGTGTGCAGATTGGAGTGCAGCTTGCGCAGCTCCTTCAGCCGCCTTGCCAGCGTACTGCCATCCCAGCGGGCCGCCAGGGCCTTGGTCGCCGCGGCGTAGTCCGGCAGGTCCAGACGCTCCAGGCCCACCTGATGACGCAGCACATCGCCCATCCAGGCCAGGAGCAGCTCCATCAGCGCATCGCGCTCCTGACGGTAGCGCGACTCGATCGCCGCCTCGGTCTCCTCCTCGCGGGACTTGACCCAGGAGTTGTCCACGTCGGTCGTGCTCTTGTAGAACTTCTTCTCCTCCTCAAACTGCGCCTCCAGCTGCTTCGTCAGAGCCTCATGGATGTCCTCCAGGATCTCTTCAAACTCCCGTCGCAGGGTCATGGCCCCCGCCAGGGAGTCAGACTTGCGATTGGCCAGGTCAGAAAGCAGGTCGACGAGGCGCACTTCTGATTCAGAAAGCTTCCGCGTGTTCTCCTCCGGCATGAGCGAAATGCGGATCACGCGGGACAGAATGGTCTCCAGAAACTGCTGGGGCTGCTCAGACAGCAGCAGGAAGAGCGTCCGGGGGGGCGGCTCCTCCAGCGTTCGCAGGAACGCATTCTGCGCCTGCACGTTCATCCGCTCCGCATCCACGATGACGCACATGCGATGCTGTGCCCCAGAGGAGGTAACAAAGAGGTAGGGCTCCACCTGCTCGCGAATGGCGTCCACCTTGATCTGGCGGGACTTGCTCTCAGGCCGCACCACGCAGATGCCGTGCTTCTCCCAGGTGTCCAGATCCTTGTAGGCACTGCCAGAGACGAGGTTCAGCATCCGCACCGCAAAGGCCGACAGATCCGCCTCCTTGGGGCCGCAGATGAGGTAGGCATGCCCCAGCCGCCCCCGCTCCCGGGCGCGGTTCACGAATTGCAGTGCGATGTCTGCCTTGAATGCCATGCTCCTTCCCTACGCATGGCACCCCGGTTGTCGAAGCAAATCAAAAGCCGCTTTCCTTTTTCCGGCCCCGCGGCATCTTGACCCTCCCCAAAAATCACCTTTCCCAGCCCCCGCCCCCCAACGATCATGTCCCTAGAAGCCAGCCAGTTGGCCTTTGCCGAGCGCGATTCCAAGCAGACCATCGAGCAGGGCCTCGTCCTCGCCCCCAAGTTCGATGCCGACGGCCTCATCCCAGCCATCGCCCTCGACCACAAGACCAACGAGCCCCTCATGGTCGCCTACATGAACGAGGAAACCCTGCGCATGACCATCGCCCTGGGTGAGGCCGTGTACTACAGCCGCAGCCGCAAGGAGATCTGGCACAAGGGCAAGACCTCCGGCGAATTCCAGGTGGTGAAAGAGATCCGCGTAGATTGCGACCAGGACGCCGTGATTCTGAAAGTCGAGCAACTCGGCGGCGGCTGCTGCCACACCAAGGCCCCCACCTGCTTCTACCGCAAGGTGGACCTGGAGAACGTGACGGCGGGACCTGTGCCGTTGGTGAAGGGGTGACCCGCTGCGCGGGAGACAGAAGACTTTGAAGACACAAGACGCAAGACTTGAGGTCAGGGGCATGATGCGCGCGATGCCACGAGGCTACGTCAGGCGCACCACCCACGTCTCATGCAGGCAGGCTAAAGCCTACCACTACTTTCAGCTGCCACCCACGGCGTAGTCCGGTTGTCCCAACCCGCTTCGGGAGCGGAGGGATGCAGCGTGTCACCCCCTAGGACCGGATGACTGTCTGCGTCGGGATGCCTCATCGGGGCCGCTCGCGGCAAGTGGGGCGCTCGCCCTACAGTTGACGTCAGCCGCGGCGAGACACCACAAGGCCAACAACGCCGATTCACTCCGCTCCCCCCAAGCGGCTGGGGACAGCCGGACCACTCCCGCAGCAACATGACAATGCAGTCCAGCACTTCAGTGCGTCAGTCGCGCCATCCACATCCTCCAATACCGAGCTGAAGCTCTGAACTACTTTAAGCTGCCACCTGCGGCGTAGTCCCGTTGTGCCAACGGCTTTGCGAGCGGAGGAAGGCAGCGTGTTGAACTCCTGAACCCGATGGCCGTCCACCACCTCAGGAGCCGAGCGACTGAGCGGGGCTAGGAACCCCCGCCTCCTTTACCCGCAAACAAACTTCAAAAAGTCTTGGCCGCAGAATAGAGGAGGCGGGGTCTCCGGCCCCGCGTGGAAGCAGAGGGAGCGGCAGCAAAAGGCCGCTGCACGCCCTAACCACGCGCCACCTCAAACATCACGCCTTCGACCAGGACAGGGGCGTCCCTCCCTCCTTTACTGACTCAAGTCTTTCGTCTTGAA
>NZ_BATQ01000084.1 GCF_000739635.1 Verrucomicrobium sp. BvORR034 | reverse complement strand
TGACAAGTTCGCGGAATGGACAGAGGCCGGTTGGAAGGTGGGCTTGGCCACGGGAGACCGTGCGGTGAACGTGCACGCTCCAGTGCTGGTTGCCACGCTGGAGACGCAGATCGAGCGGATCCTCACTGGTCAAGGACCCGAGCTGCTGGTCATCGATGAGTTTCAGATGATCGGCGACCCCGCACGAGGCAGCCATTACGAAGGGGCCATTGTCCTGGCGGGAGCCAGCACCAAGCTCCTGCTCCTGAGCGGCAGCGTGGAGAACTCGGAGGACGTCGCGACCTGGATGCGCCGGATCGGGCGCAACGTGGAAGTCGTCTCCGCCAAGGAACGCCCGGTGCCCCTGGAGGAGACGCCTGTGGAAGTGCTGCCACAGAAGCTGCGCGGCCTGGAGGGCTACTGGCCCAAGTTTGCCGCAAGTGCTCTGATGGCCGATCTCGGTCCGTTGCTCATCTTTGCCCCCCGCAGAAAAGATGCGGAAAAGATCGCCAAACAACTGGCTGATCAGCTGCCCCAGGGCGAGCCTCTTTCACTCACCCAAGAACAGAAGTCTCTGGCGGGCAAAGATGTCGCCGCCCTGCTGGAGAAGCGCATCGCTTACCACCACAGCGGCCTCAGCTATCCGGTCCGGGCGGGTCTGGTGGAGCCCCTGGCCAAAGGTGGCCAGCTCCGTGTCATCGTCTCCACCATGGGATTGGCGGCGGGCATCAACTTCTCCGTCCGGAGCGTGCACGTCTCCTCCACCATGTACCATGACGGCACGATGGAGCAACAACTGGCCGCGGATGAACTGCTGCAGATGTATGGCCGCGCCGGACGACGTGGTCTGGATGAGCGCGGCTATGTGCTCACCTCCCGCACCAGCCCCACCCTGGCAGATGCCCGGCCTGCCCGCCTGCGGCGGAGCAGCAAGCTCTCGTGGCCCTTGTTCCTGCGCATCATGCGCCGGGCCGCCCTGGACGGCCTCAACCCCTTCCAGGCCGCCCTGGACTTCGCCCAGCGGCTGTTTGCGAAGGTGCCGCCGGAACTCGGTCTTGAGGAAACAACCGATCCTGCCGCCTCCGCCGCCACCACTCCCGCCGGCAGACCCGGAGCCCTCTTTGGCCTCACCGGCACCCGGCATGAGCTGCGCAACAGTGAAGGCCAGTGGGAGGAACTCAAGGTGCGGAAGGAAGCGCAAGTCTCACTCGGGGAAGCCTGGCGCGCGACAGAAGGCTACCATGGCGCCGCCTTGGGAGATGCCAGCTATGTGCGAGAACTTCCCGGCGGTCCGGGCAGAATCTTCAAACTGGTCCGCCAGTCGGGAGCCCAGCTTTATGGAAACGAAATCGCCCTCGGTAAACCACCGGAAGGCGGTGGCGAAGGCGTCGTCCCCACCCAGAGTTTGAGGAAACTGCTCAACATCCCCCGCCAGCTGGAGGTGCTGACAGAGGAGCAGATCACCCAGAAGGCCCTTCCGCGTCTCATGCCCCATTTTCCCGGAGCGAACCTCCTGGGTACAACGGTGAAGGACAACCTGCGGTGGGCCCAGTTTGACCACTCCACCCAGCTCGTGACCGCTCTCCAGGACAGTCTGGGGCGCTGGGTGGTGGCACCGGAGGAGCGCACCGTGCAGAGAGCAACGGAAACAGGCATCCAGATGAACTCCACCGTGCCCGACCAGACGACCAGGGCCGGCACACCCGTGCATGCCTGGCGGACTCTTGGTCTGGTCGATAGCGACGGCTCCCCCACCCGCCGGGGGGTGATCTTTAGTTATTTCCAACATGGAGAAGGCCTCGCCGTCGCAGCCGCGCTAGAAGATGAATCCTATCCCGTGGATGAACTGGCCATTCACATGGCCAACCTCCGGTCTGACTGCCGCCTGGAGATGACTGAACCCGGCGGCAGCGAGCGCCTGGCAGCCGCTTGTCGGGGCATCTACGGCTACGTGAACCATAGCGGCTACCTGGAAGCCGGCCTCCCCATCGGCTATGGCGAAGGCACCGCCGAGCTGCTCGGGCTGCTGGAAGGTCACGGCGTCACCCGCCCCTCTCCGCAGAGAGACGCCGTGGCAGAGGGCGACCTCACCCGTGCGCATGTGGAATGGCTCAGCCTCCTGCGCCATGTCGTGCATGCGCCCGCTCATGATTGGGATCGCTGGCAGCAACTGAAGTCCGCCTGTGCCCTGCTGCTGGAAAAACAAGCCAGCTCCGGAGCCCTGACGATGAACTTCCACGTGCCACCCCTCACGCCCAAGCAAAAGCACGACCGGCCCAAGCATTTCTTCATGCGGTATTGAGGGGGAGGGAGAGAGGGTCAAGGGGTAAGGGAAGAGGGAAAAGGGGCGTTCCTCAGTAGTGGCTGCGTTCGTGAGAACGTGGTGCGTCCGCAGACCCTACCACGACCCACTCCCCCAACGCCTCCGCAAGCCCAAGCGCCCTCCGCATTCTCACGAATGCAGCCACGAGCTGCCCCGTGGCGTCCCTCAGTCGTGGCTGCGTTCGCGAGAACGCGGTGCGTCCTCGAACCTTTCCGCGCCACACTCCCCCACCGCCTCCTCCGGCCCCAGCACCCTTCCGTATTCTCACGAATACAGCCACGAACCACCCCGTGGCGCCCCTCAGTAGTGGCTGCGTTCGTGAGAAC
>NZ_BATQ01000085.1 GCF_000739635.1 Verrucomicrobium sp. BvORR034 | reverse complement strand
CCGGACCGCGTTTTCACAAACGCAGCCACACTGAGCGCTGCGGAGGCGGTTCGTGGCGTGTGCCACGCCAGCTCGTAGCTGCACTCGTGAGCGTGCGGTGGGTGGCGCGGCCTCGCGGCGGGAATCGACCGTCCTGGGTGACTTGTGGCCGGACCGCGTTTTTACAAACGCGGCCACACTGAGTGCTGCGGAGGCGGTTCGTGGCCCACCCAGCTCAAACGGGTTGCCATTCAAACAAGCCCTTCAGGTCTTCTGTCTTTCGTCTTCCAGTCTTCTATCTCCCGCGAAGCGGGCCGGGCTCAATTCTCCGGCTTCAATTGCAGGCCCACATCTGGCTCCTCAGCCATGGACTTGCCGAAGGCGTGGATCAGCAGGCAGAACGCGAGCCCCGCCCACCAGAGCCAGCCCAGGAAATGCGCAGTCGGTTCCAGATCGCCCAGCAACACGAGGGAGGCGATGCCAAAGAAACTCAGCAGCAGCACACACACGAAGCGCTCATACTGGTCACGAGCCAACTTCAACCACCGACTGGGTAGAACGGCCAGACATAAGGCCACTTGGGTGATGATGACCAGCACGAAGAAACACACCACGGGAACGAACAGGAACGTCAGAGCAAACCGCAAGGTGCTGTCCCCTGCCCACAGGGAGAAATAGTGCTCGATCACCAGGAAGGTCCACAGCGAAACTCCGGCGGCAAACCCATACACTTCCTTCTCCGGGCGACGCACGCTGGCGGGAATGACCGTGTCGATGGCAGGATCGTGGCTCATACTGCGGGAGGAGCGGTTGGAGTTTTCGCTGCATCCGGGTGGGATGCAAACACATCTTCAAAGACAAACCACTGGTACCAGTACTGCTCGATCACGGAGCGCAGCACCTGGTTCCACTGGCTCGCGGCCTTCATCTGAGATTCGTTTCTGTCCAGGCCCGCGGTCGCCACACCAAAGGAGGACTCTGCATGCACCCGGTAGCGGCGATACCCCATGCGGATGATAAAAATGGGATGGATGGTGGTGCGGGCCACAGTGGCAAGAATGAACGGACCGCGGGGAATGTTCCACTCCACGCCGGGCTTGAAGTCCAAACGCATGGGCGAGACATCGAAGAGAACGCGGTCGCCCTGAATGGCGACGATCCCCCCCTCCCCTATGGCCCGGGCCAGTTCTACGCCGAGCATGCTGCCTGGCTCATTGTAGTGCACGACGAAGTCTTCTGACTCCTGCCGCTCTCTCTTGTTTTTCTGGAATTCCTGACTCTCCCGCATGCGCTCCGGAGCACGCACCATGTGGATGGGGCACTTGAACCGATTGGCGAACATCGGGGCCGCGACATCGTAGCTGCCCATGTGGGCGGTCAGCAGCACGGCCCCGTCCTCCTTGGCCTGCAGCTTGAGCAGGTCAGGCATGCCAGAGACCTCCCAGGTGATGATGTCATCCCCGTTTCTCACGTGGGCCAGATCCGTCATGGTCCAAGCGAAATTCCAGAACACGCGAAACGCCCTAAACTGGTTGCCCAGCAAGGAGGTTCCAGGCAGGACGAACGTCAGATTCCGAGCCACCGCATTCCGCGCCGTCCCGCACAGCGCCCAGAAGATGAAGGTGAATCCCGCCATGAAGACCGGCTCCATGAACCAGGGGCAGTGCCGGGCTCCCCAATGCAGGTACCGCATCCAGATATCCCCGTAGACAGAAAATCGGCGCAGCCAGCTTAACATGTGCTCGGTGGAAAATGGGAACGGAGATGGAGAGACAGCATCGGCAGGGCACTGAGAAAAGCCGTTTTCGCGCATCATTCAACCAATGCTTGTGGATGATGCCCGCGCTGTGACAGCCCAAACCCCGAATTTCCGTCAAAATGCAAACCCGAACGTGATGTGCAACGCTCCAAGGTCCTCCCCCTCCCTGCGGTCCGGATTGAAACCGTAGTCCACCCGAAGCGGGCCGATGGGCAGCTTGTACCGAATGCCCAGACCAATGGCGTAGCGCAGATCGGACGGCGAGGCGAAGACGTTGTCCTCCTCCCTGCTGACCGTACCTGCATCGCCAAAGAGGGCCAGTTCCAGATTGGGCCGGATCTCATAGGACAGCTCCACGCTGAAGACATGGGTGGCTGTGCCGCCCAGAGGCGTGCCCGACTTGGACTTGGGTCCCATCTCGCGCTCCGCGAAGCTGCGGACTGAGGTGGCACCGCCATTGAAAAGACGCAGGTCGATGGGCAACTCGTCCACACCCCCGCTGATCTGCACCGCACGGGCCCGGGCCGCGGCCGCGACGCGCAGCTTCTTGGTGAGCGGCTGATACACTGCCAGGGAGATTTCGCTCTTGAGAAATTGCACGTCCCCGCCGGACGCGGTGACGCCCGCACTGGCCATCCATCCATCCGTGGGCACCACCGGGCTGTTCCTGTAGTCAAACACCAGCGCCATGCCGACGGCGCCCAGGTTGTACTCGTCCGGCCCGAGTTCCTCAGGAGTCAGCTCCGTTGACTCGGTGCTGTTCGCGGAGACCTGCCCAAAGAGGCTGGCGGTGATATGCTTGTTCCAGCGACGCTCCAGGGCCAGCTTGCCAAAATAGGACTGTCGGTCGTAATCAAAGATGGAGAAGGTCTCCGCCCCCACCTCGGCAGCAAGACTGTAGCGGGAGCCAAAGAGCGCAGGATCCAGCAGTTTCAGTGAACCGTTGATACCCCGGCCGGTGTACTCCGCCTTTGCGCTGGCGGTGTTCCCACTGTCCATGAAGTTCACCTGTCGCACCTCGGCGCCGATGATGGGTCCCTGGAAGGTCTCATAGCCCCCGTAGAACCCCACCGTGGTACGCATGCCCTCCTCCCCTTTCACCTGCAGGACGAGGGTGCCTCCGGGTTGGGCCACGGGCTCCAGTTCCATCCGGGCAAACACTCCGGTATCCAGCAGACGGCGGTTCATGATCTCCAGCTCAGAAGGCGAGTATGTGGTGCCCACGGCGGGCTTGAAGCTGGCCTTGATGAGCCGCTGCGCTCCGGCAGAGAACTTGGGATCGATCTCCACCGCGCTGATCTCATAGACCGGGCCAGCCTGGATCTGGTACAACACCGGCACGGTTCCGGAGGCATTGGCCGCCGGATTGGCCACTGCATTCACCGTGGCAGCGAAGTGGCCGCGCATCTGATAGATGCCAGCGATCTTCGCGCGGGCGGTCTCCACCTTCACCTCGCTGAAGGGTTGCCCCGCCAGTTCTGACACGGCCTCTTGCAACTCCTTTTCCCGCCCCAGCAGATCACCAGTGACCTGTACGCTGCCAAAGAGATACTTCCGCCCCTCGGTGATCTTCACCAGAACCCCCACCTGCATGGTGGCCTTGTTGTAGTCGAACACCGGCTCCGCCGCCACAGCCTCCAGATACCCCTGGGCCTGGAAATAGCGCTGCACCAACTGGGCCCCCGCCTTGACGTCTGCCTCCACAAAAACTGGACTGTCACTGCTGCCGCCCAGCTTGTCGTGCGTGGGGCGCAGCAGGTACCGCGTGAGCTGGGCCTCCTCCTGGCTGGTGTTTCCCTCGTACTGGATGGCCCCCACCTTGAAGACGTCCCCCTCTGTCACCGCCAGCAGGGCGGCCCCGCCCTGGATCTCCCAGTTCACCACCGCATCCGGATAGCCCAGATCCAGATAGCGCTGCCGGACAAAAAACGCCAGATCATCCGCCAGCGGCGCACTCATTTCCTTGTCCTCCGTGAGCTGGATCTGCTCCTGCACCACCGCCTTCACATCATCCGCCGCCCCCTTGCCCACGCCTGTCAGCTCCACGCGCAGCCCCTGTGTCTCGATCACAAACGCCTGCCCATGCGCCAGCCCGGCCATGGCCAAAGCCATCACCAGTACCAGCAGACATGGATGGAGTAATTTCATCTTATCCTGATCAAATCTTTATACCCAGTTCTCTGTGTCTCTGTGTCTCTTTGGTTAAATCTCATCCCCCGCTCGCCCCGACTACCTAAACCTCACCAGGTAGTGCAGCAGCCCGCGGAAGGTCCCCCGCTCGCTCACCTCGCCGATGGCTTGCAGCCGGGGGTTGATCTCATACGTGGCCGTCACAGCGCGCTGCGTGTTGCCCGTGCTAATGGGGGAGAAACTGAAGCTCAGCTTGGGAGGTTCTTCATCGATCCGGCGAGGTGCCGCTTTGCGGAAAAGCTTGCGATACGTCTGGCTCAGCAGAAGAAAGGCCGCCCGATTGGCTGCCACGCCCTCGGACGAAGTGAGGTCTCCGGCCGTGGAACCGGTGGCCAGCAGTGTCGCGATCTCCCCCTCTGACAAGGGCGGGTTCGAGGTAAACCTCACCTTGGGCTTCAAGGCAGGGCCGTAGGCAAAGAGCGTGACCACATAGTTCCCCACGACCGAATCCCCTTGCAGATCCAGCTCTGGATCGAGCGGGCGATCTTTGGTGAAGAGGATGTTCCCCCGCGTGATGTTCAACCGGCTGAAGGGGAGCTGCACCCTTGCATTGTCCAGTGTGGAGCGGCCTGTCACTTCCGGGCTGCCCCCCGTTCCGCCCACATGAAGGTCCACCACCACGGCACCGTTGAGCACATTGCCCAGCAGACGAACGGGGTCACGAGTCACCACCTTCACGTCCAGCTTCCATTTATCGAACGGCGGAGGTGCGGCCGGTTTGCCCGTGCTGCGTTTCACGGGCGGCGGAGGGGGCGGCAACTGATCGGGCAGGGACAAGGGCAGGAACTCGATCTCCTTGAAGACACGTCCACGCACCAGTTCCACCCGGCCGGAGACAGAGGCCCCATCCAGCGGGCCCCGGATCGCCAGGTTGCCATCGGCACGCAGGCTCATCGTATCATCCCGCAGAATGAGCGCCTGCCGCGCCATCACATTCACATTGATGTCCGGCTTGGCCAAATCCTCTACATTCACACCTCCCGAAGCACGGATCTCGCCCCCGGCGAGGATCGCTGAGGCGTCCTCGATGGTGATCTTCTTTTCCACAAAGGAGAGATTGGCCCGCACATCCCGCACGCTCATCTGGCCCTTGGCGAGCTCGGCCGAGGGCACGTTCAGGCGCAGCCTGCCCCGCCAACTGGGCCTCCGCAGGGGCCCCTCCAGCTTCACGTCCGCCACCACCGTGCCCTGCACACGCTCCACCGTGGGCACCAGGCTGGCCACAAACCCCAGGTCAGACTCCGGCAGGCTCAACTCGGCCTGCAAGGGAGCGTCCTGCAGGATGGAGGGCTCGGCCAGCACCTTCTCCAGCTCCACCGGAAGGGAGGCATTGATCACCATGGGCTTCAGCGGCCGTTGCACCGCCTCAGCCTCCACCGTCAGTCTGCCCGGCACCAGCTTGCCCAGGAGTCGCACGCTGGCGGGCTCCAGCTTGCCCTTCACCGCTGCAGACGCCAAACCGTTCACTTTGACATCCACATCCCCCGTGAGATCGGCCAGCAGCCCCTTTAGTTCCACTTTCCCCGCCACGGTCCCGCTGATGGGCGGCGACTTCCTGCCCAGTGCGGCAAAAAGCTCCTCGAACCGCAGACCCTTCATCTCCAGAGCCACGTCCACGGGCCGGGCGCGGTCCACCGGGATCTTGGGGCGCGGGCTGGCCCCGAGAGCCAGCGGCACTGATACCCGGCCTGAGACCAGGGCAAGGGATCCGGACTTCACAGAGAGTTCGGTGAGCTTCAGATCGGTGTCTGAGACCGATCCCGCCGCTTCCAGCCGGAACTTCCCAAACTGGGCAGAGAGACGGGTGAGCTCTGCCGTACGTCCCTCATGCCGCGTCTCCAGGTCCAGATCGTAGTGATTGGGATTGCCCGCCAGGGCGAAGTCCTTGACGCGCACCACGCCGTTGCCCTTCACCTCCAGAGGCTTCAATTTCCCGGAACCCGACCAATCAAGAGCCACTGCCCCGCTGTTGATGGCGGGTCCTTTGAACAACTCCAGCCAGCCGGAGACACCGGGCAGGTCCGTGAGCCCTCCTTTCAGATCGGCGGTGAATGCATTCGGTTGGGCCAGCTCCATGGAGGCCACGCCGTGCACCTTGTTTTTTTCATCGAACTGAATATCCAGCTTCTTCGCCGAGACCTTCCCCTGCTGCACCTCCAGGTCCACACTGGCGTCTGCCAACGCGGCATTGAGCCACTGCACCTCCTTTAAATTCAGCATCGCAGTGGCTGCCAGCCGACTGTGGTCGCGCGCTTTCAGATCTGCGAGATTGGCACTGGCCCGCCCTTCGGTCACCAGCACCCCGGCCTGCGGCGGAGGCAGCGTATCCACCGACTCCGTCTGGATCCAGCTTGTGAGCGCAGAGATCTGAGCGAATTCCGCCTTCCAGGCGACGTTCAATGGCCGAGGCTCGTCCAGGCTCAGGTCCGCGGTGAGATTCAGGGTATTCTGGGTGTCGAAAGCGAGATCCAGTGCACGGATCAGCACCTTATTTTCCTTGAACTCAAAGTTCACCGCCCCCTTCTCCAGAGAGCCTTGGTTCCACTTCAGGTCCGTGAGCCCTACCGTGCCCGTGGCCTGAATCTGGCGGAAGTTCTTCTCCCGCAGATCAGCGACGTCAAAACGGACATCCGCCGATCCGTCCAGAACCCCGGAGGCCGGCGGATAGATGTTCAGCCACTGTTTGAGATCAGACAGGCTGTTCAAGTCTTCGCCCCGTAGTGTCACCTTCAGCGCTGCCTGTTGACGACCCTCCAGATTCACCTGTCCGGCCACGACCGCGCTCGTCTGCTCATTCAGATTTGCGCGAATTTCATGAACCGTGACCACCTTCGCATCGGTGGAGACATTGACTTGGAAATCGCTAAAGGAGTATTGCGAGATCGTGAGATCCCTGCTGCCCAGCTTGAGATCCGCCCCGGCCAGCAAGGCATCTTTCACGGAGACTGTACCGCCGCCTTTGACGCCTCCCTTCAACATCGGGCGCCCGGGTATGAGCTCCTCCAGCGCGGGCGCATCCAGCTCAAACTTCACCGTGGCAGGACTGCGCGCGGTCTGTCGCCAAGACGGCGGCAGATCGGCCTGCCCCGTGAGTTTGGCGTTGTTCTGCCCTGACTTGATGACGGCATCATGAACCTCCAGCCGACCCGACTTCATGGTGAGTCGCGTGTTGAGATCGTCCACCTTGAAGCCCTTCTGCCCGGTGATGAAGGAGGTGGCGTGCAGCGCCAGGTCTGCCGTCAGAGACTGGGGCTCTCCGGGAGGACCGGAGATATGCCCGGCCAGCCGATCCACCTGCCAGGTCATCCCCGCCGGAAGAGGCACCCATCGGCGCAACTCCGTATCGGCCAGTTGATCTATAGTCAGATCTAGATCCAAAGAGAGCTTCTCCTGACCCACTCCTTTCAGGCTGCCCTTCGTCTGCAGGCGGCTGGCACCTGAGGAGATATCCAACTCCAGAGGCAGATCCCCTGCCCGCAGTTGCGCGAGGTTCACCGCCAGTTTCTGGATGGAGAGGTCCGGCATCACCTGCAAGTCCTGCAAACGGATCCAGCGATCCTGCAGAGTGGTGATGCCTCGCACCTGCTCGAGATGCAGGCTCTTCTGGGGTACGATCAGTTCCTCGATCCGCAGTTCCCCGCTTTGCCCCTGCTTGAGCACGAGGGTGAGGTTTTTCAGCAAAATCTCCCCGTCCTTGGTGAGGGCTCGTACTGTCACGTTGCGGAGGGCCAGGTCGTCCAGCCAGACATCGGGCAGGCCCTGCTTCTTCGCTGGCGGCGTGGTCTCCAACCGGGGCTTCAGGTTGCGCAGATCCAGCACCACCACCGCGTCTGTGAGCTCGAAGCGATTGACGAATCGACCCACGCCCTGCCGGAGCAGCTTAATGAGACTGTACTCCGCGCCTGCCGTGTTCAGTTCGATGGACTGCAGCACGCCGTCCGCCGGGCCAACCACGCGGACTTTGCCCAGCTCAAAACCAGAGATGACCGAGCCACCAAACTGCCAGTCCAACTTGTATCCCGCCTTCTCCGCAAAGTGATGCGCGCCCCAGTCCACCCCCCATCTCAGGAGGGGACGGTGAAAGATTACCAGCACCAGTACAAGAGCCGTAATGGTTAGCACCACCCGCTTAAGCCAGACCCGCCAGCGCGGGCGGGGCGCTTTGCGGGTTTCCTTGGCTTCGGCAGGCACGTTTTCACTCACGGTTGCTTTGTTTACGGATTTGGCGGGGGGAGTGAGCGCAGCGAACCCTCGTGGAGCCCCACTAGAACCTGCACCGGAGGCTGTATGGTCCGCAACCAGAGGGATACTCCTTGTCAAAACCGTCACCTGACCCACTTTCCCCCCTCGACTCCTATGGCCCGTCCGCCAGCCTTTCCCCTTCTTTCGGTCAGTCTGTGTCTCCTGGCGCTCTGCCAGGTGACGGCCTGTCGCACCGCCGTACTCCCGGCGAGCAGCTTGTCCAGGGCCGTGCCGGTGGAGCCTACCGCGACGCAGCGGAACGTGAAGGGCGACAGTCCCCTGACCCAGCATGTGAAGAGCCAGGTGAAACAGCATCCCGGTGAGGCAGGCTTCTACGCCCTCCGCAGCGGCGTGAATGCACTAGGCCTGCGCCTCGCGCTCATCGATCGTGCTCGTACCAGTATTGACATCCAGTACTACATCTGGAAGTCGGACACGGCAGGCCAGCTATTGGAAAGCCGCCTGCTTGCGGCCGCAGATCGCGGCGTGAAGGTGCGTCTGCTGCTGGATGACGTTGGGATCAAGCCTGCCGATTCATATCTCCGCACCCTTGACTCGCACCCCAATATTGAGGTGCGAGTCTTCAATCCCCTCTCCCTACGCCAGCTGCCCAAGCTGGGCTTTCTGCTGGAGTTTCATCGGGTGAACCGGCGCATGCATAACAAATCCCTCACTGTGGACGGCCAGCTGACCATCATCGGCGGACGCAATGTGGGCGACGAGTACTTTGAAGCGCGTCAGGACATGGACCACGATGACCTGGACGTACTGGTGGTGGGCCCGCCTGTGCCAGAGGTGACCCACTCCTACAATCTCTATTGGAACAGTCCGGCGGCCGCCCCAGCCTCCCTTCTCACGTGGACCAGCCCGACTTCTGACGACCTGCCGCTGTTGAGGAAACAACTCGCCAGCCATGAAGCCCAGATGAAAGGTACTGCATACTACCGCGCTCTCATGGAAAACCCCTTCCGCGACTGGCCCCGCACCCCGGCCCGCCTGCTGTGGGGCCAGGCGCGGGTGTATTGCGATCCGCCGGAAAAAGCCGACGTCTGGGCCGGCCCCAGCACACCGCATCTGATGCCCCAGCTCATCCCCCTCGCGGACAAGACGCACAAGGAACTTTTCATTGTCTCCGCCTACTTCATTCCCGGCAAGGACGGCATGAACTACATCAAAAGGCTGCGAGAGCGGGGCATCCGGGTGGTCGTGTTTACCAACTCCCTCTCCTCCACGGAGGTCCCGTGGGTGCACTGTGGGTATGCAAAGTATCGCAAGCCGTTGTTACGCATGGGCGTGGAGCTGCATGAGGCCAAGCCCAACGCCTCCCTCATCTCCCGCTCACCTGCCGGTGCTCGTCGCGCCGGCCTGAGGGGCTCCTCCGGTGCCAGCCTTCACGCCAAAACCTTCGTGGCCGACCGTCATCGCGCCTTCATTGGCTCGCTCAACTTCGACCCCCGTTCGCTCAACCTCAACACCGAGCTCGGAATGGTGTTTGAAAATCAGGAACTGGGCACCCGCATGGCCCAGGCGATTGATGAGCATCTCAAGACGGATTCGTACAAGCTGCAACTGGAAGGCAACCGGCTCGTGTGGATCACCCAGGAGGACGGCAAGGAGGTGCGTTATCTCGATGAACCCGCCACCACCTGGAGCAAGCGCCTGTTTATCCGCACCGTCGCGCTGCTGCCAATTGAGAGTCAATTGTAGGCCGCTTCGCGGCGGACACAAGACGCAAGACTTGAGTTCACGCTCCATGGGAGTAGCCAGTGGAGCGGTCGATTGCAGCTGCATTCGTGAGAATGCGGAAGGGGCCAAACAACCCTGTCCATTCCATCGTCCACCACACGCCCAAGCCACGCCACTGACCGCGTTCTCACGAACGCAGCCACGAATGCAATCAAGCCATAGGAAACGACGCTTCTCACCGTGTGTCAGCTCAAGGCGTGCACCTTGTTACTACCACATAAACTCCCCGTGCAGCAGATCAGACACGATCCCGGCCCCGGCAGTGACGCCGTGACCACTGGCATGGAGAACGGAATGCTGACGGATCATGTTGTCACCGGCTGCGAACACGCCTTTCACGTTGGTCTCGTTCATCTCGTTCACTTTGAACAAACCTAACTCGGTCTTCTCGCAACCCAGCTTCTCACCCAAAGTGGACTTGGTCTCGAACGGAGGCACGGGCGCCGCGAAGAGCGCATCGCGCTTGATGATGCGACCATCCTCCAGCGCCACGCCTTTCAGATTCTCTCCCTCATGCAACAAAGCCCGGATGGGCGTTTCCACGCGCTCAACCTTGCGGCGAACCATGGCTTCCCGCAGCTCCGCGGGCAGATCCGCCTTGCCGTTGGTGAAGAGCATCAGATCTTGGGTCAGACCAAAGTGCATTGGCAGTGCATGCGCCGCCATTGCCCCATTGGCCACCGTTCCCAGTGCGAGTCCCTTGGCTTCATAACCGTGGCAGAACGGGCAGTGAAACACCGACTTTCCCCACAGTTCCTTGAAGCCGGGGGCACCAGGAAGCCGATCCTGCAAGCCATCGGCCAGGATCACCCTCCGAAACGTTTTGCGGTCACCTGTGGAAAGCTCCGCGATGAAGCATCCCTCACCCGCCCGCTCGATTGACAGCACCCTGGCATCGGCAAATTGGATCGTGGAATACTTCTCTAGATTTCTGCGGGCCTCCTTCCTCCACTCCGCGGGGTGAATGCCGTCACGGGTGGGGAAGTTGTTCAGGTGTGCTGAGGGCGCGTTTCTGGGTCGTTGATCATCACAAATCAAGGCAGTCCGCAGCATGCGGCCCAGGGTCATGCCGGCGCTCAGTCCCGCAGGACCGCCGCCAACGATCAAGACATCGTGGTCGTATTTCATCATGAGATGGGGTTGAGCCCCCTTCGCGGTCGCAGTTGCAAGCGGACTTCTGAAAAGCACCCCGGTGCCGAGCACTGTGGCTTTGAGGGCTTGGCGTCGATTCAGGGCTGGCATGGGCGGAGAGGAAGGTGGGCTGATGATCCCAGCTTACCAGCGGCTGCGACGGAGAGAATTGCCAATGGGCTTGACTTTTTGATACCTAAACGGCATCAATAAGTCATGGACCTCTCCAAGCTCAAAGCCTTTGTGGTGGTGGCCGAAGAGCTCAACTTCCGGCGCAGCGCCGAGATCCTCGGCATGACGCAGCCTCCCCTCACCCGGCTCATTGCCGGACTGGAGGACGACCTGGGTGCCAAGCTTTTTGAGCGGACCACGCGCCAGGTGAAGCTCACTGGTACCGGTGTCTTCCTGCTCAAGGAGGGACGCGAAATCATCGCGCGAGCGGAAAAATTGGAGCACGAAGTACGAGCCATCAGCCGCATCAAGGGTGGTGCACTCTCCGTGGCCTTCTCCACCACCGTCTTCCTGGCCAGCCTGCCGAAGATCATTGGAGCCTTTCAGGAGCGCTTCCCGAAAGTGACCCTCCAGCTTCACCAGGAGTCCAGGCCGCGCCTCTTTGCCGGACTCCGGCAGGGGCAGTTCGACGTCGGGTTCGTGGAAGGAACGGTGGAGGAAGAAGGGCTGGCTGCCGATACCGTGCATGACGAGGCTCTGGGCGTGCTCCTGCCCAAGCAGCACTCGTTTGCGCGCAGGAAACAGGTCGAGTTGTCGGAACTTGGAGACGAGACGATCATTCTTCATCCCCGCAGGGACAATGATCGCTTTCACGACACGGTCCATCTGCTTTTCCGCCAAAGCGGCATCAAGCCCAAGGTGTATGTGAAAAGCGACTGGGAGAGCTGCCCCGTGCTGGTGGCCATCGGCAAAGGGGTGTCGCTGACCATTCTGGGCACCCAACAGTGCGTGTTTCCCGAAACCAAGTTTGTGCCCATCAGGCAACTGTCACTGCCGGTGTCAGTGGTATGGAATCCGGAAAACACGAACCCTGCTCTCAAAGGCATGCTGAGCTTTGTCGCGGAAAATGCAGCCTTGCGCAGGAAGAATGCGGTGTGTTTGGAGGAGGGCTTGAAGTTCTAGCAAGGTATGGCGTTCGGGAGACGCGCGACCGCGTTTTCTCCCTCCGCTCCCAATCGCAGGGTTGGAGTTCCGCTTTTTTAGCAGTCAGGACGCGTATCCCACGGCGTCGCCACTTGCAAAATGCCTCCAATCCCACCATGCCTACGCCAACCCCGCCAACGCCGGCACATTGAACCGCACCTCGGGATCGAGCCTCAAGCCGAACGACTCCTCCAACACCGCAAGGAGTTCTGCTTTCGTCTGAACTTCCCGCTTCACCGCCTTCCCCTCTGCATCGCGCACGGAGAACTCGGTGTTCAGCATCGTCATTCGTCGCCCCTCGGATGCCGCCCGTGCCACCATCAAGCGATCCCGGAAATGCGACTGAGGGTGCATACTGGTGTACCAATTGGCCACTTCGCGATCAATCGGTGGCATGACTTCCAGAGTGAACTCGGAGACATCCGTCCAGTCATCCCCCAACAGCGCCTGATGATAATACACGCCGTTTTCGTGGATGATCCGTCGCGTCTCGTGTGGTGTTCTTTGCGGAACATCGAGTTCCAGCCGGAGGGCCGTGGTGGCACTCAAGCCACCCACCCCGACATCGGCCAGCCATGAGTCGCCTTCGATCTCCACGCGCACAAGCAAGTGCGTGCGGGGCGGGGTCATGTCGCGGGTCCGGCCAATGCGCACCCGGGCGCTGATGGGCTGGGCTTCAAACCCCATGGCGAGCAAGACCTGCAACAAAAGCCCGTTCTGCTCAAAGCAATAACCTCCCCGCCGTGACTGAACGAGCTTTTGCTGCACGGAAGCCAGGTCCAGGGAGACGCCGCGGCCTGAGATCACGTCCAGATTCTCAAACGGGATGGCTTGGGCATGGCCCAGGACAATCTGATTCAGGGTAGGTAAGCTGGCCTCACGCGGGCCGATGTAGCCGATGCGGGCGAAGTAGGCGTCGAGATCCAGCGAATGAGGGTCTTGCGTTTCGGACATAGGTGGGGAGACAGAGCGATGCCAGTTTGAGGATGTGTGTGGATACGTCCCGAAGTCCCCCGGCGGCAGAACGCAGAAAATAAAATGCAGCCCCTATGCATCTATTCCCGCCCCTTCCCCGTATTGGTTAATACTCGGTACCACCGGGTTCTCATGAGGACGACCTCGTGTAGCAAATCCCACCTCCAGGACGGCCTGGAAAAGCACTTGCAACACACCTCGTACCTCTTATGGCATGGATCATCCTTCTGTTGGCCGGCATCTTTGAAGTTGCCTGGACCATTGGCCTGAAATACAGCCAGGGCTTCACCAAGCTTGGCCCCTCACTTTGGACTGGCGCGGCCTTGATCATCAGTTTTGCCCTGTTGGGCAATGCAGTCCGCACCTTGCCCCTAGGCACCGCCTACGCGATCTGGACGGGCATTGGCGCCGTGGGGGCCATCATCGCGGGCATCGTGCTTTTCCACGAACCGCTGACCTTGGCGCGTTGTTTGTTCGCGATGCTCATCGTGGTGGGCATGGTCGGGCTGAAGTTCACGTCGGGACACTGAGTCTGAGTCCGATGGCTCAGTAGTTCGGAAATTCGGTAGTCAGTAAATCAGTAGGCCAGCGGCAGTGTCTCTCGCTGGCCGAACATCGACGACAACGCCACCCGATGGGCCTACCGCTCCCAACCCGGCTGGGGACAGCCGGACTACGTCCTCCGCTCCGCCAGCAGGGTTGAAATCCCGTCTCGCATGCGGGACGGCTCAGCACGCTCCCCCCCCGGGCGTGGCAGGCAGTGATGACAACCATCCACAAGATGATGCCATCACCGTTCCACTGAATTACTGTCCTACCGAATTACTGATTCACCGGACTACCGGGCCGCGCCTGCGCGCATGCGGTCCAGTGGTGACTCGTCCATCATGGACTTCTTTACCTCAAACACTGGGATGTTCTCCAGTTCCAACTCAAACTCGGGCTTGGTGTTGATGAACTGCTTCATGCGCTCAATGTCGCCCACATCCGGCTTGGTGGTGGTGAAGACCGGCAGGATGGGGCTGCCATCCGGGCGCTCGCGATACTTGCCCTTCTTGCTCTGCACGAGCAGCAGACCGCCCACGCGGCCACCGGGGCGTTCACCCACCACAATGTCAATCTTGGCGGGTCCGGTGAAGCGCACCCATTTTCCGGCATAGCAATGCTGGGTGCCGGTCAAAACAGGAGGGCCACCGAAGGCTTGCTTGATCTCGGGATCAGGAGTCTGCACGCCGTGATTGCCGATGTTTAACCACGAACCGTCGAACACACACTTGTTGTTGATGTAGACCACCAGGGCGTCGTCAAAGTTCCCGACGAAGCGCCACTCGCCATTGGTTGGTGGATTGATCACCCCGGTGTAGTGCACATACCAGCCGCGGGGCTGAACTTCTTTTTCCACGTTGAAGGCCTTGGGCCCTTCCTCGGCTGCCATGTAGGGCACAGTAAGGAAGGTGAAGCTCATCTGCTGGCTCGCGTGGTAGTACTCCTTCATTGCCGCAGGAGCGAACTTCTTCTCAGCCGCCTTGGCGACGATGGCCGCGTAGTTGTTCGGGTTGTAGTCGATCGGCTTGCGATCCCCATCCTGTTTCAGATCGTAAAGCGTGCCCGCCAGGCCGTCTCCACCCCGCTTGCCGAAGAAGGTGACAGGCGCGAACCCACTCACGCCACCGATCCCCTGCCCGGTGCCGAAGCCGCCGCCGGCCCCGCTCTTGCCGAAGCCACCACTGCCTGCCATGCCCCCCATGAGGCTGCTGGTGTCTGGCAAGGAGAGACTGTCCGCCGGGGCGTCCGGCAGCGAGATGGCCGCATGGGCGTCCTGGGCAACAATCCGCCGGACCGGTATGGACTTGTTCATCGTGGTGCGCTTCTTCTGCTGCACCTGCTGACTCAGGGCGTTGGAGGCTTCCTGGCCCGCCTTGCTGCCGCCGCCGGGGAGGAAGTCCACCTTGCTCTCCTGCACGATGGTCTGCACCATGAAGTAGGCACCCACCAGGATGCCTACGTGGATGAGCAGACTCAGCGCCAATGAGCCGCCACCGACCTTGCGCCAGTAGCGAACGACCACGTTGGGCTGCTTGGTGGGGGCGATGTGACTGGCACCATGGAAAAGAACTGGGCCCGCCGGAGCGGTCACCACCACCTGCTGCGGAGCTTGCGGCACTGGCGCGGCGGCCGGCGCGGCAGACTGGACCGGCGCCGAGGGCTCGGCTGATTCCGGGACGAGGCCGGAGGCGGTTCCAGAAAGGCTTTGAATCTTGACGGGCCGGGAGGCTGGCGAGGGTGAGTTCTGTGAGTCCATGGTGCGATGAAATAGTCAAAGCCGAAGGAGGATCGCTATTCCTTCAGCTCCTTGTCGTACTTGGCCTTGTTGCCAAAGTACATGTCTCCGGGGATGGTAGCACCGTCGTTCTTCACGATGGTGAACCGGCCTCCGGTTTTGTCAGCGATCTCTTTCATGAGCGGTGCGCCCGCACTGGTATGCATGAGGAAGGTGTTGAGCGTGGCCTTGGCCTTCTTCTTGTTGTAGTCCAGGATGAGCTCCACGTTGGAGCCGCCCAATCCGTCCGTCATGAAGTATACGACCTTCGGCGGCGGGCTCATGTTCAGCGCCGTTTTGAAGGCCCAGCGCCAGTCGGTGCCGCCCCAGGTTTCCTTTTTGTCGAGCTCCTCCATCGTCCGCCCCACATTCACGGGGTTCGAGGTCAGCCAGTCATCCTTGGGCAACTCGTTGTCGGAACCGTCAAAGGCGTAGTCCGTGTGTGACTTGGTGGGAGAAAAGAAGCGGTACTTCTGCTTGCCTCGATGCACCATGATGCGCTCGAACGTGCTCGGCTGCTCCACCTTCCAGTTGCGGTCCGCAAACCGGGCACCGCCCGCGAAGAGGATCACCTGATACTGCGAGCGCATGGGCAGCATCTTCAGGGTCTTGCCCATTTCATTCACCACCAGCTCCACCTGGTTCTTCTTCATGGAGGCGGAGAAATCCAGCACGAAGACCACGCGATCCAGCGGCGTGGTCATGCCGAAGAAAGTGACACCCTTCATGCCACCGGTACCGATGCCCGTACCAAAGCCACCACCTGCTCCCTGGCTGCCAAATCCGGCGCTGCCGCTCATGCCGCCGCCCATCATGCTGCTCATCTCCGGCATCTCCAGATTGTCCGAAGGCATGTCTGGCAGAGCGATGGCAGCGTTCGCACTGGTGCTCACGACCTTGCGCATGGGCAGCATCTTGCTGATGTTGGTGCGCTTCTTCTGCTGCACCTGTTGCGCAAGTGACTGGGAAGCCTCCTGACCCGCCTTGCTGCCGCCGCCAGACAGGAAGTCCACCTTGTTCTCCAGGACAATTGTCTCCACCAGGAAATAGGCCCCTACGAGGATGCCCACGTGGATCAGCAGACTCAGCGCCAGGGATCCGCCGCCCACCTTGCGCCAGTACTTCACCACGGCGTTCGGTTCTTTGGAAGCCACAGGCGGAGCGACCCCTTGCGGTGCCTGGGGAGCCACATGCACCACCATCGGATGGCCCGCAGGGGCAGGATTTCCGCTCACGGGCGGCACGGCGGCGTCAAGCGCGGCGGCAGTCGGTTCTGTGCTCATATTGTAAGGACAAGGTTCCTTACAAGAGTTGTCGCCAGCCAGACGGATCAGCACATCCAGTGCTGTTCCACCTGACACATTTCTCTGGGCGACCACAACCATTGCCGAAATACTTGATCAGCGCATGGGGAGCAGGCCCAGACCACGGGGATTCTCATCGCTCAGGGCCGAGCGGCGGACGCCGAACACAGGAGGATTCGCCGCCATCTGCACGCGCTTCGCAAAAGGGTCATTCTGCAGCCGCGTGAGGTCGGCCATTTCCAGATTGGTCGTGGTAAAAATCGGCAGGATCGGCGTGCCATCGGCACGGACCTCGTATTTCTCATCCTTGTTCTGCACCATGAGCAGACCGCCCACCAGCCCCCCTGGAGTCTCCCCGACCACGATATCGAGTTTGAAGGGCTCGTTCATCTTCACCCACTTGCCAAAGTAGGCGGTCCGGTTCCCGGAAATAGACGGCCCTTTGAACTCCTGGCGGATGTCCGGGTCGCGGTCCTTGCCCTCGCCCGCCATCGGTACCCAGGAGCCGTCCAGTACCGGCTTGTTGTTGATGTACACGATGAGCAGATCGTCGAAGAACCCGACGAAGCGCCACTGGCCCGCCTTGGGCGGTGTGACCATTCCATTGTAATGCACGAACCACCCGCGGGGTTCCACCTCCTTTTCAGCATTGAAGCACTTCGGACCTTCCGCTGCGGGAAGGTTGGCCGGTACGAGGAGGTAAGTGAAGCTCACCTGCTGATTGGCTTTGTAATAGTCCTTTAGCGATGTGGGCGAGAAACGCTTGTCGGCCGCCTTGTTGATGTTGGCAGCGTACTCGGGGAAGGAGCCAGAATACGGCAGCGGCTTCCGGTCGCGATCCTGCTTCATGTCATAGAAGGCACCCGGCAGACCATCGCTCTGCCCCGTACGGCCAAAGAACGTCATGCCCGTGAAACCTTTCACGCTGCCCATGCCGATGCCATTGCCCGAGCCACCGCCCGAACCCATGCCGCCAAAACCGCCGCCGCTCATCCCGCCGCCCATAAGGCTGCTCGATTGTGGCATGTCCAGGCTGTCCATCGGGGCATCCGGCAGGGAAATCGCCGCCATGTTGGACTGGGTGACCACCCGCTTCACCAGCATGGACTTGTTCAGCGCGGACTGCTTCTTCTTTTGCACCTGCGTATTGAGGGAGGCTGAAGCATCCTGACCCGCCTTGCTGCCACCACCGGGTAGGAAATCCACCATTTTCTCCTGCACAATAGTCTGCACCATGAAGTAGGCGATCACCAGGATCCCGACATGGATAAGCAGGCTGAGTGCCAGCGATCCCCCACCCACCTTGCGCCAATAGGTCACCAAGAGGTTTGGCTTTTTATGTTGGGATGGGTAACCCGGCGGAGGCAAAACCGGCCCGGGAACGTGTTGCACCTGCACCTTCTGGATGGGTACGGGGGTGAAGGAAGTTTGGGCTGCGCCCAGATTCGTTGGCGCAGTCGTTTCCGCCTGACTGGCTCCCATTGTGCCAGTCAGAGACTGCACCCTGATTTGAGGAGTAGGACCGGTTCCTGTGGAAGGTATTTGGGAAGAGGAAGATGCGTCCATACTGGCTTAACTTTCAGAAGGGAAATCTCTTTGAAAATAGTCGAAAAATTGGAGTAAATCGCAGTAAGGGCAAAGCCCGTGCCATGGGCGCAATCATTCTCTTATCCAGCTGATAAAGAGCACCTTACGCAAGATCCATCAACCCACCACGCCGTTGATCATGATCAAAAAACACCCGCTATTTTTACCCACATGAACAGGAACCGCCCACCTTCGCAAAATGCGCACGCATGATGGTCGATTTGCGCATTAGAAGAGATGCAAAACGGGGTGGGAGTTGAAGCGGAATTGGAGGCTTAGCACAAGTACGATCAGGGGTCGGAGATGATCGTTGGAGGTGCGCCCGTTCCGCCTTTACGCGGTCAGCGCGGGCGTGCCCTTAAGCTGAACGGCTGCGTCAACAGAATACAGCTCCTCGAGGCCCCCATCCGAAACCTCGGGCTGACCAAGCCAGTCCTCTGGCATGACTGCCCCTTCATAGAGCCCCTTGGGAGAGTAGAACACCCCCGGAAGGAGGAGCCCCTGCCCCCAAAGATAGGCAAGAAGATCAGGCATCAGATCCCTGAGATCGTCGGTTCGGATGAACGGACAGACGGGTACATCGCGTGGCACCACGCGGGACCGACGCCGCCGATGCAGCACGAAGCACAAGCCAGGAATCTGATCATCGCGATTCCAATCCGTTCCAAGGCGCAGGTGATCCAGCTCGTGCGCAGGCAGGAACTTGAAGCGGGTGCGGGAGACGGATCCACCTCGCAGCCAGATGCCTTCGGGCGTGGCAAAGATTTCCTGTGGCCAAACGCTGCGCCAAAGATGAAGCGTCATACCGTAGCCCGCCACACTAAAAAGGACGACCCACAGCCAGATAAACCATGGTCCTCCCGCCAAGACGAACATCGTGATAAACACCGTGGCACCCGTCCAGACGAGCCAGAAAACCATGAGAATAACAAACTCGATCCAATTCCGGCCTTTCTCTTCGGGATCGATGACAAAACTCGGCGTCCCGACTGGCGGGGTGCGGGGGAAGGAATCAGAGGCTGATGGCATGCAGGGCGGCCACTGATGTGATCCAGCAGCCGATATTGTTTACACTATGAATCTGCACAATTTCCGCGGAGTTGCAAATGCTAGTTGGGGAGCTAGTTGGGGATGTTCGCGCGGGGAGCGCCCACCCCTGACGTGGCAGACGGCAACAACGCTCCTCTGTAGTTGATCATCACCCCCCTTCGCTCCCACACCGGCTGGGGACAGCCGGACTACGCCCTCCGTTCAGCTCCGGGGGTTGGAGTTCCTCGACACTGCCGTCCTGATGGTGCCGGTGACACCGTTCTCACGCAACTCCCCCCAGCTACCCAACAAGAAAAACCAGGACGACTCCGAGTGCAGGCTTGAGTTTCATCGCAGGCTCCTATGTAATTCGAAGCCTAGCGACCCGGAGTCGCAGCATCAAGTTCAAATTCCCCCGCAACCTGTTCGCGGCCGGGGAGTTGAAGCTTGTTTGGCTGACTCTGTTTTTCGCAATTCCTGACTGCTTGCTGCGTTTAGCGTTCTGTCCCGATGTCCTTTTCCCTTACCGATCTCCTGGCCCAGACAGCTTCCGAAGCTGGATGCACCCAGTCCCAACTCTGCCGCCAGACCTTGGAGGAGGCAGTTTCCCGTCGTGGCTCCCTGGTGGAAGCCCTGCTGGACTCCAATCTGGTCGATGAAGACCTCTTTATCGAGCACCTCGGCCGCTCGCTGAGCCTGCCGTTCACTTCGGACGAAAGTCTGGAGCCCGCGGACAATCTCCACAATCGCTTCCCGGCCAAGCTAGCCCTGCGCCACCGGGTGTACCCCGCCCATCTGAGCGGAGCGGACCTGACGCTGCTCACGTACGACCCCTTCAACCTGGATGCCCGCCAAGCTGTGGGCCAGGAGGTGCGCAAGCGCATCACCTGGGGTCTGGCCACCCGCCGACGCATCCTGGAAGCCCTGCACCAGGGCTATGGCGTGGGGGCAGAGAACTTCGAGGAGTTGCTGGAAGGCCGCGACGGCGACTCCAGCCACGATGACATGAAGCAGGAAGTGAACGTCCTCGACGAGGCGGACGAGGAGGCCACGGTCATGAACTTCGTGAACCAGATCTTCCGCGAAGCCTTGAAGGAACGGGCCACCGACATTCACGTAGAGCCGCTGGAGCGCGATCTGCGCATTCGCTACCGCATCGACGGCAAGCTGCAAGAGGTCCCAGTGCCGCCCAACATGCGGCTGCTGCAGGCCTCTCTCATCTCGCGCCTCAAGATCATGGCGCATCTGGACATCGCCGAGCGCCGGCTGCCACAGGATGGTCGTATCAACCTCGAACTCGATGGTGACCCCATCGACGTCCGCGTGGCCACCATCCCCTCCGTCAATGGCGAGAGCGTGAGCCTTCGTCTGCTCACCCGCCAGAAGTTCGACTTTGAGAAGCTGGGACTCACACCCCACATCGAGACCAGCATTCGTCGCCTGCTCGGCTCCCCCAACGGCATCATCCTTGTGACGGGCCCCACGGGAAGCGGGAAGAGCACCACGCTCTACACCTTCCTCCGGCAACTCAACACCAAAGAACGCCGCATCGTCACCATCGAGGATCCGGTGGAAAACAAGCTGGATGGCGTGATCCAGATCGCCGTGAAGCCGGAGATCAACCTCACCTTCGCCGCGGGTCTGCGCAGCATCCTGCGTGGCGACCCCAACGTCGTGATGGTGGGGGAAATGCGTGACCTTGAGACCACCGAGATCGCCATCCGCGCCGCCCTCACCGGTCACCTTGTCTTCTCCACCCTGCACACGAACGATGCCGTGGGCGGCATCAGCCGTCTGCTGGACATGGGCATCGAGCCCTTTCTTATTTCCTCTTCCGTCCGCGCCTTCCAGGCCCAGCGGCTCGTGCGCACGCTCTGCCCCTTCTGCAAGCAGCCCACCCAGCTTGAAAAGAGCTACCTCGAAGCCATCGGATTCCCCCTCTCTGAAGCAGACAAACTCCGCCGTCCCGAAGGCTGCCGCCAGTGCCGTGGCACCGGCTTCCAGGGCCGTCTCGCCATCATGGAGATCTGTGAAGTCACCTCCCAGATGGGTGAGAAGATCAACCTTCGCGCGCCCATCGCCGAACTCAAGGCCCAGGCCTTCAAGGACGGCATGATCCCCATGCGCCAGTACGGCTTCATGAAAGCCATCCAGGGCGTCACGACCGTGGAGGAGGTGATGACGGTTACGGCAAGCTCAGATTAGTAACCCGGTAATTCAGTAATTCGGTAACCCAGTAAACCAGGAGTTCATCAATTCACTAGATGCACCAAGGAATGGAGCGATGGTTTCCTATGAGCGACGAAGCATCAAATCCCCAACCCCAAGGTTTTGTCCAAAATTTCACCGAATTGACCGTTTACAAATTTGCCTTTCAGCTGCAGCAGGAAGTTTTCCGTATTAGCAAGCTCTGGCCCCGCGAAGAGTCTTACTCTCTCACAGATCAAATTCGTCGTAGCAGCCGGGCAGTAGGAGCGAACATCGCCGAAGCCTGGGGCAAACGACAATACGATGCTCACTTCGTAATGAAACTGACGGATGCTGATGCTGAAAACCTGGAAACGCTTCACTGGCTGCGCACCGCCTATGCCTGCCAGTACCTTGACCTGGAAACGTCAGAGCAGCTTGCGGAACGTTCCAAAGCGATTGGCAAGATGTTGAACAAGATGATGAGCCCGAACGGAGGATTCTCCTTCCCAAAACGTTCCAGAAGCAATTGATGCCCATTGGGCGAACCACTGTTTTACCGAATTACTGAATTACTGTTTTACCGAACATGCCTGCTTTCGCCTACACTGCTCTCGACACCTCTGGCAAACAGGTCACGGGATCGCTTGCCGTCTCGACCCGGGCGGAAGTTTATCGTCAACTGGAGTCGCAGCGGCTGACACCGATCAAGGTGGCAGAGGAAACGACTGCGGAGGCAAAGGCAGCCAAGGAGGAGGCGAAAGACACCTCCCCTGCCCCGGTGCTGAAGCGGGCCCAGTTGATTCTCTTCACCGAGGAGTTGGCCGACCTCATGGATGGTGGGTTGCAACTGGAACAGGCGTTGCGCGTGATGCATGAGCGCCAGGAGTCTCCCGTGCTGCGCAAGGTGAGCGGCCGCATCCGCGAGCAGTTGCGGGAAGGCGCCACATTCTCCAAGGCGCTGCTGCAGGCCTCGCCCAGCTTTGATGAAATGTATTGCAACCTCGCCACCGCCGGTGAGGTGTCAGGCTCCCTTCCCCAGATCTTGCGGCGGCTCTCCGCCAGCATCACCCAGATGCACGACCTGCAGAGCCGCGTGGTTGCCGCTCTGGTGTACCCCGCCTTCATGTTCGGCGCGCTCATCATGCTGCTGATCGTGTTCAGCACGGTGCTGCTGCCCGGCTTTGTGGACATGCTCTCAAAAAGCCGCACGAAGCTCCCCTTCGTCATGGAGATGCTGGGGACCTTCTCCGACCTGGTCAAACACTGGTGGTGGCTGGCCCTGGCGGTCATCGTCTCCTCGGTGCTGCTCTTCCGCGCCTACATCGCCAAAGAGTCTGGCCGGATGTGGTGGGACCGTGCGAAACTGAAGATCCCCCTCTTCGGTCCTGTGCTGACGGCCCGTTTCAACGCCCAGTTCGCCGCCTCTCTGGGGAACCTGGTGAACAACGGCATTCCCCTGCTCAACGCGCTCAAGCTCACCGCGAAGTCCACGGCCAATGTCTTCCTGCGCGGTCTGCTCAATCAGGCTGCTGGCATCATCGGTGAAGGGGTGTCCCTCTCCTCTGCGCTGCGGAAGGTCGGGCACCTGCCGGTGTTGCTGGTGGACATGGTCGCCATGGGCGAGCAAACCGGTCGCCTAGGCAAATCGCTGGAAAAGATTGCCGCCCGTTATGACAAGGAGCTGGATGGCAGGGTCAAACGGGTGACAGCTCTCATCACGCCGATCGTTCTGGTCATCTTGTTCGTGGTGGTGGGCGTCGTCGCCATCTCCATCGTCACCGCCATCTTCGAAACCATGACCAGCGTCCGCGCGCATTCCTGATTCCCCTTTCCTTTCTCCTCAACACAACCGCAACCCACGACCCCTCCAACCTACACCCACCCGCATGAATACGACCTCTATCACCCCTCTGCGCCACCGCCGATCTGCGCGAGGCTTCACCCTCATTGAACTCGTGCTCGTGCTCACGTTGCTCGCGCTCATCATGGGCGCCGCCATCACCGTGCTCAATCGCGGTGGCCTCGTGGAAGGAGCCCAAGCAGATCGCGTGAAGGGCGACATTCAGACCATCAGCACCGCGCTGGACGCCTACTCCTATGGCGCAGGCCGCTACCCCACCACCGAGCAGGGTATCATGGCCCTCACGGAAAAGCCCACCACCGCGCCGCTGCCTGAGCGCTGGAACCGCTACATGAACGAGATCCCCAGCGATCCGTGGAAGCAGCCCTACAAGTACCGCTATCCCGCCCAGAAGTCCAAGGACCCCTATGACGTGTACTCCGTGGGCAAGGACGGCCAGGAAAACACGGCCGATGACATCGGCAACTGGAAGGCCGTAGAGGCCAAGTAAGGCTTTCGCATCCTCTGGAATAACACCCCCATGGATCCCCGGATCACCAGGCACGACCAGACCACTGGAGGCCCTCTTTTCAAGAGCGGCATCCGGTGGGGCAATCGTGCCGGTGCCTCCCCGGCCTTCACGCTGCTGGAGCTGGTGCTGGTGCTCACCCTGCTGGCCCTGCTCATGGCGGCCGCCATCCCCAGTGTGTACGGGCTGCGTGAGGCCGCCCAGGCCCGCGAACCGCTCAACTCCCTGGCCAAGCTGGCCAAAGAGACCCGCCTGCGGGCGATGAAGGACCGTCGCCCCTATCAGATCGCCTTCACCAGCACCGGGTTCAAGGCCACCCGTTACATCAGCCCTTATCTACAGGCCGCGCAGATCGAGGAGTTCATCCAGCGCTCCGCCATTGAGACGCAGCAGAAGGAAGAAGCTGGTCTGCTGCCCAACGACCAGTCGCCCGTGGCCTCCTCCCCGCTCAACCCTGGGGACGCCGCCCCAGCCCCCGTCTTCAAAGATTGGGTGGAGTCCGTCCCATTGCCAGAGGGCATGACGGTAAGCGTGCGGGAGTGGCATGAGTCCGAACCCGTGCCCATCGCGGCCGACGCGGTCAAGCTATGGGTCTTTCAACCCAGCGGCATGGTCACCCCTATTACCGTGACCTTGCAATTGCAGAACAACGTCTTTACGGCCGACTTCAGCGCCCTGACCGCCGACATTGTGAAGGAGACCGCCACCACACTTTGATCTCCGCCATGAAGACGCACGCCGCCCCCTCCTCCGCCCCCGGTTCGCGCCGTCGGCCCGGCGGCTATGTGCTGCTGGAACTCATTCTTGCCCTCATCATCTTCTCCATCGCGGTCATGAGCCTGGCCCGCACATTGCAGATGGCCATCCAGACGTCCTCGGTGCTGAACCGCGAGAACGACATCCGCATGGGTCTGCGCTCTTTCCTGGAGGAGGTCCGGCGCAAGCCCCTGTCCGAGCTGACGCAGACTTACACCGATCCACGCCTGGGCGTGACTTACAACAGCGCGGCCGAGCCCCTTACTTTGAAAGACCGCAATGGCACCGTGCTCAGCGACCTCTACACCCTGCGGGTCGCAGTGACTTATGACGTCGGGGCCGAGCAGCGGGAGGAGGCGCTGGACATCTATGTTTACAAGAAACAGACCCAATCCAGCAACAACTAGCCGCGCATCTGCTGGCGGGTTCACCCTGCTGGAGATGATCATGGCGCTCACCCTGCTCGCCCTGCTGAGCGGCATGGTCTTTGGCATCGTGCGCGTCTCCGTCCGCACCGCCGTGGACACCCGGCAGATTCAGCAGGAGAACGACGAGGTGAACCGTTACGTCGCCCTGTGCCGCCACATGTTTCAGAACCTGCCAGTCACCGCCATTCTGACCCTCAAGGTGACAGAGACGGCCACGCCCCCGATTCAGGAGCTAACCATTAGCGGCGCACCGGAGGCCTTTAGCTATGGCTACTCGCCCATGAGCTACAAGGACACCATTCTGGGCATCCGGCCGGACTATGCCGCCACAGAGTCCGCCGAGTCCAATCCCCAGGGCACCCGCCTCTATTATCTGGGCATCAGCCGGGAGGACATCATCCCCACCCAGGTGGGCCAGTCCGCCGGCGTCACCCGGGCCGCTGGCGATGGGCTGGCCGCTCCGGACGATCAGGGCCGCTACTGGATGCCTCTGCTCAGTGACGTGGTGAGCCTGAACTGGCGCTTCTACAAACAGGATGAAGACGTCTGGGAAGAAGAATGGGAAGACACCGATCTCCCCCCGCTGGTGGAGATGAACCTTCTTCTGAAGGATCGCACCCTGCCCCTGCGCGCTGTCTTTGCCCTGCCTACCACGAAGCTGACCGAGGCCAATGCGGCCCTCCGGCCCAGCACGAGCAGCTCCAGTTCCACCCAGACCGGTGGCGGCAACAACAACGCTGGCGGCGGTGGGAACAACAATCAAGGTGGTGGTGATCGCGGTGGACGCGGCGGCGGCGGCGACCGGGGTGGACGTGGAAACGGTGGCGGACGCGACGGCGGCGGCCAGGGTCAAGGCCAAGGCGGCCAAGGTCAGGGTGGCCAGCGCGGTGGCGGTGGCGGCGGTCCCCGCGGCGGGGGCGGTGGCGGCTCCGGAAATTCTGGTGGCGGCGCGCAACCAAGTGGCGGCGGCGGTGGTTCAACCGGAGGCGGCAGGTAGAAGTTCCTCAAATGGTGACACTTGCACATGACAGCACAGCAGCGGGAAAACGCGGGCACAGGCCTCGCGGCTCCGCCCTCATGCTTGTGCTTGCCGCCATCATCATGATGTCCATCACGGTCATGGGCACGGTGGAGTTGATGCACTACAGCCAGGCGGAAAACGGCCAGGAATCCCAGGCCTTCCGCGCGCTGAATCTGGCAGAGTGCGGCATCGCGGTCGGGCTGCACCCGCAGATCAAGCCCGGCGATCCGGTGCTGAAGCAGCAGACCGGCACGGACAGCGGTTTCGAGGTGGTTATTTCCTCAGAAGGCTCCCGCATCCCCATCAACTACATCACCGACGTCAAGTATCGGGAAATAATCTACAATCTCTTCATCCTCTGGAAACTCACGCCGGAGGAGGCCAACGTGGCCGCCGACTCCCTGGCGGACTGGGTGGATACCAATGAGGACCTGCGCTCCCAGGGGGCGGAGAAGGACTACTACGAGTCCCGTGGTTTCGCCGACTTCCCCCGTCAGCAGGGCTTCACCTCCCTGGAGGAGATGCTGCTGGTGCGCGGCATGGATGCCGTGGAGCGGGCCAAGCCCGACTGGCGGAACTACTTCAGCATCTACGGCGATGGCTTGATCGATCTCAACTACGCCCCGGCCGATGTGCTCATGGCCGTGGCCGATGCCGAGCAGGGCGATGCCGACACGCTCATCCGCGAACGCAGCGGTCCCGATGGCGTGGCCGGCACGGAGGACGACGTCACCCTGACCACCTCCAAGGCCGAACAACTCCTGGGCATGGACTCTGCCACGTCCACCTCCCTGGCCTCTTACATCACCACCGATCACCTCACTCGCCGCGTGGAAAGCACGGGCCGGGTCGGTGAACAACGGTACAAAATCGTCGTGATTGCCAGACGGCAGGAAGACGGTTCGTTGAACTATCTCGCACGCACCGAAGAGTAGCCCTTCTCACATGTCCTCAGGCGCCGCCAGCTTCCTCCTTCCCGATTCCGAGCTCACTTGGAGACTTTGGAAATCCACCTCTGCAACCACCTCTGAACAGGTGGAGGCACCGGCGGAATGCCGGGAAACCTCCAAGCCCATCGTGGTTGGCCTTCCCGCCACCGCCTGCCGCACGGTCGGTCTCATCCTCCCGCAGGTGGAGCCTGCCCTGTTCGGCTCGATGGTGGAAGCCCAGTTGGAGCGCCGTGGCATATTGGTGGAGAAAGCTCCTGTGCCCAATTTTGCATGGCATGTGCTGGGCAATCAAGGCGGCCAGATGTTGGTGAGCGTGGATGTGCTGCTCCAGCCCTTCCCTGCTGAACTGGCGGTGAAGCATGCCGCCAAGTACACTGCCGCCCTCCGCCTGCTGGCCCTGCCGCCGGGAGAGCTCGTGGTCATGGAGGAGCAGGGCCATCTGGTCCTCGCGGCCAGCCAGTCGGGCAAGCTCTGGCACTGCCACATTCTGGGCACCAGCGATATGGCACCCGTCGATCTGGCGCGGGAACTGGAGATCGCAAGACTCAGTCTGGAGGCTCAGGAGGGCTTCGGCGTCCTGCGTGGTGCCACCCTGGTAGGGGCTCATCTGGGCTCCCTGCGCACGGAACTGCGCAAGCACACCCCCATCGCCCTGGAGCATGTGCCCACGCTTCAGCCCAATCGCACGCAGAGTCTCGAAGCCTTCCCCAAGCTGCTGCCCGTGGCGGTGTACCAGGCTCAGGCCAGCAAGGAGACGCGCCGTCGCCTCATGTCGGTGCTCATGCTGCTGGCGCTGATCTACGCCGTGATCTGCGCCATGGCCTGGTGGTACCTGCAGCAGTTGCAGAAAGACGCTGCCACCCTGGAAAACCAGGCAGCCGTGATCAAGCAGCCCGCTGCGGATGTGCGCTCGACCGCGCAACGCTGGAGAACTCTGGAGGCAGCCACAGACGTGCAGCGCTACCCCATGGTGCAGCTCAGCCACATCACCAACCTCATGCCCCCCAGCGGCATCGTGTTGAAGCGGTTCGAAGCCAAACTGGCTGAGGTCGAACTCCGCGGGGAAGCCCGCGATGCGCAAACCGCCTCCCAGTTTCTGGAGGACTTGAAGAAGCACCCCACGTTGAGCCGGTACACCTGGTCCATGCCCACCCCTACCATGAAGGACAAGGTCGCCTCCTTCCGCATCCAGGGGAAGCTTGAAGGCGCCTAGTACCCGGCACGCGAGACCTCCCCCCCATTCCTTTTCCCCTTTTTCTCCACTTGTGAAACGAAGCCTCAACACCCGTGAAAAACGCCTGCTCACGCTGTGCGTCGTCACCATCGTTCTGGGCGTCAATGCCTACGCGTTTCAGGAGTTCAACTCCCGCCGCAAAGCTTTGACCTCGAACCTGGACACGCTCAAGAAACAGACAGTGGGTGACAGCATGTTGCTCAACGACCGCCCCTTCTGGACCAAGAGGCTGGCATGGTTGAACAAGTCCATGCCCTACACGAACTCCGCCGGAAAGTCGCAAGGTCAGCTGCTGGAGGATCTGCGCAACCAGGCCCTGGACCTCGGCTTGAAGGTGGAGAACGAAACCCTGCTGGAGGCCCTTGCGCTCGACCACGCCAATGAAGTGGCCGTCAACCTCCGCCTCAAGGGCGACCAGGAGATCATGCTGCGCTGGCTGCTGACCCTGCAGTCTCCAGAGAAATTCACCGCGGTGAAAAACATCGAGCTGGAGCTGGACGCCCGCTCTCGCGAAAAGACTCCGCAAGCTCAGTGCAACATCACGGTGGCGCGGTGGTTCAATCCTAATCCACCCCCGAATGCCGCACCGCCAGAACCCCACATCCAGCCCCAGCCAGCCGCTGAACCTGCTCCTGCGCCAGTTCCCGCTCCGGCCCCGGTTCCGGTGGACAATCCTTTGGAAATGACATCGCCCCTGGAGGTTCCCAATCCCCTCGCCAGCTAAACCAAAACCCTGCCATGAAAGCTTCCTTTTTCCTTCGACTCGCCGCCGTCCTCGGCCTGGCACCTGCGTGGGTCATGGCTGTGGATCAGCCGGCCACCGATCCGGATCTTCCCAAGTCGTTTGATCCCAGCGTCGCCGACGGATTGCTGGCGGCACCGCCATTCACCCGCTCGCTCGATCTCTCCGATTCCCTGGTGCTCACCGGCATCGCCTATATTGAGGGCAAGCCTGTGGCCACCATTCTGAACAAGCAGACCAAGGAAAACTTCGTGGTCAGTGAGACGCCCAATGCCCAAGGCTGGAAGCTGGCAGAAACCAGCGCCACAGTGCAGCTCAGCCGTACCCAGGCCAAGATCATGGTCGGAGCGGAAATGGTCACCGTGCGCTACAGCAACGAGCAACTTTCCCCCGAGTCCATGAAAAAAGGCGGCTATCGCCCCGGCGGTTCCGAACATCGCGGAGGCGGCGATGGTCCGAGCCGCGAACGCCGCGGGCCCAGCGAGGAAGATCGCCAGCGTTTCATGTCCCTCTCTGAGAAAGCACGCGAGAAGTTCATCCATGAGATGCGCGACTCCCGCGAGAAAATGCAGAACGCCACCCCGGAAGAACGGACCTCCTACGCCAAAAAGATCTTCGAACGCGTGGAACGGGAGGACAAAGGCGGACGTTGACCACCACGCCGCCCTCGTCTGAACGAGCACTCCCAGCCTCCCCCTTCCACTCTGCCATCGCATCGACCGACTCCCTTTTCACTCTTCTCACTTCCTCATGCGTCTCCCCATCCTCTCGCATAGTCCCAGCCTGAAGCATTGCCTGCCCCTTCTGGCAGGATGTCTCCTGAGCACTGCGGCCCAAGCGCAGATTCGCGGCAACACCTCGAACCCCAGCACCTCCACCAGCCCTTCCCAGTTCCGGGCGCTGCAAAGCGTGCCCGCCGGAGATCGCCTGGAAACCAAAGGCTTGGTGGTGCAGAACGATGCGCCTGCTCCGCAACCCGGCGGTCCCCCTCCCAGTGCCCCAGGGGGCCCGGGCGCTCCTGGAGGCCCCGGAGGTCCCGGCGGTGGTTCGCCATTCAGTGGCGGCGGTGGTTTTGGCGGGCGGGGCAGCTTCCGCGGCGGCTCTGGCCCCGGCAGCAGCTCGGAGGTGGAAACCTTCCGCATCGAGGGCGACAAGGTTTCCCTGCAGTTCCCCAACAACACGATCACCGACATTCTCGGTATCTATGAGCGTCTGACGGAGAAGACGCTGATCAAGGACACGGCCATCTTCGAAGGTCAGACCATCAGCCTCGTTACGCCCAAGCCGGTGGACAAAGCTGAGGCCATCAAGCTGATCGAGGCCGCCCTGCTCACCAACGGCTACGCCATTGTGGCAGAGCCCGGCGGCACCAGTTCCCGCATCCTCTCGACCAAGGCCCAGGGCACCTCTGGTGCCCAGTTCTCCCAGGGGGTGCGCTTTTATCAGAGCGCCTCGGACCTCCCCAGCAACGAGACGATCGTGAGTTATTTCATGCCCCTCACGTTCCTGAACCCCACCGAGGCAGCGACCATGCTCGGTGGCCATGTGGGGCTCAACCCGTACGGTCGCATCACTCCGGTGCTGGCTCCCGCCGGACTGCTCATCACGGAGAACGCCAACATCGTGAAACAGCTGGTGGCCATTCGTGAGGTCATCGACGCCCCCGCCACCTCCAGCGCCCTGGTGACGAAGTTCGTGGCTCTGAAGTATGCTGATGCCGCCACCGTCGCACAGATCGTGCAGGCCACACTGGATGCCCAGGCCACGGATTCGCAGACCAAGGGCATCACCACCATCCGTGGTCAGGCCATCAATCTGGGAGGAAACAACCAGCAGCCCCAACAGCAAGCGCAGCCGCAGATCCAGATCACCCAGGGCAATCGCAACAACCCCAACGACCCGAACGCCCAGAAGGTGCGCGCCAGCTCCCAAGTGGTGGCGGACACCCGCTTGAACCAGGTGCTCATCGTCGCGGAGCCCGATGACTACACTTACATCACCAGCCTCATCCTGGAGTTCGACAAGCCCGTGGAGGTGCCCACACCCTACGAGCGCAAGCTGAAGAACATCTACTCTGTGGACGTGATTTCCGTGCTGGCCGATCTGTTGCGCGAATCCACCAGCGGCTCCACCCAGCTCCCAGGGGGGGGCACGCTCACCCAGCAGAACCAGGCCCTCACCACCAGCAGCAACCAGTTTCTCACCGGCCGGAGCAACACCACCGCCCGCGGCGGCACTTTCAGCGGTGCCTCCTCCTCCGCATCGACCACGGGCACTTCTACCGGCGTGGGCAGCCGTCCAGACCAGTTGATCGAGTCCGAAGAGGACAACGCCCCCATCTCGATCATGATCAACAAGACGCGCATTATCGCCGACCCGCTGGCCAATGCGATCATCGTCATCGGCCCCAAGGAAAACCAGGACAAGGTGGACCTGCTCCTCGACAAACTCGACCGCAAGTCCCCCCAGGTGTACCTCGCGACTGTGATCGGCCAGCTCACGCTGGGCGATGGCATGCAAATGGGAGTCGATTACCTCCAGAAGTTTGTCAGCACCGGCAGCAACAGCGGTCTGGCCAGCGCTTTCATTGCCGGTCGTGAAGACATCATCACGAACAACAACGTCGCCGACATGCGCGACAACTTGATCACGACTGCACTGGCCAACGCGAAGGGCTTCAACATCTATGGCCAGCTCGGTCAGTCCCTCGACGTCTTCGTGTCCGCCCTGGAGACCACCAACAACTTCAAGGTGCTCTCCCGCCCCAGTGTGTTTGCCTTAAACAACAAGCGCGCCGTGATCACTAGCGGCCAGAGCATTCCCGTGCCGGAGTCCAGCCTCGCCAACGCCAGCAGCAACAACAACGGCACCGGCAACGTCACGACCACCATCACTTACAAAGATGTGGTGTTGAAGCTGGAAGTCATTCCGCTCATCAATCCCGATGGCGATGTGACCCTCCGCGTGGCCCAGGTGAACGACACCGTGGTCGGCAACCAGATCGTGGCCCAGAACAATGTGCCTATCATCGGCACGGAACAGATCGCCACCACCGTCACGGTTCCCACCGGTAACACCGTTGTACTCGGTGGGCTCATTACCGAGACCGAGAAAAAGGACACCGAGGGCATCCCCGTTCTCAGCCGCATCCCCGGGCTTGGCCGTCTTTTCCGCGAAGATGTCACCAGCAAGGAGCGCAAGGAACTGGTCATCTTCATCCAGCCCATGGTGGTGAATGATGACGGCTCCCTCCAGCGAGCCAGCCTGCGCGAAGACCTTCGCACCAAGGTGGGCGAAGATGCGTACAAGGTCTTTCCAGACCGCGTCGTGCCCAAGGCTACCCTCGTGGATCCCGAGCCTCATCGGGACGAAAAGCGCAAATGGTTTAACTTCAACCGCAAGCCTGCGGCCAAGTAACGCCGGAGCCCACCCGCCATTTTCATTCCAAGCCCCGCTGGTTGCCAAGCCAGCGGGGCTTTTCGTTTTCGAGCGTTCGCAGGACCTTCACAGAGGCTTCACCTCGAATTCATCCTTCCCTGCTGGCCACTCCCGGGCCGGAGTCTACGGTGCCACACGCCTCCTGGCCGCACTATGGACACACCGGTTTCAACCTCATCTTCGGCGACTTCCGAACTTCGTGGCACCTCTGCGTCGGACGCCCAGCAGGCCCCCCGTCCGCGCCTGCGGTTCCCATTGCTGTATTTCCTGCTCGCCATCGTACTCGGGTTCCTTCTGTCCCTGGTTGCATTGGGGGCATTCCGCTGGGAGGTGCGGGAGATGTGCGAATGGACGGGGTCGAGACGCGACTACATCGCCTATCCTCTCGGAGTCCATACAAGCGTAGTTTACGCCCCCTCCGCCCTGGAGTTCCATCTCGCCAAGCACCATCCCGACAAGCTGGAGCACCGATGGAAAAGCTACTCCCGGATCTCGCGCAACTGGTTGGGGACGCCGTATGGCATCGGGCCGTCGCCCAAGGGGTTCTTCGAGCTGCCCGGTTTCTGCATCGACAAGTTCATGGAAACTGCCAACGACGCCGAGATCCTGGCCCTCTATGACCTCGTGCGGTCCGGTAATGAAGCCGCGATCGAGATGCGGTTCCAGCAGTTGATGGATGCAGCGATCCCGTGAGGCGGCCCAGTCAGTCGTAGCTGCGTTTGTGAGAACGCGGAAGGAGTCAAGCCATCTGCTCGATGCTTGATCCTTCATTCGCCCGAGCCACCTCTACTGACCAAGTTCTTACGAGCTCAGCCACAAGCTTCTCCTTGTCTCACCTCAGTCGTGGCTGCGTTTGTGAGAACGCGGAAGGAGTCAAGCCATCTGCGCGATGCTTGGTCCTTCATTCGCCCAAGCCACCCTTACTGACCAAGTTCTTACGAACTCAGCCACGAGCATCCGTCCGCCTAATCTCGTTCGTAGCCACGGCCATCCAGCCATGCCGAAGGCATCCCAGACGGTAGCCAGGGGCCGGGCGAGTCTGACGAGCCCTGCCCCTGGAAAAGCAGAGAAAATTTGCATCCTGAAGGGATGCCAGAGATGCCCACACCCTCCCTGACCGCCGCAACTCCTTCGGAGTAGTTGCCTATATCCCCTCAACCCAGCGCAGACTCGCTGGAAGCTCGTCAACGTTGGGCTTGTAGCCGCATCCTCTTCGAGAAAGAGCTTCGCCACCCACATCTAACATCTAACATCGAGCTTCCGCAGGCTAAAGCCTGTACTCCGTACAACTTCGCCGCCCACTGCCTACTGACCCACCGCCCCCCTACTCCAATCTTCCAAACATGATCCGCTCCTTGCGACTCGCATCGCTGTCCCCCTGCGTCACTGACACATAGATCTTGCCTGCACCATCATCATGAAAGGCCGGATACTGAAACGACTTCTCTGTTTCAAACCGGTACTTTCTCTCCCACCCTTTACCATCCTTGGACACCTCGATGTTGAAAACACTGCGGGACACGTTGTTGATCCTCGTGCTTTCCTGCCAGCCGAGGTAATAGATGTCCCCGAACTTGTCCAACGTCGGCTTGGAACTCGCCCCATTCGGCACCAGCGGGCGGCACTCATTCACACTCCACGTCCGTCCATCCGGGCTCGTGCTGAACGTGTAATTTCCATTGCCCCCCTCCTGCCGGCAGATGGCCAGCCAGCTTCCATCGGGCAACCGGTTCGCCGAGGACTCCGTGAGCTTCAGTTCCGCCGGCTGATTGTAGTGCCCCAGCACCTCAAAGGTATCGCCTGCGGCGTTCAACCGCCCGAGGGCGTTCTGCCCGCCGGGGTAGTTGTTCAGTGTCACATGCCACTGGCCGTCGATCCACTTGAACGAATCAAAGATGTACAAACCGAAATCCACCGGCTTCCGCGTAAAACCCGCCGCCACAGCATCGGCATGGAAGTACAGAGGCTCCATGTCAAAGGTCCCGGCTGCGGTCTTGATCTTCGTTTTGTGAAGCTCACTCGCAAACTTTCCCGTCTTCACATCATAGTCCAAATACCAGGTCACCGACTGCCGTTTCGCCGGTTCTTCGCTCGCGAAATAAAGTCGCAGAGTGCTCTCGTTCAGTTTCAAGATTCGCGGCACAAAGCAGGCTCCTACCGGCAGGGTCACATTGCCAAAAGCCTGCCCACCCCGGGCGAAGTCATGCTGCGTTTCCACCTTCAAGGTGGGCACATCCACCACGGTCAGCGTGACATAGACAAAGGGCCATGCCGCAGCCTCACCCGGCTTTTCGTCGTTGGCTTCGGCCACGATATACGCCTTGTCCCCTACGATCACGAACTCCGCATCGTGAGCCCCCTTCACCTGAGGTTTGGTCACATTGATGAGACGACCCAGCACCTTGTCCGCCTCTGCCTTGGCATCCCAACCCGCAGGCAGCAGCTTGGACTCAGCAGCGGAAAGACCGCCACCAAAACCGGCGAAGGCACAAACAGCGACAAAGGGCAAAAGGAGGGGATTTCTCGAGAGCATGGACGAGACCATACGCCTCTGGAACAACCGCCCTATCACGGGGAGCCTTACAACCGCCGTTCTTCCAGAACCTCCAGGCCGGTCATCTTCCAGGCGCCCTCCACCGGCTCGACATCGATCTTGGCCGTGTAGCGGTTGAGCCGTTGATGAAGGTGGCCCCAATGCCCCACCGTGCCGCGCGCGGTCCACTGGCAATCCGCCACAAAGCCTTCGCGACCTTGCAGCGGCGTCACGTTGTCCACATGCACATACAAATCGTTTACCTTCACACGCGTACCATCCTGACCGTCCAAGGTGAGGGCCTGAGAGGTCTGCAAATACAGATTCTGCAACAGCGGACCGTTCACGCTGCGCTCAAGCACGTCGTAGATCGCTGACTCGCTGTTCTGATCAAACGACCGGTAAACGTTCTCCACCAGACTGGAAAGTACACCCGTCGCCTGTGCGGTGGTGATCTCAGGCGCTTTGGCTCCTGGAACCGGCACTGGGACCCGCCAAACTGGCCACAGCAGCCAGGCACCCGCCCCGAGCATGAGCACCACCCCGGCAAAGACCGCAGGCTTCTGACGCAATGAACGTCCCATAATCAACACGATTCCAACTCCCAGCACCATCCACACGATCGCCCCCGCAGGCAACGGATAGGCGGCTTTCCCCGGCAGCTTGGGGACTTCCGCCAGGGGCGGCGGGTCCGGTAGCAGGCCTTCATTCTTCCAAAGCAACATCGGTCCAGCTGCCGTGAGTTCCTGCCCCGACTCCGCCTGGGAGCCAAAGAAAATCGTGACCGGCACCTTGGTGATGGTTCCGTCAAAACCCGCCCACTCCAGCTCCACACTCTCCACATGGGGAGGCAGTTCAAACTGCCAGATCAGGCCCATCATCCCCTCAATCACCGGGGTGGCATCCTTCGTTCCAATCGTCTCGCTCCGCCCCGGCATGCCCTTGAGCACCGTGGCCGAGACAATACCGCCCTGCTGATTCACGCGATTCACCCGCAGACGGCACCAAGACGGGGCTACCTCCCGGGCGGTCCCAATCAATCGCGCTCTCGCCTCATCCGGAAGCAGGAGATCCTTCACACCCGGTTGCCCCAGCCGCTCCAGCGCGGCGGGCAGCCACATCAAGCACTCCACCCGGGCCAGACCAGGCTCCAGATAAAGATACACCTGGGTGTTCCGGCTGGCATCGGCCGCTTCGCCCGCCCCATCCCCATCGAAGGGATGGGCCAGGGCGGTTCCCGCCAGTACCAGCCAGGTGCACACGACCCACCGGATCCAGCTTCTGCCGGATCCAGTAGTTTCCTGATTCTGAGTTTTTCCTCTCACCGTGCTGATTATGCCAGCACCCAAGGCTTGCGCCACTCGCGATTCCGCAGGCCGTTCGCCTCCTCGTCACCTGTAAAGGATTCCGCCTTGGGATCCCACTTCAGAGAAGTGCGACCCAGACGCAGGCCGATGTTGCCCAGATGGGAGATGCTGATGGTGCGATGCGCCGTCTCCACCGGAGCCACGGGCGGCTTACCGGAGTACACGCAGTCCAGGAAGTTGTCGGTGTGATCCTTGCTCTCGTAGAGATGCACTTCCTCAGGGCGGATCTTGTCGCGGAAGAGGTTGGGATCGCTCGCCAGCAACTTGCCGCGGTTCACCCAGATCCACTTGCCACCCTCGCCTTCAAAGAAGATGCCCGTCTGATCCGCAGGCTTGCTCTTGTCCTTCTGCAACGCTTCGAGCTCCGGCATCAGTTTTTCGCTTTCATCCGCGATGATGTACTGGGTGCCGTTCTCGAACGTGCACTCATAGTGGAACTTGGAGGCCGTGTTGTAGAGCGCCTTCTTGTCTGGAAGCTCCCCATGGATGTTGTTGATCTCCACTGGACCGGTGCTCTCCAGATCCATGGCCCACTGGGCGATGTCGATGTGGTGGGCACCGAAGTCGGTGATCATCCCACCGGAGAAATTGAAGTTGTGACGCCAGTTCAGCGGCAGCAGCGCCGGGCGATACTCCATCTGCTCGGCCGGGCCCAGCCACATGTCATAGTCGAAATCAGCCGGCACAGGTGCGGGGTCCGTCTTGTCACCCAGCTTGCTCCAGTTCTTGTGACCGCCGGGGAGGCCAATGCGCACACGTTTGACCTTGCCGATGCGGCCGTTGCGGACGAACTCGCACGCCATGCGGAAGTAGGCATCGCTGCGCTGCTGGCTGCCGGTCTGCCAGGTGATGCCGGCTTCATTGATGGCATTCACCATCTGGCGGCCTTCGCCGATGTTCAGCGACAGCGGTTTCTGCCCGTAGAGGTGCTTGCCCTTCCGCGCGCTGTAGATCGTCTGGTAGCCGTGCCAGTGGTCCGGCGTGCAGATCTGCACGGCATCAATGTCTTCCTTCTCCAGTAGTTCGCGGAAGTCGGTGTAAGCCGAACAGACCTTGACCTTGGTCTTTGCGTTCTCGGAGTAGAACTTGTCGATGAACTGGCGCCCCACTTCGCGGCCTCCTTTGAGTTCACCACTGTACCCGTAGTTCGAACCCTCTTTCATGGGGTCCGCCACGGCCACGACCTGGCACTTCTCGTTGTTCAGGAAGCTGGGAGTCCAGTGGGTGGCGATGGTGCCCCAGCCCAGCACGGCCACCGTGATGCGCTCTGACGGAGCCGGGCGACCAGCTTTTCCCAGGGCAGTGGCGGGGATGATGGCGGGAAATCCGAGCGCCGCAGCACTCTGGAAAAGGAACCGACGACGAGACGTGGTGGGGGCGGTGGTATCAGGGCGTGTGGCGTTCATGGAGGAAACAAATGCAAAAACCGCGCTCATGGTAGCGGGATGAACCGGGCGCGGGCAAGTGCAAAGCCTCTCAGTCGGAGTCCAAAGTCTCCCGCAGCGCGGCCAGCAGGGCCTCCACACTGTACGGCTTGGCCAGGAATCGTTTCACTCCTGTACCCGAAGCCCGGGCCAGTTGGTCATTCGTGGCAATGCCGCTTGCGGCAATGATTTTCACCGCCGGGTTCATCTCCATGAGCCGCCGGATGGTCGTCGCCCCGTCCATGACGGGCATCATCATGTCCGTCACCACCGCAGCGATGCGGTCGCGATTCTGCCGATACAGGGCCAGGGCCTCGACCCCGTCACAGGCCACCAGCACGTGGTAGCCGTAGGCCTGCAGCGTCTGGCGGGCGATCTGACGAATGAGTTCCTCGTCATCCACGACCAGAATCCACTCTCCTGCACCCCGCGGCGACTCCCCTTCCGTAGGATCCAGCAGAGGTCGGCCGTCCTCTGCCCAGGCGGGGAGAAAGATGCTGAAGTGCGTGCCCACACCCGGCTGGCTCTCGAGCCGCATGAAGCCCTCATGGCTCTTCACAATGGCAAGCGAGGTGGAAAGTCCCAGCCCGGTTCCCTTGCCGATCTCCTTGGTGGTGAAGAACGGGTCGAACACCTTCTCGATGATGGACTGCGGAATACCGGTGCCGGTGTCCACCACCTCGATCAGCACATGCGGTCCGGCATGGGCATCAAAGTCGGCCGTGATGTCCTCACGGTGCACCATGATGTTCCGGGCCGAGAGGGTGATGTCGCCGCCATCGGGCAGGGCATCCCGGGCATTCACGCACAGATTCAGCAGCACCTGATGAAGCTGCGTGGGATCGCCATGCAGCGCCAGGAGATCCGGCGCGATCTTGGTACACACCCGGATGCTCTTGGGGAAGGTGTCGCGGGTGATTTTTTCAATCTCCCTGATCAGATGTTTCACCTGGATCTGGATGCGCTGCCCCTCCATGCCCCGGGCAAAGGAAAGCACCTGCCGCACCATGTCCGCCCCACGTCGGGCACTGTCGGCGATGGTGGCAAAGAGCTCCTGATTCTCCGGGTTGTTGTTGCTCATCTTGAGCAGATCAATCGCCATCGTGATGGGCGAGAGCACGTTGTTGAGGTCATGCGCGATGCCTCCGGCCAGGGTGCCGATGCTCTCCATCCGCTGGGCTCGCAGGAACTGCTGCTCCAGCTTTTTCTTCTCCGTCACATCCGTGTTGATGGCCAGAATGCTCTGGGGCTGGCCCGTCTTGTCCCGCATGAGCGTCCAGCGCCCTTCCATGATCAACTGGCGTCCGTCCTTGCCCACGTGGTGGAGCTCGCCAGACCAGTCACCCGTATCCAACACGGACTTCATCGCCTGGTTGAGCACAAAGGTGTCCCGGTAGAGCACACCAGCCACGTCCCGCCCCAAGACCTCCTCCTCCCCCCATCCGTAGATACGTTCCGCCCCCTTGTTCCAGTAGATGATCTTGTTGTCCAGGTCTCGAACCACAATGGCATCCCGGGCGTGATCCAGCAGGGAGGCCTGCTGACGAATGCGGCGGTCGGACTCCTGGCGCTCCAGTTCCGCCGCCGCACGCGTGGCAAAGATCTTGAGCGTGGTGGTGACGAACTCCGTCTTCTCCAGCGGCTGCTGGAAGATCACAAACAACAGCCCGACGAACTGATCCGCCGCATTGGAGAGACGGCAGCCCACGTAGCCCTCTGCCTTCATCCCCTGCAGCAACTTCACATTCGGGAACTGCTGGGCCATGCCCGAGGGCACCACCCATTCATCCTTCTCAGCGAGATTCTCGCAAGGGGTGCCAACCAGAGAGTACTCAAAGTTCGGCAGCACCTCCCCGCCCACCACCGCCGCAATCGTGCGCACGCGCTTGGTCTCTCCGGACAGCAATCTGGCGACGAATCCCGCATGCGCCCCCAGGGCCTCCGCCATGTTCCGCGCCAGTTGCTCAAAGAACTCCCGGCCCGTGCTCGATGAGATGCTGGAGGCCACCTTTAGCACCGTGGCCTCCAACTGACGGCGCTCCCCTTGTGAGCGCAGGTGGTGAATGCCAAACGCCAGGTCGTCCGCCAGTTCCTGGAGCAGATGAACCTCTTCCGGAGCAAACGGCTGCACCTCCCCGGAGTAGAGGGCGAGGATGCCAAAGGTGCGCGTCTCCTCCTTGAGCGGCAGACAGATGACGCTCTGGTATCCGCGCCTCAGCGCAGGTTCCAGCCAGTGGAAGCCTGAGCCCGAGTCCTGGATGTTCTTGGCCACCACCGCCGTGCCACTGCGGATGGCCTGACCAGCGGGTCCGAGCCCGCGGGGTTCGATGTCCGACCATGTGAGCGTGATCTCTTTCAGGTAGCCCAGTTCTGCCCCGGCGTGCGCCATGGGTTTGATGGTCTTCTCCGCATCGTTCTGCGCATAGCCAACCCAGGCCATGCGGTAGCCGCCTTTCTCCACTGCCAGCCGGCAGATCTCTGCCACCAGTTCGTGTTCATCAGCGGCATGAATCAGTCTCTCGTTGCAGTCCGAGAGCATCTTGAGTGCGCGGTTGGACCGGGCCAGCTCCATTTCCGCCTGCTTGTAGGCGGTGAAGTCGGTCATCCCACCCACCATGCGCACACACCGGCCGCCAGAATCACGGATGATGCGACCGCGGTCCAGCACCTGAGCCACGTGGCCGTCCTTGCAGAGAAACCGGTACTCTGCCACCCAGCTGTCCCCGTCGCCTTCCACCGCACGGTAGAAGTCGCGCACCACCGTCGCACGGTCATCTGGATGGATCAGGCCCGTCCAGGACTCAATACCCTCCGCCACCTCGTGGGGCTCAAATCCGAAGAGGCGTGTGAAGCCTTCACTCCACCAAAGCTTGTTCTGCACGACGTCCCAGTCCCAGATGGCATCATTCGTCGCCTGGGCCACAAACTTGAAGCGCTCCTCACCCGCAATCACCGCATCACGTGCCAGCTTGGGCAGGGTGATATCCTGAATGGCACCCTGAATGCGCGTCACCGTGCCATCCAGCGCCCGCACGGCCTCCCCCATCACCCGCACCCAGATCGCGCAGCCCTTCCGCGTTGTGATCTGCAGCTCCTTGTCGAACGAAGTGCCGTGCTCATGGCATGCCTGAATGGCCGCCACAATCTCCGGCCGTGCCTCTGGATGGTAGAACTCCAGCGCCTCCTCCGGCGTGGGGCGGCTCCCCAACGGCATGTCATGAATGCGGCAGACTTCGTCCGACCAGGTAAGCTGCGCCCCGGGGAAATCCACCGTCCACGCCCCCATGTGGGACATCTGGCCCGCCATCTCCAGGAGGGCATCCTTCTCCCGCAGCGCCAGTTCGGCCCGGACCCGATCCGTGATGTCGTGCCCCTGGACGATGAAATAATCCAACCGGCCCAGTTCGTCGCGCACCGCCGTGATGGTATCGAGGGCATAACGCAAGTCTCCCGATGCCGTCTTGAAGGGGCCCTCATGATGCACCGGCCCCTCCTCAGCAGCGGCCGCCTTCAAACGCACCGGCCACGCTGCGCGCATCTCTGGGTGGTCCCGCCACCATCCGCCTTCCCACAAAGGCCTGCCCACCACCGCCTCCCGGCGTACGCCCCCTACCCGGAGGGGCAGATCATTGATCTCCAGAACGATGCCGTCCGGAGCAAGCACCGCCAGAAACTGGTGCTGGAGATTGAAGACGCTCCGGTACCGATCCACGCCAGATGGCGCGGGATCGTTGCCGATCAAGTTCGGGCGTCCGTAGGGCATGATTTACCTTTGCAAATCACACCCTAGAGCATCCGGCCGCCTCCGGGAAGCTTCTGGCAAAAAAATCTTCAGTCTGTTGAGGCGGGGGCGATTCCATCGGTGAAATGAGATTCCACCCCGCCACTAGCAGGTTGATTGCCAAGCGGCACCACGGGTTGCAAAACCGTATTGAACACCACCCCTGATGCCATGCGGTTACAGCGGGATGGGTTCCTCTTCACCAATGATCTGGACCTCAGTCTCCAGCATGATGCCCCGCTCCTGTAGCGCCACCTGCTTGATGTCGGCGATGAGATCCTGCACCTCCCGGGCTGTGCCACCACCGGAGTTCAGGATGAAGTTCCCATGCACATCTGAGACGATGGCCTTGCCAAACGAGCGCCCCTTGAGGCCGAGCTCGTCCACCAGCTTGCCCGCAGGCACCGGTCCCGGATTCTTGAAGATGCAGCCTGCACTGGCCCCGATGGGCTGCGATCCCCGGCGCTTCTGATGAGAGGCCGCCAGCTTCTCGTCAATCTCCGCAGCTTCCGCGGGCCGTCCTTGCAGCACCGCGCTCACGGCGAAGTGCCGGTCCAGCTCCGGAACACTCCGGTACTGATGGTCGATCTCATGCTTCATCTTCTCGCGAAGCTCTCCATTGCCATCCAGGAAACGGACGCTCACCACCTGGTCAAAGGTCTGCAGGCCCATGGCCCCGGCGTTCATGCGCAGGGCTCCGCCGAGGTTGCCGGGGATGCCTTCCATCCATTCGAACCCACCCAACCCCGCTGCGCGGGCGGCGCTGGCGATCTTCTTGAGACGGACGCCGGTGGCGGCAAAGATGAAATTGCCTTCGACACGTACTTCATCGAACTCACCCTTGCTCGGGTGCAGGACCGCCCCTTTGATGCCGCCATCACGCACGAGCAGGTTCGAGCCCCGGCCAATGACACGAATCGGAATCAACGCGGCACGCAGTGCCTTCACCACCTCGGCAAAACCCTGGATGGTCATGGGTTCGATCCAATACTGCGCAGGCCCTCCCAGACGGATGGTGGTGTGGTTGGCCATCGGCTCATAGAGCTTCACCGTACCGCCGCCTTCACGATTGAGCACCGTGGTGAGTTGCTCGGCCACCTTCAGGTCCTTGGCCAGGGCACTGCCCACTTCATGCACGTTTCCCGCTCCCAGGGTGATGAGGAGATCTCCAGGGCGCAGCTTGCTGCCAATGAGATCGCGGGCGTCCAGAAGCTTGGGCGTGCTATGGCACTCCACTCCAGGGGCCTGGAGCTTCACCTCTTCGAGAATGGTTTCGCCAGACACACCGGGCAGCGGTTTCTCACTGGCTGCGTACACATCCGTCACGCAGAGCACATCCACATCGTTAAAGGCACCGCCGAACTCCTGCTTCAGGAGCTGCGTGCGGGAGTAGCGGTGCGGCTGAAAGAGGCAGACGATGCGCTTGGGATTGAGCGCCTTCGCCGTGGCCAGCGTGGCTTTGATCTCCGTGGGATGGTGACCGTAGTCGTCGATGATCTGGTAGTGAGCCCCGGAGTACTTGACCTCAAAACGCCGACGAGCTCCGCGAAAGGACTCCAGGGCCTGCTTGATGCTGGCAAACGGCACCCCGACGCTGATGGCGAGGCTGATGGCAGCCAGTGAGTTCAAAACATTGTGCCGCCCAGGAATGCCCAAAAGCACCTCCCCGATGAGCTCCCCTTTCTGGAAAACCTCATAGCGGGTCTGAGCCGGGCGCAGTTCCAGGATGTTCGCCGAGAATTCGTGCTCACGGCTCCAGCCATAGCTGATGCCGTTCTTCCGACCCTGGCAGAGTTCCGTGGCTACGGGATCCTCCGCGCAATACACGCTGTAACCGCTGGTCTTCTCAAGGAGCTGGCGGAAGACGAGCTTGATCTCATTGAGATCCTCATAGTAGTCGAGGTGCTCAGCCTCGATGTTCAGAATGATGGCATGCCGCGGCTCAAATTTCACGAGGGTGCCGTCGCTTTCATCCCCTTCTGCCACGAAAAGCTCGCCGGCTTCATCCCAGTGGGCATTGCTCCCCAGAATGGGAATCTCTGCCCCGACATAGTGCGAGGGCTTGGCCCCGCCCACCCGCAGCACGTGGGCCGCCATGGAGGACGTGGTTGTCTTCCCGTGGGTACCGGCCACCACCACGCCGTGCTTGCGCGCCATGATGGCGGCGAGAGCCTCCGCCCGGCGGACGAGCGGGATGCCGTGTCGATAGGCTGCTTCATATGCAGGATTACCCGGCTTCACTGCGCTGGAGTAGATGACCATGTCCGCCCCCTCCACCTCGCGCTCGCTCTGCGGGCAATGGAAGATGAGCCCTTTCTTCTCCATCCGCTCTGTTTCCAGAGTCGTCACCTTGTCCGAGCCGCTGACCTTGTGCCCGAGCTCCATGAGCAACAGGGCGAGTCCGCTCATGCCAGAGCCCGCCACCCCAATGAGGTGCACGTGCATCTTGTGGCGACCTTCCTTCAACAAACTGACGACGGCGTGATTCATGCTTAGTGCCGTGCATTACAATGGAATGCCCGAATGACAAAGAGCAAAAATCACGGGCGGGGTGGCGGGATGTTGGACGCATTCCCGAAGCTTCCCAGCCGCGTCGCCCCAAGCTCAGCGGGGACCGCACGCATCCTGCGTACCGTTCTCGGCATCTTGCCGGGAACTCAGGAAGGGCGTTCGTGGTGGGTGAGCAACCGTCAGCCTTGCACGCATGGCTGTCCTACGCGCACTCAAACCCCTCATCCCCCCCCCGGAAGGGCCTTCTGCAAGATGCAGAAGGCAGCACGCAAGATGCGTGCGCTCCCCAAGCTTCCTTCGCTGAAAGCCTCCTCACCCCTCCAGCCTCGCCGTACGACGGGCCGCTTCCCCTGCCCCTCCTGCACCGGCTGATTGCGCCCGCCGCCAGAGATTGTCCTTCCAACTGCCGGACAAAGCGGGACACTCCGCGAGCTGTCGGGCGCTTTCCGCATCCTGCCGCTGGTGGTGCATGATCTCGTTGCATCGTTGCACAGTCCACTGTGGCCAGGGACGATCCTTCAACTCCAGCTCATTCCCGGCCGCGACATGTCCGTGCCGCAGCACCCGGAAGTAAAATCCCGTGTACCCCGTGCGCTCCACCTGCGCGCTCAGGTCTTTCACCCTCCAGCGGCGGGCCAGTTTCCAGCACGGCTGCCGCGGTTGGGACACCTGGACCATGGCCTCTCCGAGTTGGTACACATCGCCCACTGACACTCCCGATTCCAACAGTCCGCTGGTGGTCAAGTTTTCGCCAAAAGCTCCGTGAGGAAGGTCCAAATCTGGCAACACTTCCTGCCAGTAGAGGTAGTGCTCCACGGGATACACGCAGACGGCTTTTTCCACCCCACCGTGGTGCTTACGGTCCGCCTGCTCATCCCCGCTGAATCCCTCGTACCCCAGCCAGACGGATCCCGACTGCGAAGCCTTCACAAACCCGGACCGCCAGTCCTTGTCCCACCACTCGCCCGTTCCCGTCGCCGTGATGTCACGCGCTGCTCCGGTGTGTAGAGACAGGACCTTCATGCTCCGCCCTCCTGTCCGTCCAAACTGGCCTGATGCTCCCCATTGAGCACGCGCAACTGCCCTAGGATCTCTGCCAGCCGAACGCCAGAGGGACTCAGGTGATACTCCACATGCGCGGGCAGACCGGCGCTCTCCTCGCGGGTGATGAGCCCGTAGGCCAGCAATTTGCGCAGCCGTTCATTGAGCACCTTGGTGGAGATGCCGGGAATGTAACGCTCCAGGGCACCGGGTCGGTGCACCCCTTGGGAAAGGGCGGCGACAACACCTGCGCTCCATTTGCATCCCACCACGTCCTCCAGACTGTGGTAGGCCGAACGCTCGCTCAAAGTGAGAAACTTTTTGGGCTTGGCAGGCATGATGAGGTTTCATCACCATGGCAGATGAGCCTCCGGGTGTCATGCAGGTACTTTTCGGTACCCTCCCTCCCAAATAGTGCCCCCTCGCGGGTCTGGCGCAGGAGTCGTTTCCTCTACAAGCGCCGATCATCCACCCAGTGGAACCGGTGAAGCCAAATCAAAACAAGCCAACTCTAACAACGACTACTGCCATGAAATCCAAAGCCATTTTCTTCCACGCCGGTTGCCCTGTCTGCGTTGCCGCAGAACAAACCGTCGCCCAGGCCCTTGATCCCTCTCGCTATGATGTGGAGGTGGTGCATCTGGGCGAAGCCAAAGGTAGGATCCCCGAGGCTGAGCAGGCTGGCGTGCAATCCGTGCCTGCTCTCGTGCTGTCCGGTCAGCCGTTCCACATCAACTTCGGAGCGGCTCTGTCGGACCTCAAGTAGTCAATCGACGGTCCCGGGTGCCAGCCGAAGGTCCGGCTGGCACCAAAGGAGTCAGTTCTCAACAGCCCAACTTACTTGAGCTTGCCAAGATACTTGGCAGGGGCCTTGTCGAACTTCTTCACACAAGGCTTGCAGCAGAATTTCACCTCTTGCCCTTCATGGGACTTGGTGACGACCTTCCCCATGCTGCCCAGTTCATTGCCACTGACGATGCATTCCTTGGACGGATACGGTTTCACAGGAGCCGCAGAAGCCGCAGGCACGCCCACGGTCAAAGCCAGAGCCACCGCTGCGAGGGTACTGATCAGGGTCATCTTCGTTTTCATAATATTAGGGTTCTTTCTGTTCTGTTAGGTTTGTGTGGTGTTTTAGGGAGGGTGTTCACCCTCAAAATCGAATTTGCAGCCCGCCGCCCAGGCCGTACTCGGAGTGGTACTGGCCGATGAGGGAAAATTCCTTGGTCAGGGTGTAGTCCACCCCTGCCGTCCATTCCCACTCGGTGTTGGTGTCGTACTGCACCTCGCCAAAGGCTCCAAGACGGGAAGTCACCTGGAAGCGTTTCGCCAGGGCGAGCCGGAAGTCACCCTCGCTGTCCACACTGGCACTGGCCCAGATAATCAGCGGCAGGCGATAGTTCACACCGGCAACCGCACGGTTTTCCGCATCCTCATCATTGGTGAGGCGGGCGCCGACGAAGACCTGCCAGTCAGGTGAGAGATAGCGCTGGTAGAGGGCCTCGATCTCATACTCGGTGTCATCCACATCTTGCCAGCCCACCTCCCAGCCGAGGATCAAGTCATTCCTGGCATTCATGAGGGTGATGTTCCCCTCGCTCATGTGCGACTGGGCCGAGGCTGCGCCGAAGAGGAACCACATATCGTGAGCATGCTCTCCCAGGCTCCCACCATGGTGACCACTGGAAGATCCGGCAGCTGCCGAGGAGGCTGTGTGAGAGGCATGAACCATCTGAGGCTCTGCGGGACTGCCGTCGGCAGGGTTAACAGGCTTGTCATAGCTGAACACCCGGGCCATGCCGGACATCATGTGATAGAGGATGTGGCAGTGGAACATCCAGTCCTTTTCCTCATTGGCCTCGAACTCGACTGTGCGACGGCTCATGGGCGGCACATCCACCGTGTGCTTGAGCGGTGAACGCTGGCCCTGCCCGTTGATCAACCGCACAAAGTGCCCGTGCAGGTGAATGGGGTGATGCATCATCGTGTCATTCACCAGCTCAAGCTGGATCACCTCGCCATGATGCAGGCGCACATAGGGATCCTCCGCCATGGTCTTGTCGTCGAAGGACCAGACATACCGGGTCATGTCGCCCGTCAGTCGCATCGTGATCTTGCGCTGTGGCCGCCCCGTGGGCAGCGTGGTGTCCTCCACGGCCTTCAGCAACCGGTAGGGTGAGCCGGGACGGGGCAGGTTCAAGGAAGCACGTGGATCGTCCTCCTGCTCCTCCAGCGTCAGGCTCAGCATCTCATCCATGGTGTACACGTTCGGCCGGGGTGGGTCGGTCGCGGGATGTTCCTCCCCCGCCCCCATGTAGGCAGAGGCGTGACCGGTCCCATCCTGGGCGGTGGCCCGCAATTCCCAACGACCCGATTTGGGGATGGTGATGATCACGTCATAGGTCTCGGCGATCGCGATGAAGAGACGGTCCACCTTCACTGGCTGCACGGCGGGACCGTCCGCAGCCACAATCGTCATGGGCCCGGTGGAAGACGTCACATAGAAGTAGCTGGCCGCCGCCGCATTGATCAAACGCAGTCTCACCCGCTCGCCAGGACGGCCTTCGATCTGCGACTCCTTCCGGCCATTGATCAAGAAGGCGTCGTAGCCCACATCGGACACGTCCATGGGGCTCATGCGCCCCCATTCCCGCTCCCAGTATTCCTTCGATGCACCATGCTGCCATGCGCCGACGATGGACTGGGCATTGCCGCGCTTGAGCGCGTAGTAGTCACTGCCACGCGCCAGGGTGCGATGCACTTCTTCGGGCTTCTCATTGGTCCAGTCAGAGAGGACCAAGACCTGGTCCCGATCCACCTTCTCCCGCTCGCCTCCTTTGGGGGTGACGACGATGGAGCCAATCACGCCGATCTGCTCCTGCAGATGCGTGTGCGAATGGTACCAGTACGTCCCGGCATGCCGGAGTTGAAACTCAAAGGTATGGGTGGTGCCGGGCTTGATGGGAGGCGTGGTGATGTGGGGCACACCGTCCTGCTCATTGGGCAGCAACAGGCCATGCCAGTGAGTGGAGGTCTCCTCCTTCTTCAGCTGATTGTGGACACGAATGCGGGCCCACTCGCCTTCACGAAATCGCAGGGTCGGTCCTGGGAGGGAGCCGTTGATCATCAGGGCACGCACGGACTTGCCGGCGGGACTGACCTTTTGTTCAGTGATGTAGAGGTCGTACTCGACCACCTTGTCAGTCGCCAGAGGGCGGGCCGACTTGCAGGAATCGCACAGGGCGGCGAGCGGCGCGGCCTGCAGGCTGGAGGAAAGGAACACGGCTGCGCCAAGGCACGCCGCCAGACGACGGGAGAAAGAGAACATGAGTTGAATCTGAGTTGAGTTGCGTTGCGCGAGATTTCGCGAGGCACGCTGTAGGTGGGGGGAGGCTCCCACACGTCCCTGAACACGCCATCAAGGCGGAGCGAGGGCACAATCCATCCTTGGAGGAGGACAACTCAGATCAAAAAGGCGCAATGCAGCACCTGAACGGGCACCGCATAAAGAGGCTTCACCACCTCCATACGGCCCGCTTCCACCGGATGAAACTCACGCGGTGACTGGCTCAGCCAGAGATCGGCCAACGCCATGTAGAGCCACACCGACTGCTGGGATGCAAGATCCCGGCTGGAAGATGCAGGCACCACCGGAGCTTGGGCCGGAGGCTGACTTTCCTGCGAACTCTGCAGGCAGGCACATCCGGTCGTTTGAAGCGAAGGCTCAGCGCTGGCCACAGAGACACAGCACTCATGCGGACACTGCTGGGCAGGGGCCGCTTTCTCGCAGGCTCCGGCTACAACAGACCCTGCCTGCGTGAGCAGGAACAGGAGCAGTAGGGCCAGAGCGCGAAGATTCATTTCAACAAGACAAGATACGCTACAAATGAGAGATCTCCACTGCCGAAATGTTCAATTTTGGGCAATTCTATCGCTTGAGCTTTTGACGCATCCGCATCCAGGTCGGGACGTCGAGGTCCTCCCCTTCCACGATCGTTTTGTCCGTACCCTTGAATCGGGCGACTTCTTCCTGGCTCAAGTCAAAGGTGCTCTGCTTGAAGTCCGAGCCGGGCTTGCCAGGACCTCCGGGGGCCGCCTGCTGAGGGGCCGCTGCGACCACGGCAGAAGCGACCGCTGTGGCAGCACTCTCAGGACGCGACGGAGCCTGGTTGGCATATTTGTCAGACCAATGACCGCCGGGAGTGTCAGGATAGTTCGCCGGAGCACTGTCCCCATCGTCTTCTTCATCTTCGATGATGGAGAAAATGGAGGACTTGGCAGGAGCCGGTGCGGGTGCTGGAGCCTCGACAGGAGCCTGGGGCTGCGGCTGGTAGAACTGTTCCTCTGCGCGGAGCACGTCTTCATTCTCCTCAGCCGGCACTTCGGCAGGAGCGGAGTAGTTGACTTGAGGCTCAGGTGCCTGGGCCTCCACCTCTTCTTCATCCGGCATGTCGTCCGCGATAAAGAAGGATGACTTGATCGGCTCGGCTTGGGGCTGAGGCTGCGGAGCCTGTTGCGGCTGCGAAACGACTACAGGTGCGGGCGCAGGTGCCGATGCCAGATTCTGGACCGGGGCAGGTGCGGGCGCATCCATGAAGAACAGATCAGGCTCAACCACAGCAGGAGACTCTAGTTGGAAGAGCTGAGGTTCAGGCTGGGGAGCTGGCTGTGGGGCCGGTGCCTGAACCTGCACCGGTGCTGTGAAAACGGGTTGAGGAGCCAACTCTGCCACGGGTGCAGGCGCGGGTGCCTGGACCGGCGCAGGTGTCGGCGCTGCAGCCACTGCCGTCTGAACAACAGGCTGCGGAGCATGACCATTCTGGCCATTCTGCCCGTTCTGATAGTAAACAGGTTCAGCGGCCTGCACCGGCACAGGCGCGGCTACCGGAGCTGGTTGCGGCTGGGGCTGCGGAGCAACGTAAGTCTCAGCCACGGGCACTTCCACCGCAGGAAGCGCGGGCAGAGACTCCACAGGAGCGGAGCGCTCGGTGCGCCCCAGCACGGAGTCCGGCGACATCTCATACACACTCAGCGAGCTGACGAGCGTGACAGAGATCATGTCGCCCAGCTTGGGCTCCACGGCAAGGCCGAACATGATCTGCGTATCCTCGGGCACATACTTGCCGAGTTGTTTCATCAAACTTTCCACCTCGGCCAGCGTCAGGCTCTCGCCGCCTGCCACATGCACGAGCAGGTTGCGCGCGTTCTGCAGCAGCATGCCCTGGTTCACCAGCGGGCTCTTGAGCGCACGCTTGAGGGCATCTGCCACGCGGTTCGTACCACGCGCTTCACCGAAGCCAAACAAGCAGCGGGAGTTGGGACCACGCAGCGCCGTAAGGAGGTCTGCAATGCCCATGCGGACGATGCCGGGCTGCATGACCATGGTGGCGATCGCACGCACGCTGTGACCGATCAACTGATCCGCCTGGCTGAAGGCCTTTTGAATGCCTTCCTTGGGCAGCGTGAGCTCGCCCATGCGGTTGTTCTCAAAGAGAATGAGTGCATCGGCCACCTGGCCCAGATGCTCCAGCGCCACCTCGGCCTGCTGGATGCGACGGCGCCCCTCAAAGGAGAACGGCATCGTGGCAAACACAAACACCATGGCCCCGATTTCCTTGGCAACCTCTGCCACCACGGGAGCTGCACCAGAACCGGTGCCACCGCCGAGACCGCAACAAACAAAAACCATGTCATGCCCCTGCAACGCGGCGCGGATCTGCTCGCGCGTGTCGATCGCCGCCGCGTAGCCGTTCTCCGGATCACCGCCGCTACCAATGCCGCGCATGCGCTCGGAGCCGAGCTGAATCTTCACCGGCGTCATCGCATGACCCAGCACCCGCACATCGGTATGCATGGAGACCAGCGTTGCATCCATCATCCGATCCAGCGAGATGCGGTCCAGGACGTTCAAGCCGCCGCCACCCACGCCAGCCACACAGATCTTCATGCGCATACTGGGAGCCAGTTCGCGTTCGTCAGTGCGTTCAAATTCTACCATAAGCCGGAGTGGTTAAAAATTGGGTTGGAAAACGGGGTTATGGGCCGTGATTACATAAACCACAAACCGGGCAAAACTCCAAGACGAATCGAGTCTGGAAAGAAAGTTGAATCCCAGCAGGTTAAGCAGGGATACTATTTTAAAAATACCGGGCCTAATTCCACGCCCCCAAGGAGCAATTTCTTAAATAGTCCAGGTGCTGAACACCTCCGCCATCCGGCGGCCCAGTTTTGCCAGAGGTGAGAGCCAGGGTTTTTCTGCATCCATGAGCTGCGCGTACCGGATCAAACCGATCGGAGCCGAGTAGCAGGGATTTTCATAGGTGGCGGTGACTCCACCCATCTGGGACGAACCCGCACGGGTGACGCGAACGCCAAAGATCTCCTTCGCAACGTGCTCGATGCCACGCATCATGCTCACGCCGCCTGTGAGATACACACCCGCGCCGAGGCGGCCGACGTGCTCCTCACACCGGTCACGAATCTGACCCAGAATCTCCTGCGTGCGCAGGCTGATGACTTCATTCAGCAAGGCGCGCTCCACCTCGCCGACGAACATGCCGTTCTCATCCTCCACACGGATCATCTCGCCAGGGGCCACGTCTTCATAGACAGCACTCCCCTCCTCCACCTTCAGACGCTCTGCACGACCGTGCGGGATCTGGAAGCAAAGGGAGATGTCGTTGGTGATATGATCACCACCCAATGGCACACACCCAGAGGCGGTAAGCATGCCATCGATGTAGAGAACGTAGTCGGCAGTGCCGCCGCCAAAGTCGATCATGAGAGCCCCATGCTGCTTGGCCTCTTTATTAAGCACAACCTGGGCAGCCGCGAGAGGCAGGAACACCACGTCCTCCACCTCCAGCGGGATCTGGCGGACAAGGCGGATGGAATTCTGAACGCGACTGCGCACGCCGTGAATGATGTGAAACTCAGCCTCAAGCTTCTCTGCGGGACGCCCGATCAAGGAGCGCACCTGCTCCTGACCGTCCACGCTGTACTTGCGCGCAATGCGATGCAGAAACACGTGATTCTGAGCGATATCCACATTGCAGGCGATCTCGCGAACATCCTCAAGGTCATCCTCAGTGATGGTGTTCTGATCGGAGGGCAGGCGGTACACGCCAGCGTGGTTCAAGCTCTCAATGTGCGTGCCACTCACACCAAGGAAGACGTTGCGGATCATCACATCACTGCGGTCTTCCGCCCGCAGAAGGGCGTCATTGAGGCAGGTCTGGGCGATGTCAAAATCCGTGATCTCGCCTTTGCGAATGCCACGGGCAGGAGCCTGACCTACGCCCAGAATCTTGATGGCACCGTCCTTCTTCACCTCGCCGACAACGACGCAGATCTTGGACGTGCCGATCTCTAGTCCTGCATAGATGGTGCTCTTGGCCATGGTGGTGAACGTGTTGAGGTTGTAGGAAATGATCTTGGGTGTTATTGCGCCCGGGCGAGTGTACGTCGTCCGGCGGGAGTGCGCTTGGCGGGAGTGGAAGGAGGCTCAGGTGCGAGATTCTCTGGAGCAATCGCCGTTCCACGAAGGGTCACGGGCACGTTTTGGGCAACCAGCAGGTCAACGGTGGCAAGCTGCCATTTCTGACGTTCCGATTCTGCAAGAACTCGGTCGAATCGGGCAAGCTCTTTTTCCATGCCGTCCACTGGGAGGGTGACATGGATGCGGGAATCATAGGTAACTCCTAGCACATGAGCGCGGGTCGCGTCCACCCACTTCACGCCCAGCGTGCGGGAGGCAAGGGTGTTGTCATGCATCTTCAGCATCGTGAGCGCGGCGAGTGCAGGAGCGGATTCAATTTTCTGCCCGGGCACCAGACGATGGACACGACCTACGCGAATAACGGGCAGCTTGCGACGAGATTCTGTCAGCTCCCCACTAGGAATCACGACTCCTTCTGCATCCAGCAGGCAGCCATAGCCGGAGACCTTGGCCTCCAACTTCTGCTCAGGAGACTCCAGCCATGCCACAGGGTGACGCTGTTCGACGTCCAGGAACATCATCCCGGGATAACCACGGGTGACTTTAGCGCTGCGCACCTGAGGCATGGCCTCGAGACGCTCCTTCACCTGGACGAGCGAAATGCCCAGCATGTTCATGCCTTCATGCAGCCCGGTGGCAGTGACGATCTGCGATGGCGTGATCTCGCCATCCGTCACCACAGAGAAGTGCTGCAGATGGAAGCGGGAGTTGTCCACGAACGCCTCCTTGACCACGATCTTGCCGGCGCTGAAAATGCCCATGGCAGCTAGCAGACCCACGGCCAGCTTGAAACCCAGGCGCGCCGTCTTGCGGCGGGATTCGCGGCGTGTGGCAGCCGTCTCTGGATTCAATTCCAGACGATGCACTTCCAGTCGCACCACCTTGCGGCGGCGACGGAACGCGTAATTACCTTTCGCCGCCCCAGGCTTGCGTCGGGTGTTTTTGGCAAAGAACATGTTGATGAGAAGTCGGTGGTTAGCCTGCCCTCCGCACCTCAAGCGATAGCTCGATAATGCGCTCCATCAATTGCGGAAACTCCAGCCCGGCCACGCGTGCGGCCTTGGGCAAAAGACTGCTGACAGTCATACCGGGGATGGTGTTGATCTCCAGAACGAACGGCTGACCGTCCTTCCGCAGCATCACATCCACGCGACCGTACACTTCCACGCCCACCGCTTTCATCGCGGCCAGCGCAGCTTCCTGAACCCGTTGGGTTGTCTCGATGTCCAGATCTGCGGGGCAATGGTAGTTGGTCTTGCCCGTGCCTGACATCCACGGATATTTGTTGTTGATGTCATAGAACCCGCTCACAGGCTCGATGTGAATGATGGGCAGTGCTTCGCCACCAATCACCCCCACGGTGAGTTCCTTGCCATCCACAAATTCTTCCACCAGCGTGTCTGCGCCGTACTGCTTCGCATCGGCCAGCGCTGCGGCGAGCTCTTCATCCGTGTGCACGATGTGCACGCCCACACTGGAGCCTTCGCGCGGCGGCTTCACCACCACGGGGAGAGAGAGGCGCAGCTGATCCACACCATCGAGCTTGAGGATCTGGCTTTGCGGCGTGGGCACCCCACCAGCCACAAATTTGTCCTTGCTGAGATTTTTATCGAAGGCCACGCGGCTGGTCTCCACACCGGCACCGGTGTAGGCCACACCCTGCTTCTCCAGGATGGCCTGCAATTCGCCATCTTCGCCGAAGGTGCCGTGAATCATATTCACCGCAACCACCACATCGCCAGGCACCGTGAAGTCGGTGGAGGTCACATCAATTTCAACCACCTCTGCCCCAAGGGATTTCAACGCCTCAACCACACTCTCGGCAGACTTCAGCGACACTGCCCTCTCAGAGCCTGGTCCGCCTTTCAAGACTGCGATTTTGTGATTTGCTAGAGCCATGGGAATCGCGCCGGTCAGTATTGTGGGTTAAATGCTGGGAATTATGGTCCGAGTGTAAAGCCAGCACGTTAAAAATCAAGATATTCTAACTAATTTAGGACACTCATTTTTGGCTCGCAGGCCCACGCAGATACCATATATCCTCATTTGAACAGTGGTGCAACACAACCCCTAGGGGGTCACTGCTGACACTCAGAATTGCGAGTCCGATGGAGCTTGGACTTTGGAAGGTCGCAACCGCCACTTTCTGATGAGCGAATAGGCCAGCAAAGTCGCCCCAAAATACCATGGCCACCATGTGAGCGCTGCTCCAAACACTTGAGGTGCTTCATTGGGCAGCTGGAGGCGTCCCGCCAGCCACGCCGTCTGCCAGCCAAAGAGCAGGGTCACCGCGCCGTAAGCCAGGTTGATGGTCATACCCTTGAAGCTCAGAACGGTTGCCCGATGAGACGACGGCGTGACCTCATTCAAATAGTGCGACTGGAAGAACTGGAGGAACCGGATGGCCAGGATCAACGGAGCCAGCGCCAGGACTCCCCACCACCCCGGGATCTGAATGGCCAAGACGACCAAGCCCCAGAGGGCCATGGCAATGACGACGCCGAAGTTGAAGGCCGAGGAGCGATGCTTGACCAACCACTCCATCCAGCTCGTGGTGAAGAAGGCGGCCACGGAGCCTGCCACAGAGATGACACCAAACGACGCCTCGGCGATCCCAATGAGCCGGTAGTAGTTGCTGGAAACGGTGAGAAACAACCGGATGGTGCTGTCCAGAAGGAAGCCCAACACCACCAGGAGGAAGGGCTCAGGGGTGCGCCAGATCCACGCCCCCGCATGTTGAATGCCTTGCCAGCTCTCTCGTACCGTGGCCCAGAAGGGCTCTTTGGCCCGATTGGAAGCCGGCTCTTTCATCGCCAGAGTGACGGCCAGGCAAGCCACAGCGGTAAAGACGCACAGGTACACGGGAAACTTGATGGTATCCGCCTTGGCCAGCACGCCCTCCCCTGCCCCCAACCAGGCAAGAAGCCGGTTCATCTGGTGGACGTCATAGACATAGGCACCCAATAGAGAGGTCACGATGAATCCCAGGGCCATCCACCGGCTCAGCCTGCCGATGACCGCCGGCCAGACCGTTGACCGGTCCTTTTCGGGAATGCTGTCATAGGCCAGCGCCTCATCTGCCCCACTGGAGAACGCCTCCGCCGCACCGCTGAGCACCCGGTTGACGGCAAAGACCCAGAAGACCCACGGCCCACCTACCGGCAGCAGGGCGAACACTGTCATCTCCACCACCATGAGCACTGCCGACAGCACCACCAGATTGCGCCGGCCAATGATGTCCGCCATCGCCCCGCTTGGCACCTCCAGCAGCACGATGCTCAAAGCCCAAATCACGTTCAGGGCTGCGAACTGCGAAAGGTTCAGCCCGAAATCGAGGAACAAGATGGTGTACACCGGGTAGTAAAACCGGCAGTTGAACAACAGGCGGAACCAGACAAAAAGCGCGGCGTTGCGGGGCATGGAGCAGGTGGGGCGGAATCGGCAGCGGAAACGTGAACTCTGGAAGCTCTTACGCCTGATCGTGCCGCGCGCACCATGAATGTTCCGTCGCATTCCCCTACGGGAAGGTTTGCGATCCCGTCCCCCAGCATTCTTGAGGACAAAAACCAGCTGGTTAAGTAATATGGTTTTGTCCGCCCCCCTGCCGATCTCAAAACACCGATGCCTACCATCCGACAGTTTGCCTGGATCACGGCGCCCCTCCTCCTCAAAGGAGAATGGATCAGGCCCTCACCTCCCAAACTCGTCTCAGCCTCACCATGAATGCCGCACAGGTCCTCGAGGAGTTGAAGCCTCTCGGAAAGGAGAGCTACAAACGCACGCTGATGAAGAACCATGGCGTGAAGGAGCCCTGCTATGGGGTGGCGATATCCGAACTGCAAAAGATCCGCAAGCGCATCAAGAAAGACTACCAGCTCGCCAAGGAGCTCTACGACACCGGCAACTACGACGCGATGTATCTGGCTGGCCTCATCGCCGATGATGCCGCCATGACCAAAGAGGATCTGCAACACTGGGCGGAGCAGGCTTATGGAGGAGGACTGCATGGCACGACGGTGCCGTCCGTAGCCGCTGGCAGTCCTCACGGGCATGCACTGGCATTGCAATGGATCGAATCCCCGCAGCCTCTTATTGCCGCCGCAGGTTGGGCCACCCTAAGCGCGATGGTTTCAATCACCCCGGATACCCAATTGGACCTCGATGAATTGAGGTCGCTGCTCAAACGGGTGGAGAGAGAGATTCATGAAGCACCCGATTTGCCGCGCTATCAGATGAACCAGTTTGTCATCGCCGTGGGCAGCTTCGTCGCCCCGCTCAAGGACACCGCCCTCCGCCATGCCGAAGCCATCGGCCCGGTCAGCGCTGATTTAGGAAACAATCAGTGCCAGGTGTTCTCCGCTCCTGACTACATCCGCAAGGTGGAAGCGCGGGGAGCGATCGGGAAAAAGAGGAAGAGTGCGAAGTGTTGATTCCGTCCCGCCGCTCCTGAATTTCACCCAATACACCGCCACCTCATCGTTGCCGATCACCTTCCCCCACCTCTTCACTGCGCCGCCAACAAGAACAACCACCATGAAACAACATCTATTTGTCTTTTGCCTGGCTCTCGCGTCGCTTGCACTGCTCTCCAGCTGTTGCTGCAACTACAACCCCTCTCAAGTCCCCTACCCGGTGGTGACCCGGCTCGCTCCCGGACAGAAGCTTGATCTCAATTTTCAGTCCTCAAGCCGCTACCACTATCTGGTCTATGATCTGACCATCACTCCTCGCCGCGGAGGTTACCGCGTGACGGGAGTGGAGCGTTCCCCTTCCCGCACCGTCACAGACACCAAAGTGATCTTCAACCACAAGCCCCTCCTACCGGTGGACCTGACCCACGAAGACGGCGCCAGGCTGGACCGTCTGTTCGAATACTACCGCAGCATCTCCTGTGGAGGATGCCTCACCGTTGACTCCACCCACGTGACCATCAGATCCGGCTCCCGGACGCTCTATCAGGAATACTTCATGGACAATTCGTGCGACCCCTGCGACAACCTTTACATGCCCGAGCTCCTGTCCATCCCGGCCATTGTCTACAGCATGAGGCCGGAGAATCCACTGCGATAGGAGTGCCGGGAATTGAAGTCACCTACGGTTACCAAGAATCAAGATGACTCGGAATCACAACGAACGCCTTGCCACAGCACGCGAAGTTCTGGATGGATTGTCCGTTGGGGATGCGTTGGGCGAAGCCTTCTCCTACCAGCACTATCGGGTGAGAGAGATAACCGACTTCTCCTTCTATCGTGATGGATCCGTCATCTACACAGATGATACGGAGATGGCCCTTGGCATCTACGACATCTTGAGCCTCATGAAGGGCATCGATGAAGATACTGTTGCATGGGCCTTCACCGCGAGATTCCGTCGCGACCCTGACCGGGGCTATGGCAAGATGGCCCGTCGGATCCTCAACGAGCTTGCCGACGGCTCGGGGTGGAGGGACGTGTCCCCCAAGGCTTTCGGGGGAGGATCGTTCGGCAATGGGGCTGCCATGAGAGCAGGCCCTTTGGGAGGCTATTATGCCGATGATTTGCCAGAACTTGTCCAAGCAGCAGCCAAATCCGCTCGAGTCACCCACTTTCACCCGGAAGGGATCGCGGGGGCTATCGCTGTAGCGGCGGCCACGGCCGCAGCGTACAACGCCCGAGGCGAAACGGAACCGGAGGCCGTCGAAAGAGTCTGGCAGACAGTTCTAGATCTCACACCCGAGGGAGAGGTCCGGCGCAAAGTCCGCCTGGCACGTGAGATGAAGGACGCCACAGCAGACACCGTGGCCCGTGAACTGGGCTGCGGCTATGAGATCTCTGCACAGGACACCGTGCCGTTCTGCCTCTGGAATGCCTGTCGGAACTTGGGAGATTACAAAGAGGCGATCTTGAGCACTGTCGAAGTGGGTGGCGACTGCGATACCAACGCGGCCATCGTAGGAAGTTTGGCGGCAGCCTACTCAGGTGCAGCGAGCATTCCAAGTGAGTGGCTCAGGATCAGGGAAACGTTGAAGTTTAAGGTGTAGCGGGAGACACCCGACAGGCATCGGCCTTCGACAATGGAAGGTTCCACCTTTCTCAACCAATAGGACACTTGCTCCACCTGGCGACGTCCCGACGCGTCGGGATGGAGTGCGCGGGGGAACTGCCGCTTTGGTGGAGCTTGTGAGGCACCACCACGATAGAGGCTGAGCGGGGCCGTTGTCCCCCAACCGCCGCCAGCCCCTGCTCACACCCCAAGGTTTCAGGAAGTCACAAGGGGCATGAAAGCGGCGATTCTCGCCGCACTCCAAAGATGCTTCGCATCCAGGGGTTGCTTCCGATCAATAGTCTGTACGCCCAACAGGCCTCCGATGTCTCACGCAGAGCAGCCCGCCGGATCCATCGCCACCTACCAAAACAACCCATTGACAAAAACTTCCCCGCCCGATCAAATACCCAAAGCCCATCAAGCCCATCGCTCTCCCTTCCCTCGCCTTTTGCATTTCTCTGGCACTTCCGCTCCTGGTTGCCTCCTGTTCCAGCCTCGCCACATCAACCTCCAAGAACAAGGACAAGGATCCCACTCCGATGGTGAGCAAGTTGACACCAGGGCAGTCGATCGAGGTGCAATTCCAATCGTCCGGCTGTTTCCACTACGCTAAACATCACCTCAAGATCATTCCTCAAGGTGACGGCTATCTTGCGACGGGCACCAGCCCTCAGACTTCAAGCCCACGCCAACCCAAAAACGAGCGCGCGAAGGCATCCAAACTCCACGACATCAGGCTGACGCAAAGCGATGCGGTCAAACTGGATCGACTCTTCGAGTTCTACCGCCACGTACGCGCAGGGGGCTGCACCACCAGCGACACGATCAGCCTGCAGGTCAAGTCTGGCACCAAGACGGTTTCCCAAGCGACCTTTAAAGACGAAACCTGCGACACTTATGATCGGCCCGAGTTGCTGACGATCCCAAAGTTGGTGAGCCGCATGCAAACGAATCCATAGATCCGGGCGTACATTGACGCTCGGGCGTCACCTGCACGCCATCTGCCCCTCCGACGTCGCAAGCATCGCAAATTCCCATACCACCACTCTACGCTCAACACCTGGCGACGAAGTCGCTTTGGAGTGCGCGCGGGAACCGCCGCTTTAGCGGAGCTTGTGAGGTCCACTCCACGATCGCGGTCGAGCAGGGTAATTGTCCCCCAACCGCCACCCCTGCTCACACCCCAAGATTTCAGGAACTCACAAGGGCCGAAAAAGCGGCGATTCTCGCGTACTCCAAAGATGCTTCGCATCCAGGTGATGAATGCGAATGCTCACCCGGACACGAATTCGCCCTTCGACATCGAAGGCATAATATCTCCCGCCCTTACGGAATCTCCTCCGCTTTTTCCACGAACCAGCGTTCCGCATCAAACGCGGTGCTTTCATCACTCAAATTGTAGTTCCCAAAGGCAGGCTCCTTCCCCTTCTTCACGTCCCACGGCACGACCGTCAGTCGGTAGCGCTTGCCTTGGGCAAAGGCGGCGGTGGGTTGCATCTGCTTCTCTTTGAAGGTCCACTGCACACCAAGGATCTGCTTGGCCTCCATCGCGCCGGTCACGACCTTGCCCACCTCATAGGTGGCGGTGTGGAGGGCGTTTGTATAGGGCGTGCCGTTGGGATCCTGGTTGGCGGACTTCTCGGTCAGCGTGGCCTCGACCACCACATCCTCTGCAGGGGCAGAGAGACCCGGCGCAACATCGACCGCCGCACCGGAGGAGGTCTTCTCACTGAACTTCACCCGGGCCCAGGTGATATTGGCAGCGCGCGCGGCGTTCGTGGAAAGCAGCACGTCACGAGCGGCGATCACCCAGATGACGAGCTTCTTCTCGCGCACTTCATCGTCGGGGCGGCGGGCCAGTTCACGGCGCACCTCAGTAGAGCCCTGGCCGTTCTTGGCTATCACATCCAGAGGACGCTGCAAAAGAAGGCTCAGGTGCTGGGCGAAACCAGCACGAATGGGCTGTTCAGGCTTCTCCGGATTCTCAAAGCCCAACGAGGGATCATCATAGATATTCACGAAACTGTCCCCCAGCAGCACCAGTGGTGAGCGGGTGTTCTGGGTGCCGTCGCCAATGACGCTAAGAAACACTTCTTCCTCCTCAAAGAACCGGTAGGGGTCCTTGAGATCCAGCAGCTTCACCAGATCTCCCAGGCTGCTGCGATGCACGCCATCCACGGCACGGATGGTCTGGAAGCCGGGGCCCAGAGCCTGCGGGTACTTGGTCTTCACATGATCTGCCACCTTCTCTGCAGCCAGTCGCATGGCGTCTGGCGTCCAGTGGGTGTCCTGCTTCAAGAACGCGTCCTTCTTCAGCTTGAGCGCCTCCTCACTCTCCTTGGCGATCTCGCGGTTCTGTGAGTTGGCTTCGAGGTAATACACCCGCTTGCGCTCGCCGCGCAGCTTCGAGAGATCCTGCGTGAGGTCCAGCACGTCCACCCCATTCTTTCGGAGCAGGCTGTAGAACGCAGGTGCATCGGGATGGGTCACCCAGGAGGGCGTTGACTGCGGGGCCACCTGCTCGTTGTAAATCATCGGCTTCAGCGGCACAGGCACCAGGAGGAGGTCGATGCCCCGCTCCTTGAGCTGGGCGGCGTACTCGATGATGAGCTCGCGGGTCTCTGGCACCTTGCCCAGCTCTGGGTCCTTCATCACGCTGAAGGGCTCCGGCTTGATGGGGCCATAACCGGTGAGTGCCTTCAAGTCCGGGTGGTAGAAGAGCCACCCCTCCCAACCCAGGTAGGTCTTGAGATTGCCTTCATCAGCGTACTCCAGCAGCATGCTCTGGGCCTTCTGCCGCAGCGCGACGCTGTAGCCTGCCTTGTCGGTGACCTTCTCCACCTCACGCAGATGGTGGACGATGTCCTGCTGCCCGGGGCGCCAGCTCAGCAAGCGGGCTGCAGGCGATTCCTTCCACTGCCCCTGACTGGCAAGGTACACATGCCAGCCCAGCGCGGGCAGAATGAGCATGAGCATGAAGCCTGCAATGAAGATCGTGGCGACGCCTTTACCGATCTCAAAGACCGTACGACAGCGTTCCTCCGCGAAGGGGTTGTGCATCTGGGACATGGCAGAAGTGGGGCAGAATGGGAAATCGAACCCGGAGAAACTCCGACGAGGAGACTAGAACTGGAAGTAGAGGAACGGACTGTGGCCACGGGTGACCATGATCGTGACGGCAATCAGGAAGAGCGGCACGCCGATGAGCGCCTTCCACAAGGTGAATCGCTGCAGCATGGTCTGCGTATTGGGCATAAACCAGACCGCGAAGGCGCAGATGACAAACTGGAAGAGATTGAACCCCCGAAGCAGTTCCGACTCCAGCAGCAGCGAGGTGGCCCCCGCATGGCCCTGGCCGAACATGGTGCCGAGGTAGCGCCAGGCGACATCGAAGTTCTCCGCACGGAAGAACACCCAGGTAATCAGCAGGATGAAGAACGTCAGCGGGATCTTCACCACGGCGGGAGCCCTGCCATAGAAGGAGTTTTTCCCCATGAGCCGCTCCAGCGCCAGCATGCCGCCATGGATGGCCCCCCAGATGACAAAGTTCCACGACGCGCCATGCCAGAGCCCGCCGATCACCATCGTCAGCATGAGATTGACATACGTGCGCCCTCGGCCTTTCCGGTTGCCCCCCAGAGGGATGTAGAGGTAGTCCCGCAGGAAGGTGGAGAGGGAGATGTGCCAGCGCCGCCAGAAGTCGGTAATGCTGACGCTCTTGTACGGCGAGTTGAAGTTCTCGATGAAGTAGAAGCCGAGCAACCGGGCCAAACCCACGGCCATGTCTGAGTACGCGCTGAAGTCAAAGTAGATCTGGAAAGCGTAGGCCACGATGCCGATCCAGGCCGCAAAAGTAGTGAGAGAGCCCGCTCCGCTGCCAAAGGCGCTGTCGGCAATGGCTCCCATGGGATCGGCCAGCAGGATCTTCTTCGCGAGACCGAAGCTGAAACGGGTGAGCCCGAGGGCAAACCCCTCCACCGTGTGCACGCGGTGGCGCATCTGGTGGTCGATGATGCCATAGCGCACAATGGGACCCGCGACCAGGTGCGGGAAGAGCGAGACGAAACAGGTGAAGTCCAGGAAAGAGTGCGCTGGCTTGGCGTGGCCACGATAGAGATCCACGCAGTAGCTCAAACTCTGGAAGACGTAGAACGAGATGCCCGCCGGCAGGATGATGTTCTGGAAGAAGGCGGGCACGGCCACGCTGCCCCACCCCATGGCGGAAGAGATGCCCTGGACCGAATCCACGGCGAACGCGGTGTACTTGAAAAAGGCGAGCGCGGCGAGGTTTGAGGTGACGGAGAGCACCACCCCCAGCTTCTTTCGTCGCCTCACATCCTCATCCGTCCCTCCCCGCTCCTTGAGCTTGTCCGCATTCGCGATCATCAGGCCCAGATTGTAGTCAAGCGCGGTGGTGCCCAGCATGAGCAGCACAAACCAGGGATTCCACCAGCCATAGAAGATCATCCCCGCGATGGTGAGATACAGGTGTCGCAGGGTGGTGTTGGTCTTCAGGCCCAGCAGCAGGTAGTAGCCAGACACTACCAGGGGCAGGAAATAGAAAATGAAGATGTGCGAACTAAAAACCACGCGCTGGACTTAAGCGGGAATGCCCATGGGTCAAGGGGAGTTGCCACCCGCTGACCGGGAGGACAGTCCACCCGAATGCCTCAAGCCACCGCCTGCAGCACGTTCCGCGCCTCTGTCGCATCCTTGGCGATCTGTGCCTTCAGAGCGTCCAGCCCGTCGAACTTCCGTTCATCCCGGAGCTTCTGGACAAAGGTCACCTCCATCTGGTGCCCGTAGAAGTCACCACTCTGGTCAAAAAGATGCACCTCCAGCGAGCGCTCCCCACTGGAGTCCACGGTGGGTCGAACCCCCAGATTGGCCACGCCGGGAAGGTCCCGTCCATCCAACTGAGCCCGCACGGCATAGACACCGGTGGGCGGCAGTTCTTCATTCTCCACCCGGACATTTGCCGTGGGGAAGCCCAGGGTGCGGCCGAGCTGACGCCCCACCACCACCTCCCCCAGGACTGTGTAGGGTCGCCCGAGGAGTTCGGCCGCCCGCGAGAAATCGGCCCCGCGCACGGCTTCACGGATGAGTGTGCTGCTGACAACCTCCTCACCCAGCTTTACCTCCGGCACTCCATAGACGCCGAATCCAAGCTCGCGCCCCAGCTCCATGAGCTGGTGAATGTTGCCTCCTCGCCCTTTCCCAAAACTCCAAGTGTATCCCACCGAGATGAAGCCCAGCGGCTGACAGCTCTGGCTCAGGGCCCCGACGAAGGTGGCCGCATCTGTTTTGGCGAAGTCTGGCGTGAACTTGCAAATGAGCACATCCGTCACGCCGAGCTGCTCCAAGATTTGAAGCTTGTGCCGGGTGCTGCACAAGAGTCGGGGGGCCGACTCCGGACGCAACACCCGCAGCGGATGGGGATCAAACGTCATGACCACCGCCGTCCCATGATGGGTGGCGGCGTGGTCCATGGCCGCCCGGATCACCTCCTGGTGCCCCAGATGCACCCCGTCAAACACCCCAATGGCCAGCGCCACCGGACCGCGAAGGGTCCGGAGATCGCCGATGGAAGTGTGAGTCCGCATGGGATTAGACAGTATGGGTCATACGCCGCACGCAATGAGAATGGAAGCGGATGACAACACCTTGTTAAGAGTCAGGCCTCAGATGCTAGACCATTTACCACTCATCGGTGCACTACGCTCCCCTCAGCTTGGACACATCGTACAGGGAGTACATGGCCGCCAGAGCTTCGTCACGACGGCCTTCTTTGAGCACATCGAAGGTCGTGAACTTGCCGGGCTGGAAAGTGAAGTGGCCGGAGCGAGTGCGGCGCAGCGCGCTCAAGTGGGCTCCGCAGCCGAGGTGCTGGCCCACGTCATGCGCGTAGGTGCGTACATAGAACCCCTTGCTGCAGACCACGCGGAAGTCGATCTCAGGGACCTCCACCCGGGTGAGTTCGTAGTCGAACACGTGGACCAACCGGGGCTCGCGCTCGATCACCTTCCCCTGTCGGGCCAGCTTGTAGAGAGGCACGCCGTCTTTCTTGATGGCGGAGACCATGGGCGGAATCTGGTAGAAATCCCCACGCATGGTGTCGAAGGCACCCTTGATCTGTTCATCCGTGAATGCGGACACTTCCCTTTCTTCGATGATCTCCCCTTCCCGATCCTGGGTGGAAGTGGTGGCACCCAGCCGCGCCGTGCCGGTGTACTCCTTGTCCTCACTCATCAGGAGATCCTGGATGCGCGTGGCATTGCCAATGACCAGGATGAGCATCCCGGTGGCCATGGGGTCCAGTGTGCCGCAGTGGCCGATCTTTTTCGTGTTCAGGCATCGGCGGGCCACCGCCACCACGTCGTGAGACGTCATGTCAGGCGACTTATCTACCAGGAGGACTCCACTAATCGGTTCGTTCGATTTCATTCTTTAATACTTCAAGGAAACGTGACTCTGCTTCTGCCACCGGGCCGGGCAGACGTGCCCCGGCAGCCATGACATGGCCCCCACCGCCAAACTCACCGCAGACGCGAGAGACATTGACGCGTGAATCTTTAGACCGGGCACTCACACGGATGCGCCCGTCGGGCAGTTCTTCAAAAATGACAGCGGCCACCACGCCCTCGATGGAGCGCATGATGTCGATGAGACCCTCGGTATCCCCGGGCTGGATCTGGATCTCCTGCTGCAGGGCCTGGCTCAACGCCCAGCTTGCCACCCGCTGCCCGCAGGTGAACTTCATCTCGTTGAGCAGCGCCTTCTGCAACAGCACCCGGCGCAGGGGATGGGTCTGGTAGAGTTGGGTCGCGAGAGCGGCCGTATCCAGCCCTGCCTCCATCATCTCCGCCACGATGCGATGCGTGCGCGGATTGGTGCTGCTGTATTGGAAGGATCCGGTGTCCGTACTGATGGCGGCGAAGAGATTCTCCCGCACCATCGCATCCATGGGGAACTGGCTGACCTGCAGCAGTTCATAGACGAGCTGACCCGCAGCAGGCGAGGCACTATCGATATGGTTGAAATGGCCGTAGCGCGGATTTGTGCCGTGATGATCCACATTGATGAGCACGGGTGCATTCTGAAAGGCGGTCAGCGTGCGCTCGCCCAAGCGGTCTTTCGCTGCGGTGTCCAGAGCCACGGCCACGTCCAGCTCCAGCGGCACGGCTTGGGAAACCTGCACGAGGTCCGACCCCGCCAGAAAAGTCAGATTGGGTGGGACGCCGTCCTCAGACAGGATCGAAACTGCCTTGCCCATCAGCTGCAGGCTGCGACCCAACCCCACAATGCTGCCAATGGCATCGCCATCAGGCCGCACGTGACAGGCGATGCCAATCCTCGACGCATCGCGAAGCAGGGCACCCAGATGGGACAGGCTGTCATTCATAGCTGGAGGGAATGGGAGAAGGTTGGAGCAGGAGATCGGGACGCACAGAACTCAGGAAGGCCGCCGGATCAAGGGGCAGCCTCGCTGAGTGTGCCGTGGCGACCGATCTGTTCTGACCGAAGTGGACCCAAATGGCAGCGGAGATCAGCGGGATTTGCCTGAGCCGTCGTCGCCAGCATCCTCGATCACCTCATCGCCTTCTTCAGCGGCGGCGGCCTTGTCAGCCCCCTCCTCAGCAACGGGCTCCTCGTCAGGGAGCGGCTCTGGGAGGTTTTCAATGAGGGCCAACACCCTCACGCCACGCTCGATGGAGGTGTCGTACTTGAAAGTGAGAGACGGAGAATTCTTAAGAATCACGCGCTTAAAGAGCTCCCGCTGGATCAGACCGCGGTTCTCATTGAGCTTGCGCAGGATGTTGGGCGCAGCGTGTTCCTTGCCGAGGACACCCACATAGATGAAGCACTGCTTCAGGTCAGGGGTGACATCGACCTCGTGAATGGTCACCACGGAGCCCGCAAAAGTGAAGTTGCGGTCCACAATGGGCCCCAACTCGCGCTTGATGAGCTCACGGACGCGCGCGAGGCGGTGGTTCATGTCGGTATTTGAAAAGAGGTTTGTGGGGTCGGGCATGCCCGGGCCTGAAGCCCATCGGCACTCCCGAACCCCGGGATGGATCGTAGAGAGGGCGACCGTTTAGAGCGTCTGCTGGATCTTCTCGAGCTCGTAGCACTCGATGACATCGTCCTCTTCATACTCCTGGTAGCCGCCGAGGCGGACACCGCACTCGAGACCATTGCGCACTTCCGGCACTTCCTCGTGGAAGCGGCGAAGCGTGTCCATGGAACCGTCATACACAGGCTGGTTGCCACGAATCACGCGGGCCCGGGCCTTGCGGTCCAGACGTCCGTCCGTGACCACACAACCGGCTACGCGACCACGGGTCAGCTTGAAGACAACCTTCACCTTGGCGTGGCCCAGGATCTTCTCGCGGGTCTCCGGATCAAGCAGGCCAAGGAGGGCCTCCTTCATCTGGTCGAGCAGTTCGTAGATGATGCTGAAGAGCTTCACCTGCACGCCCTCGCGTCTGGCGACGGCCACAGCAGTGGACTCCACCTTCACGTTGAAGCCGATGACGACGGCGTCAGAGGCACTGGCAAGAAGGATGTCGCTCTCAGAGATGGGACCGGCGGCGCTGTGCAGGATCTGCACCTTCGCCTTGTCGCTCTTGATCTCCATGAGGGTTTTCGTGATGGCCTCCATAGAGCCCTGCACGTCCGTCTTGAGAATGATCTTGAGCGTCTTCTTCGCACCCGCTTCGAGGTTGGCAAAGAGGGCCTCCAGAGTGCTGCGACGCGGGGCGGCGAGCTTCTTCTGGCGGATCTCTTCCTGCCGCTCTTCGCTCAGGCGCTTGGCGGTACGCTCATTGTCCATCTCCACCACTTCGTCACCCACATTGGGCAGACCACTGAAGCCAACCACCTCGGCAGGCATGCCGGGCTTCACTTCCTTGATGATCTGACCGCGATCGTTGATGAGGCTCTTCACCTTGCCCCAGTAAGGACCGCAGATGAAAGGCTCACCCACTTTGAGGGTGCCGTTCTGGACGATGACTGTCGCCATGGGGCCGCGACCGGCTTCCATACGGGACTCGATCACCGTGGCCCGCATTGGAGCCTTGGAATTGGCGCGCAGGTCGAGCACTTCAGCCTGCAGGGACATGGTCTCCAGCAAGTTGTCGATGCCGATGCCCTTCGTCGCGGAAACTTCCAACACTTCCGTTTCGCCACCCCACTCCACCGGCATGAGACCGGCTTCCTGGAGTTGCTGCTTCACTCGCATGGAGTTGGCTGCGGGCAGATCGCACTTGTTGATCGCCACCATGATGGTGACTCCCGCCGCCTTGGCGTGGTTGAGAGCCTCCACGGTCTGCGGCATGAAGCCGTCATCCGCTGCCACCACGAGCACGACGATGTCCGTCACGTTGGCGCCGCGAGCGCGCATCTCAGAGAAGGCGGCGTGACCCGGGGTGTCGATGAAAGTGATGGGCCGGTCGTTGTAGCTGACGCTGTAGGCACCAATGTGCTGGGTGATCCCGCCAGCTTCACCTGCCGTGACACTGGTCTTGCGGACCGCATCCAGGAGGGAGGTCTTGCCGTGGTCCACGTGACCCATGAAGGTGATGATGGGCGCGCGAAGCTCGAAGACGTCCTTCTCCTCAGCCTTGGGAGGCGGCGGCGGCGGCGGTTCTTCGATCTTCTCTTCCACCTTGTGGATGCCAGCACCTTTTTCGCGCTTCTCCTTCTCGAAGATGAAGCCGTGCTTCTCGCAAACCTTGGCCGCGATATCGGGCTCGATGGCGGTGTCCGCCTTGGCGAACACCTTGAATTCGATGAGGTCCTTGATGACGTGGAACACCTTCAGGCCCATGCGTTCGCACAGTTCCTTGACGATGATCGGCGGCTTCAGGTGGATGATCTTGGACTCCGAATTGTCTTCGGCAGGCTGGACAGGAGCTTCCGCAACGGGAGCCTCAGGCTCAGGAGCTTTGACCGGAGCCGGCGGTGCCGGGGGCTCCTCATGGCGGAGGAGGGAGATGGGCGGCAACACTTTGGAAGATGTCACCTGGAAGGGGCGGACGGGAGCCTCACTCGGCCCCTCCTCAGCACGACGCACACGGCGGGCTTCCTTCTTTTCCACCTCGTCAAACAAGGACAACGCCTCGGCCTTCACTTGGTCCAGCGTCTTTTTCGGAGGCTCAGGGGTGGTGGAGGCGGGCTTGGCGGGAGCCGCAGACTGCTGTGGGCGCGAGCCCAGCGGAGCAAAGGCGGAGCCAGTTTTGAGTTCACCCGTGCGCTTCTTCCGAGGACTTCCCTCGTCGTCGATGAGCGAAACCGCCCCGGGTTTGCCGGAACTCTTCGCCGCGGGCGCTGAGGCTCCCTGCGCCTCCTCGGTGGAAGAGGTGCGCTTGACGGGCTTGGAAGATGACGGGGGCTTGTTTGCCATGCGAGAGTTGGAAAAGTTCAGAAACTGAAAGAGTAACGAGCGATGCTGGAGAAAATTGGCGAAAGATCGGTGAAATAACGACTACGAACGAGAAGTGATGGCGGCTACCTTATCCACGATTTGCTGGGCAAGCTCCGCATCACCGTCCAGGATGGCGGCGATGTCATCGGCGTCTGCATCAGCGAAGTTGGAAAGGTCAGAGAGGCCCTCACCCACCAGTTTGCGGGCGATATTCTTGTCGATGTCGAGGTCTGCGGCGATGCGATGCACCGCCTCCTCCACATGGGATTCAAAGACCTTGGCTGCGTGCTCGTCCTTCTCGATCACGAGATCGTAACCGATGAGACGGGACGTCAGGCGGGCGTTTTGCCCCTTGCGGCCAATGGCCTTGGAGAGCTCTTCCTCACTGACGGTGAGGAGCACCCGCTTGTGATCCTCATCCACCTTGATGGAAAGGATCTTGATGGGCTTGAGCGCCTCCTTGGTGAACTCGGCAACGTCTTTGCTCCAGCGGATGATGTCCACTTTCTCGTTGTTGAGCTCACGCACAATGTTCTTCACGCGTGCGCCACGCAGGCCGACGCAAGCACCCACTGGGTCCACCTTGTCGTCCGCGCTGTGCACGGCCACCTTGGTACGGTAGCCCGCCTCACGGGCGATGCTCACGATCTCCACGGTGCGGTCCGCGATCTCGCTGACCTCAAATTCAAACAACCGGCGCACGAAGTTCGGGTGGCTGCGGGAAAGAATAATTTCCGGACCCCGGGAAGTACTCTTCTCCACCGCCTTGACGTAGAAACGCATGCGATCACCAGACGTGTAGTCCTCCGTGGGCACACGCTCACGGGAGGTCATGATGCCCTCGAACTTGCCGAGGTCCACGACGACGTCTGACTTGTCAAAACGACGGATCGTGCCGCTGACCACGTCACCGGTGCGATCTTTGAACTCATCATACAGGTTGGCCTTTTCGGCCTCCCGCAGGCGCTGCATCCACGTCTGCTTGGCCGTCTGGGCGGCGATACGACCGAAGTCCTTGGGAGTGACTTCGATGTCCACCTCGTCGCCTGGCTGGGCGTCGGCCTTCAGTTTGCGGGCATGCTTGACGGAAAGCTGCTCGAAAGGGTTCTCAACGGTCTCTGAAACCAGCAGGCGCGCGAAAGCACGAATGGATCCCTTGTCGGGATCGATCTCGATGCGCAGTTCCCGGGCGGGACCGATGCTTTTCTTCGAGGCGGCCAGCAAGGCGCTCTGAAGGGCATCGACCATTTTGGAACGGTCGATTCCCTTCTCCTTCTCGTAATATTCAAACAGGGCTTTAAGTTCGCTGACCATAAAACTTTGAGGGCTGCCTGTCCTGGACGAAAAAGAGCGGGACTCGTCCCACTCTTGCGTCAGGAGATTCGCTCTCAAGTCTTCGCCCCGGAAAGGAACGATAAAAGTACTCGATTGTGAAGATGTGGCAAGTGTTTTCTCTAAAATGGCTTCATGTACCAAACTCTGCCGTAGCTTTCTCTGGCAGAACGAAATAGCCCGTGCGAGAAGCGGCCCATGCCCCCTGTTTCGTGTGTCTTCTTCGACGCGGCCGGAACCCTGATCCGCCTCCGCGAACCCGTGGGCGAGTCCTATGCCAGGATTGCCGCGCGGCACGGGATTGAGGTCGATCCTCAGCCAGTGGAGACCGCCTTTCGCCAAGCCTGGAAGGCGACGCCTCCCCTCCTCCACCCCGATGGCCAGCCCCCGGCAGATGACGACGCCTCTTGGTGGCGAGCGCTGGTTGCCCGGACCTTTGCGACCGTCACTGGAGCCCCTCTGCCGGAGGAGACGCTCGATCCCCTCTTCGCCGAGCTATACGCCCACTTCGCCCGGCCAGGCGTTTGGGAACTCTACGAGGACGCCCTCCCCGCCCTGGAACATCTCCGCGATACCCACCGACTCTTTGTCCTCTCCAACTTCGACCGTCGCCTTCTCACCATCCTGGACGATCTCGGCATCGCCTCCCGCTTCGAGCGCATCCTTGTTTCCAGCGAGGTCGGTGCCAGCAAACCCCACCCGCGCATCTTTCATCGGGCGCTCGCTGCCGCCAGCGTTCCCGCCAGCCAGTGCCTGCATCTGGGTGATGATCGGAAGTGCGACTTTGAAGGCGCACAGCAGGCCGGCATGCACTCCCGGCTCGTTGATCGACCCGGCACCACCCTTCTCACTCTGGTGACTGAACTAGATGGCAACACGAAGGCCAACAGGGACGGTGAAAAATAAAATGCGAAAAAGTGATTTTGCCACTTGCACCGAGCTCCAAAATGCATATCTAAAACTCCCCTTCCAAAACGCGTGGGTAGCTCAGCGGTAGAGCAGTTGGCTTTTAACCAATTGGTCCTGGGTTCGATCCCCAGCCCACGCACTTTTCCCCTCTCTGAAGCAATCAGAAGTTGAGGAAACAACCGGAGAAAGCCGATGATCGAGCACATGATGCGTCCGTATCTCCCAAAATCGACCAGCAGGGCATCACGCGCACAGCCTGAGCGTTGATGCATTCAAGCCAGGACTGCACGATCGCGCCAGGGTTGGAGTTCCGCGTTTACGCGGTGTATCGAACCACTCCTCGCATGTTGCGAGTGCGAACCTTTTGCCGCTGGGGCAGCTGGAGACCACTCCAATCAGGATACAGGATAGCGCAATCGCATCGCAAGCGCCTCGATGTTCCCTATCTTACCCTCAACTGTCTTGCCGTCGCACCTCCTGAAAACCACCTTAAACGCTCCACAGCGTTTACTCTGGTCGGACTGGCTGATGCGATCCTGACTCAATGATTCGTCGGGCGTGTGTAAATGCCCTAGAATCTAACTCAGCCTCCAGACGAGACAATTCAGCAACGCGGTCGGGCCCCAATAGGACCACCAGTTGTGACTCGGCCCACGCAGTTTCGGCAGCCACCGCTTTTACATAATCCCGTCCGCCTTCCATCCCTCTGAGATCATGCTGGTGAAGCGCCTCATTTTTCTGATTCTCACGGGCGTGCAAGATCTCCAGCACCTGGTCGCAGGCCTCCAATCCAAGCTTCCAAGATGAGAACAGCGAACGATATGCTGGCTCCCTTGTACGCATCTTCGTCTTGACGACCTCCCGGCGGATTTCAGGAGTCGCAGCCCTCGCCACCTTGGCCATGCTTGCATTGATGGCCTCCCGCAACTCGGCTCCCCGCAGTTGAGTTACCTCCTCAGTACCAGGATCGACGTCCATGGGCATTTCAACCGGTTTTGGCAGTGGCCGGCTCCGTACTTCCGCAGATCGATTTCCGTGTTGAAGTCCCACTTTCCCAGATGCGGCGTCATGCTGACGATCTCGCCCATCAGGCAGAGAAAAATAAACCAACCCGAAGATTGGCAGCAGTGCAAAAGCGCCTCGTTGGATTTGTTTCATGGGATTGTCATGGCACGCCACCGCTTGAGAAGACCTTCGCGCACTGAGCTCCAGGATGCTAGTCGCAGTCGTTGGTAGAACTTGCACCCAAGAAATTTTGGGCACACAAACGATAAAGTCTATCCCCATAGCTTTAATGGCAAGAGCGACGGCAATCATCTTACACGGTCACACCTGCAAAATGCCATCAATTTTAATCTCGCTCCTGCTTACACATTCCCGGACCTCGCCAATCGACCTCCCCACTCCGAAGCTGCCTCGGGTCTACAAAGCTCCTCATGTTCCATTGACCATCGTCAGGCTAATCATTTCTCGTAATGACGCTGACTTGCGTGAATGAGTGAATCATGCTGGGATGCCTTGATGCATCGCTCCCTCCGTCCACATTCACCTTCCCTGGCTGCGACTCGGGGCCCGCTGGTTTACTCTGCGTTACAGAATGCATGGTGCACGTTGGCGATTGTCATGGGGCTGGTGACTAGCCTGATCGCCCTTGGGGGAAATCAGGTTGCCTGCGCCCAGGAGCCCGTTTCAGCCCCCTCCCCCTCCTCCAAGCCTCCGCACCTCGTAGTCTTTCTGGCGGACGACTATAGCTTCCTCGATTCCGAGTCTGAAGGGGCCAAGGATGTAAGCACGCCGAACCTCACGAAACTGGCCGCGGCAGGGATGACGTTCTCGCATGCCTTTGTCGCGTCACCCAGTTGTGCCCCGAGCCGGGCCGCACTGCTGACCGGGCTTACGCCGGCGCACAATGGTGCTCAGGTGAATCACTCGAAGCCGGGAGCGTCGATCAAAAAGCTGCCCGCCTATCTGAAGGAGATTGGGTACGAGGTCGTGGCCTTTGGAAAAGTTTCCCACTACAAGCACACGGCCGACTATGGGTTTGATCACTTCGAGCATGACACATTTCACGATCCTGAGGGCATTCCCTCGGCGATCCGATGGCTGAAGCAGCGCAAGAGTGACAAGCCGCTGTGCATCTTTGTCGGCTCGAACTGGCCTCACGTCCCCTGGCCTGCGCCCCCAGCAAATGCGGATCTCAGCAAGGCCGAGCTTCCACCTTCCCAAGCGGATACACCGGAAACTCGCCGGGCCCGCTTTGCCTACGCGGCAGCCGTGAAGCGCATGGACGATGAACTGGGTCAAGTCATGTCGACCGTGAAAGACACTCTGGGCACCCAGGTTGCCTTCATGATGACCAGCGATCACGGTGCTCAGTTCCCCTTCGGCAAGTGGAACTGCTATGACGCCGGCATCCGCGTGCCCATGGTGGTGTCCTGGCCGGGCGTCATTGCCCCAGGTTCACGGGTGGACGCCATGGTTAGCTGGGTGGACATCCTCCCCACGTTAGTCGATCTGGGAGGCGGCAAGCCACCGCCAGTTCACAACTCCGGAAAATGGGAGATTGAGGCAGGCATCGATGGACGCTCCTTTGCACCGGTGCTGCGCGGCGAGACCCAGGTGGCGCGCGACCGCATTTTCACCACCCACAGTGCGGACGGCAAGATGAACAACTACCCTATGCGCAGCATCCGCACGCAAGACTGGAAACTGATCCAGAACCTTACGCCAGAAGCCAACTACACGACTCACATCGACCTCGCCCCCAAAGGAAATGGCACCGGCTATTGGGGCGGTTTTTGGGAGACCTGGGAGAAGGCCGCGGAGACGGATCCCGCCATCGCCGCCAAGGTCAATCGCTACCATCATCGTCCCGCCGTCGAGCTATACGATCTGGTCAATGACCCGTTTGAGTTGAACAACCTCGCCGCAGACCCGACGCAAGCTGAGCGCGTCAAAACGTTGCGGGCGGAGCTGGATGATTGGAGACGCGACCAGCGGGAGTTGATGAGGCCTTGAGCGGATGCGCTGGGACAGGGAAGGCTGAGAAACTCTGCCGCGCAGACTGGAAATCAGCTATGCCGCCTCACAGGCAATACCGCAGCGCCCTACAGCCTTCAAGAAGCCCAACCACCCCCCAAAGCGGCATACCGCCAAACATCTACCCCATTGACCACATACCCCGATTAATGAGGCACAAGGCAGGCAGATCACACACCTCCACTGTAGCAGCAGCCAGAGCCCCCTCTATTCCATCTAGTCTCGAAAACACCAAAGCGGAAGGTTCGCTCAGGCACTCTCTCCGAACGCACCTCGATGAGCAAAACGACCCGCAGAACCATCTACTGCGAACTATGTCTGTGTCTTGCTATGATGCCATCGACAATGCGTTGCGAGACACCCGAGCCAAGAAGCATCGGCATCCCATCCACCACCTGCTGCCCAACGACTACTCCTATCAACTTTCCATCCTCATTGACGATCGGGCTACCACTATCCCCCTGCTTTCCTGAAGCATCCAACCATACAAACCACGTATCCGCACTCGTAATCTCCACCTTCTTCACCGCACATTTGTGAACGTAAGGTCCCGGATATCGCAGCGGATTAGCCGCCCAATACACACCCACATTGGAGGTGGGCGCTCGATGAAAGAAGCCAAGATATCCGGGAGTCTTGCGCCGAGCTTTTAGTATGGTCAGGTCAGATGAAACCAAATGCTTAACAACACTGCATTCGACTTCTCTAACCTGCGAATTTCCAGTCGCAACTGCCCCGCCAAGGTTGCGCAAACCAACTATCGGCTGACCTGACCCCGTAAAATCTGAAACCAGACAACCCTCACCATCCGGACCCAAAAGCATCTTGATCACAGCTCTCTCGCTCGCAACATGCCCGGACGTTAGGTAGTAGCCGTCCTCTGAAACCGGAAAAGCCATTCCCCCGGTAATTTCCAGGCCGCGGCTTGGCTTCAAAAGCGACGAACTTCGCCCACCCTCGGTCTGCCAAATCTGCACCGCCCTCATTGCTGCACCCAACCCCGGATCAGAACTTTGACCCGATCTCGTTCCAATATGAGTGCAACCCGTCAGGAACATGCAGGCGGCACCGGCAAACGCCACAGAGCAAATAATCAGTTTTCGATGCAGCGCTAGAAAGTTCACAACAAATGCCTTAATAAATCCTGCTTTGACTGGACTCAGGTTTCTCAAAGCCCACACTGCCCGATAGAGGCATCAGACAGTGTGGAACAAGTGTCGATCTAAAGCAACTCGTAGGTACCAGATGTGGCAGGATCTGCGAAATAGTCGCCAATAGCAATCTGCGTGGACGACGTATTGGCAATCGTGCCAACTCCGGAAGTCACCTCGGTAATTTCGATGGACTGCCCCGGTGCCAGAAGCACCAATGAAGTTGGATCATCAATGAACTCCGCAAGGATGATATCCGTGCTCTCCGTGTTCTCAATAACCAACGTATCATTTAGGGCGCTGTAGGAGGTCCTACCGCGACGATTTCCCGAACCAACGTTCAGTTTGACTTTGAGACCGAAAGACAGCTCCCCCTGCGAGGTGCCATTGTTGTCTTTCACAGTATATTTCACCTCTACCTCGGGCTGACCCGCGATAGTTGCGCACGATGACAGGCCAGATCCGAAAGCGAACACCAATCCCGCCTGCCCTACCGTTTTTAGAAACTGACGTCTCGTAGGCTCATTTGCTTCGTTCTTCATTAGCTGTTTCTTTTTTTGTTTCGGAGTCGCCATAGATATCTCAAATGCTCCAATCCCCTGCAATTCTTTTTCCACGACCTGAAATAAATTTCGCATGCACCAATCCACATCATCGATCAACATTCAGAGCAGCAAGCTTTGGTTATTTCCCATTTCCCCGATCACCCTTCAGTTCATTCACACACCACGCAGCAAATTGATCACCAAAGGGTCGCCGACTATTGGAACCGAACGGAATACTGATCAAAATATTTTCCCAGCCTGGCTTCCAACTCTCTCGCAGACGGAACTTCTGCTGAACTTGCAAGACTTACCAGATCATCTGGTACAATATCCGGGTGGCAATCATCGATCACAACGCAAGCAACCTTTGCCGACGAACAAAACCAGTCCATCTTTCGATCTCGCGACAACGCAAAACAGCGGATTCCGTTGCCGGCGGCCATTACCGCCCCATGGAGCCGGCTTGTGATCACCAGTTCAGCCTCAGAGTACCGAGATCTGTCTTCCAACTGATTCTCACACTGAACGACCCCCAAACCCAACTTTCTGGCAACCTTCTCAGCCAGAATGTATTGCCACCCAGCATCAATCAGATCAGGATGCACAACCGAAAGCACATATTTGCCTTGATACCGCGGAACTCTAAAAAGAAGACCCGGAGGAGGCAGGAAGTCCTGATCTTCAAACACTCCAGGCGCCACAGGCCCCCTGAACCTGGAACGCAAGTCCACCTGATTTTCCCCAGGCAACCACGACGCACTCTGGCCATGGCCCAAACACACCCCAGTACCAACAAACCAAAGTTTCTGATCACAAGGCAACCCCTTCCAGAAGGGCTCAAAATAGGGCATCAATGTCCCTCCACCGGCAACAACTGGCACCAAACCATCGATCTCTTTGTAGACAAGACTTCGATACTCAGAATTCGCAACAGCCTCATCCAGCCAGAAGATCCTCCCCTTACCCATTCGCCGTATGACAACACGGAGATCCATGTGCTCGCCAAGATTTCGATCATTCGCAGATAAATAGATCATGTCGCGGGAATAGTTTACAAGCACATTGATTGCACTTGCGTGTTACAAAACAATTTCATATCAATTTCTCCATGCAAGGTATTGTCATCAGCCTCGACCACGCCACTGAAAGACGCACACGTTTCTTCTCCAATGCGAGAAATCATGGATGGGACATCAAACAGTTTGATGCGGTGAACAAATGCAACCTAAAGGTCATTTCCTCAAATACTTCGCACTGCCTCGTCCAAGACCAGTCAAATTTTTCCGCATCCATTCGCACCACTGTTGACGCCATCGGCCGCCCCACCGTGTCGCCCGGAAATATCGCCTGCGCACTTTCTCATGTCCTGATCTGGAAAAGGATTCTTCTCGAGTCACTTCCGTACACATTTGTTTTTGAAGATGACGCCAGAATTCTGAAAAAATGGTCTGAGCCCGCTTGGCCTAATGACACAGATTTCGTTTTCATCGGCGACAGGGTGAGCGGTCTTCTGCCCACCAACATTGAAACAGAACCTCAACTAGCAGCCTATCTACAATCTCATCGCTACCTCCCGCTGGTCCCCGGATGCGGAACTGAAGCCTACATCGTCACCTATAGTGGAGCTCAAAAGGCCCTCAAAATCTTCGAAGAACTGAAACAACCAGTGGACCTGCAATTGCTAGCCTGCGCACACGGCACCCGCCTGACGAGGCATTCCCTTCTGAAACTGAGATCACCTGGTGCGCCAGAGTGCCGTATCTCTGTCACACCTGAATACTACACAATTCATGACGATCTTGGGCACAGCTACATTTCCGACCCAACCTGACCTTCGCATTTCTGACTATCTTCTCCACAAAATTTTTCTGAAGCGCCACCATTCGCTCCCGGACAGAGCTGTCGAGAAGCACACTTTTGAGCGGCCCGCCATCACTTAGCTCGCGCAAAGGTATCATCCCTTTCCATTCTTCTGACGCTCTCATGGCGGAATCTCCCGACAATACTACGGGGGTCCCAAGCGCCAGACAAGCGCCTGCAACCTGCATGCTTGTTGCAAACACGAGTCGCGCAGACCTAATTTCATCAAGACGATGCCGCGTGTACTTCCTCATATAGTTCGGATGGCTGTTGACTGGCCCACTCTGAGTCAGTCGCCTTGCAAACTTTGGAAGCGCCGCGGTTTCCGGAAGATCGATGGCGATCGAGCCCTCCCGAACGCGCTCTTCGATTTGCGACGTGATTCCGAGCACCAACGGGCCAATGACGTCCGCCTCGATTCCAAGTTTGGCTAATCGGAGCGCAGTGGCTTCATCTTGACAACCTATGGGAGCACACTCCATCAGATAATCTCGAGCCCGATATAGCTCATTGTCATCTGCTTCAAAATGCACAGCCAAATACGCAGCGGCCACCCTCTTGTTTTTGCTCAACTTGTCAAAATCAACTCTCAAACCACCACTCAACAACAACACACAATTGCGCGGTTCGTGTTCAATGTTGTCAATATCACAGTATCCCTTCAAGTCCGGACACAGTTTCTCAATCGCGTATGTCTCGAAATCGTGATCAAGATTTCCACTGCGAGAGTAGAATCCAGCAAATACCGGGATTTCACCGGCCGGTGTCTGAACTCCAGAACGTGTCACCGTAGGTATGCGGTCGTTCAAATTGCGGCCCAGCGGCGCCCCATCCCCAGCTTTGCATAGGCGGCTCACCTCTTGGGCCACAACTTCTGGATCAAGAGTGCCAAGAGCAGCGCAGGCAACATCACAAGCTTTGTTGTAGCCCGCACCTACTTGCCACCTGCAACCAGTGCAACTCGATTTTGGCCGCAGACTTTTGACGCTAGGCACAATATCAAAAAGATAACCCTCCGGCAGCTGAGCATGAATACAGAACGCAATCACCCCCAGCAAACCTGCAATATGGACCATCCCACTGTCGGGGCCGACCACTGCGACAGCACCCAGCATGAAAGCGGTGACAAGTTGAGGCTCCAGATCAAATAGCCAGATTGCACAGGTGATCCCGAACGCCTCCTCCACACGAGCCTTGTCGTTGGCTGTGCTGAGGACTATGCATTGAAACCCCTCATTCTCCAGAAGATGCACAAGTCGCGTCCAATGCGAAAGCGTCCAATCACGCCCGCGATGTGCGGCGAAGGGGGTCAGCACAACATAGCGTTTACAATCGACCGGCACCCGATCCACCGTCGCATCAACCGACATTGGACGACACGGTTTGATCGCATGGTCAACCAATCCCGCGTACCAGGCAGCGGCTGATCTCGCGCTCCTCAGTTTGATGTCGGGTCGAGCAGACAAATTTACAATCCGAGCACCGAGATGATTCTCTTTTCTGAAGGACTTGATGATTCTAAGGTTCGGGTGAACCACCCGATCAAACCAATCAGCGAACCGAGTGCAATAGACAACACTTCTAGCATGAGAAGCAGCACCCACCGCCGCATAGAGTCCAAAAACATGATCCCCAATTCCGTCCTCGACATTGACAATTACGACCTCCTCTCGAGACAGGTTGTCAACGTGCCCAATCGAAACAGGTCCCGGTTGTTTTGAGAGCGTGGGAAACAGTATGTCTAAACGGGCCATCTCTACGGGCCAGAAGCTGTCACTTTCGCCAGCTACCCCGATCCAAACCGGCAGGTCATCGATCGTTTTGGGCTCAAAAATGGCCTCCTTGTTCTTCTCACCAAAAAGGCGGACCTTTTCGGTCGCCCCATCCAAATGAACCTCCCAGTACCAAAGGCCTGCAGACTCCAGCCCCCGGACCAATCCATCATCCAGAAGCTTCAGCATGACTCCAGAGGATCTGATCCGAGCCAAATCTTCCTTAAGACCAGACTCAGAGCGCCCCCTTCGTTTCCTTACTATGAGCCCAGCCAGATTGTCACCAAGGCGTTCCGAGCATCCCGTCACCGTCCATTTGACACCCTTTTGCACACTAATCCCTGACACGAGCAAATCGACATTAAGGAGAGCCCTATACCTGCCGTCTGAAGCGACATCCGGCTCGGCTGCTGGACTGTTGATCCTACCACTCCACATGCTGGTCAGGTCAGCAAGAAAACTTCTGCAAAGATTGTCATGCAGCGTGCCTGCAACGGCGGGATTGAACCCATACAACTGCCATTTCAGAAGGTTTCGGTGCTGGAAGATTCTGTCGCCGCTGAGATCATGTTGACACATGACGCCCCCAAGGTCAGGAGCGTCCGCAGCACTCAACATCTGTATTGGAGACTTGGGCATGGCAAACTCAAGGTTGTGCTTGTGCCAGGCGAATCTAAATGTGTCCTTGTCCCCCCATAAATACTGGTAGTAGAAAGATGACATGTAGTTCATCTCCATCACGGTCTTAAGCGCAGGAAGACATTTATTTTTGTTTACGACAATCTGCCCACTTTCAAACTCGGGCTCATCTTTTGGAAATACCCCCATTATTTGCCATATCTCTGCATATGGATCGGCCCTATTGATATCTGGCCAAAATATGGCCCCCTTTTGCCTATATTCTTCTTCCTCGAAAAGATACTCCGGATCGCGAACGGCAAAATTATCGCTATCCATATACAGAACCTCTGCAAAGGCACTGTTGATAATTGCAAATGGTTTCATTGCCCAGCCCTTCGGGGCGGGGTGGCCGTGGACCTTTGCCCAAGCGGAGGCATCCCGCATTTCGACTTGTAGAGGCGAAAATATCTGAACTACGCGGTCATCCACTTCATGGCGGCCTTCATACCAGAGCTCGATCGGCATTCGGCAACCGACTTCCCGCAACAGGCGGATCGATATATAGGCATTCGTGAGATAAGTTACTCCCCCGGCACACACAACAATTCCTCTGTCAGCGCGGTCTTCCATAGGGCATTGCTTCGTTTGATTCGTCCCTTCGATATTCGATTCAGAATGGACAGTTGCCTTCTATAAGCTTCGAATTCGCAGTTTAGATCAATATCTTGGCCCGAGACAACCTCGAATAATTGCATTCATTTATATGGCGAATGCAATATATTTTCCTCTTTCCTAATGCATGCATTTTTGTTAGAAGCGGCCCATGTCGAGCAGTATTTGCAAATGCGGTGAAGTTGATCGTTCTCTTTGCCGCTCTTTGCGCCGACTGAAAACTCTCTACAGTTTGATACTTTTCTTAGCCTTGTATTTCAACATTGCCACCAAGGCACTTCCTTCAGAGATACAGCACACTTCGAGGCTCAATCTTGATGAGGTAGTAGCAATCGGCGCAAGTCTCACCGACGGGTTTACTATAAAGGACCTATTGGAGGGCTCAGAAAGTCCGGGGCTTAAGATAACACCCTACTTCGACGCTGCAATTTTGAATGCATCAGGCAGATCCAGGTCTTTCGCATCGCGCACAATGTACGAAGATCCTGTTCGGCTGGGTCATGATATGGTGAATAAAGCCATGGCAGCCAAGCCGTCCGTGGTGCTGGCAGTTGATTTCCTATTCTGGCATTGCTACGGCAAGCATAGTCCCACTGACAGAATTCACATTCTGAACACTGCATTGACTGACCTGGATTCTATTGGTTGTCCAATTGTCATTGGCAACATTCCCTGGCTGCCAAATGCCAAGATCATTCGACCAAACCAGAGACCTTCCTTTGAGGACGTGGAAGAGGCAAACCGCACCATACTTAAATGGGCGCAGTCGCGCCCACACGTAGTCGTGGTGGACCTCATCGACTTGCACAGGCGCTGTGAAAGAGATGCGTCGATTGACGTCGGCCCCCTCACAATCCCAGCTGGCCATACCAATGAACTCATGCAGAAGGACGGGCTACACCTGACACCACAAGGCACAGCGTTGCTTGCAATGGTGGTTGCGGAAGCACTTAGAAAAGGTTCACAACATACATGGAACCTCAAACTTACGTACGAGTTCCAGAACGTCTTCCAGCGAGGATTTCAGCAGCAACCCACGAACCCCTTGCCTCGCAAATGAGGTCAGATGATCTGTCCAGTCACCGAGCAATTTGGCATCTTTTCGTTTACCATGCAGCCTCACTGCTGCTTGCAGCATCATTGAGCGCTGACGACAGTGACGCATACTCTCCGTCCAAGTTCGACATGAAGCTGGCAGAGAGAATGCTGACTGATTCTCCATTTCTCAGGCGGGTCTCACCGCAGGAAACCATTTTTCTAACAGGAGTGGCAATTATCCACGGTGCACCCTTTGTAACGGTCTACGACAGCTCCACCCGATCCAATCATACGCTATCTTTATCACAGGACGCCCGCGGCTGGAGCGTTGTATCGGTCAAGGCAAACTCAAATCCACTGCGTGCAACCGCGATAATTTCAATAAATGGCGAAAATGTCAATGTGCGATATGCAGCCAACCAAGCCAGAGATCTTTCAGATTCGCCCAAAAGCCGTGATGCCGGAGCCGAAAGTGAAATTCGAAGACGATTGGATGCGCTTCCTGAAGCACAGAGAATTCAGGTATTCAAAGAACTCAGAGCCAGACGCACCCAACAGGGTTCTACTAGCGACCTGGAGCGACGAAGGCAAACACTGGAAGTACTGAGCAAGGTCGAGCAGGCCATGACGAAATAGAAAAAATCTCTTACTAAAATTGCAAAATGATCTCCACCGGATTGCCGTCGGACGGTGCAAATCTGATTCCAAAAATCCTCCACACCATCTGGCTGGGCAAGCAACCGATGCCCGCGGATCAAGCAACCTGGATTGAGGGTTGGATATCAAATCACCCCGGATGGCGTCACCTCCACTGGACCGATTCAAATCTTCCTACACTTTCTCATCCCCACTTGTTCTATTCTGCATCGAAACCTGCCCAGAAAGCAGACATTCTTAGGATCGAGGTGATTTGCCGCCATGGTGGGGTGTATATCGACACGGATATGGAGTGCCTGCGATGCATTGAACCGATCATAGAAGGTGCGCAGGCGTTTGTCGGGAATGAGCTGCCGGGCCGCCCCAGCCAGGCTGTTTTGGGAGCCGTTGCAAACCATCCCTTTTTCTCCTACATGCTTAGCCAACTCCCTTCTCGCGCACCCTACAGTGGCGACATTTTATCTGAAACAGGCCCGGTGTTCCTCAATGACATGCTAAAGAAATATTTTGGGGAGTTCGCGAGAGGACAGGTGGTCGTCGTCGATGGAACATCAAAACGAGCGGCCATGCTCCTGCCTGGGAACTTTTTGCTCTTCGAACCGTGGATCTTTTTCCCCTACTATCTTGGGGAAGCATGGCATCCTGAGTGCCATCCTGATAGTTTCGCCGCTCACCACTGGGCCGGAAGTTGGTTTGATTTACCTCAATCAACTCAGCGCTAGCACGGGGCCGAGCTCCCAAAGGCTTACCTTCTTCTGGCCATAGCTAGATGCCATCCCGTTACCCATAGACCTTGCACAGGGTGCCAAATGCAATGCCGCCTCAGAGATGCTGTCAGCATCCAGACCCTATCCACCCAATTCACATGGTGTTGCGATGTGGGGCGCGGAGGACCGTATACAGACGCATAGACATTCTTGTCCTGATCTGCCCCAAGCCTCCCACGAGGTCGCATCGCTCCCCTATTATCGCACTCTCTGGGTTGTAGGGCGACCGCTTTGGTTGCCGTGTCAGGCGACGCTCGTGGCAAGCGGGGCGCTCGCCCTTCAGTAGTTTTTTCAAGGGGTGATTGTCTATGGAGCACCAGGCGTCGTGAAATGCACTTGCGACTGAGCAGGGCTGGAACCCCCGCCTCCATTTCAAATGCCACCCATCCTCTTCGTACCTTCGTACCTTCGTACCTTCGTACCTTCGTATGAGGATTGGAACCAGCAAAAAGCCCACCCTGACTTGCGTCAAAGTGGGCTGACGAGGGGAGCAACATGCTCCGGTTGATCGTTCGCAAACTGCTTAAAACACTGCGTCCAGCGCCAGGGTCACCAGCAGGCCGCTGATGCCGACGAGGGTCTCAGTCAGGGTCCAGGTGCGGAGCGTTTGGGAGACGGAGAGGCCGAGCGTCTCCTTCACAATCCAGAAGCCAGCATCGTTGAGGTGGGACAGGAACAGTGAACCGCAGCCAATGCCCACGACGAGCAGTTCCGGATTCACGCCTGGAGAGTTGACCATCAGAGGGGCCACGAGACCGCAGGCGGCGGTGATGGCCACGGTGGCGGAGCCGGTGGCTACGCGGATGAGCGCAGCACAGAGCCAGCCAAAGACCAAGGTGGGCAGGTGGAAGGCCAAGGCCATCTCGCCGATGGCGTTGGCGGCGCCGCTTTCACGCAGCACGCGGTTGAAGCCGCCGCCGCCGCCCACGACGAGGAGGGTCATGCCCACAGTCGCGATGGCTTTTTCGCCCACCTTCAAGGATTGCTCACGGGTGAAGCGGAAAAGCAGCGAGGCAAAGATGACGGAAAGACCAAGCGCCACGGTCGGGTTCCCAATGACGCCGGTGATGTTCTTGAGTTGCGCGGGAGCCTTGGGCCAGAGTTCCACAGCCGTCTGGCTGAGGAGCAGGATCACCGGCAGACTCAGCACGGCCACGGTGGCGCGCAGGGTAGGCTTGGGGCGTTCATTCTCGGTGGAGGGAGCGGCCACCGGTGGGGGCGCGGAGGCTTGCACGTTCTTCACCGCCCACTTGGCAAAGATGGGACCGGAGATGGCCGCCACGGGAATCGCTGCCACCAGGCCCCAGAGCATCACCTTGCCGAGGTTCGCATGCAGCGCCTCGATCGCCACCAGCGGGCCTGGATGAGGCGGCATGACGCCGTGCATGATGGAGAGCACCGCCAGCATGGGAATGGCGAGCTTGAGGAAGGGCTCCTTGGTCTCCTTCGCCAGGGTGAGGAGAATAGGCGCCAGCATGACCAGGCCCACGGCAAACCAAGTGGTAAGACCCACCGCCAGCGCCAGGATCATGAGACACCAGTGCACCCGCTTGGGACCAAAGATCTGCACCAGCCGCACGGCCAGCACCTCAGCCCCGCCCGAGACAGCCAGCATGCCGCCCAGAATCGTGCCCAGACCCAGAACGCCAGCGATCCCGCCCAGAGTAGCCCCCATCCCGTCCTGAAAGGCCGTGGCCACCTTGGCCGGGGACATGCCCGCGCCCAGGCCCATGAGGAGGGCGGCGAACAACAACGCCAAAAACGCATTCAGACGCAGCCAGGCGATCAGCAAGATCAGCACGGCAACCGCCCCGAGGGAGAGATACAACAGGTTGATAGATTCCGGACTCACGGCGCTGATAAAGCCAGTACCGCCGCGCTCCGTCAATAAAGTATCGGTTTAGTTTTATTGAAAGTTTTTACGCATGGCTCCGGGGGTTGGGGTGGGTGGCGACCGCCTCCAGACTCACGGCCAGCCCCCGAGTCCCGGCGTCAAATTACACCTCGAACCCCCGGTCAGTATCGCCTGCCGCATCTGCGCGGCGGTTCGCCTGTGCCGTGGCGAGATAGCCGGCCATCAAGGGTGATAGAGGCAGCTTTCTGTATTGGGCATACCAGATCTGGTTCTCGATCCAGAACCGGTAGAGAAACTCCTCCAGGGAGTGGGCACACAGCACTGCTTCCTTGAAGGCCCTGTCATACTCCACCGGCGCCTCGTCATCCTGGAGGGCATCGAAATACTCCTTCTCGTAGAAGTACGGTGCAGCCACCACCCCGGCGGGTTCCTCGGGTCTCAACCACAGATACCAGAGGCAGCAGCACTGCGAGTCATGAAGAAATCTTAACAGGAATCCATCGGAGCCTGAATCACCGCAGTTAGGGATGGGTACCAGCTGATCTGAGAGCTCAAGGTAACAACCGGTGCAGGTGAGGATTCTCGACTGGAAAGCGGAGTCTTCAAAAAGACGCGCCAAAGTCTCCGACCATCTCAATCCCAGCTTGGCGACATCATTGCGCAGAAGGGTCAGATCAGCGGAGCCGTGCTCACTCATCTGCAGCACACAACCATCCTCTACCAAAGCAGATTCGTGTTCTGAAATGGGCCATACCCACGGCCCATGCTGTTGCAAGTTTTCCACACCAATTTCTGGAAGCAGATGTCCCTCTATGGACCGGTAGGTGCGGTGCTCATCACCGAGGTCGCACCAGAGCTCACTGGTCCCAGCTGTTACCCAGACATGACGGAAGATTTTCTTGTCGTCCATGACACGCATCCATACCTGTCGCACCGTCCATTGCAAAATCATCCTTCCTCACAGGCGATGCCTGCCGTCCCCTCCTCCACCTTTTGCCGCATCCGTGATCGCTTTTTCCAGCGATACACTGGAGACTGTCCCAGGCTGATTTCCTGATCCGCTTGAATGAACAGCGGGCGTCCTGCCCCCACCAACCTTCCTGAGGCACCCATCCATGTCAGACACCGCTGAACGCGAGCCCCGGATCTTCGTCCTGCCCAACTTGATGACGGCGGGCAACCTGCTGTGTGGCTTCCTCGCCTCACTCCACATTGTGGGCCGGTTCCAGCCGGACGATGGCCACCAGCGGTACATCTGGGCCATTGGCCTCATCCTGCTGGCCTGCTTCTTCGACCTCCTGGATGGCCGACTGGCGCGCATGACGGGACAGTCCTCCTCCTTTGGGCGCGAGTTTGACTCGCTGGCGGACGTGGTGAGCTTCGGCGTAGCCCCGGCCCTGCTCATGCATGACATTGTGCTGGCCGAGTTTGAGCAGTCCATGGCCGGGCTGGGCTGGCTGATCGCCTGCATCTACCTCGTCTGTGGGGCCATGCGGCTGGCCCGGTTCAACTGCCTTGCCGCCATGCCTCATCAGGGGGGATCCACGCACTTTCGTGGCTGCCCCATTCCCGTTGCGGCGGGGGTCATCGTGTCCCTCACTTTGTTTCTGCTCTGGCTGGATGGGTCCAATCGCGAGATCGGACGCTGGCGCTATGCTCTGCCGGTGCTGATGCTTATCCTCTCCTACCTCATGGTGAGCAATGTGGAGTACCCCTCGTTCAAGGCGGTGAACTTCCGCACCCGCCGCTCCTTCCACTGGGTGCTGGTGAGCATTCTGGTCCTCTTTTTCACCGTGCGGTACTGGCAGTGGATGCCGATGGTACTCTTTGTCTCCTACCTGGCCTACGGCCTCGTGCGCCCTTGGATTTCCCGTCAGTGGCGGCAACAGCTGGAGGAGGAGGACGAGGAGGAAAAGTCGGCCAAAGCGTCGCCTCCTGCCCCGGCTCGTGATGACAGCACGGAGGATCCCGCTTCTCTGATCTGATCTAAAGCTCAGCACCCCAACCCCGAAACCAGACGGCCACAGGGGAATTGAGATCCGATTTCAAGTTATGAAAACGCTTCCCTCCCTGGAAGAGCAGCAGGAGCATTTCCGCCGGCTGCTAAGTCGCTTCTCCACGGCGATGCTGGTGACTCATGGGCAGGCAGACTCGTTTCATGCACGCCCGATGGCCTTGGCGCAGATCGAACCCGACTGTCGTGTCTGGTTCCTCACCCACCGGGAGTCTGCCAAGGCGCACGAGATCCAGACGGACACCCGTGTGCTGGTGATCTGCCAGAGGGAGCACGATGCCTATCTCACACTGAGCGGCCGTGCCACCCTCGTGGAGAACCGCGCGAAGACGGAAGCCATCTGGAAAGAGCCCTTTCGCGTCTGGTTTCCAGACGGTGTTGAGGATCCCGATCTGGTCCTGATCTCCGTCATCCCTGAGGATGGGGAGTTCTGGGACAATTCCGGTTTCCGCAAGATCAAGTCCTTCATGGAGTCGGCCGCCGCCTACGTCGCCGGACGACAGCCTCGCATCGAGGAAGGTGAGGAGCACGGCGTCGTTCATCTTTGAAAACGGCCACCTCCCCCTTCAGGACCGTTCTTGAGGTCGCAGGCATGCGACGGGCGGCCCTCTGCGGACTTACTTGCCTGCAACTTAACCCCCCACCCCATACGCCATCATGAAAACGGCAACGATTACTGACGCCACAGGGCTGGCAGAGCACGTCGCAAGGGAGAAGCGCCAGGATGAGCTTCTGCACCAGCATCATGAAGATCCCGTTACAGGCGAACCAGGGAGCCATCCCTTGGGCGCTGGCATCGGGGCAACCGGCGGAGCTGTGGCAGGCGCCATTGCGGGTGCCATTGCAGGACCTGTCGGCTCCGCCGTAGGGGCCATCGTCGGTGGCGTCACCGGCGGGCTCATGGGCAAGGAGGTGGCAGAGTCGCTGGACACACAGGACGGTGTGCTGGCGATCGCCCCCGCAGGCTGGGAGGCCTGGTGGCGCGACGCTTATCTCAGCGAACCGTATCTGGATCCCACTCTCGATTTCGAGGAGTACCTGCCAGCCTATCGGCTCGGCTATGAAACGCACGCCTGGCAAACGGGCACCTTGTTTGAGGACATCGAGACCATTCTGGAGAACCGCTGGGAGGAAACCCGCGGCACCTCGCGTCTCCCGTGGTCCATCGCCAAAGAAGCGATCAAATCCTCCTGGCGAGTGCTCGATGAACGAGGCGAAGCGGGCTTTGATCCGCCCACGCCTCCCCAAGCTTCCTAGACCCTGTACTGCATCCAATACTCCCCCTCCCGAACACCCAGGGGGCAGCCCCATTCAGAATCATTTCAGAGCGAACTTCCTTTCCATGAAAACGCCTCCTCTTCTCATTGTCGCCGACCGCGGCGTGATCAAAACCTTCATGGCCAATGGGCAGCAGCCCGGCTCGGTGCCCCAGCTTGCCGACACCATCCGCATCGACGAAGCCCACCAGAAATATCAGGACATCTACACGGATCAGGCGGGATCGTTTGCGAAGCGCGGCACCGGCCATGTGGGCAACTCCACCGCGGAGCGCATGCACTTGGACACTGAGAAACAGACGCGCATCATCCGCCTCATCGGCGAACACCTGACGGAACTGCTGGATCTCCACCGCCCGAAGAAGTGGGGTTTCGCCGCTCCTTCAGACATCAATGGAGCCATCCTCTCCCACCTGTCCCAGGCGTGGACCAACGCGATCGAAGTGAATCTCACCAAGGATCTTACCAAAGAAAGCCCTACACATCTGCGCGATCACTTCCTCGCCGCCCGCGGCGCAGCGTGATCCGAGTTGCCCCTTTTTTTCCCAGGCACGTATCCTAATAAAACACCCCCGGTTTGCCATGACGTCCTACCATCATCGCACCCCCGTACCGCGGCCCGCTTCGTTGAAACAACTCGCCTACCTGCGGTACATGAATGTATCCTACCCCGCCGACATCGGTGAGGCTGAGGCCAGGGACATGATCCACAAAATGGAGCATGCCTCTGACTATGATCAGTGGCACCGCCTCGTGGAGAAGAAATGCGCCTGGCGCACGGATCGCTTCATCCTGCATCCGCGTCTGTTCCTGCACGAATTCCAGGTGTACTATCATCAGGACCTGCCGGTGCAGTTGCGGGCGCATCTGGTGCATCACCTCTCTGCCACGCTGCGCTGGCCCACCTTGGGATCGGTGAGGGAGTGCATGAAGGCGCTCACGAAGTCGGAGCCCAACTGGTGGCACAGCCAGGATCTGAATGACCACTTCATGGAGTATTATCAGGAGTGGGACAAGAATCGTCGCGGGAAAACCGAACCCAAACCAGAAGCCCTTTGGGATCAGCTCAAAGGAGCGATCTCGGTGCTCTCTGGGCTTACGCCGGAAATGTTGCACATGAGGCCAGGCAAGGCGTGAGGGGGGGGCAAGCCCCCATTGCGACTCACCCGAGTTACTCCTTGAACCCGAAGGGTTCGCCCATGCGTAGCCATTAGCACACGCGGGGTCATGCGCACTTTGGGATTGCAGAGTGAGGCCCCGTTGCAGACGCCTAGCTAGTGCCTCCCAAGGAACCTTGGGGGTCTGACATGGAGGTGTTGACGGCGGTGGGGGAAAGCAGATGCTGTCGGCCTTCCCACCTGATCATCCTCTGCGGAGGTACCCAGGGTTGACTCGCTTAAGGCTCGTCCAACCACTGGGCTGGGCTAGATATCCCCTTCGGGGATAAACTGCGGACCGAACTGGCGTCGGTTCCTTGGCGGCCACCCCGAGCGCGGCGGTTGGTCAGTTCTCCTCACGTCGACAACTACAGCCGCCTTCGGAAGCAGTAGAGAGACCATGCAACCAGATATTATGACCGCAGTCAGCCTGCTAGCTCTCGCCCCGGGCGGCAGCGTTCCGGCCGACTACGTGTGCATTGACTCGGAACAGATCCCCTCAGCCGCGTCTCTTCACCGGCGGTTGTAGCTGTCGACGTAAGGAGGCACATTTTTTCCGGTCTAAAGCAAGCGCAGCCGACGAAAGCCCACGCTCACCCAACGCCGGATCTGCTGGTTGCTTGACGCGGTTCGCTACCCCATCGTTACTTATTGGATGCGATCGCTCTTCCTCCGACCACCACCGGCGGTTGAGCAAGCACAAACCGCCGCTCCTTGGGGCCGGGCAACCTGCGTTGACGTTGCGTTTCCCCCCTACGCCTTCCGCGGGATCCATCCTGTGGCGATGTCCCACAGGCCGGTGACGTGTTCCCAGCGCCGCACTGCGACATCGAGCATGAACATCACGAGCAGAGCTATGACAATGTAGGGCCAGAGCTCGACATATCGGCGGGCTTTGGTGGTTCCTAGATCCAAAGCGGTGCTCTGGTCCATGTAGGTGCCGCCGGTGAGGCTGCTGACATCCCGTAGCAACTTCTCATTCACCGTGCCGAGACTGACTTCGCTGCTCGGGTTGTGCACCCAACCTGCGGTCACCATCTGGGCGCCGCTTTGGGCCCGCACGAGATACACGCCGGGCTGCTCGGGACGGAAGGTACCCTCATACAATCCCGGGCCATCTTGGCGCAATGAAAGCGCCTGCACCGGCTTCAAGGGAGCGCCCAAGGATTCCGCAGAAACATAAAACACCTCTGCGGTGACACGGGCCTCATTGCCACGAGTACCAGCATCTTCCAGCACGTCCACACTCACGCGGGCCTCTTCGCCGGCGGTTTCACAGCGCAGATCCATATTCTGCCCTTGCGGTGGGCGAGCGGTCTCCCGCAACACTTGAGACCAGAACTGGCCGAAGCCATTCCAACGGCTGATCCAAAGGCTGGCCCAGCGGCTCTTCGCGTCGCTGGAGAAGGCGGTCACCTTGCCCAGACCATAACGCCAGTGCGCCAGGAGCGGGTCGCCCAGATCCGTGACCAGCGGCACCTGAGCGGTGCTCTTCCGCAAGGTCTTCACATAGCCCAGCAGCGGGGGCGACTCGAACTTGTCCCAACCTGCCAGAATGGGATGGCGCTCCACCAGCTTGGGCTCGAAGGCATCCTCCCGGATCATGCGGCCGGTGTGCACGAGCGTATCCTGGGTGAAAATGCGCACAATGTTGGCGGCATCCAGCGTGGTGTAGGACTTGCCGCCCCCCAGGCTGGCGATGGCTTGCAAGAGGCCCACATGCGCCCCGTCGCCAATCGCCACCGTGGAGATCGTCACACCTTCAGCGCGGCACTGCGAAGCCAGGGCCTCATACCCCTGGCCGCTCGTCTGACCATCGGTGAGGATGATCATGTGCTTGATCTTGGCCTTGGTCCGCTGAAGGGCGTTGCGAGCCTCAGTGAAGGCAGGGTGCAGGTTCGTGCCCCCGCCGCTGGTCAACCCGGCAATCTGTCCGGCCACCGCGCTGCTGGAGGTAAGCCGCGTCATGGGCACCACGACGTGAGCCTCACTGTCGAAGGCGAACACACCGATGCTGTCGTTGCGGGTAAGAACCTCCGCCGTGGCGATGGCCGCGCTCTTGGCCATCTCCAGCTTCTCCCCGGACATGGAGCCGGAGCGGTCAATCACGAGGGCCAGGGCACTGCTTTGTTTCTCCTCCTCATCCGGAGCCTTCAGCCGCACGGGCAGCACTTCCTCGATGGGGGTGCGGTAATAACCACCCACGCCAAACGAGTTGGGGCCACCTAGCATGATGAAGCCGCCACCCAGTTTGTCCACATAGTCACGAATGGCCACCATGGCCGTCTCCCCCACTTGGTGGGCGGGCACGTCTGAAAGGATCACGCCATCGAACCCGCTCAACTCCTGCGGCGTGGTTGGGATGCTGTTGGGTGCGCGCAGTTCCAGCTCGATCCCCTCTTTGGCCATGGCCTGCACGAGGTACTGGCCTTCATTCATGTCGCCCTCCACATAGAGCAGGCGCAGACGTCCGCGCACATCCACCAGCGTCAGCGCCTCATTGTTGGCCGGGATGGCATCGCCCGCGAATCCCTCCAGCACCGCACGGTACTTGTAGATGTTCCGAGTATCCGGGTGACGCACAAAGGTCTCCGTCACCGTGCTCCCGCTCACCACCTTCACGTTGCGGCGCTCCACTTCCACGCCGTTTTCAAACAGCTTCAGCAGACCCGTGCCGTCCATGGTGCTCTCCACCTCCACCTTCAGCTGAAGGGCGGCTCCCTCATGCAGACGGCTCTGGCTCGGCAGGAACTGGCGCACACGCACATCCGGCTTCCGGGGACCCGCCACGGGCACGGCATGAAGGTGCACATCCGCCACCATCGCCGCACGGGCGGCCTCCATCAGGCTGCCACGGGTCTCATGCCCATCCCCCACAAACACCACGTGCCGCGAGGTGCCAGCCGGGAATAGGGAGCGTGCATATTCCAGCGCCCCTGCATAGTTGCTCTGGGCTCCGTGTGTCTTCAGGGCATCAGCCCATAACTTCTCCCCACCCACCTTAAGCTCCGCTTCAGAGTAGAGTCGGGCTTCATCGCCAAACCCCGTGGTGTACACCTCCACATCACCCGGGAGGGCTTTGCGAATCTCGTCCGCTTTCTGCAGCACCGTCTTCACGCCTTCCGCACCCAGGCTCTGGCTGTTGTCCAGCGCCAGCACCACTGCGCGCTGGCTGCTCGTCACTACCTTGGCGGGGCCCGCCAGGGCGACCAGCGCCAGCATGATGCCCAAGGCACGCACCAGCAGCAGGATCTGCTTGCGTCGCGCAGGCATGGGGTGCGCCGACCGACGCTCCGCCCACAGCAGAAACGCCAGGGCGGGAAAGATCAGCAACAGTAAATAAGGTGACTCCCAGTCCATGTAATAGGTCTTCCCGGATCTAAATTTTGAAAATCATCGCTCGATCAATACACCGCCTGACGGTGGAACAACCAGCTCTCCACCAGCAGCACTCCCAGCACGAGCCAGAGGAGCGAGGTGCTCCAGTTGCCCCCACGGGCCCAGCGTTCGCTCACCTCCGGACCCGTGCCAGACTCCGCCTTGGCCTGGGCAGGGACGTCGGTCTCTTGCGAAGAGATCAGCAGACTGGCCAGGGTGCGGCCGTCACCGCCGTCCACCAGCCCCACTTGAGAAAGCTCCAGCCAGCCTCCTTTGGCATCCTGGGAGGTTTCCTCGAATCGAGTCCCCGTCCATGCATGCCACTTTACCAGACCTGCCGGCATCTCCACCAAGTCCCCAGGCCGCACGGCTTTCAGGGAGGCCAGGGCGTCATTGTTCTCCGCCGCCCAGTAGATCGCATTGCCCACCAGCAGGGGGAACGCGGAAAGCAACGCAAGCTGCTCACTGCGGCCCGGGGTAAAGGCAATAACCACCAGACGCTGCCCGCCAGACTCCCCTGCGGCCAACACGGGCTCATTGCCCGCCATCCAGAGGGTCTCCAGCGTGTCGCTGACATTGAGCACCGTCGTCTGTGTCACCGCCACCCGGCCACTGGCCACCCGGTAGAGCACAGGGTGCTCTGGCTGCACGGCCCGCACCGCCTCATAGGGCACGCCTGAGCCCAGCTTCTTCGCATGCACCGGGCCAGAGCTGTTGGGAGGGTTCAGCACTAGCGCGGGGCGGTCCGTGGGCCAGTCCGTCGGCACCCAGTTCTCAAACACATAGACATCCGCCTTCTCCTTCATCGGCCAGTCTTTCACCCCGCCCTTCAGCACCTGGATACGATCCTCTGCCAGCATGGAAGTGAGCGCCAGCTCCACGAAGGGGTCGGGCGAGTCTGAAAACCATGCCACCACGAGCGGTTTGGTTTCCGGCAAGGGCGACACGGCCACGTTGTCCCAGCCGAGGCAGTCGCCAGGGGTGCGCACCTCCATCTCCAGACGCTGGCCCTTGCCCCCTTCCAGCGGCAGGATGAGGCGGTTGCTCTCGCCCGGCTTCAACGTCATCTGACGCAACTGCACCGGACGGCCGTCGAGGCGGGCCTCCAGCGTGCTCTCCACCGGTCCGCTGTTGGCGCGCCCGGCCGTCACCTCTACAAATACCTCGAACCGGTTCCGAGCCAGTGGTGCCGGACGGATCTGGAAGCCGGTGATGCCGCAGTTCACAGGACTCTCCAGTGCCACATTCAGAAGGCGCATTTTCGGCGCCTTCACTCCCTCGGCTGGGGCTTCAGCCGTCAGCGGCTCCTGGGGCGAGACCTCGTCCGTGATCTGCCAAATCTCTGAAGGCGCATCCAGCGCAGCGAGCCGTCGCGCCACGAGCAGAGCCTCATCCGCACGATCCTCCATCGGCACCGGCTGGGCTTGTTGGATCATGCGCAGCAGTTCCCGCCGGTTGGTGCTCCGGGACTGGGTCACCTCTGCCTTGGCATCGTACACGATAAGTGAGGTCACCACATTCTCCGGCAGCGCGCTCAGGCGATCCTTAAGCTGCGTCTTGGCCTCCTCCATGCGGGTACGTCCGTTGCCGTCCGCCGCCGCCATGGAGGCCGACCGGTCCAGCAGAATCACGAGGCTCTTGGGCGTCTCCCCACCACCTTCACGGAAGGGCTTGGCCAGCGCCATCACCGCCAGCAGCACCACGAGCAACGTCATGAGCAGTGAAAGGATGCGCTTGAACCGCCTGAGCCAGGCTGACTCCTGATGCTCCTTCGCCAGCGTGCGGAAGAACAGCAAGGTGGACACCTGCACCCGCTTGGCCTTCCGACGGAAAAGCCAGAGAGCGATGGGGATCAGCGCCAGCCAGAGCCAGTGGAGAAAGTTGGGAGAAAGGAACTTCATTCAGAACAGTGTCGAAAGAGACGGCAGAAAGAGGATCAAAATGCTGGAAGCCGTTTACGCAGAGGCCAGGGAACCGCCCCGCATCAGGAGATCGAGGAAACGATCCTCGAACGGTTCATCACTGCGGCAGGTGTAGAAGTCAATCTGGCGGCCGGCACAGGCGGAACTCAGGTTTTCGGCAAAGGCGTCAAACATCTCCGCATAGAGCTTCACCTCGCGTTTTGTGATCCAGAAGCGGCGACGCTCGCCCGTCTCCACATCGGCCAGCTCCACCTCACCATCCAGCTCGGGCCGCTGCTCCCAGGGGTGGATCACCTGCACGAAGTGGGTCTCTCCGGACCAACCGGCGGCGCGTTTCACCGCTTCCACTGCCGATCCCACTTCACGACCAAAGAAGTCGGAGATGACAAAGATGCTGCCGTAGCGCTGCCGGGTCGGGCGGAAGTCTGTGAAACACTTCTCCAGATCGGTCACGCCGCCATACGCCCACTTGGTCACGGCCGTGATGACTTTCTCAATGTTCCCCTGCCCCCGCAGCGGAGGCAATTCCTGCCGCGTGGTATCGCTCATGGAGTACAGGCTCACGCGATGCTGGCCAGAAAGCCCGAGATAGGCCAAGGCGACGGCGAAGCGGAGTGACTGGCGGCGCTTCTCGATAAAAGGCTTCTCCATGGAGGCACTGGTGTCCACCACGATGTGGATGTGCAACTCCTGCACCTCCTCGTACAGGCGGACAAAAAGCTTGTCGAGCCGGGCATAGAGCCGCCAGTCGATGGCACGGAAGTCCTCCTTGGGCGTGTAATGGCGGTAATCCTTGAACTCCCGGGTGTGCCCAGTCGCAGGGCTGCTCTGCATGCCCCGGCGCATCAACTGCCGCCGCTTGCGCAGCCGCAGGGCCAGCGTGCGCAGACGGTCCAGGAAATGAGCGTCGAAGAGATCTTCGCGGGTCAGGGAGGTGGTCATGGATTGGGAACGGAGACGGGAGAAGCAGGAGAGGAAGCGGAGTCGACCGGGCGGGCGGGAGGCGGCGAGTTCGTGGAAACAGCAGGCGGCCCCATCGGAGCTCCGCGCAGGCAGACCAGAGCCCGCTCATTGACGGGCAGGATCCACACGCCCGGTGCCACGGCGGTGGTGGAACCGCAGAGAGTGCCACCGCCCCGCTCGTTCTGATAAAGCACGCCTGAAGGCAGATAAGTGCGCCGGTTCTGAAGTCCACCAGACACCACCCGGCGTGAAGAGGTAACAACCATCGTATTGGCCTGCGCGGGAGCCGTCTCGTCAGCAAAGGTCTTGGCCCAGGCATCCACCTCAGGGGGCAGCGGCACGTCAAACAACACACTGCCACTGCGCAGGTCAGACATACGCAACCGCGTGCCCAGGCTGGCGTACAGTCGTGAGCCGTGCAGGCTGCCGGAAGGCAGGACATCGGCGCGCGCAGGCTGTCCCGCCGGTGCGGCGCTCTCGACGACGCCAAGGGAAGTTTGTACGCCATTGCGTTGTGGTGAGGTGCTGCCAAAGCCAGAACCGTTGAAGCAGACCAGCTGCCCCTCCCCCACCCCAATGACCATCCCACTGTGCGAGAGCTGACCCAGCGGCAGCCCCATGGCGCTCACCATGCCGGTGCCATTGCCATTGACCATCCACACCTTGCCCTCGTGCAGGAGAGCGTAGGGCGAGTAATAACCCTGCCCTTGCAGCAGTGCCCTCAGCCCCGTCGCGTAGCCCCAGCCGCCGCTGGCAGCGCCCATGCCGCCTCGCATGCCCGTGATGTGCAACCCGGAGATGAACCCGCCTGAAACCTGGATGCGCGACGGCGAGAAGGCCACCAGTTGCCGGGGCGAAGGCGGTGCCAGAGGCGTGGCGGAGTCGCCTTGAGATTGGAGATCGATGGGGAATCCCGGCACATCTCCGGTGGCCAGACGCCACAGTACCTGCCCGTTGTCCGCACGGAGCAACGCCGCAGACTGGGCGAAGACGAAGACCCGGCCATGCTCCACACTCAGGCCGGACTTGAGCTTGATGTAGGCATCATAACCGCCCCAGCTGTTGTAGGGATTCGGCGCCGGTATCGGTGGAGACGGCACCAGCGCCTGCCACAGCAGCTTGCCAGTGACAGGGTTCATGGAGGAAACTGTGGAAACTCCCGGCTGCCAGACAAACACATGCCCCTCATCCTGGAGCAGGCGGCTCATGGCTGGTGGACCCGCAGCGGAACCGTCCACTTCGGCCAGCTGGTTGCGCCAGAGCAGTTCCCCGGTGCGGGCATCCACACAGGTGACCTTCTCATTCTCCAGCAGGCACAGACGGTTTCCATGAACCGAAATTTCCAGTGGGGTGCGGACGTCTGGCTGGCCGGAGCCTCTCACGATCACCCTTGTTGCAATGGTCGTGGTCATGGCACGTCCGCCAGCCGGTGTGGCCGCACGCGTCGGCTTGCTCCCGCCATCCGGGCTGACACGCCAGCGGAGCTTGCCCGTGCGGAGGTCCAGCGCGTGCACGTTGCTGCGATCATCCACCACATAGGCCAGGCCAGCAGCATCATCCGTCAGCACCCGGGTGATCAGCATCCCCTGATCCACGGAGAAGCCCCAGCCCAGGGAGAAAGGCGGCAGGCAGGGCACCGGACCCGATTGCGATCTGGCGGCAGCGGCTTCAGAGGGGCCTTCACGCAGTGATTCCCTCGCACCCGCCACGCTGAGTTCCATCCCATCCGGAAAAGTGATCCATTGATTGTCGCTGAGCTTGCCGAAGGCGGAGAAGGCATCTTCCGCCGCCTTCTTATCGCCCATGCGTGAGCTGAGGTACGCCACCAGCCAGTCCATCCAGCGACGCTGGTCATTGGTGAGATCCGCTTTCTCCAGCGCGGACGCCTCGCGTCGCGCCAGAGCCCAGGTGCTGGGGTCCGTCGCATTCAGGCTGGACATCACGCTGCGCCACTGACTGGCCACGAGATGCTCCTGCAGGGATTCCCGCACGGCCTCTGTCAGCTTCCAGTCATGCGCCCGGCCCAGGATCTCGCGCAAGGCGAACCGCAGCCGCTCCTCCTGTCCGCTTTGAGCCAGGAGGTTTGTCCACTGCGACCAATGCGACATTTCCGCCGGCTCCAAACGCGTAAGCCGCTCCGCGCAAGTCAACGCCAGGGCCAAGGAACCCCGCTCCAGGCAGATGGGCACCATGCTGCGCAATCCCGAGACCTCGGTGACCTTGGACGCATCCAGCGCCTCCAGAAACTGCATGGCCAAATCCTGCCGTCCGGCCTGATGGTATAGCAACGCCAGACGCAGGCGGTGATCTTCACGATGGGCAGTGTCCGTCTCCAGCAGCTTGCGGAGTCCTGCCTCTGTCTCCATGGCGCGGGTGCTGTCCGACGCCATGAGGTCGAGCCGGAGCTTCTCCAGCATCAGGGCGCGGTCTGCCGCCAGCCCCTGCCGGGCCAGGGCCAGCTTCAGCATTTCTTCGGCCGTTTTCTCTGCCTTGTGGGCAGAGGCCTGGCCGACGAGCGCGAGCCAGCGGTTGAAGCTCACTTCATCCTCAGGAAGCCTGCCGCCCGGCGCGAGGAGACCTGCCTCCTGTTGCACCGCCAGCTCCACCATCTCCCGCGCCTCGGCGTGCTGCATGACCGCGTCGATCCAGGCTTGGTAGCGGGCGTCCGTATCGCACAGAGCCCGGGCAGCCTCAAAGGCAGCGGCCACGCGGGCGTCATCTCCGAGTTTTTCCTCGATCTTGGCCAGGAGAAGGTGTCCTTCAAAGGCCGTGGGCTGGGCCACCAACCAGGGCTCGACCAGCTTTCGCGCATCCACCCAGAGCTGCTTGCTCATCAGGAATTGCGCGATCTCCAGCCGGGCGTCCGGGGTGAGAGTCTTGGTCCAATCCCCTTCAAACAGCGCGGCCACTTCATCCGTGCGACGTTGGGCGAAGTAAAGCTCGCCCAGCTCCCGGCGCAGATCCCAACGGTCCGGGGATTTGCCAAGAGCCGTCTCCAGGAGAAGGCCGGCATCCTGCAGCTGATTGCGCCGGCGCAGCCAGCGGGAAAGCTCTACACTGCGCCCCACCTGATCGACCGGTTCCAGCTTGGACAGCAGCGTCTTAAAAGTCTCGTGTGCCCTGGGCCCCAGGTTGTTGGCGAAGAGCCAGCGTACCTGACGCAGCAACAGATCCTGGCGATCCGGATGGGCCGCCATCAGCTTCTCCAGCCACTCCAGCGCAGCGGCATCCGTCCCCTCTTTTTCCCACAGGTCCAGGAGACGCTGCTCCACCTGCGGGGTGCCGGGCAGAGCGTCCAGGGCCTCCCTCAGCACTTGCAAGGCCTCATGGCCTCGATGAGCCGCGTCCAGCACATCCGCGAGCGTCAGCGCGTTCATGGCGGTGCGCCCGTCTTGGGCCTGCCAGCGGCTTCTGGCCGCCTCCACCATCAGGTCGCGTCCGTCGGCGCCCGTCACATCCAGGCGCAGCATGAGAATCTCCCGCCGCCGCCAATAGTCCGGGGCGAGCTTCTCCAACAACGCATCAAGCTGGGAGCCTGCCTCCGTCGGTTTGCCATCGGCAGCCAGCAGTTCTGCCTGCAGCATGGTGGCATCCACCTGATTATCCGTACCCAGGCGGGCGGCATCCACGCCTTCCATCATGCGAACGGCCGTCTTGGTCAGTTTCTGGCCCAAGGCTTGCCGGGCCCAGCGCAGACGCTGCTCCGGAGTCAGCGCCCCCTCCTCGATGAGGCGGCGCGTTTCTTCCAGCACCAGATCTTCGCGCCCCTGGGTGGCGGCCACTTTCATCAATTCACCAAACCATTGCGCCTTCCGCGCGGCGGACTTCTCGAGCCGCACGGCAGAAGCCATGGCCTCCACGGCCTTGGGATTGCGCTCCTCCTGGAGCATGCGCCCCAACTGCCAGGCCAGCAGCGCGCTGTCTGGATGGCGCGCCACTGCGGCTTTCAGGAAATCACCCGCCTTGCGGTCCTGAAGCAGGGTGTAAATGCGCGCCAGCACCAGACTCGCTCCGGCATCATCAGGGTACTGGGCAAGATGGGTGTTGTAGAGACTGAGGAGTTCCTCCGTGCGTCCGGCACTGCGATAGAGCTCCACCAGCTTCTGCAGCGGGACCTCCACGGAGGGGTCGTAATGCAGGGCGGTGCGCAGGGTGACAGACGTCTTGTCAAAATCCGCCGTTTCCTCCTCCGCCGCTGGAGCCCAGTTCAGGCTTAGTCCAAGACCCAAGCCCAACGCGGCCACGGTCACCGCAGCCAGACGCAGCCCGGCCGCCTTCCTGCGAAGGCCGCCGTGCCCCATCATCAGCCGTTCCCCGTACCGCATGTGCAGGGTAGTTTCCTTAAGCCGCCTCCATGGCCGGGGTCGCGACCTGCTTGATCAGATCCTCCACCAGGGAGTCCACCTTGATCTGCTGGGCCTCGCCTTCGAAGTTCAGGATCACCCGGTGGCGCAGAGCCACCAGGGCCACGCGCTGGATGTCCTCCGTGCTCACCGCCGTGCCGCCGCGCACGGCGCACCACACGCGCGCTCCGCGAATGAGGGCCTGCAGACCACGGGGGCTCGCCCCGTAGGAGACATAGCGCCCCACCACGGGCAGCACACCCGGCTGATCTGGATGCGTACCCAGCACCAGCTTGGAGGCATAGGCCGCCACCGGATCCGCCACGGGTAGCTGGGTCATCACGTATTGCAGGCGCATGAGCTCCGTGCCGCTGAGCACGGATTCCAGCTTCGGTTCCTCGAACCCGGTGGTGCGGCGGCTGATCTCCACCAGCGACTCCAGTGTCGGGAAGGGCACCTTGATCTTGAACATGAAGCGGTCCAGCTGCGCCTCGGGCAGCGGGTAGGTCCCCTCCATCTCCATCGGGTTCTGCGTGGCCAGCACGAAGAAAGGCTCCGGCAGCACATGGCGCTCCCCTCCGGTGGTCACCGCCCGCTCCTGCATCACTTCCAGCAGGGCCGCCTGCGTCTTGGGCGTGGCGCGGTTGATCTCATCCACCAGAAGCAGATTCTTGAAGACCGGGCCTTTCTCAAAGTGCAGCACCCTGCGACCATGCGAGTCTTCATTCACGATGTGCGTGCCAAGGATGTCTGCAGGCATCAGGTCCGGCGTACACTGCACCCGTCCCGGCTCCAGACCGACCACCTGGGAGAGTACACGGACCAGGAAGGTCTTGCCCAAACCGGGCACCCCCTCCAGCAACACGTGACCGCCGGAAAAGATGGCCAACAGCGTATCTGTGAGCAGATCGTCATAGCCCACGATGGCCTTCTGGATCTCCGTCTTCAGTTTGTTGAAGAGGGTCCGGAAACCTTCCAACTCCTCCTCAAGGGGACGCTGCGGCAGCGTGCGGATGTCGATGACATTGGCAGGTGCCTCAGCTCTCTCGATCGGCACATCGTCCGATACGATGCCGGACTCGCCAGCACCGGCACTCAGTCCATCGGGCTTGCCGCCTTTCTTTGGAGGGCGTTTCTTGGAACTCTGGTTCTGGCTGCTGGCGGATGAAAGGTCGTCACTCATGTTTCTTCAGGATGGAAAGGGAGGTGGGAAGATGGTGATGGCGGGCGGGTGGCTTCAGTTGCCCTTCTCAAACCGCTTTCTTAGTTCTGTGAAATAACGTCGCACCTGCTCGCGGCGGGCCGGAGGCAGGGCCTGGTCATCCAGAGCGTTCTCTTCTGCGGCGATGGACTCCAGCGTGGTGGCCTCAGCCTTGCGACCGGCAGCCTCGCTGCGAGCCTGACCTTCCACCGCGCGTACGGAGGAAGCACCGTCGGCATTGCGCTGAGCATCCACCGTGGCCTGCACACCCGCCTTGGTCTGGGCGGTGGGGGTGTTCCCCATGGCGGCCGTACCGTTGCCCGCCTGCAGTCCGCCGGGATTGGCCCCTGGCATGGAGCCCAGCATGGCGGCGGCACCGGGTGTCTGGCCAGGCGTCATGCCCGGAATGGGGGCGATCAGCATCGGCTTGTTGCCATTGTTGCCTCCAGGCGGCTGGTTGCTGCCGGGCACGATGGCCATGGGCTGCCCCGTGCCGGGGACGGGGCTCATCTGCCCCATTTGCTGCTGCCCCTGGTTGGGGTTGCCCTGCGGATTGCTTCCGGGGGGCGACATGGAAAGGCCGGGGATCTGCATGGGCTGCATCTGCGGCGCATTCTGCATGGTCATCATCTGCTGCTGGCCCTGCTGTCCTTGTTGACCCTGCTGCCCCTGAGCCCCCTGGTTCTGTTGCGCCTGAGATCCGGCGAGCTGCTTCATCCCCTGCCCGCTCTGGCCAGCGATGTCACTGCCGGACTGGCGGAGCTGCTGGGCCAGCTTCTCCAGCTGCTCACGTGATTTCTCGCGCGCGGCCAGGGTTTTCATCTTGTCTGCCAGCGACTGGAATTCGTCCCCTGCCTCCTTGGGAAGCGCCTGGGAGAGATTGCGATCCGCCCCGAGCACATGCTGCCCCACGGTGCGGGTTTTGTCCTCCGCCTCGGAGGCCTTGCCGATCTCCTTGAGCGTTTCCGCGAACCGCTCCTTGGTCTCCAGCGTCAGCTTCTCGTCGCGCAGCTTGTCCGCCAGGTCCTGGGCCTTGTCGCCGGTCTTCTCCGCCGACTTGTTGGCCACGGCATCGCCCAGCTCGGCCGTGTCCGCGTGCTTGCGCATCTCCGCCACCATCTGGGCGGAGGCCCAGGCGTCCTCGCCAGCCTTGAGCTTGTCTGCCAGCTGCTCGGCCTCACGGGCTCGTTTCTCCAGCTCAGAGAGCACATCACGGGCGGTCTTGGCCTCGTTCTGCTGGAGGGCCTTCGCGGTTTCCTGAACCTTCTGCTGCAGGGCCTCAGCATCCTTCTTCTCCTGCTCCGTCAGGGACTGCATCTTGTCCACGTCCAGCTTCTTCTCTGCAAGTTCACGCCCCTGCTGCACGGCCAGACGGCGGCCTTCCGCCGTCAACTCTGGGTCAGGCAAACCGATCACCGCCCCAGAAGGAAGAAACATCATAGCCAGCGCCGCCACGGGCAGGAGCGGCAGCCACCGCACGTCCGGCAGCGGGATGTCGCGCCCCAGCTTCCCCAGAGCCTCTGGCAGCTTGCGGCGGTTGCTCTCCACATGCAGGCGCTGCCCCTCCGTGAGTTGCGGTTGCCCCTCGAACCACCAGCCGTTCGCAAACGCGTCACTGCGGGAGGCCTGCCGGTCCCAGTAGGAAAAGGCGGCATACGGAGCGGGCCTCTTGTACCACGCCCAGCCGAAGCTGCCCAGCACCCAAAGCCCCAGGGCGATGAGGCCCACGGTGGCCCCCGACCAGCCCTGGCCGAAGAGGCGGATCACCAGCAGCAGGACGAGCAGTCCCGCCGCATATTTCCAGGTCTGGAGCAGGTGCAGCAGCCCTTTCCGGAGGACCAGCCGCCCTTGCAGCGAACTGGCGGCATTGGCGAAGGTGAGCGCGGGAGCTGGGGGTGTTTCAGTCATGCAAAAAACACTGGCTTTGAAGAGTCTATACGGCTGGGGGGCGATTGTCTTGTCTTTCTGAGAGCATGGCGGCGGCCAGTCAGTGCTATTTGTGGGAAATCGTCTGCTGACCTCACTCGAGATCGCCCAGGATGCCCTCGATCCGGCGTTTCACCTCAGGGTCCTCACTCTGCTTGAAGGCCTCCTGCAGAGAGGTGCGGGCCATCTCGCCAAAGGTGGCCAGTTCCGCGCTGGCCTTTTCGCGCACCTTCCAGTCGTCATTGCCCAGCTCACGGATCAGCTGACCAATCCGGGCCAGCGTGCTGTCGGCGATCTTCGGCACCGGGTTGACCACGCGGACCACCTCCTTCACCGGAAGCTGCCAGGAGGCGCCGCCGACCTGGAAACCCAGCACCCTCTCGCGCAGCTGGCCCATGACCGTACCGCCACCCCACAGATCCATCTGGAACCACGCCGAGTCATCCGTGCCACTGGCAGGCACGTCCTCGGAGACGTTGCGCATCTCCTTGATGCTGGCCGGATCCAGCGGCACCACGCCGCCGGAGGTCACGATGTGCCAGATGGGATCTGCCGGAGCCGCCACCAGGCGCTGCTCCCCGGCCAGATCCACGAAGCTTGTGGCGGGCTCGCCATCGTCCGATTCACGGCTCTCCTCAGACACCTGCGGCCCCGTCGCCGCCACCACCAGCGAGCGCACCTGCACTCCGGGGATGGTCTGCGCGCCAAACTGCGCGGTGGCGAAGCTGAACTCCCCCTGGCTGCCCATCCAGACCCGCAGGCGGGATCCGTCCTTAAAGGTCACACTCGGGGCGGCACCCTCCTCCGCATTCGAGGTGAGCGCGGCCACGTCATTGAGCGCCACCTTTCGCACGCCCCAGGTGGTGGCGAGCGTCATCTCTGGTGGCTTGGAGTCCCGCATGGCCCAGCGTTCGCCGTTCCACGTCTCCATCAGGGCCGCCACGCCTTTGGGCCATTCTGCGGCTCCCGTGGCTGATGTGGCCCCCATGACCAGGCGATCCACGTCTGCCATCTTCAGCGACATTTGAAGACCGCTGCTCAGGGAGAACTTCAGCTCCTCCGTCTCCAGCTCACCCCGCAGCACCTGACCATCATTCAAATAGAGGCGACTCTCCTTGCCTTCGAAACGGCCCCCAGTGAGCGCCACCACCTGGGCCCACGGCACCACCACCTTGCCCAGTCGATGATTGAGCGTGAGTTGACCGCAGGTGGCCCGCCCTCTCAGGCGCGTGCCCTCCCCCATGGCCAGCACATCCACTGGCTCCCGCTTGATCCCGAGAATCTCCTCCGGGAACCACGAGGCCAGATCCGAAGCACCCGTGCCGGTGGACCTCACGTTGACCAGCGTAGAACCGCTGCCCTTCGGCAGATCGCGGAGAAACCTCACCAGGGCAAAGGGGCGGAAGAGCTTCTCCAGCTCTGCCGCATCCGGGCGCAGGGAAAGCTTGGCCTGCGTCACCGTGTGTAGAATCGAGGCCGACTTCCCCGCCGGCACCGTGATGCTGTAGAAAAACGACATCTGGTACTGGTTCTGTGAAGCGATGCGTGGTTTCACCGAACTCCGTGGCGCGCACGCGGTGAAGAGGTAGCCCCGGTAGTTGGTGGAACCGGGGACGATGGCGATGCCGCTCTCCCCTTTTTCAAAAGTGCCGTTGTTGGCCCTGGCCGCATCCGTGACGATGCTCTTCACCTGGCCGCTAAAGTTGTGCCGGATCTCCACGTTGGTCACGATGTCACGGCCGGAGGTGTTGGTGAACATCTCCATGAAGCGCATGCCGCCCTCCTTCTCCAGCATGCGGACATAGCGGGTGACCTGCAGCCCCTGCATGGGCTGCTGCCCCATCAGCACCATCTCCTTCCCGTCTGAGGTGCCCATGGGTTGATTGCAGTAGAACTGCTCCGATCCCACCATGAGCATCATGGCCCCGCTCAAGATGGAGTTGCCCCCGCCCTGGCGGGAGATCATGCCATTCTGCTCCACGTACCAGTCGTTGCCCAGCTTGTCTGTGCGGGGCTGCGGGTTCACCGGTACAAGACCGCTGAGCTGGGCTTGCGCTGCCGCGAGAGTCCAGCAGAACACCAGTCCCGCGGCGGCCGCGCCTTTCATCCACTGCGTCATGTGCATGCTATGGGGGTAATGTCTGAGTTGTGTGCGGATGACCTGGCGCGAATGGCGGTTGCGGCAGGATCGCTTGGGGTGTCAGGGTCTAGGACTTGGCCTTCCGGACGATCTCGGTGATCAGCCCCACCGGCAGGGATACCGTCTGCTTGTCGAGCTTCCAGGTGAGGTTTTCGTTCAATATTTCCCCACGAACCTTGGTGCCGTTGCCCAGCTCCAGAGCCGCTTCACCGCCCGTGCCGAAGTCCCAGAACACCCGGGCCACGGCATCAGGCTTCAGAGTCAGCACGCCGGTGCTGGTCCGCACGCGGAGCGTTTCATCCTCCTGAAGGATGCCCACCAGCAGGGATCCGTCCCGCATCCAGCAATATTGATTGAGCGCATCTCCCGTCGTGGGCTTGGCGCTTTCCTTCGGTTCCGGTCCGCCGGCCATTTCTTTCAAGGCGGCCTCCACCGCACCCCAGCGCACCACTTGCGGCAGAGCGATGTCTGACGGGCCATCACCCACCACCTCGCGACGGATCGCCCCCCCGCCGACCACGCCCTGAATGCGGCTGCCATCCGTCAGGGTGGCGACCATGCAATAAGGAGGATCGGTGCGACGCCCCAGGGTCCACAGTTCTTCGCTGCTGATCTTGAGCTTCCCAAATGACGCGACCAAGTCCATGGCTACCGGCGCGCCCTTGGCCAGCCATCGTACCGAGCCATCCATATATTGGACAAACTCTGCGGCCGACTCGGGCACGCGACCGTCTTCCGTTGAAACGGGCCATGTGAGCAGTTCCATCGCATCGGCATCCAGCGCGAGTTCCCCCAGATCCCCTTTTAGCGCCCCTTTGATCAAACGGACTCGACCCGTCAGCACGGTGCCATCCCGCAGATACAGCCGGTGATCCCGACCCCGCCCGGCTCCTCCGCGGAGAGCGGCAATGTTGGCAGGCGGCACCTCTTTCTCACCTGACGCCAGATTCAGCACCACTTTCACCACTGAGATATCGCCGGGGATCTGCTCGTCCTTGCTCATCCAGAGAAGCCCCTTGTCCGTGCGCTTGATGTCCAACTTACCCGTCAGCGCATCCAGCGCCAGCAGACGGCCCGCACGCGGAAAGGTTGGCGCGCCGCCCTCGGTAGTGGTCGCCCCTAGAGAAGTGGGCTTGAAGTTCACCACGAGCGCCGCCACCTCAGCCGAGACACCGGGTTCGAGCAGTTTGCCGTCTTTGATGAAGAGATCGAAGGTCCGCTCCAGCTTCACCTTGGGATCCAGTCCGGCCGTGCCGACCCAGTGGAGGAAGGCCACCTTCCCATTGGCGGGCACCACCCCCTCATAGCGGAGTCGCAGCGTGGATCCTGAATCCTGCAGGACCGCCCGCCAGGGCGCATCTGGCTGACCCCAGATAAAAAGCGGCACCGCAGGGGTGCCTTGCTTCTCCGCCATGACAATGGCAGACCATGTCCCATCTGGCATCCCGTTGCCCAGATCCCGCATCTCGCCGCTCTGGCTCAGCGTGCCGCTGAATCTCACCCCGCCCTGGCTGCCGACTGGCGTGGAGTAGTCGAGCTGGAGATTGTTCTCCTGCCCCTGGGTGTTGGAAATGGTGTCGATGACAAGCAGCGCATTGCGCTTGTCATCCCGACGCACCAGACGGTCCACTTTAAAAGGACGCACCTCGAACCCCATCTGGGACTGGCGACCATCCGCCGGCGCTTCGCTGTCTGCATTGCCGCCAGACTTGGCCGCCTTCTCCACCGCATCCATGGCCGTCCGGTAGGGCGTGGACTGGCCATTGATGCCCATCTGGAAGAAGCGACCTACGGAGAGGGTCTTGGATTTCCAAACGGTCCCGCCCTCCAGATTCCAGTCCTGCTCACTCTGCGCAAAGGCCAGTGGGCTCACCACGAGAGCCCACACCCACAGTCCACTGGCCGAAAACGGAATACGCATGCGCCATTGCATGACGCAAACACTAGTGGGTGCCTTGGATCATGAAAACTCAAAAGTGCGTTTTTGCACATTCGCACAGAGAATCCACGCTGCCCGACTGGCTCACTTGTCGGAAGTCCCTTTGGCAACCGCTCCGGAGGAGGCTTCCGAACTGGCGGCCTCAATATAGACATCCACCTGCTGGCCCACGTACACGGGCACGCCATTGGGCCGCTTCATGCTGTAAATCACCTGAAGCACCCGGGTGTCCACACGCTCGGTACTGGAGCCAGTGAGCGACACCTTGGGGATGACATACGGCTCCACGCGTAGGAACTCGAGCTGAATGGCGGTCTTCGTATCGCCCTTGATGAAGGCGGTCGCTTTTTGTCCCTCGCGGATGCGGGACGCATTTTGTTCATCCACATCGGCCCGCACCTGGAGCTTCTCCAGATCCCCCAGCACCATCACGGGCGAGTCTTTGACGTTGGTGGCGAACTCGCCGGCCCGGATGTTCACCTGGAGCACCACCCCATCCCGAGGGGCCTGGACATGGAGTCGGTCCATCATGATCTGGGTCTGCTTCACCTCCGCGAGGGCGGCTGTGAGCTCTGCCTCACTGGCCAGGAGCTGAGCCTTGCTGATCGCCACCTCATTCTCCCTGGCGCGGATCTCATCCACACTGAGCGCCCGGGAGTCCGGCACGGACTTCACCCGATCCAACTGGTCCTGAGACTTGGCGAGGTTGGCCTTCTGCACGCCTACCCTGGCACGGGCCACCTCCACGGAGGCGTCCTGCCGCACCTTCTGCGCCTGCAGGTCGCGGTCATCGATCTTGAAGAGCAAGCCGCCCGCTTTCACGGACTGATTCACCTTCACCGGCACCTCCGTGACCAGCCCGGCCACCGGCACGCCGATGGCGACATTTTCACTGAGCGCCTCCAGGATGCCTGTCGCGGCCACCGTGCTGGCATAAGGCTTCTGCGGCGGAGCCACGGGCGGCGGCGGGGTCTGACGGGACTCCCCAGCCTGGATCCGCATGACCACCATGCTGATGCCCAGAAATCCCGCGGCGGCCCCGGCGAAGGTGGCATACTTGACCAGGTTGTTAAAGATCCGGTTCATGGAAATAAATATAGGGTCGCAGAAAATTCAGTGATGCAGCTCCGGCGGGCGGCTCTTGTCCACATCATGCACCTCCACGATCTGGCCGTCGTCCATCTGGGCGATGCGGTCGGCGTGGGAAAAGATGCGGTTGTCGTGAGTGACGATGATCACGGCGCGTCCCGGAGCCTTGGCCACCGTGTCGAAGAGCTCCATCACCATGGTGCCGTTCTTCGCGTCCAATGAGGCGGTTGGCTCATCGCAAATGATGAGACGCGGCTCATGCACCAGGGCTCGCGCGATGGCCACGCGCTGCTGCTGCCCACCCGAGAGTTGCGTGGGGCGGTGGTGCCAGCGATCTCCAAGGCCCACCGCAGCCAGCAACTCCTTGGCCCGCGCCTCGGCCTTGCGGGCGGGCGTGCCCTGGATGAGCAGCGGGACGCTCACGTTCTCTGCACAGTTGATGGTGGGGATGAGGTTGAACGACTGGAAGATGAACCCGATGTTCTGAGCCCGAAACTTGGTGACATGCGCGGACTTCATCTTGTCCAGGCGCGTGCCAAAGACTTCCACCCCGCCCTGATCAGCGTGCAGCGTTCCAGCCATGATGCTCAGCAGCGTGGTCTTGCCACAGCCCGAGGGGCCCACCAGCATCATGATCTCCCCGGAGCGGGCATCGAGGTCAATACCCTTCAACACCGTGAGACGGGAGTTGCCATCGCCAAAGCTCTTCACAATGCCGGAGAGCCGCACGGCATGGTTGGCAAGGTGAACGGGATCAGGGTTCGAGGTCATGAGAGAGTGGCCACGAAGGCGGAAGGGCGACGCATCAACCGCGGAAGACCATGGCAGGCTCGAACCGGCTCACCCGCCAGATGCCCAGCAATGCAGCCAGACTGCAGATGAAAAGAATGACGGCGAGAGCGAACACGGGAATGTGCCAGGACATGTAGAACGGAGGCTGCTCATTCTTGAGCGCCCCCATCGCAAACAGAGTGGTGCCTGCCAGCCCCAGACCAAACCCGACGATCCCGACCGTGAAGGCCTGGACGATGAGCATGAGACAGAGCTTGCCGTTGGAGGCGCCCATGGCCTTCAAGGCCCCAAGGTGCTTGATGTTCTCCAGCACGAAGGCGTAGAACGTCTGGCAGGAGATGGCCACCCCCACGATGAAGCCCACGATCACAGTCGTGCCGAATGAGATGGGAATGCCGGTATTCTTCACATACCACCAGATGGTGGAGGTGCCAAAGTCATGCGGTGAAGAGTTGAAGGACTTGTTCACAAAGGCCTTCAGCCCCGTCGTGCGGCGGATATCCTCCACCACCTGTTCTTCCGTGAACCCGGCCCGCGGGGCGGCGATCACGGCGGAGAGCATCTTGCGTGAGGCTGGGGTGTATTGCAGGGCGCGCTCATAGGTGGTCCACACATACGGACCGCCGGTGAAGCTGTTCATGGCCTCGCAGATGCCCACCACCCGGGCCTCTATGTCATTGATCTCAAACACGTCTCCCACCTTGATGGTCTGGCCTCGCACCTTCGCGAGCCGCTTCACCGCCAGGTCGTCGATGATGACCGTGTTGGGCAGTCGCAGGTCCTCCAGCCTGCCCTCGATCATCTTCACCGGGGCTCCGGCCAGCGTGGTGGGATCGATGCCAATCAACTGGATGATCTTGAAGCTGCCCGACTGCAAGCGCACCCGCTGGATGCCAGAGTAGAGCGGCATGGCCCACTCCACGGAGTCCACGGAGCGAACGCGGGCCACATCGGTGTCACGCAGGGGGTTGGTTTCATTCACCTGCTCCACCTTCTCATCCACCACCCAGATCGGTGCAGGCACGTTCGTAAGCGTGGCGGTGGTCCACATCATGAGGCCACAGAAGACGGAACTCTGCTGGGCGATGAGGAAGGTCGCAAAGAACAACCCCAGGATCAGCATCAGATACTTGGCGGTGTCGCCAAAGAGCATTTTCAGGGCGAGTCCCAGCATGGCAGGCGGCGGATTTGAAGGGATTGGGAAAGGTCTAACCCGCCAGCGTCAACAACGCTCGGCGGATGGTCTTGACCTCATCCTCTGAAAACGGAGACAGGAGTTGCTTTTCCATCGCATCTCCCACCACCTGGAGCTCGGCCAGAGCCTTCTTCCCCGCAGCCGTGATCTCCACGAGATAGATGCGGCGGTCCTCCGGATGATCCCGGCGTCTCGCCAGTTTCTTCTCCTCCAGCGCATCCACCAGCTTCACCATGGAGGTGCGGTCAATGCGCAACTTTCTGCCCAGTTGCTGTTGGGACATGGAGCCGCACTCATCCAAAAGATGGAGCACCCCACCGCAAGGAACGTCGAACCCCAGTCGTTTGCACTCGTCATTAAAAAGCGTCCACAGACGCTGATGCGCTTTGGCAATGAGGAATCCGGTGTAGCGGGTGAGCGACTCCGGAAGCGGCTCGCGCTCGGCGTCCTCTGGAAATCGCGGCATTGAAAATGGAAAGTCGGCACCCATGATTGTCAGTATTGCTGATGATTTCCTAACTGTCAATTGGGAGACTTTGCGATCCGCAAACCCCATACGCTGACTCACTACGCAGCTGCCCTATCCAGCATCCGCAGGCTCAGCCAGCACCGCCGAACCGAGCCCGCAGCCAACACCTTGACCACTAACGCACTGCCTACTGCGCACTGATTCCCCCCTACTCTTCCAACAGCAGCGGCGGCTGGAACCAGATCTCGACCTCGCAGGCAGTACGCGCCGGATTGTCCAGCAGCAGCACCGTGTTCCAGATCAAGGGTGCGACCGGCACCGCCTTGGTTGGGGCATCTTTCGCTCCCGCGGCATTTCCACCCCAGTGGGAGGTCCGCTCATCCAGCTTGAATTCCACGAACCTCCAGCCTGTCCAGTTCACATTGGGGCCATCCGGCTGCCAGGTGCGTCCAGCGGCATCCTGAAGACGCAGACGCAGGGCGGTCTTGCTGTTGTCACCGTGCACCCACATGCCGAACCGGATGACGCGATCAATTGGACCCGCTTCTGGCACCCCTGCCACCCGATAGCGCGCCCCCTCAGCCCCGATGATCTGGGCGAATTTCCAACCCGCGCCGAACGTGCACTTGAGCCGCCAAGCGTCAGCGCTCCCCACCGGCGGGGCGATGGGAGCAGTCCCGCGGCTGAGCTCGGCCTCGCCCGACACTTTGTCGTCGCCCGTCACAAAGGTGCGCAGCCCATTCGCCAGCTCCGCGGGCTGGGCCACAAAATGACGAGCCGGGACGGTGAGCACGGTCTGACCATTCACCTCCAGCTCGGCCCCCAGGCGGTAGCTGGGTGAGGCGGATGCCTTCAGAGGAAACAAGACGGTGGTCGCCGCCTGATCCGGGGCCAACTTCAGCGACTGCACGACCTCCTGCGCCTCCATACCTTCCGTGCCGATCAGCTTCACCTTTCCAGTCACGGGATGCTCCCCATAGGTGGTGACCTGCACCGCCGCCCTGTCTCCGGCGCAAGGCAGCACGGTCAGCTTCATGGGCACCGCCTCCATCGCCTGGCGGAGCAGCGGGTCTATTTCCTGAAACTTCACATAAACCGGGGCGTCGGTGAGGGCCAACTGAAGCTCGCCCCCACTCAGGGGTGGCAGCACCTGCCCCAGATGCCCCACCGCGCTGATCGTCCCCGGCGACACCCGCACTTTCACGCTGGCTGGCACGCCTCCCGCCGTCCAGCCCACGAGGCATTGCGCCCCGGCCCGCTCAAACAAGTAGCCGTGGTGGTCCAGATTCCCCAAGTTGATCCGCTTCACAAAGTGGAAGCCTTCCAGCTCACGATTAAAGGTCTGGGCGGCAAGATACGCTGGCTTGGCGTTGTAGGCCGCCGTCCGACCTGGGAAATGCTGACGCTCCACCATGCCAAAGCGATGCTCCGCCTCTTTGGGATCCGGGCCATCGTCCTTCCAGTCATACCAGATGGATACCGGAACCCCGCTCGCGGCATTCACCACCCACTGGCGGGTGAGCATCTTCCCCTGCAGACTGGCATCGAAGTTCGCCCAAGCTTCCGAGTAGCCCCACTCACCCGCGAGGACGGCCACCTTCTTTCCCGTCGGGGCGTGCTTGCCGATCAACTGGCGCAGCGCGTGATACTCTGCGGCCACCGATTCCGGACCGCCCTGGCGGTAGGGATGCACCGACACCGCCTGCCACCACTCCAACAGCCCGCCTTTGAAACAACCTTCCAGGAACTCAAGATCGATGGTCGAACTCGCCGGCCCGACCACACACTCGTCCGGGGCCGCCTCCTCGATGGCCTGACACGCCACCCGCGCCATCTTGACGTAGGCTTCCACATCCGGCTTGGGCTTCCAGAAGCCTTCGATGTTCGGCTCGTTCCAGATTTCCCAAATCACCCCTTTGCCCCGAAAGTGCTGCACCGCAGCCACGGCCCAACGCGCGTAGGCCGCCCTGCCTTCCTCAGAGGTGATGGAGCGGAGCGGCTCGTAGTTCTTGTTGGAATAGTTCAAGATAAAGACCGCCCGCAACCCCTGCGCCTCCAGCGACTTCATGAGGTGATCATAGGCTGCAAAGTCGTACACCCCCTTCTTGCGCTCCGTCGCCTCCCAAGTGAGATCCATCCGGATCCACTTGAATCCCGCTGCCCGGATCATCTCCAACTCTCCCTCCTGCGGATGGGTGAAGTGGATGTTCACCCCGCTGGCATCCGTCACGATTCCGGAAGCTGGGATCTGAGCCATCAGCCCGTGGCCCAGCACGAGACTGGCAGTGGCGAAGGCGAAGGCGACAGAGGAAGCAGAGAGAAAACGGCACGAACTCACGAAAGACATGATGCACGGTGGTACGAATGGGTCATGTCCGCAAGCAGGGGTGGAGCACGACCAAGCACGTTTCCACGCCCATCCTCCGCTCCCGCACCGGCTGAGGACAGCCGGATTACCCACTCCATTCCGCCGTCAGGGTTGGAGTACCGCGTTTACGCGGCTCAGGACGCCTTACCCCTGACAAGGCAGGCGGTCATAACGACCAATCAACGCCCCACGCCCATCCTCCGCTCCCGCACCGGCTGAGGACAGCCGGATTACCCACTCCATTCCGCCGTCAGGGTTGGAGTACCGCGTTTACGCGGCTCAGGACGCCTTACCCCTGACGCGGCAGGCGGTCATGACGACCAATCAACGCCCCACGCCCATCCTCCGCTCCCGCACCGGCTGAGGACAGCCGGACTACGCCTTGCATCGCAGCCGAAAGGTAGTGGTAGGCTTTTGCCTGCCTTCATGACGTAAACGCACGACTGAACAGGCTAAAGCCTGTGACTACTTTGATGTTGCCCAACGCATCCTCCCAAAAACATCTGCCATGTAGCCATCATCTCGTTTCCTATTGTCGCATCCCCAAGCTCCACTGAAGCCGATTGCCAATCGGCGGCACAGCAGATTGCCAATCTGCGCTACCAGGACCACCGCCGTGTTCATCTGGACAGGGCGAAGCCCGCCTAAACCAGCGTAGCGCCTCAACCATCCCGCTTGCGGGAGCCTCAACACATCTACTAACATTTTAGTTTACAACCTACGAACACTTTAGTAGAAAGTAGCCCATGGCCAAAAAAGCTGCCAACAAATCTACCCCCGCCGCCTCTGCGGCATCTCCAACACCCACCCCGCGCCCGACCGACGCTGAACTTGCGATCCTGCGAGTGCTCTGGGCCAAGGGAGCCGCCACCGTGCGCGAGATCCTGGATGCCATCAATGAGGACCGTACCCCTCCTCTCGTGTACACGACGGTGCTGACGTTCCTCCAAATCATGACAGACAAAGGCCTGGTCCTGCGGGACTCTCAGGGCAAGACGCATGTTTACCGGGCTGCGGTCGCCGCTGAAAAAACGCAGCGCCATCTGGTGAAGGATGTCCTGGAGCGCGTGTTCTCCGGTTCTGTCAGCCAGCTGGTCATGCATGCCTTGGGTTCGAGGAAGATCAGCGCGGATGAGGTGCGCGAAATCAAGGCCATGCTCAACGAGATCGACCACACTCCCCCTTCCTCCAAATGAACCTTCTCTCCTGGCAACCCCAACAGGGTTTGGTCGAGCTCCTTGCCCTCACCCTTTTGCACTCCCTCTGGCAAGGCACCCTGATTGCTGTGGCGCTGAAGGCCTTGCTGTGGCACCTCCGCCGGTCCTCACCCGGGTCCCGACATGGGCTCGCTTGTCTGGGCCTGGCCGCCATGATGCTGACGTCATGCCTGACGTTTCAACACCTGCATGCGCAGCGTCCCGTCATTGTGGATCTGCCATGGGCTGCATCCACAGGGCCGTCAGTCCCACAAGATGCCCGGATGCAGGCGCCGACAGGGAAAGCAGACACGCTGGCAGCACCCGGCGGCGTGATCCCGGCTGAGCGCAAAGTGTCTTCGTCCCTGTCCCGGCGGTGGGCCATGCACTGGCAGCAACTCGTCGTCGGCACATGGCTACTGGGCATGCTCGGCTTGACTGCACGTCATACTGCGGGGTGGATAGGCCTTTCTCGCCTACGCCGTCACGGCATCCACCCGGCGACTCCCGAATTTGAAGCGATGTTGGAACAGCTCCGCAAGGTGATGGGCATCCGTAGGAGAGTGACCATCCGGTTCTCGGACCGCGTGGCGGGCCCCATCGCCATGGGTTGTTTCCATTTACTCATCCTCGTGCCCTCCTCCCTGACCAGTCGGCTGAGCATGCAGCAATGGCAGATGGTCCTGGCTCACGAACTGGCTCATTTGCGGCGGAATGACTTTCTCATCAACCTGCTGCAGGCCGCCGCTGAGACCGTTTACTTTTATCACCCGGCGATGTGGTGGATCAACGCCCAGATCCGCCGGGAAAGAGAGCACGCCTGTGACGATGCGGCCGTCCGGGCCACGCAGAACCGGCATGACTATGCACGGGCCTTGGTGGAACTGGCCGAGTGCCAGCTCAGTCCTGCCCCAGCCCTTGCCATGGCGGCCACCCGATCCACGGGGGGTGAATTGCGCAGGAGGGTGGAGCGGCTCTTGACTCCTGAACCCTGCGCCCCGCCGGCGTTCCGCAGCCTCCCGGGCCTCGGCACCATCGCACTGGTCCTGCTCGCAATCTTTGCGCCCAGCTCTCCGCAAGCCGTCCTCGCAGAAGGCACACCCGCTTCCCTTCCTCCCAAGCGCGGCGAGATTCGTGATCGCAACGGCATCGTCCTCGCAGCAGACAGCCGGCCTGACCGGCAAATCACCTTCGATACCGAAGCGGTGGTCAAAGCGTGGCAGGCCAAGCATGGCGAAACTCTGCCCATGGAGGAATTCGCGTTCACCACGAAAGAGGGAGAGAAAGCCAAGGGCCGTCGCGTGAACGTTTCCACCGTCTTCACGGATATCTGCACACCAGCTCTGGAGCAGGCAGGCTTGACAAGAAGCTACAACGCCAGCCAGCTGCAACGCAGCTACCGCGAGAAGCGACCGTTCATCTATAGAACTGACCTATCCCCGGAAGAGTATGTCACGGCCGGAAAGCTGGCAGAAACCATCCCCGGACTTGCGGTTCGCACCCGTTACCTCCGCCACTATCCCTACCAGGCCCTGGCAGCGCATGTGCTCGGCTACGTGCGCAAGTCATCGACGGACGAAGGCCTCACCGAAGGAACCGCCGGAGTCGAGAAAGGTTGGAACCAAGAGCTCAGCCCCGCCCAGGGCCACGGCGACGCGAATGCCAGCGAAAAGCCCATCCCGCCCAGCAATCTCCAGCTCACGTTGGACCTCCGGTATCAATTCCTCATCGAGCGCATCCTGCGTGAAGCCAAGGTGGGTCGCGGGGCCGCCGTGTTGATGGATCCGCACTCAGGCGATGTCCTGGCGATGGTGTCTCTACCCAGCTACGATCCCAATCACTTCATCCCCTCAATCAGCCAGAAGCAATTTGAAACCTACCGTGATGACCCCACCGTCCCGCTCCTGGCACGTGCGGTCCGAGGTTATGTCCCCGGGAGCACCTTCATGGCTGTCACCGCGCTGGCTGGAGTGATGACGGGTCACGAGAACGACCAGTACGAATGCACGGGTTCTCTGGAAGTGGGAAGCAAGAGCCTCAGCTGCTGGATCAAAAGCCGGGACGGGCGGCACAGTTTTCAAACGATGGATCATGCCATGGGCCACGGTTGCGGCCCCTATTTCTATGCCCTGGGAATGGCCATCGGCGGAGCGAAGCTGGAAAACAGCGGAGCAATGCTTGGCTTGGGCAGACGATCAGGCATTGGCCTCTGGGAGGAGGCAGAAGGAACCATGCCAGGGCCCGCCTGGTTGGAAAGGGATCGGCTTGCGAGAAAGACCTCGTTTCCGGAGAAATGGTCAGAAGGCAACACCTGCAACATGGCCATTGGCCAGGGCGCGGTGGAGACAACACCCCTGCAACTGGCCAATGTCTATGCGACCATTGCCAATGGAGGCACCGTGTGGCGGCCACGGCTTCTCGCCAGCATCGCTTCTCCCGGTTCGGAATCACCGATACCCGCTCCACAGGTTCGTGCCGCCAACTTGCGAGAACATGGGCTCACCGAAACAGGTTTGGAACTCATCAGGTCTGGTATCACGAAATCCACTGAGCGCTTGCGGCCCGACCACCATGCCCCAGTCAGGATGGCAGTCCGCTCCGGTCTGGCGCAACACTGGAGGAATGACCGGCAATCCAAAGAGATGGTGAAAGACAACATCGCCTGTGTAGCCGGTTACTATCCAGCAGACAAACCCCGCTGGGTGCTCAGCCTTGTGGTTCAGAACAGCCGCACCTCCGGCGGTGTCACCTTGCCCCTGGCAGAACGGATTTTCGAGCAAGTCGCCGCCGTGGAATCCGGCAGCTTGAAGGTGGACATCCAGCCGCTGCCTCCGGCGCAAGGGCACTTCAATCTCGTGGAAACCGCGGGAGATACTGGGTCGGATGGTTGAGGGGCGACGGGGGCTGGTGGCGAACGACTCCCCCGCTCCCAAACCGGCTGGGGACAGCCGGACTACTCAGCACAGGGCAGCCGGAAAGCAGTGGCAGGCTTTAGCCTGCCTTCACCGACGCGCATGCGAAACTGTGACTGCTTTCCCGCCCTTATCTGAAAACTGAAAACTGAAAACTTGAAACTGAAAACTCACCTCCCCATCTTCGCCCGCACCTCATCCGGCGTCATCTTGGCCACCGGCACATCATAACCCAGGTTGTCGCCGTTGGCCTGGAAGCCATGGCCATCGACATCCACATAAAAGGGTGTGTGATACGCCATGGGGCGCAGCTTGGCCTGACCGCTGGTACCGTAGCCGGTCTTAAGATCGCCGTTTTCTGCCAGGGCCACCACGATAAGGTGGGCGTCTTTGCCGAGCTTCACGGGAATCGTCTGGTCAAACTTCACCACGCCGTCCTTGAACATGTCGGGATGCGTGGCGCGGGTGAAGTTAAGGCTGGGCTCTTTCCGGCCGTTCACCAGGATCTGCACACGATCGATGTTGATCCAGTCCGCGCACTGCACCTTGATCTTCAAAGGCAACACCCCGGAGCTGCGCACGTCATCTCCTGGAAGTTTTCCATCGCCCGCCGTAACCTGCAGGAACGGTCCGGTGGTGAGGATGAAGTGCCCGGCCAGAGCGTGCGCGGCGAGATCATTGGTCCAATCGATCTTCGCAGGCTCATCCGTCTTGCTCGGCAGATACATGCGCCAGCCGCCAACGCCGTTTCCATGAACCGCGTGGGCATCTGCCACGGCCACAGGATGAATGCGGTGGCCCTGGTTGAGCATCTGCAGCCAGATGAACTGACGCACCGTCTCCACCCGGGTGGCCAGCGAGTTTTTGACCTTGGTCAGACGCCACGGTGAATCCGCCAGCACCCCTTCGTCCACAAAGTTCTCCGTCTCCATGCCATTCACCATCTCGGTGATGCCCAAGTAGCCGCCATCAGCCACACCATCGGCATAGCGGTCATTGTACAGGAACGCCATGTCAGGATGGTTGATCTGCACCCAGCGATCCTGCCGCTCACCCTGCCAACCCCGCAAAGTCAAGGCTGTGATGCGAGGATCCGCATTCCACACCGGGGCGCCGCCATCCTGCACAAAGGGCACCGGATTGAGGGGGAAGCAGTTGAAGTGCGAGCCGCTGCCGGTGAGCTCCATGCCAACCACCGTCTGAATCTCCTGGGCGAGGCCAAGGCGCTCGATGGTCGGCCGCCAGTCATAAATGCGGTTGTGTTCCGTTGTGGGTGTGAACTCCAGATGCTCCGCGGCGATGTTGATGAGACGGTCTGCGGTACCGCAGATGTTGTCCCCGCTGGGCGTGGAGTGATTGTGGAAGTCCGTGCTGATCCATCCCGTGGCGTCCACCAGTCGTGTTAGCTTGGCACCGATGATCAACTCCTGGCCCTGCGCCAAAGTGATCTCCTGTTCGTGGTGCGAGTATTCAATCCCACGCGTCACCACCACCTTGTAGGTGCCTGCCGGGACTTGAACGGAGAATTCACCCTTCTCGCTGTGATACTGGTCCTTGCAACCATGCGCCCGCATCACGGGACCAAGATTCACCGGCTTCGTCTCGCCCGTGGCCAGGATCTGCACCTTGCATGGCAGGCCTTGCCCGCGCGCATCTTTGATGTCGAACTTCAAACGAGTCGCAGGCTCCAGCTTCTCGTGCTGTTTTACCACCTCACCCTGATTTAGCGTAAAGGATACCCGCCGTGGCAGCCGTCCAGCTGCCTCCACACTCCCGTGGTGAGTCCCGGCAGGGAGGGACAAGGCGATGAGTCCGTGACTGTCTGGATAAGCGACCACGCTCCCGTCAGACTTCTGGTCAGGATTGATCCCCTCCTCCAGCACCAGCCCCGCACCCGTCACCGGCTTGCCATCGGCCTCGGTCACCGCCAGTTCCAGACGGCCTGTCTGGGTGCCATTGGCTCCACGAACCACCGACCACGCCTCGGCCGGGGAACGCCCAATGGCCAGGAAGCGCACCCAGGTCAATTCCTGGCCGGGTTGCAACTCCACCTCATCTGCGAGCACCATCGCGCCGGGTGCCGTGAGCTTGCCATGGGCATAGCCGGTACGGTCATCGGGATCCACCGCGTCCGCCCAGGCCACGCCGTCGCGATCCCCTGTTTCATTGAACCGCGTCCAGGCGTCCTTGGTGCTGACCTTCACCGCAGCCTTCCCTTCGTTGCGAAAAGTCGTCTGAATGCGCAGGCCCTGCTCACCATCCCGCACGCGGTATTCGTGTCTCTTGTAGAGCCCGCCGCTCTTGGCAGCGGTCACCACCGTCTCGATGGCCGCCTCTCCCGCCTTGCCATCCGCCACAATGCTCACAGTGGAAACCTGCCCACGCTGACCGGCCGGGCCAAAGTAGATCAACTGGTCATCCTGCTTCTCACGAAACGCCAGGTCATAGAGGCAGCCAGGAGTGACACCATCTTCGCCATAGAAGGTGCTCATGTTCGCGCGACGCAGCGGCGCATTCTGCGAGACCAGGGCGGTGATCTTGTCATTGCGCAGAACAAAATCTCCCCGAATGCCGTCCGCCTCCTTGCCCTGGGGCAGTTCCGCCTCCCTCCCGGCCCCGACTTCAAAGGCCTCGGCAGCGTGAAGGTGAATGCCAGGCGCGATGAAAAGCGCGGCCAACAGGCTCAGCCGGAAGGGACAACACAGGGTTGAGGGAGCGAAATGCATCATGCATCTCAAACGGTCCCAGACCCTTGAAACAAGCAACAAAACCGTCACCCGGATCACTTAAGTCCGGCCCAGCCACCGCGCCTTTGCACCCTTGCGGAACATGTGCGCCATTGGACTGATACGTTTCTAAACGCGTTTCGGTTTTGTCGATCATTAGCACCACAATTTGATTGAAACTTTTGAATTAACTCACTGGTGGTGAGTCTAATCCTCCAACAACCCATCCAAAAGCCATGCGCCTGCCCGATGCCATGCGCCGCTTCCCCTGGTTCTCCGCCGAAGACTGGCTGAACCGCTTCATGGAGGCTCCTCCCGCCCCGGTGGCTCCCCCGCCACCCCGATTGGGACTGGTCCTTTCCTGTGGTGGTGCCCGCGGTCTGGCTCATGTGGGAGTTATCCAGGTACTTGAGCGCGAGAAAATCCCGATCTCTGCCATCATCGGCAGCAGCATGGGTTCCTATGTGGGCACCCTCTGGGCGGCCGGGTTCAATGGCCAGCAGCTTGAGGAGCTCGCGGCCGAGATCAAAGACCGCCGCACCCTGCTGCGCCTCATCGATCCCGTGTGCCCGCCGCTATCCGGCTTCCTCCGGGGCAACAAACTGCGCCGGCATCTGGAAAAGAGCCTGGGCCAGCGCACGCTCGCCCAGTTGGAACGCCCCATGTATGTGGTGGCCACCAACCTCGACTCCGTGTCGTGGGAAGTGATGTCGATGGACACGCCGGCGGCGGCGGCGGTGCAGGCCAGCTGCGCCATCCCGGGCATCGTGGCCCCGGTGGAACTCGACGGGAAACGCTACATCGATGGCGGTGCGTCCCAACCGCTGCCGGTGAACCTGCTGCGAGACATCCTTTCCCGCGGAGAGTCCGCTCATGCCGCGGGCGACCAGAAAATCACTTCCAGCCCGATGAATGCCATCATTGCCGTGAACGTCATGCCGACTCCGGCTGACCTCGCCGCCGCCGGCATCTCCACCTACCCCATTCCCCCTCCCCCTCCGGAAGGCGTGTGGCGTCGCCTGCGCAACTCCGCGAACCGCAAGGTGAACCTCTTCGCCTACGGCAACGTGCTGGACACCTTCAAACGCTGTCTGACCAGCGCCCAGCTGCGACTGATCGCCGAGGAGGGCACACGCGCAGACATCCTCGTGCATCCGTATTTCGGTGAGTCCCGCTGGTACGATTTTGAGAATTTCAACCGCTACATCGAGGCCGGCAGGATGGCTGCCGAAGCTGCCCTGCCGCGCATTTTGGATCTCATTCAGCGGCCCACTCCGGTGCCAGAACACAGCTCTGACGTGAACCACGGGCAAAAAAACGCCGCAGACGCGCCCCTAACCCCTGCCTCCAAGCGGCATACCGGACTCCCCGGCTACGTCTAACCCCCCTCCCTTTTCTTTCGATATCCGTTCACATGCCCGACCTCAAACCAACCATCATCCCAACTCTCAAGCACTATGAAACCGTTCCTCTCCTCCCCGCTCTGGGATGCCGGAGCCCCTGAATTCTGGCAGGCCTGGCAGATCCGCCGCCTGCGTGAATACCTGAAATCCCGGGTCCTGCCCTTCTCCACGCACTACCGTGAGATGTTCAAGAGCATTGGCCTGGAGCCCGGCGACATCCGCAGCATGGATGACTGGGCCAAGGTGCCCTTCTCCAGCAAGTCTGACCTCACCGTCTCCAAAGAGAAGCTGCGGGAGTTCGTGATGATCCCCAATCAGCAGACGCTCCGCCGCGAGCCCAAGGTGATCTTCAACACCCTGCTGCATGGGATGAGCCATACCAAGGAGAAGCTGGAGGCCGAGTTCCGCCCCCTTCTACTCACCAGTACCACGGGGCGCAGCAGCGAGCCGGTGCCCTTCCTCTATACGAAGCACGACCTCAATCTCCTCGAACTCTCCGGCAAACGCATCATGGAGACCGGGCGGTCTGACAAAGAGTACCGCCATGTGAACCTCTTCCCCTACGCGCCACACCTGGCCTTCTGGCAGTCGCACTACGCCGGCCTGGGCTTCGGCACCTTCATGATTTCCAGCGGGGGTGGCAAGTCCATGGGCACCGAGGGCAACATCGCGCTGATCGAGCGCATGCAGCCAGACGTGCTCATCGGCATGCCCACCTTCGTGTACCACGTGCTGCGCCAGGCAGTGGAGGAGAACCGCCACTGGACCACGCTCAAGCGGATTGTGCTCGGCGGGGAAAAGACGCCGCAGGGCCTCCGCGCCAAGCTTCGCGATCTGTGTGCCCAGCTTGGCTCACTGGGGGTGTACGTCATCAGCATCTATGCCTTCACCGAGGCCAAGATGGCCTGGACGGAGTGCCCCACCCTCCCGCATGAGGGCGCCAGCGGTTTCCACCTTTATCCCGATCTCGGTTTCATCGAACTCGTGGATCCCAAGACCGGGGTTCCTGTGCCTCCGGGTGCCCCCGGGGAGATTGTCTTCACCCCGCTGGATGCCCGCGGCACCGTGGTGCTGCGCTACCGGACGGGTGACATGGCGGAGGGCGGACTCACGTGGGACGCCTGCCCGCACTGTGGCCGCCGTTGCCCGCGACTGCTGGGGCCCATCTCCCGCGCCAGTGAGGTGCGGACCCTAAGGCTGGACAAGATCAAGGGCACCCTGGTGGACTTCAACGTGCTGGAGCACCTCCTGGACGACCAGCGCGGCCTGGCTGCCTGGCAGATCGAGCTGCGCAAGCGCCACGACGATCCGCTGGAGTGCGATGAGGTGTACCTCCACGTGGCCCCGGACGGCAACATCAACGAGGACACGCTGAAGGACCTGCTCATCCGCCGGTTCCATGAAGTCACGGAGATGACGCCGAACGCGATCCTCTTCCACACCGTGCCCGAGCTCCGCAATCTGCTGGGCGTGGGACGCCTGCTGAAGGAGGAGAAGGTGGCCGACCGCCGCCAAGGGCAACCGGGCCAGGGCCAGGGCCAGAGTCAGCCTCAGACCGCCACGCCGGGCTCGTGAGCCCCAGGTCGGAATGTTCCTCGCCTTCTGACCTCACCACAACCTTCACCCCGACAATCATCCATGAATGCCTCCCCCCTTGTCATAATGGCCGGTGCCCGCACCCCCTTCTGCCGCGCCGGCAGTACCCTGGCGGATTTCGACGCCGTGGAGCTGGGCCGTCACGCCGCCAGCGGTTTGTTTACACGAACCGGCATTGATCCCGCGGCCGTGGATGAGACGATCTTTGGCTGCGTGGCCCAGCCCGCGAACGCTGCCAACATCTCGCGCGTCATCGCCCTGCGGGCTGGCGTGCCCAAGGAACGCCCCGCCATGACGGTGCACCGCAACTGCGCCTCCGGCATGGAGGCGGTCACCACGGCCCAGGAAAAGCTCGCCGCAGGCCAGGGCGAAGTCTTCCTCGTGGGCGGCACCGAGAGCATGTCCCAGATGCCGCTCCTCTTCCGCCATGAGGCTGCGATCAAGTTTGCCCTGCTCTCCCGCGCCCGCGGGATGGGCAGCAAGCTCCGGGCGGCCACAGCCTTCCGTCCCCAGGACTTCCTGCCCCTGCTCGCCATCAAGATGGGTCTCACTGACCCGGTCGCCGAGATCAATATGGGGCAGACGGCCGAGCTGCTTGCGCGTGAGTTCGAGATCTCACGCGATGCCCAGGATGCCATGGCCGTGCGCTCGCAATTGCTGGCCGCCCAGCATCGTGACCATCTGCGTGAGGAAATCGTGCCCATGTTCTCCGGTCGCAAGGAGGTCGTGGCTGTGGAGGATGACAATGGCGTCCGCACCGACAGCTCCCCCGCCAAACTGGCCAAGCTGCAACCCATCTTCGAGCCCCTCACCGGCACGGTCACTGCGGGAAACTCCTCCCAGGTCACCGATGGTGCCGTGGCCATCCTGGCCTGCAGCGAAGCGCGAGCCCAGAAGCTGGGAGTGACGCCGCTGGGACGAATCGTGAGCCATGCCTATACCGGGTGCGATCCGGAACGCATGGGCCTGGGTCCCGTCACCGCCATGGCTGCGGCGCTCGGCCACGCGGGTTGGAAGCTGAGCGATGTGGACATCATTGAGATCAACGAAGCCTTCGCCGCCCAGATCCTGGCCGTGCTCAAGTGCCTGAAGGATCCCGCCAGTGCTCGCAAGGCAGGCCTCAGTGCCCCCTTGGGCGAGGTGGACGATACGCAGCTCAATCCGCAGGGGGGCGCCATTGCCCTGGGTCACCCGGTGGGAGCCACCGGGGCCCGCCTCATCCTCACCGCCCTGTATCAACTGCGCCGCACCGGCAAACGTCGGGCGCTGGTCAGCCTCTGCGTCGGTGGTGGCCAGGGTGGTGCCGTCTGTCTCGAGGCTTTCTAAGCGACCGCCCTTTCTTTCCTCGCACCCTTTTCGCAAACCTCAGCCCCTTTACCGCCATGGATCTCATCGTCCTCGACCCCACTGAAAACCCCTCTGAAGATGCCATGCTGACCACCCCGATCCGCAAGCACTTGAGCGAACACCGCCCCGCCTGCTTCCACAAGGAGGTGGACGCCGACGGCATCTGCTGGCTCACATTCGACACCCCGGATTCCCCTGCCAATGTGTGGAACCCAAAGACACTCGATGAGTTCGACTGTCACATCGAAGACCTGCACCGGGACTCCGGCATCAAGGCCGTCATCTTACGCAGCGCCAAGGACCGCGTCTTCATCGCCGGTGCTGACTTGAAGGCGGTGCAAACCCTGCCGGATGAGGAAAGGCGCAACCTGCTCGCGCTTGGGCAGGATGTCTTCACGCATCTAGAAGCCCTGCGCATTCCCAAGATCGCCCTCATTCACGGGGCCTGTGTGGGGGGCGGCCTGGAGACGGTCCTGGCCTGTGACTGGCGCATTGCCAGCGACAGCGATGTCACCCGCCTGGGTCTGCCCGAGGTGATGCTCGGTCTCATTCCCGGCTGGGGCGGCTGCACCCGTCTCTCCCGGCTCATCGGCCTGCCCAAGGCCCTGGACCTGATCGTGCGGGGCAAGCTGGTCAAGGCCAGCCATGCGAAGAAGTTGGGCATCGTGCAGCACGTGGTGCCGCGTGAGCGGATGGAGGACCTGGCCCGCAAGATGGCGCTTTCCGCGAACCATCGCCCCCGCCGCCATCATCTGCACCTCACCCAGGCCTGGCCGGTGCCGCAGATCCTGCGCTTCCGGGTGAAGACCATGCTCTGGAGCAAGTTCCCATGGATGCGCCATCACGACGCCGCCCCCATCGCGGCGGTGGATGTGATCACCCGCGGTGCCGGTCGCACGGCGGAGAAATCCCTGGCCCTGGAGCAGGAGACGCTGCGTCGCCTTACCGAATCCGGTGGGGCCCGTCGCTTCATCGATGTCTTCCTGCGCAAAGAGGCCGCCTCCAAGAAGCTGCCTCAGTTGTTTCAAGGAATCGAGGCTCCCCCGATCACCCGCGCTGCCGTCATCGGCGCAGGCGTCATGGGTTCTGGCATCGCCTACACCCTCGCCAGCCGGGGCACCCGGGTGCTGCTGAAGGACATGAGCAACGCCGCCCTGGCCAAAGGGGCGGGACGCATCGGAGGACTGCTGCACAGCGGCGTGAAAAGCCGCGCCCTCACCACCAAACAGGGCCGGGAGACGCATGATCTTATTTCCTTTACCTCTGAGGAGGTGCCGCTCAAACAGATGGACCTCGTGATCGAAGCCGTCGTGGAGGACATGGAGGTGAAGAAGCATCTCTTTGCCGAACTGGCCGCCCAGTGCCGTCCCGACACCATCCTGGCGACCAACACCTCCGCGCTCTCTGTGGAGGAGCTGGCCGCCGCCACACCGCATCCTGAGCGGGTCATCGGCCTGCATTTCTTCAATCCCGCCCACCTCATGCCTCTGGTGGAAGTCATCACGCCTGCTCAGGCCTCCCCGGCGGCCATCGCCGCCGCGCTGCGCTTTGTGCAGGGGCTGGGCAAGACGCCCATCGTCGTGAAGGACCGTCCCGGTTTTGTCGTGAACCGCATCCTCATGCCATACCTGCTGGGAGCGGTGCAGATCGCCTCCACCATGCGCGACCCCTGGGAACTGGACGACGCCATGACGGACTTTGGCATGCCCATGGGTCCGCTCCGCCTTCTCGATGAGGTTGGCTTCGACGTCGCTCTGCATGTTGAGAAGACCCTGCGAGCCGCCTTTGGCGACCGCATCCCGCAGAGCGATCTGCTCGATCAACTCGCCACAGCGGGGATGATGGGGCACAAGAACGGCCGCGGTTTCTACACCGGCTTCAATGACCGGCATGGCCCACAGCCCAATCCGGAAATCCTCCGCTACATCAAGCCCAGGGAGCTGCCAGAGTTCACAGAGCGTGAGCAGATGGCCACCTACCTGAACGGCCTCATGCAGAAAGAGGGCCAGCTCTGCCTGGAGGAAGGCGTGGCCGCCTCCGCCAGCGACATCGAGCTGGCCATGATCCTCGGTTCCGGTTACCCGGCCTTCCGGTCCCTGTTTCCTCCTGCAACCTCACCCCCATCCGACCTGCCATGAAAATCAAGCATCCCTCCTCCACACCTCCCAAGTCAGTGCTCGACACTTCGAAGATGTCTGAAGGCCAGCGGGCCGCGCTGGAGATGACCGAGGCGGCCCGCGATGAGCGGGACCGCAACGCCGGCTTCGCTGCCTCGCTCTTCGACGGTGCCGCCGACACCTCCACCCTGCTCCCCTTCCCGCGCCAGACGCTGGAAGATCGTGACCAGGGGGATGCCTTCCTGCTGCAGCTGAAAAGTTTCCTCGAATCGCATACTGACCCCGACGCCATCGACCGCGAGGGTGAGATCCCAGATGCCGTGCTGGAGGGGCTCGCGTCCCTTGGTGCCTTTGGCATCAAGATCCCGGTCAAATATGGTGGACTGGGCCTGAGCCAGACGAACTACTCCCGCACGGCCATGCTACTGGGCGGAGTGTGCGGGAACATGGCTGCTCTGCTCTCCGCCCACCAGTCCATCGGGGTGCCGCAGCCTTTGCTCATGTTTGGCACAGAGGAGCAGAAGGCACGCTTTCTCCCTCGCTGCGCCAAGGGCGAGATCAGCGCCTTTGCCCTGACGGAACCGGACGTCGGCTCCGATCCGGCGAGGATGAATACCCAGGCGGTCAAGTCCGCAGACGGCACCCACTACATCATCAATGGTGAGAAGCTCTGGTGCACCAACGGCACCAAGGCAGGAATGCTGGTAGTGATGGCTCGAACCCCCAGCCCAACCCACCCACATGCGACCACCGCCTTCATTGTGGAGACGAGCATGCCTGGTGTGGAAGTGGTGCAGCGTTGCCATTTCATGGGTTTGCGTGCCCTCTACAACGGCGTCATGCGCTTTCACGACGTGCGGGTGCCGGCGGAGAATGTGCTGGGTGGCGAGGGCCGCGGCTTGAAGGTCGCGCTTACCACCTTGAACACCGGTCGCATCACCCTGCCGGCTGCCTGTGCCGGTCTGGCCAAATACTGCCTGGACGTCTCCACCCGCTGGGCCCGTGATCGGGTGCAATGGGGCCAGCCCATCGGTCGGCACGCCGCCATCGCAGACAAGCTGGCCCGCATGGCCGCCCACACCTTTGCGCTGGAGGCGGTGGTCCGCTATGTCAGCGCCCTGGTGGATCGCGACAAGAACGCCGATGTCCGCCTCGAAGCCGCTCTGGGCAAGCTCTGGGGCAGTGAGCGCGGCTGGGAGATCGTGGATGACACCATGCAGATCCGCGGGGGCCGCGGCTATGAAACGGCGGACAGCCTGAAGTCCCGCGGTGAGAAGCCCGAACCTGTCGAGCGCTTCTTCCGCGACGCCCGCATCAATACCATCTTTGAAGGCAGCAGCGAGATCATGCGCCTCTTCATCGCGCGGGAGATGCTCGACTCGCACCTCAAACTGGGTGCTGCCGCCTTCAACACCAAGCTGCCGTTCAAGGACCGCGCTCTGGTGTTTCTGCGTGCGGCCAGGCACTACGCCACCTGGTACCCCTCGCGCTTCCTGCCGTTCTCGGATGACAGCGACGACATCAACCTGCACCCGGAACTGGAGCAGAGCATGCGCGACGTCCGCCGTCTCAGCCGCAAGCTGGCCCGGCACACCTTGTACGCCATGCTGCGCTACGGACCCAAGCTGGAACGCGAGCAACTCGTCCTCGGCCGCTTGGTGGACATCGGCGCCGAGATCTTCGCGCTGGGATGCGCCGCCTCCTATGCCCAGAGCAAGGTGGAGGATGCCTTCAGCCCCACGGCAGAAGTGGATCGCGTGACCTCTCTGGTGAAGTACCACACCCGCCTGGTTCGCGGCAAAACCAGCCGTCTATTCCGCGAACTCTTCAACCCCGCCGACCACGAGGGTTATGCGCTCGCGAAGCGGATGCTTGGATGAATCGGTAAGAGGTGAGTGATAAAAGGGCAAGTGGTGGCGCAGTGCGATTCAACGCAGCCCCCCAAGGAGCGGCGGTTTGTGCTTCAAGCACAACCGCCGAGGGTGAGCGGAGTGATTGGCTGGCCAGAACTGCCGGTAGCCCGTCGCGCTCATGGTGTGCCTGCTGCGTCGGTCGAAACTCGACAGCAGAGCGCACGGGCAAAGCTTGCAGACGCTTCAAGGTGGTTCCTTGGTGCCCCCCCCAAAAATACGCACGCGGTTGGTTCGCTCTCCTCACGGCGACAACTACAAGGGCGCTGGGTGGTTGGAGATCAAACACCAATGGGTGAGCGTTGGGGCGTGAGCCATCGAGGTGGGTGCGAATGCAGAAGGTGTTTGAGAATTCCTTCTGTCGCGCGACCTCCCCGATGAGGCAATTGATCAATCGAAGTTCCTCCTCGAAGAGGATATGGCTACAAACCCAACGTTGGCGAGCTTCCGGCGAGTCTACGTTGGGAAAGAGGAGAGAGACCTTACTCCGAAGGAGTTGCGGCGGTCTGACTGCCTTTCACGTCCAAGGCCCGCGGAGTGCGACCGCGTGCCCTCGGCCTGCGTCTGGCCGCGAGAGGTGCCGAGGAAAGAACCTTGTCTAGTTTCCCCCAACCCTACGCCCAACGGCTTACGGCCTCCGGATTATTTCCACCTTCCCTCCCTTTTCCGGCACAAAACATGCAACGGCGGCTCTCGCCCCCCTACTGCTTGAAAACCAAAGACCTTGAACCCAAAAAACAAAAAAGGCGGGGCCGAAGCCCCGCCACTCAAAGATTAAAAAAGACTCACCGGGCCAGACTAGGCCTGCTCTTCAGCTTCAGGTGCCTTGGCTTCCACCTTCTTCACGGCAGGGGCCTTGGTGCTCTTTTTGGCCGCAGGCTTCTTGGCTGCCTTCTTTTCGTCGGAACCCGCCTCCGCTTTGACGCGGGAGGATTTCCGGACAACGCCGGACTTGGCAAGAGCCTTCTTACGTTCGAGGTAGGCCTTGCGGCGGCGGCGCTTGATGATTTTGCTGTGCTGTTGTCCCATGATGTTCAGATTGAAAAACGGCAGTCAGCTTTCCACCGGGCTTCGCAGGAAGCAAGACGAAAGTTTCGCTAAAGGCACTTGGCCCCCTCTCCCCCCTCCCTAACGGAATAAAAAATGGTTGCGCGAGCCGCCGTTATCATTCACACTCAGGGTGTCGACGGGCTCGCAAGCCCGCGCATGTGACCGAAGTTGCCTCCCGCGCAACGGTTCTCCCGCCCAAAAAGCCGCAGTAGATGCGACCTAGATGGTGCTTTTCCGGCAGGAGCCAACCCTTGGAACGCCCGACTTCGTTCATTGATGGTTCTCTCACAGGCATCCACTTGCGCCGGAAAGCCCGGCCTCCCTCACTCCCAATCCCAGCTCTATTTTTTGCATGGCAGGCCACAATAAATGGTCGAAGGTCAAACATATAAAAGCCGTAGTCGACGCGAAACGCGGCAAAGTTTTCAGCAAGTTCAGCAAGGAACTCACCCTCGCTGCCAAGCTGGGCGGTTCTAATCCTGAACTGAACGCCCGGCTGCGCACCGCCATCCTCAATGCTCGCGCCATGAACATGCCCGGAGACAACATCGAACGCGCCATCAAAAAAGGCGCGGGCGAACTCGGCGGCGCGTCACTGGAAGAGATTGTGTACGAGGGCTACGGCCAGGGTGGAGTCGCCATGCTCATCGAGGTGGTCACCGACAACCGCAACCGCGCCGTCGCGGATATCCGGCTCATCATGAGCAAGCTGGGTGGAACCTTCGCCGATGCTGGCAGCGTGAGCTACCTGTTCCAGCGCCGGGGTGAAATCCGTCTGGACAAAGGCACCCTCACGGAGGATGCTGCGATGGAGCTGGCCTTGGAGTCCGGCGGCGAGGACATGGTGGATGGTGAGGATGACTGGGTCATCTACACGGCTCAAGACCAGCTTTTTGCCGTGGGCGGCGCGCTCCAGGCCAAAGGCGTCTCACCCCGCTCGCAGCAGCTTGTTTACCAGCCTTCCACCACGGTCACCCTCACGGATGTGGCCACCGCACGCGCTTTCCTGAAACTCTACGACCAACTGGACGACTACGACGACACGCAGAATGTCCACGCGAACTTCGAGATCGCGGACGACGTCGCAGCCCAGCTCTCAGAGTGAGCCAGCGTTAGATTATCTCTTCGACGATTCTTACAATGCCTGAAGACCTCATTATGCACCCCGCACCTCTGGCTGACACGCTGTTCCCGCTGGCTCCAGATTCCGCACGCGGCGCCGGTGCGACCAAAAAGCGTGCTGCCAAAAAAGCGGCCAAGCCTGCCGCCCGCAGCAGTTCCGCTGGCTCCTTGTTCTCTGACGAGCCCCAAAGCGCACCCACGGTCCCCAGCACGGCCAAGAAAGCCGCTGCTAAGAAGGCAACGAAGAAAGCCGCCAAGAAAGTCGCGGCCGAGAAGCCGGCCCCCGCTCCTGCGCCAGCGCCAGTTCCCGTAGCGGCCCCCACCCCTCAGCCTGCCCCCGCACCGGCCAAATTCTCCGCTCCTGCGAAAAAGGCGGTCAAAGGGCGCGCCACAGCCGCCAAGACCACCAAAGCTTCTCGCAGCGAGGCATCCGCTCCGGCACCTGCCGCTGTGTCAGCCCCTGCGCCTGCACCCGCCCCAGTTCCCGTTTCCGCACCTGCCCCGGCCCCAGTTCCGGCTCCGGTGATCGCACCTCAGGCTGCCGTTTACGCTCCTGCACCAGCACCAGCCCCCGTCCAGTCAGCACCGGCTCCTGCGCCTGCTCCCGCCCCTGAAGGTGCCAGCTATCCGCAGCACCAGCCGCGTCCGCAGCAGCCGCAGCAGGACTACTCCCGCAATCAGCAGTACGGCCGCCGTCACCAGAGCAAGTACCCACAACCGAGACATCCGCAACATGGCCCCTCGCATGGCGGAGGTCAGGGTGGCGAAGGTCAATACCGCGAGAACGCTGGCGAATCCCAATCTCAAGGCGAAGGCCGTGAAGGCCAGTCCTATGCGCCCGGCCCTCATCCCGGCCAGGGACAAGGTCATGGTCAGGACCAGCGTGAACATCGGCAGGGAGGCGGCAAATGGAACAAGCGTGAGCGTTTCAAGGATCGCTTCCGCAACAAGCCGCGTCATGGCCAGGAAGGCCAAGGACATCCCGGTGATGCCCCGCAGCCCAGCCAGCCGCCCCCGGAACGTCCGTTGGGCCCACCGGAGCCTTCTGAAGGCATCCTGGAAATGACACCCAAGGGCTACGGCTTCCTCCGCCAGAAGAGCCGCCTCTTTGCTCAGTTCGCCCAGGACCCGTGGGTTTCCCCCGAGTTTATCCGCAACCTGGGCCTGCGCGAAGGCATGTTCATCAAGGGCATCCATCGTGACGGCCATCGTGGACCACAGGTCACGGAAATTACAGAGGTTAACGGGCTCGAGCCTGAGAAGGTGCGCAACCTGCCGCTCTTTGAGGAACTCAAGGCCATCAATCCCAACAAGCGCATCCAGCTTGAGACCCGGCCCGACCGTCTCACGACACGGATCATGGACCTGATCACCCCGGTGGGTCGCGGTCAACGCGGTCTCATCGTGGCCCCGCCGCGCGCGGGCAAGACCACCCTGCTCCAGCACATCGCCGAGGCCGTGGTGCAAAACCATCCGCAGATGCACCTCATGATTCTGCTGGTGGATGAGCGCCCTGAAGAAGTCACCGAGTTCCGCCGCGCCCTGCCGACTGCGGAGATTCATGCCAGCTCCAACGACAGCGACATGAAGAGCCACCTGCGCACCGCCCTCTTTGCGATCGAGCGTGCCAAGCGTCTTGTCGAAGCCGGTCAGCACGTCTTCATGCTCCTGGATTCCATCACCCGCATGGGCCGCGCTTTCAACAACGCCCAGAAGCACGGTGCCACCATGAGCGGTGGTGTGGGTGTAGGCGCCCTCGAGGTGCCCCGCCGCCTCTTCGCCGCCGCCCGCAATACTCGCGACGCCGGTTCCCTCACCATCCTCGCCACCACGCTGATTGAGACGAACAGCCGCATGGACGAGCTCATCTTCCAGGAGTTCAAAGGCACGGGCAACCTTGAGCTGGTGCTGGATCGCAAGATCGCTGAGCAGTACATCTACCCGGCCGTGAACATCTTCCGCTCCGGCACCCGCCGTGAAGAGCTGCTCCTGCCCGCCTTCCAGATGGAAAAAGTGCACCTGCTGCGCCGCGGCCTGGCAGGCCACAAGCCCATGGAGGCCATCCAACGCGTCATCTCCCTCATGGAACGTTTCCCCAACAACGCCCAGATGCTCGTGGAGCTGCCCGGACGCTCGTCATAGAGCTGGGTTGGTTGCAACAATAGAGTTTCCCGCAAAGAAGCCGCTGATTCAGCGGCTTCTTTTTTGTGACCCTGCGGCAGAGGTCTCAACGCCAGTGCGACACAGCCTCAGAAGGGCCCCTTGCCCCTACCTTCTATTCTTCGGTGGCACCTGTGGGCGAAAAGTTCGATGCATCAACGCCCTCTCCCACGATTCTCTGTAAACAACACCCCCTGCCAATTCCCAGAACAACATTCAACGCCACCCGCCATTGAATGTCGGACCTTGCCCAAGGGCCTCTTTCTCCTCAAGCCTCTTTTCCCTTGGCCCTTATCCCTTTTCCCTCTCTCCAGCCCATGCCTGCCACCAAACGCCCCCTCGATGTGGATGTGGACGTCCTTCCGCCTGACGGGAAAGGCCGCGCCCCCGTCGGCCGTGATGGCGACAATGCCTCCGAGATCTCCCGCATCATCGCCCGGTGGATGGATGACTTCATCCGCATCCCCGGCACCAACTTCCGGGTGGGGCTGGACCCGATCATCGGGCTCGTCCCTGGACTGGGAGATCTGCTCGCCTCCAGCGTCGGCCTCGTGCTCGTGACCGAGGGCATCCGCAGTGGACTGCCCATCTCCGTGCTCATCCGCATGGGGGCCAATGTGTTGATCAACGACGCGATCGGGACGATTCCCGGCATCGGCGATCTTTTCTCCGTCTGGTTCAAGTCCAACACCCGGAACCTCCGCCTGCTCAACCGGTGGAAGACCGGCGACCGGACGGTACGACGCAGCAGCCGCTGGTTCCTCGTCGGCTTCATCGGTGTGTGGTTCGTGCTGTTGATGTTCTGGATCTTCGTCTGGTTCCTCGTTGCCCGCGCCCTCTGGGCCGTCGCATTCCAGAATTGAGGCAGCGCATAGTGGTGCAGCCCATCGACGCATCGGCTGTCTGCCCCCGATACACCACGCGCCTGTTACCAGTTACCGCTTACTTCTTACCACTCACCGCTTACCGATTGCCTTCCCCCCAACTTTGCGGCACAACGAGGGGTGTCAGTTCGCACGTCCAACCTCCCCATTGAAGCCATTCGTAATCCGCTCGTCGGATGGTTCAGTCGCACGTCCACAAGGGCCAATGCCGTGGTGAAGGCCCCTACAGGTTCCGGGAAGTCCACCCAGGTGCCCCAGATGTTGCTGGATCATGATCTGGCTGGGGACAAGCGCATCGTCGTGCTGCAGCCCCGCCGGATTGCCGCCCGCATGCTGGCTGCCCGCGTGGCCTCGGAGCGCGGTGTCCGCCTCGGTGAGGAAGTCGGCTATCAGGTGCGATTTGAAAATGTCAGCAGCGCCCGCACGCGCATCCTGTTTGTGACAGAGGGCGTGATGCTCCGCCATCTGCTGGATGATCCCACCCTTGGCAAGGTAGGCTGCCTGGTGATCGATGAATTCCACGAGCGTCATCTGGACGGCGATCTCTGCCTGGCCTGGGCCCGCGCCATCCAGGCCGTGCATCGGCCGGACCTGCGCATCATCGTGATGTCCGCCACCATCACACCGGAGCCGCTGCGGGAGTTCATGCACCCATGCGAGATCTTCGACTCTGAGGGCCGCACCTTCCCGGTGAGCATCTCCTACCAGGCACCGCAACGCGACAAACGCGGGTTCGAGGAAGCCATCTGGGACCAGGCCGCCCGTGCGGCTGAGGACCTCGTCACCACCCGTGGCGTGCAGGATGACATCCTCATCTTCATGCCCGGCGGGCACGAGATCCGCAAGACCATTTCCGCCCTGCAGGGGCGCAGCTTTGCCCGCGGCTACCGCATTCTCCCGCTGCATGGCGAGCTGCCCCCCCAGCAGCAGGACGAGGTGCTCCAGCCCGGTCAGGGCCGCCGCATCATCGTGAGCACGAACGTCGCAGAGACCTCCCTCACCATCGAGGGCGTGCGCGCCGTCATCGACAGCGGCCTGGCCCGCATCTCCTCCTACGACGCCCGCCGCGGCATCAACACCCTCACTGTGCAAAAGATCAGCCGCGCCAGTGCCGAGCAGCGCTCCGGCCGCGCCGGTCGTCTGGGCCCCGGCATGGGCGTCCGTCTCTGGCCGGAGCGGGAGCATCTGCATCGGGCGGAGAACGAACTGCCGGAAATCCGCCGGTTAGATCTCAGCGAAGCCTTTCTCACCCTCAAAGTGGTGACCAAGGCTGCAGGCATGACCTTCGACTGGTACGAATCTCCTACCGAGGAGTCGTCCCATCGCGCCACAGGATTGCTCGCCTCACTCGGTGCCATCCAGGCTCAGGACGGCGCTTTGACAGAGCTGGGGCGCAAGATGAGCGCCTTCCCGCTGCACCCGCGCTTCTCCCGCATGCTCATCACGGCGGCAGAGTTCAACTGCCTGGAAGACGCCGCCCTCTGTGCCGCGCTGGCCCAGGGCCGCGATCTCCTGATGAAGCCCACGGAGCTGACCAAACGCAAGCAGGAGGACTTCTTCCAACGCGACGACTTGAGCGAGTTCCAGGCGCTGATGCGCGCGTTCGACAAGGCTGCATCCACCAAGTTTGACCCCACGGCCTGTGCACCCTATGGCATCCATGCCCGCGCCGCGCACGATGCCATGCGCACGTACGAGCAGATCGGTGGCCTGTGCCGCCGCATGGGGCTGGCCAACCGCGCGCAGATGAACAACGAGGACGTGCCCCAGCCTCGTGCGGAGGATCTCGCCCGCGTCATCCTCTCCGCCTTCTCCGACCACCTCGGCGTGGAGACTGCATCAGGGTCGCGGGTTTACGCCCTGGCCGCCGGGTACAAGGGCCATTTGGAAAAAGACGCCCACATCAAGCCGCCGCCCCTGCTGGTCGCCGCAGAGATCGCCGAGATCCAGGGCAAGGCGCTCCAGGTGAAGCTGAACCTGGTGACACGGATCGAGGAAACCTGGCTGCGGGAGCTCTTCCCCGCTGACATGACCTCCGGTTTCCACGTGGCGTATGATGCCATCAACAAGCGCGTCATGAACCTGGAGCAGACACGTTTCCGCGATCTGGTGTTGCACAGCCGCGAGCGCGGCGAGCCCAATCTGGGGCTGGCGGCCACGCTGCTGGCAGAGGAGGTCGTCTCCAAGCGGCTGGATCTGCCCACCTGGACGGAGAAGACCGAGCAGTGGATCACCCGCCTGAACTGTCTGGCCGCCTGGATGCCGGAGCTGGAGCTGCCCACCATCAGCGAGGAAGACCGCCGCCTGCTCATCGAGCAGATCTGCTACGGTGCCACCGCCTACCGGCAGATCAAGGATCGCACACCCGACGCCGCCCTGCACGCCTGGCTCTCCGCCGCCCAGCGGGACATGCTGGAGCAGTACGCCCCGGAGCGCGTAAAGCTCGCCAGTGGACGCACCGCCCGGGTGGAATACCGCGACAACGCGCCACCGCAGATGTCCGTGATCCTGCAGCACCTGTATGATACCACGGAGAATCCCCGTATTGCTGGTGGCAAGGTCAGCGTGCTGGTGGAGATTCTTGCCCCCAGCCAGCGTCCCGTGCAGACAACAGGAGACCTCGGCAGCTTCTGGAAGACCAGCTATCAGGCGCTGAAAACCCAGTTGCGAGGCCGCTACCCGAGGCACGAGTGGCGATAGCAACGAAGTCCAGCACCCAGTCTCAGCCCCCAAATCCCCTTTCCCTCTCCCCCAGATCTCATGATCGGCATTTTCCTCATCATCCTGCTCATCACCCTCGGCATCGCGCGCTTCGCCGCCAGTCGGTATGAAGAGGCGCTCAAGGCCGGCTCCATCCACACGGTGCCGGGTGCTCAAACCGCGGCAGAAGCAGCCCGCGAATTCCTGGACGAGATGGGTGCCACGAACGTGACCATCATGGAGCACAACGCCCTGATCACGAACTATTACGACCCCAAGCGGAAATGCCTCTTCCTCGATCGCACAATCTCCGGAGGCACCGACGCCGGCTCCTGGGCCGTCGCCCTGCACGAGGCCGCCCACGCCACCCATGAGGGAGATTCCGCCAAGGCCTTCAACTGGCGGCAGGGCAACATCCGCCTCACCCGCTACGCCCCCACCCTGGTGGCCCTGGTGTGCATCATCCTCATGGTGCTCAAGCGCATGCCTGCCACCCGCGTCATGATGGTGTGCTCCGCCCTCTGCGCCCTCATCATGCTGGTGAACGTGCTCAGCATTCCCGTGGAGTTCAATGCCTCCCAGCGCGTCATGGCCTGGATCGAGCAGAAGCTCAAACGCCACGCCTCCCTCATCGATGTCTTCGCCGTCATCCTCCCCCGCATCGCCTGGCGTGACACGGGTATTTTCCTGAAATCCCCTGCGTATTTCTTCTACGGCGTGCTGCCCATTGGCGGGAAACTGAGGCCCAATCAGAAAACACCGCCGAAGAAGTGAGTCAGGGGTGATGGGAGCTTCGGGTTGACCACAGAGGCACAGAGACTGAAACTGAGGTTTAGACAGAATTTAAGGAATTAGGGTTCGAGGTTCAGTTGCAATCTCTGTGGCGAAACAAGTCGGTCGTAGCATGAAAAAACTTTTCACCTCGCTTCTGGCCCTGCTCGGCATTGCCAGCTCCGCCCAAAGCCAGCAGTCGATTCAGTCTATCGATCCGAGCAAGATTCTGTTTAGCATTCCCACCTTGTCGGAGGACATCGCAGAGCTTGAGCCGGTGAAACAGGCGCCGGGCAAGGATGCCTGCATGTTTCATGAAGACGAGTGGACCCAAGTCGAGTTCTTCGCGAAATCACAACTGACCGAGGTGCAACGTCTGCTCAAGGAGTACAACCAGTTTGAACAGGCCAATCGGGTGAAACATGGCTGGCTAAAACCTTACATCCGACGAATCAAGCGAACTTCCGTGATCAAAGGCGCTAGCCCGGTGGAGGTTCTGGAAAAACTGCTGGAGCGAAAAGCAGGCCCTGGTCCCATTTTACTTTCTTCCAGCACCGTGGCTGGCAGAGTCAAAGATGGCTTCTCATTGGCACTCGGCGGAAATGTGACTCTCTACGGATATTCCGACGCCGAGGGCACACCAGTACTTGGAGCGCACGTTGGCAAGGACGGAGAAGACATCAAACTCACCCAAGTATTCATGAAGCTCAACGCTGCAGAAGGGCTCATCCTGGTTGACTGGCGTGCGCAAATCATCCTGACGGCCGTCACCGCGTCAGGTCAAATCGACGTCTGGCGACCGTGAATGATGGGCTCGGCGTCGTCAGCGTTGAGCCCTTCCATATTAGGGCGTGTTTAAAAAGGTTGATGATAAAGCCGAATCTCCATGAGAGAACTCATCCAATCAGGCACAGGCGAATCACCTGGACGCAGGCTACCGGCATTCCGACGGCGCGAGATCCCGGAAACCGCCTTGGCTTCGGTTTGATGCAAGCTGGCGATCCTTCTCACGACTGACGGCCCGCAGCTGGATTGCAAGCTGAGGGCCAACGGCCTGGTGTCATGGCAGCCTTGGGCAACGCCCAAGGTTTTCGGGAACAAATGAACCTGAGAGCCGAAGGCCCGGCGTCATTCAGGACGGTTTACTGTGTCGGCACTTTCAAAAGGGCCAGACCAATCCCATTCAGCAGTCAAACGTTGGCCAGGCTGAATCAATCAACCAAGAAACCGCGCCGTCGAGCGTCCTGATCAGTATGAAGATGCTCGAATCAACTGTTGTTGCCATCGCCTGCCTCCTGATTTCCGGTCAAGGGCCTGCGTTTGGCGGGCAAGCGCTTTTCGCGCCCATCAGGGATTTTTTGGATCGGGCGGGGCTTGTAGTTGTCGTGGATGTCAAGAAGGTCACAGAAGTCACCGTTCCCACCGGCGACGACCAAACCTCCAAGATCTACGTCGCGGAGGCCGAGGTGTTGCAGACACTAAAGTCAGACGTGTCTCCAACACCCAGCAAGCGAAAGATCGCCATCGTTGGATCAACGATTCCCATGAGTTCCGCTGTCTGGACACCGATTGAAAGCGGGCGTTACCTGGCATTTCTCAATTCAGAGCAGGGACACTATCGATACAGCGAAAAGTACGACTTGCGTCCAATCATTGACGGCAAGGTTGACTGGATCGACAAGAAGCCCAACGGCACCTTCGAGTTGCTGAAGCTTGATATTGAAGAAGCTATCAAGAAGATCCAGAACGAACAAAGCCGTTCGAGCACACCCGCTCACGCGGGCGGCTGACCTCGCCTTCAGGGTGGAGCCATCTTCCTCAGAGACATGCAACCGACATAGAGCCAAGTTGGTCACGTTAGGCACCCTACGCGAAAACTTTAGCGACGAAGACCGCACACGTTATGGCATGGCCCAAAAGAGGAACGAGGAAGCTTCTGATCGATCAAATCGAGTGGCTGTACCACTATGACGCTCATTGCATTTTTTGCAGTGAAGACTGCATCACAGTCGGTCAGAATGGAAGGCCACACTACTTGTATCTGGACACCTTCTCGCACCATTTCGATCACACACCTGGTCATATCGTCGCTTCGATCCGCTGGGCCATAGCATCCGGCTGGTCCGCTGAGAACGGCCCTGATCGCGGCTTGACCGCCACCAATGACGGATTCGTTTGGTTGCCTCCTGGCCACCGTCATTTCACTGACAAGCCTGCCGATAACTCTCAGATCTAGCATGACTGCCATTTGGATGGGGCTGTCGCGCAATTTCAACGAAGGCGCTGACCACATACGGCTTAGGTGAGAAGATCCCCTTGCACCACTCCATGCCGTGCCCGACGTTTCGTGACGACTCTCCATTTAACCCCCTCCTGTCCCATGTCTCTCCCCAGTTCCAGGGCGTTTGAACTGAAGACTCCAGATGGGTCCTTCGAGTACACCGTTTCGATCAGTGACGATGATGCCGATGGCTGGCTGGTGAAAAGCTTGGTTGTCCAACGATGGAACAGTCCGGGATCCCTCCTGATCGTCGCAGACATTCCTCAATTGCCGCATTGGAAAAACAGCCCCAAGCCGCCAAAATCCAAGGATCACCGGGTCATGAAACCGGCGTTCATCGGACGTATCATCCACAAAGCGATTGAGCTCGGTTGGGACACGGCTGCGAAGGCCGGGCAATTCCACCTGTCACTGCGTGAGCATCCTGTGTCCTAAACCCATACACTCTGACCATGTTTGCTGATCACGACGCCTACATTGCTGCGGCTCCAAAAGACCTCCGCCCTCTGCTGGTTCGATTGCGTGCTCAACTTGCGCACGCGCTACCGGACGCCGAAGAAGTCATCGCCTACAAAATGCCGGGGTTCAGGATCGGACAAGCCATCGTCGCGGGTTATGCTGCGTTCAGCAAGCAATGCGGACTCTATCTATCACCTTCCGCCATCAAGTTGTATGCCAACGACATTGCCGCGGCCGGGCTCAAGTCCACCAAAACTGGCGTCACCTTCTCGCCAAGTCAGCCAATCCCTGACGAGCTCATCAAGAAGCTCGCCCTGGCTTCCAGAAGCGATCAAAATCTCTGAGAGTGCGTTGGCAGAGTCACGGATCAGCTTTGTTACAGTTCAACTAAGGCACCAACCACATGGGTATTCGAAGCCAATCCTAATTCCGTAAATTCTGTTAATTCTGTCTAAAAAATCATCCCCTCTGTGTTCTCTGTGCCTCTGTGGTTAAATCAAACCATCAGCCACCAACAACCCCTCAATATCTCCGCATCGTCGGATCAATCTGCACCGCCCAGGCTTCAATGCCGCCGGTGAGGTTGTACACTTCCTCGTACCCCAGGCGACGCAAAGCCGCAGCCGCACGGGCGGAGCGCATGCCGTGATGGCAGTACACGACGATGGGTTTGTCCTTGTCCACCAGTCGGATGGGGGCCTCTTCCATAAACCGGGACAGAGGGATGAGCTCGGCCCACTCCAGCTTGCAGATGTGGAACTCGTCCTCCTCCCGCACATCAATGAGACGGAAGGGACGCGGCCCGTCCTGCTTCATGAGCTGGTCCAGTTCTTCGGGGCTGATGTCAGTATCCATCGATCGACCAACTCACGTGTCAGTACACCACCTCCACCGGGGTCCCCACGCTCAGGTTCCGGAAGAAAGCCTGGGCCATGTCGCGCGGCATGCGCACGCAGCCGTGTGAGGCCGGGTAGCCTGGCAGATAGCCTGCGTGCATGCCGATGCCGCCGGTGAAGCGCATGAAGTACGGCATGATGGCCCCGTCGTACCGGGTGCCCGGAGGCTGGGGATCAGAGTGGCGGTCGATGTTCTCCACCACCACATTGCCGGAGCTGTCCACATAGTCGCCGTACTGGCTGGACTTGTGGTCCGCGTTCTTTTGGGAAATCGAGTACCGCCCAGTCGGGGTGGGATGCTGCTCATCCCCTGAGGAAATGGCGGATTCACCCACCAGTTCACCGCCTTTGTAGAAGAAGGCGCGCTGCTGCCCCAGTGAGATCACCACCTTGGCCGGGCCGGGCACCCCGTCCCCACGCCACCAGGAGGAGCTGTCCGTCTGGCGGAACTGCTGCCCCCGCGGCAGCCCTGGGTCATACCCTTCCATGTACTGGGTCTGCCCACGCAGGGTGGTGGACGGTCCATAGTAGTAGAAATCCGCGCAACTGGTGAGGCCAGAAAGGGCGGCGGAGGTGGCGACCAGCGGCAACAACCGGCGGAGACTGAAGAGCTTGCGGAGGTTTTGCATCGAGACTTTTTGGGGGGAAGTCGCAAACTATGAAACACTCACGGAGGAAAGTCCATCCTCTGCCGTGCTATTCCCCACTCCTTGGGCGTATTTCCAAGGTCGTCTTTGCCCTTGCCAGCCCCGCCAGCATGGGCCATCAGTCTGATTCCGTCTCATCTTCTCACCATCCCAGCATCCACCATGCCGACCTACGAATACGAATGCACCACCTGCGGTCATCAATTCGAGACCGTGCAGTCCATGAAAGACCCGCACCTGAAAGACTGCCCCCAGCAGGAGTGCGCCGGTCCGGTGAAGCGCAAGATCGGACGCGGAGCAGGGCTCATCTTCAAGGGCACGGGCTTCTACATCACGGACTATCGCAGTGACTCCTACAAAGCTGCGGCCAAGCAGGACAGCGCCAGTTCAGCCACTGCCAGCTCCGGTTCCAGTAGCGGCGGCAGCAGCAGTTCGAGCTCCGGCTCCAGCTCATCGACTTCCTCCTCCAGCGGCAGCAGTTCGCCCGCTGCCCCCAGCACCTCGACTTCGCCCAAGGCAGCTTGATGCCACGGGCGGGCTTCCCGGCCCGCGCGTTCCGGCATCCCTCCTCCTCGATTGCCCGTGCTGCGCTTCCTTACCAACTGCTGCGTCCTGCTGTGGTTCAGCTTCCTGCTGGCGGCTGTGCTTCAGATGCACCGCCCTGCGGACTGGTCACAGATCCAGGGTCTGGAGCCAGCACCGGAAGGCACCGCCAAAACGGCACCTCCCGCACTGCTCGACCGTATGGAGCAGGCCGTTTTCCGCCGCAATGCGGAGATGCAGATCACGGAAGCCGAAGTGAACCGCTACCTCGCCAGCGCCTTGGAGGGTCGCCAGACCTTCGCGAGCCTGCTGGGCACGAAGTTTGACCGGGTCGCCCTGGATCTGGAAGCGGGCGAGTCAAAGGCCTGCTTCTCGTGGAAAGGCCCCTTTGGTCTGGTTTCCACTGCGACCCTGAATTTTACCATCGACCGGCGCGGCGGGCAGTTCATAATTGAGCCCCGCCATGGCCGCTTTGGTCAGCTCCCCCTCCCCCGAGGCATCCTGTGTACCCTGCTGCCCCCGCTGCACACGATGACCAAAGGCCTCGAAGTTGAGATTTACACGCTATTTCAAATGAACAAGATCCGCTTTGAGAAGGACAGATTGATCCTCGATCCGCGATCTGAAGCCCTCAAGTAAGCAAGTCCGCAACGCAAGCAAGCCCCCGCGCAAGCAAAGCCTCCGGCGCCCCATCCCGCATGAGACTGGCCTCCATATTGCCTGCCTTGACCGTCGCCTTCGCGGTCCAAGGCCCAGCCCAAAGCCCCTCCTCCCTGCCCCCTGCCGTGCAGTCGCAGCAGGGGCTGATGACTGCGCCCGCGACTTCCACCACGCCTGGCACGTCGGCCACTTCCGGTGCCGTGACCTCGGTGAACACGAGCGCTCAGGTGACCAGCTCCACCAGCGCCACCAAGCAGTTCATCATCTACGGAGCCGACCTCCAGACCCGCGGCGCCTTCTGCCTGCTGTGCGAGGACATCGCCTCCGACCTGGGTCGCCTGCTCAAGGATGACGGGCGTTTTGCCCTGCCCATCGTAGTGGTGCTCAAGACCCCGCCGAACATCAACCTGAGCGAGCCGGTCATCACCACCAGCTTCAGCCAGCTGGCGTACGGCGGCTTCCACCTGCAGATCAATGTGGAGCTGCGCAAGGACTTCAATACGGAGGACTTTTCCAAGGAACTCGTCCGCATGCTCCTGGCGGAGCGCATCCTGCGCAACCACAAGGAGGTGCAGACTACCCGCAGCCAGCTCCTCTCCGGATGGCTGCTCACGGGGGTGACCCAGGCCATGGAGTTCCGCAGCCGCAGCCGGCCCAGCGCCCTCTTTGCCGCCGTGTTCCGCAGCGGCCAGGTGTACAGCATTGACCGCATCATCGAGGCGAATCCCAAGGAGCTCGATGCCCTGGCCCGCGGGATCTATGAAACTTCCTCATGCGCCCTGGTGCTGGCCCTGCTGGACCAGGCCGACGGCGGTCTGCGCTTCTCCCGCTTCCTCAGCGCCCTGGCCAACGGCAAAAAGGGCGACCGCGAGCTTCTAAAGGAGCACTTCCCCACGCTGGGCGTTTCCAAGAACAGTCTGGAGAAATGGTGGACCCTGCAGATGGCCTCCCTGGCGACGCCTTCCACGTTCGAGGCCATGACCTACGTGCAGACGGAGGAGGCGCTGGAGCCAGCCCTCACCTTCCGCCTGCCAGAGCAGCATAACGGCTCCGGTAACAAGCCAGCGTCTGGCAACCCTGCCGAGGCTCAACCAGCCCCCCCAGAAACCCAGCCAGAGAAGAAATCCCGCAGCTGGTTCCGCTTCGGCCGGAAGGACAAGGACGAGGAAACAAACACTGAAACCGGCAAGGAAGAAGCGGCGGCTCCGACACAGCCAGCTCCCGCCCCGGCGGTCCCGACGACTCCCGCTCCGGGACCTGCGGCCACACCCCCTCCTGCCAATACGCCCGCAACGCCCACCCCGGAGGAGACTCCGAAAAAGCGTGGGTTCTTCAACTTCAGTGGCGGTCGCAAAATTGCTGCTCCGATCAGGGCCAAGCCAGAGGATGTTGACGGCCAGACTCCAGCCAAACCTCCCACTCCTGCAGCCAGCAATAGACCCGCCGCCGCTACCGCAGCCCCTGGCAACGCCGCGGCTCCCGCAGCAGCAGCACCCGCTGAGGAAACCAGGAAGCCCCGCGGGTTCCGCGGAATCTTTGGTCGCAAAAAAGAGGAGGCCCAGCCTACGCCCGCGCCCGCCCCAGCACCGACTCCTGCCCCGGCCGAAACCAACAAGCCTGCAACAACGCCCCGCAGAGCTGCTCAAACCAAAAAAGCCCCCTGCTGAAACGGTCGAAAAGCCCGCAGCCAAACCCGCCGCTCCTGTGAAGGGTGCGACCAAGGCGGACGAACCGGACAAGATGGAAGCTGAAGCTCAGGGCAAAGAGAAAGGGAAGGAAACGGACAAGCCCGAAGGCGCGCCCAAGGAAGAGGTGGCAGCTGCCATTGTGCCCGTTGACCCCGAATTCGTAGGCCCGCCTGCCCCGGGGAAAAATGAGCCCGCCAAGCCTGCAGGTGAGACATCCACGGCACCCAATCCCAACGCCCTGCCGGAGCTCGCCATGCCGGCCAGTGCAGGCGAACGCCGCCCCGATGAGCCGCTTCCTCCCGGTCTTTCGCCGGTGCCCCCTGCGCCCGGCGATCCTCAGATGGCCTCGCCCGAGATGCCCCTGGGCCTCCCGTTCCTGACGGGTGACCCCACCCCGCCCCCTCCAGATATAGACACGGATACGGGATCCCCGCTCCCCCTGCCCGGTACCCGCCCGACGGATCCCAACCTGCTGCCGCTGGAAGACTTCGCCAAACTGGGCAAGCGCAAGGATCGCAATGAGATCTTCAAGCGCACCCTCAACCACATCAACAGTGTGAAACTGCGGGCTCACCCTCTCTACAGGCCCGTTATCGGCGAATACGCCGCCGTCATCCAAAGCCTCATGATGGGCCGCGAGACCGGGGTGGCGGAACAGCTCGCCGCCATCCGCAAGCGCCACCTGGAGGTACGTGAGATGGCCCGCGCGGCAGAGTCCTATGTGGACTGGTACGAAGCCTCCCAGACGCAAACCTACAGCCATGCCTTCGACGACTACATGAAGCTGCGGGACGATCTGGACAAACAGAGCATTCCCCGCGCCGATGCCGTATCCCGGTATCTCGACGCGATCCAGCAGGAGTTCGAGGAATAAATTCCCGGCGCACGTTGTTTCCCGCACCGCCGGCAGGAGGCTGCGCCGGAACTGCCTCGCTGCCCTCATGTTCGAAGCCCTCACCCAGCACCTGAAACTGCCCGATCTGTGGCAGCATGCCGCGGTCAACCACCTGCGGGCGGGCAGTGATGTCATTGTGAGTGCACCGACCGGTGCCGGGAAGACCTACGTCTTCGAGCTCTTTGTGAAGGCCTCGCCACCCAAGGGGCAGGCCGTGTA
>NZ_BATQ01000086.1 GCF_000739635.1 Verrucomicrobium sp. BvORR034 | reverse complement strand
ATCTCACCCAGGTCGCGGGCACTGGTCATGCCCAGGAAACGCGAGGCCCAGCGCAGCGGCTTTTCCCCGTCCAGCCAGTTGCGCAGGAAGCGCGGCAGAAAGCGGAAGCCGGGCAGGCGCTGCTGCAGGTACAAGGAAACACCGCCCACTTTCACCGCCTGTTCCGGGTTTGCCTCGTCCGCATCCGTCACCAGCGGGAGGTAGAGCGGGATGATCATCGCATCATGACCCCGGCCCCTCAGTGCCTTGATGAGAGCATTGTCCCGCAGACAGCTTCCGCAGTGAAAGGAACCGGTGCCAGGCGTGAGGTGAATGATGCGCATCGGGCGTGAACAATCGAGAGAGGACGATGACGAAGAAGGACGGGCAGTGAAGTCAGGGAATACGTGCGCGAACGCGCATCCCTTCCGTGGTTCTTACGTCCCACGGCATCAGAATTGTCGCGCTTCAGACAAACAAAAAGCCGGAAACCTTGCGGAATCCGGCTTTGAGAAATGTCTTGGAGACGTCCTGCCAAATTAGCTGTCGGCGCTGGCGCGCTCGTTGGCACGCTCTTTCACCGTCACAGCTTCCTTGCCGAGGCGGCCACGGAGGTAGTGCAGACGGGCGCGACGAACCTTGCCCTGGCGGACGATTTCGATCTTGGCGATCTTGGGGGTGTGAAGGGGGAACACGCGCTCGACGCCTTCACCGTTGGAGATTTTGCGAACCGTGAAAGCCTTGTTGAGACCGCGACCTTTACGGGCGATGACAATGCCAGCGAAAATCTGGATACGCTCTTTCTCGCCCTCAATAACGCGGGTATGGACTTTGACGCTATCACCCACATTGAATGCGGGGAGGGTCGACTTCAGTTGTTCTTGTTCGATCTTGGCGATAATGCTCATGACGGGGTCTCCTGCGATGAGGGTGGCCGCTTCACAGCGGCGGGAAAGGGCGCATAGACTGCCAGCATTCCTATTACGTGCAAGTCTTTTGTTTCGGAAATCCGAAGGAGCGAACCTGAATTCTCAGACTCGCCGATGTCCTGTAAACCCTGATAATTTTGCAATGTTTACACCATCGGAACCTTGTCGCAAGATGCACCCGGCAAATTCTTAAATAAAGCTTAGCAAAACGGAATTCAGAGCGTCAGCAGTGCCAATTTTGAGGGCCTCTGGATCGCATTCTCTAAAAACTTCACCCCACCTTGTCACTTTCCGCCCGTCGCTCGAATCTTGGCGATTTCTGCTTTGATCTGCTCGATCCGGTTCTCGGAACTGGGGTGCGTGCTGAGGAACTCAGGGGGTCCGCCCCCTCCCCCGCTGGCCTGCTTCAGGATCTCCATCACCTTGATGAGAGCCTCGGGATTGTAGCCTGCTTGATAGAGGAACTTCACCCCCAGCCGGTCGGACTCCAGTTCATCATCGCGACCGTACTTGGTGTTCACCACCTGGTTCACCAGTTGAGCGAGCTGGGCGTTGGTGTTGCTGGAACCGTCACTGGACGCCACGACAAAGGCCGTGGTCAGGCCTCCGACGAGCTCCGACTTGGCGATCTGCTCGGAGCTGTGCCGCCCGACCACGTGGCCGATCTCATGCCCCAGCACCCCGGCCAGTTCGTCCTCCGTCTTGAGCAGGCGGAAAAGCGCCTCCGTAATGAAGATCTGCCCCCCGGGGAGCGCGAAGGCATTCACGGTATTGCGATCCGCCAGCAGATGGAATTCAAACTTGTACGCCGTCTCATCAGCATCCGTGTCCCGGACCAGCTTCTGCCCAACGCGGTTGACGAACTCCCTGGCCTGCTCATCGCTGGAAACCCCGCCATGCATGGCGGCCATTTTTTGCCGCGAGGCCAGGCCGAGTTGGATCTCCTGCTGGGGATTCAGTTTCAGACGCTGGGTGCGACCGGTGAAGTTGTTCGTCTCTGAACTGGTGCTGCTGAAGTAGCTGAAAAGCGCAAAGGCAGCGATGGCGAGGCCGATGGCCACCCTCATACCGCACCCGGACATCTGCGGGCGACGTCCCCCGCTGTATCCGGTCTCGTACGCACTGTGCACGGTGGGGGCCATCGACTGGTCCAGGAAGCTCCGGAATTTCATGAGGTTGTGGGTGGTGTGTTTACCTTTGTATCGCGTTTGGTGTGACAAGCCAAGCTACAAACTTGGTCGGGGCTTCGAAGGATGGTAGGTGTTGCTTTTCCCCCGGCCTGATTACCTTCACATATGGTCACTCCCAACATTCGCAGCCTCCTCGCTTCCAAGGAACCGGTTCAGGACGTAACGGTGCAAGGCTGGGTGCGCACCCGGCGGGACTCCAAGGCGTGCACCTTCATCGAACTCAATGACGGCTCCTGCCTGCGGGGCCTGCAGGTGGTGGCGGACAACTCCCTGGCCTGTGCCGAGCTCTACCCGAAAATCCTGACGGGTGCTTCCGTTCGCGTCACGGGCGACCTTGTGACCTCCCCGGGAGGCAAGCAGGCCTTTGAGGTGCTGGCCAAGAACGTGGAGATCATCGGCGAGTCTGATGGCACCTATGTCCTGCAGAAAAAGGGCCACACGCCGGAATTCCTCCGCTCCATCTCCCATCTACGCCCACGGACGAACCTTCTTGGCAGTGTCTTCCGCGTGCGCAGCCGCATGGCCTTCGCCATCCACAAGTTCTTCCAGGAGCAGGACTTCTTCTATGTACACACGCCCATCATCACCAGCAGCGACTGCGAAGGTGCCGGTGAGATGTTCCGCGTGACCACGCTCCCACAAGGCAGCGCGGCGAAGCCCGAGGAAGACTTCTTTGGCAAGCCCACCTTCCTGACGGTGAGCGGTCAGCTCCAGGGAGAGGTGTTCGCCTGCGCCCTCAGCAAGATCTACACTTTCGGCCCCACGTTCCGGGCGGAGAACTCCAACACGGCGCGGCATGCGGCGGAGTTCTGGATGATCGAGCCAGAGATGGCCTTCTATGATCTGGAGGCCGACATGGGCCTGGCCGAGGCGAATGTGAAGTACCTGCTGAAGTCTCTCTTCGAGACCTGCGGCGAAGAACTGGAGTTCTTCAACAAGTTCGTGGACACAGGTCTCATCGCCCGTCTCCAACACACCTTGGACAAGCCTTTCCAGCGAGTGAGCTACACGGATGCGGTGGACCTCCTGCTCAAATCAGGGCGCAAGTTCGAGTACCCGGTGGAATGGGGGCAGAACCTCCAGTCCGAGCATGAGCGCTTCCTCGCCGAGGAGCATTTCCAAAGCCCGGTTACGGTCTTCAACTACCCCCGCAGCCTGAAGCCCTTCTACATGCGGCAGAATGACGATGGGCGGACGGTTGCTGCCATGGACGTGCTGGTCCCCGGGATTGGCGAGATCATAGGCGGCAGCCAGCGCGAGGAGCGGCTGGATCTTCTTGAGCAGGCAATGGCTGCCCATGGTCTGAGTGAGGAGAACTACCGCTGGTATGCTGACCTCCGACGCTTTGGCACCGTGCCCCATGCTGGCTTTGGCATGGGTTTTGAGCGTTTCCTCATGTTCGCCACCGGCGTAAGCAACATCCGCGATGTCATTCCCTTTGCCCGGACGCCTGGGCATGCTGAGTTCTGATTCGATTTTCCCGATTGATTTGATGCCTACGTTGTCTTTCCGCTCCGCTTTCTCCGCTCTCCTGGCGGTTCCCGCTGCTCTGTTCCTCACTCTGGCCGGCTCCCCTGTGCACGCTGCGGAGCCCCTGGAAGTGAACTTGGTGGCGAATGTGACCCAGGTGAAACCCGGTGTTCCCTTCTACGCAGGGTTGCACTTGGTGCATCGCGAGGGCTACCACACCTATTGGAAGTTCCCCGGCATCGTCGGAGTGCCCACCAGCATGGACTGGACGCTGCCTCCGGGCTGGAAGGCGGACGACATCACGTGGCCAGAGCCGAAGCAGGTCCATATGTTTCAGATCCGGGCTCAAGGATACCACGGGGACATGGTCCTCCCGGTCCGCCTGATCCCCCCCAACGATTTGGCGCCCGGAACAACGGTCACCCTGAAGGGCAAGACCTCCTGGATGTGCTGCGGTCGCGACTGCAATCCAGGGTTCAATGAATTGACATTGGAATTGCCCATAGCAGCAGCCGACGCGGCTCCGGAGACACTGATGAATACGAAGTGGCAGGAGCGGTTCAACGCCGCCCTGGCGTCCAGCCCCAAGCCGCTCAAGGGTTGGATGATCGTAGCGAGCCGGGATGACAAGAGTGTTGTCGTCCACTTGACGCCAACTGGAGAAGACATCCCTAAAGGCAAGATCAAAGAGGTGCTGTTCTTCACCGATGACGGTCTGGTGAACGCCGACAAGGATCAGGTGCTGAAGCAACTTCCCAATGGATCGCTGGAACTGAGGCTGGAGGTCTCCCAGTACGCCGAGCAACCCCTGGCCAAACGGTTGGTGGGCGTGTTGCAGTCAGAACAAGGTTGGGATGCAAAAGGCACGAACTCCATGGCAATCGATGTGCCGTTGATCGTCATCGAGCCGGTAGATCAATAGACGGAAGTGAAACTCGTAGCTGCACTCGTGAGAGTGTAGTGGGTGGCGCGGCCTTGCGGCGGGAATAGACCGTCCTGGGTGACTTGCGGCCGGACCGCGTTTTCACAAACGCAGCCACACTGAGCACTGCGAAGGCGGTTCGTGGCGTGTGCCACGCAACTCGTAGCTGCACTCGTGAGAGTGCGGTGGTTGGCGCGGCCTTGCGGCGGGAATCGACCGTCCTGGGTGACTTGTGGCCGGACCGCGTTTTCACAAACGCAGCCACACTGAGTGCTGCGAAGACGGTTCGTGGCGTGTGCCACGCAGCTCGTAGCTGCACTCGTGAGAGTGTGGTGGGTGGCGCGGCCTTGCGGCAGGAATCGACCGTCCTGGGTGACTTGTGGCCGGACCGCGTTTTCACAAACGCAGCC
>NZ_BATQ01000087.1 GCF_000739635.1 Verrucomicrobium sp. BvORR034 | reverse complement strand
ACAGTCGTGGCGGTTGCACCATCGCGGCTCCGAGGCGCGCCAAGGCAAAACAGCAAGACGATGCGTTTTCCCTGATGGCATTGGTCCCGCATGCGGGACGGAACTCCAACCCTGCCGTCAGAGTGCTTACATAGATCGTTTGTCAGCAATCGATGTGGCGGCTGCACGGGTTTGCACCCCGCACGTCGCCTGCACGACCACAATGCAGAAGAACCGTTTCGGTTCTTGTTCCCGCACAATGCCGCGCTCCCAAGAGACGTGGCGGCTCTTCCAAAACCAAGCCTCAATCCAGCACCAAACGCAACGTCGGCGGCTTGAGGGTGGGATGATGGTTCCCGGCAAAGCCATGCACCAGGCCACCGCCCACGTTCTCGGGCGTTTCCCGCACCACCACCAGCGTGGCGTAGAGATTCTTGTCGTTCGTCAGGAAGCGGGCCAGTTCTTCGCCGCGGATCGAGAAAGCACCGGCCACATCACCACGCGGAATCGTGAAGCTACCCAGCTTGACGGCCTTGGAGAGGTCAGCCCCAGCGGACTTGGGATCGTTGCCGGGGGCATTCTGCCAGTTCACGGTTTCCTCGGTCCAGGCATCCAGAGTGTCATCGGTCACGCCATAGACGCTGAATTCGCAGTCGGGCAGCAGCGAAGCATACCCCCAGCCAGTGGACTCAAACTGGAGAGTGAGCGAAGCCGAGCGGACCTCCCGGCCTTGGAGCAGGGAGAGATCGAAGCCAAGCCACGCTTTCCGCCGGCAGGCAATCTGGTTGGTATGTTTGAGGAGCAGCAGCGTGTCGGAGAAATGGGTCTTCGTGTCGGGCGACCATACGTACGCGGCCTGCCCACGGCCAGAGTTGGTGGTGAGCGTGACCACATCGGCTTCCTCCGGCACGACGCGACGGGTGTCAGGACGTTCGGACTCGAGGTCCCCACCACTGCGGCTCAGGTCTTCTTCGGTAATGAGGGCGGCCTGGCGAGTCAGGAGGTTCACCTTCTCCCCGCTGCGGTGGTGCTGGAGTTCTACTTCACCCTGGAACACCTGCACCTGCGCCTGTCCATCGGCCCCAGTGCTCACGCCGAAGTCGGTACCGTGGTCGATGAGACGGGCGTGCGCCGTCTCTACCATGAAGCCTACTGCGGGCGGGGGCACATGGGCCACTAGTGCCCCGCTGTGCAAGTAGCAGCGTTCCGCGCTGAGCAGTTCGAGGTCGGCTGGACCCTCCAGGGTCAGGCGGGCTCCTTTCTCAAACTCCAGTGTCGCCAGACCCGCCGCCAAGCGCAGTCGGCCGGTGGACAAGACCGCCCCCACCTCCGTGGGCAGGCTGCCGCCATCCCATCGCGCCCCTTTTACATCCACCAGCTTGGCCACAGCAGGCCCAGACAGGGCGGTGACGGCCTTCTGGCCCTGCCAGCGCCCCATGCCCCAGCCTGCTGCCAGAATGACCACAGCCGCGGCCGCGGCCATCCCCTGCCCCCACCGGCCGGACCAGCGACGACGCGCGACTTTCGTCTGGAGAGACACGGGAAAATTCACCACCTCGGCAAGGGGCGAGTCCTTGAATCGCACATCCCCCAGCAAGGACTGGAGCTGCATGTACTCCACATAGGCTCTCCGTGCCGCCGGATCATCGATGACCAGGCGCTCAAGCCGTTCGCGATCCTTCACGTCAAAGCTGGCATCATCCAGCATGCGATCGCAGAGCTGGATGACTTCTTCTTTGGGACTGGGGGAGGCGGGATTCATGTAGGGTCAGACGGGATCAAAAGGGGAAACAAAAGTAGGAAGAGGCTGTCGGGGCGGAGCGCTTCAGTTGGCCCCCTCCTCTGCGTGGTTAAGCTGGCGGGTCACGCATTCATGCAGCACATGCCGCACCCGGCTAAGCTGGCGATAGAGAGCTGCCACCGTGCGCTGGAGTTTGTCGGCCATAGCCTCCAGGGAGAAGCCCTCCTGGTAGCGCAACTGAAGCACCTCCCGGTGTTCATCAGGCAGCTTGGCGATGCACCCGTGCAGAGCCCGTTCGCGGTGCTCAAGGTCCTCGGAGGAGTTGTCGTATTCACTGGCCACGGTGTTGAGGAACTCATCGCTGAAGTCCAGGCGGTCACGTTTGCGCCGCTTCCGGTAGGAAAGCACCTGGTGGAAAGCCACTTTCCGCGCCCAGGCGGAGAAGTTTGTGCCAGACTCGAACTGGGAGAAACTCCGCCACATGCGCACCTTGGCCTCCTGCAGGATGTCATCGGCATCCTGCACATGGGGCACCAGCGCATGCACGTACGCACGCAGCATCCGCTCGTGGCGGGCTAGCAAGAAGACGAATTCCTCGGCGGGCTCGGGCATGTTCATTCCATATAGGGTAGTCCCGCCTTTAAAAAAATGGACAAATTTTCCAATGTCCAAAAAAACGAAAGAGGACCTTCCCTACGTAAGTTTCCTTTCTGCAGATGGCAAAACTCACCTCCCATCCTTCTGCTGGTCGCACCTCTGAGGCACCCCATAAGCGTGCCGCGACCGCTCGTCCCCACCTGCTGCTGGCGGGCGCCGCCCTCGCCCTCACCGGTGCCGCCACTGGAGCGACTCCGGCGGAGCAGATGGAGTTCTTCGAAAAGAAGGTGCGACCACTCCTGGTGGACAAGTGCTACAACTGCCACAGCCCGGAGCACAAGGTGAAGGGCGGCCTGCGCCTGGACACCCGGGAGGGATGGGTGACGGGCGGTGATTCGGGACCGGCCCTGCTCCCGCACCAGCCAGAGACCAGCCTCTTCATGTCCGCCGTTGGCTACACGAACCGCGATCTGAAGATGCCTCCCAAGCAGAAGCTTTCGGACGAGGAAATAGCAGTGTTCCGCGACTGGATTGCGATGGGCGCCCCGGACCCGCGGACGGGTGCTCCGGAGGTGGCTGCCAAAACCGCAAGCAAGGCCATGTCGATGGAAGATGGCCGGAAGTTCTGGGCCTTTGTCCCCCCGGTCAAACCAGCGCTGCCAGCCGTGAAGGATTCCGCCTGGCCGGCCACCGGTGCGGACCACTTTGTGCTGGCGGGACTGGAATCCGCCGGACTGGATCACGCCGACGACGCCCCGCTGGAGGTGCTGGCACGCCGCCTGTACTTCGATCTCACCGGCATGCCGCCCACGACGGCAGAGTTGCACGAATTCCAGCAAATGGCCGGGCAGACGCAAGAGGCCGCACTGGCCTCCTATGGAGCCATCGTGGACCGGCTGCTCTCCTCGCCCCGCTTTGGCGAGCGCTGGGGCCGCCACTGGCTGGACCTGGCAAGGTTCGCGGAAAGCAGCGGCGGTGGCCGCACCCTCCCCTTCAAGGATGCCTGGCGGTATCGCGACTATGTGATCGAGAGCCTCAACCAGGACATGCCTCTGGACCGCTTCATCTCGGAACAGCTGGCCGGGGATCTCCTGCCTGCTGCCACATCAGCCGAACGCCGCCGTCAGCTCACCGCCACCGGATTCCTCGTGCTGGGCCCCACCAACTATGAAGAGCAGGACAAACAGCTCCTGCGCATGGACATTGTGGATGAGCAGATGGACACGATGGGCCGCGCCTTCCTGGGCATGACCCTGAGCTGCGCCCGCTGCCATGATCACAAGTTCGACCCCATCCCGGCCAGTGACTACTACGCACTGGCGGGCATCTTCCGCAGCACCCGCACGTTAAAGAACTACAAGGACAACGTAGCCCACTGGATCGACACCCCCCTGCCCATGGAGGGCGAGGTGGAGACACGGCTCCAGGCCCATGAAACCCGGCTGGAGAAGCTGACGGCCGATGTGGCTGCCGCGAAGAAGCGAATCAAAAAACTGTCTCCCAAAGTGGAGGCCAAGGATGCGAAGGCCCGTCCCGTCGCACCCGACGAACTGCCTGGCGTGGTGGTGGATGACAGCCAGGCCACGGTGGTGGGCACCTGGAAGACCTCCACACGGTACCCCACCTATGTGGGAGAAGGCTACCTGCATGATCAGAACGAGGATAAAGGAGCCAAAACGCTGACCTTCACACCCAAGGTGCCACAAGACGGACGCTATGAGGTGTGGCTCTCCTACACGGCCCTCAACGACCGGGCCGATAATGTGCCAGTGACCATCCTCCATGCCGATGGCGAGGAGACAGTGCGAGTGGATGAGCGGGCTGAACCCACCATCAACGGACGCTTTGTGTCGCTGGGTCAATATCGGTTTGTGGCCGGCGGCGAAGGCTACGTGCTGGTATCGAACGATGGCACCAACGGCATCGTAACGGCTGATGCCGTAGTGTTCGTCCCACTGGATGAAATTGCCAAACTGCAGACGGCAAGTGCACCTGCTGGTGCAGACAGTGCCGCGGCAGGCAATACTCAACTCCAGGCTGCCCAAGCCCAGCTCAAAGATTTGGAGAAGGAGTTGAAGCAGCTCCAGGCCTCCCCGCTGGCCCGCCCTGAAGCGATGACCGTACAGGACGACAGCGAGCCAGAGGACTGCAAGATTCATGTTCGCGGCAGTATCCGCAATCTTGGCGCGGAGGTGCCCCGCGGATTCCTGACGGTGGCACAGCACGGCCCGGCCCCGAAGATCCCCGACGCAGAGAGCGGCCGCAGACAGCTCGCTGAATGGGTGGCGAACCGGAACAACCCACTGACTGCCCGTGTGCTGGTGAACCGCACGTGGATGTGGCTGCATGGTGAAGGCCTGGTGCGCACGGTGGACAACTTTGGCACCACCGGAGAAAAGCCCACCCATCCCGAACTGTTGGATGCGCTGGCAGTCGAGTTCATGGAGGATGGCTGGAGCTTGAAGCGACTGGTCAAACGGCTTGTCACGGGCCGCACCTATCGCATGGCCTCGACCGGCCCAGAGGCCAGCCTTCAGGCGGATCCCGACAATCGCCACTGGTGGCGGCAAAACCGCCGTCGCATGGATGCGGAATCCATTCGCGACTCCATTCTGGCCATGAGCGGCCAGCTGGACCCCAAGGTGGGTGGACCGAACGTCAAGGCAGATGCCATCGATTCCAACTCCGGGGCTGCGCAGAACCTTGAGTACAACTACGTCTTCACGGACGTGCGCCGCAGCGTGTACACCCCGGCCTTCCGCAACAAGCGCCTGGAGCTCTTTGAGACCTTCGACTTTGCCGATATCAACCAGCCCCTCGGCCGTCGCAGCAGCAGCACGGTGGCCCCGCAGGCGCTCTATTTCCTGAACCACCCCTTCATGGTGGAGCAGTCCCGGCTGGCCGCGCAACGCCTGATCGCTTCCGGCGCAGGCGACGATGGCCTGGTGCGTCAGGCCTACCGGGAGATTCTGGCCCGTCCACCCGGCCCGCGCGAGCTTCGGCTGGCACTTGATTTTGTCACGGTCTCCGCCTCCGAGCAGGACGCCGAGGCCCGCCGATTCGACAACTGGTCCCTGCTCATCCAGACGCTCTTTGCCTCTGTGGACTTCCGCTATCTCAACTGACGCCCTCAGCCCCCTTCCACCATGCTTGACCGCCGCCACTTTCTCCAGACCACCGCCTGTGGTTTCGGCTCCCTGGCTCTCGCCGCCATGGCCCAGGGTGCTCCCAATCCCCTCGCCGCCCGGCACACCCACTTTCCAGCCAAGGCGAAACGGGTCATCTTCCTGTTCATGGCCGGCGGCGTGAGCCATGTGGATTCCTTTGACTACAAGCCCCGGCTCATCCGCGACAATGGGAAGATGATGGAGTTCGAGGATCAACGCGCCATTGCCAAGACCGGCATGGGTGCCGCCCAGCGCATCATGCAGCCGCTCTGGGAGTTCAAGCAGCAGGGCGAATCCGGACGCTGGGCCTCCAGCCTCTTCCCGCACATGTCCCAGAAGGTGGATGAGATGTGCTTCGTCCACTCCATGCACACAGAGGGCGTGGCCCACGGCCCGGCCACGCTGTTTCTGCACACCGGCACCACCAACTTCATCCGGCCCAGCATGGGCTCGTGGATCAGCTACGGGCTGGGCACGGAGAATGAGAACCTGCCGTCGTTCGTCAGCATCAGTCCCAGCCTGAGCAACGGCGGCCCGCGCAACTACGGCACCGCCTTCCTGCCTGCCGTCCATCAGGGCACCACGTTGGGCCGTGCGGGGCTCCCCGCCCGGGATGCCACCATTCGAAACCTGCGCAACCCGCTCCTCACGCCGGAGCAGCAAGGTCGGCAGTTTGACCTGCTGCGATCCATCAATGATGAGCAGATGCGCCGTGCCACGTCCTTGGCGCAAGGTCAGGCGGATGCAGAACTCGATGCAGTCATCAACTCCTACGAACTCGCCTGGCGCCTCCAGACCAATGCGCCCGACACGCTCGACGTGACCAGCGAATCCCCCGCCACCTTGGACCTGTACGGGATCAATGAAAAGGTGAGCGAGAACTTCGGCCGCCAGTGTCTCATGGCCCGCAAGCTCGCCGAGTCGGGCGTGCGCTACATCCAGGTGAACTACACCGACAACTCCAACAACCCGGCCTGGGACCAGCATTCCAACCTGCCCAAGCATGCTGACCATGCTGCCGCGGTGGACAAGCCGATCGCAGGCCTGCTGGCAGATCTGAAGCAGCGCGGACTGCTGGAAGACACCCTCGTCTGGTGGGGCGGTGAATTTGGCCGCACTCCGTATGCCGAACGCAACGGCACCGGTCGCGATCACAACCCCGTGGGCTTCACCCAATGGCTCGCCGGTGCCGGCGTGAAACCCGGCTACGCTCACGGTGCCACCGATGACTTCGGCCATTTCGCCGTGCAGGACAAGGTGCACATGCACGACATGCACGCGACGATCCTGCATCTGCTGGGACTGGATCACGAGAAGCTCACGTTCCGATACGCCGGGCGCGATTTCAGGCTCACTGACGTGCACGGGCACGTGGTGAAGGAGCTGTTGACGTAGAGATCGGTGGCTCGGCAATTCAGTAAACCGGTAAGCCGGTAAGCCGGTGGAATGGTACGCGGACAAAGAATTGGACATCACCCCCTCCGCTCCCAACCCCGGCTCAGGACAGCCGGCCCTGCGGGGCTGGGAACCCCCGCCTCCTTTGCGCCTGGAAACACTACCCCCGATTTACTGAATCACCGATTCACCGAACTCAGTACTTCATCAAAATCCGCCGCCATCTTCTCTGCGCTAAACTTCGCGCGCGTATTCTCCCTCCCCTTCCGGCTTAGCGCTGCCCGGTGCTCGTGATCCAGCAGAACCTTTTCCAGTGTCTGGCTGAGGCTCTTCACATCATCCGGCTCACACAATTCGCCACCTTGGGTAATTTCCAACAACTCCGGGAAAGCACCGTGGCGGGGCTGCACAACGGGCAATCCAGCGGCCTGGGCCTCCACGACGTAGAGCCCGAAGGCTTCGCCGTAGGTGGCAGGCACGGAGAAAACAGTGACCTCGTGCAGGAACTTGGTTTTTTCCTCGAAACTCACGTTCGGCTCCCAGGTGACACGATCAGCCAGACCTGCGGCCGCGAGCTTGGATTGCAGCCCCTCAATGTACTTGTCGTCCGCCGGAGTCTTCGCGCCTGCGATGCGAAGCTTCACGCCGGGCACGCTGCCGCGTCGGTCAAGTTCGATGAAAGCGTCCACCAGAGTCGTGAGCCCCTTGCCGTGGATCATACGGGCCAGATAGCCGATGGTAGGCGTTTCTGGCTCGCGGCGGTCGTGTGACCAGCCCTCATAGTTCAGCCCATTGTACACCACGCTGACCTTGTCAGCAGGGACCGCAAGACGTTCGGCCATGACCCCGGCATAGAAGTCACTCGGCGAGATGAAACGCGCCACGGACTGGGCGTTCTTCTGCATGAGATCCCAGGCCTGAGTGCGATAGGGCTCTGTGAGTGTGTCCAGAAAAGAGTCCTCCCCCTGGAGGGAAACCACCACGGGGACCTTGACCCGACGGACGAGCGCGGGAGCCAACCCAATGAGCAGGGAGTTGGACAGGGAGATCACATCGGGCCTGCTCTCGGTCTCCAGCCATTGGATGAGGCGATCCCACTCTGACCATTGACGGCCCCCTTCCCCCAGCAGGCTACCCA
>NZ_BATQ01000088.1 GCF_000739635.1 Verrucomicrobium sp. BvORR034 | reverse complement strand
AGGGCAGCCGACCGTTGTACACCGGGGCGGGCTGAGGCGCGGGAACGCCGCCTGGCGGGACGGACGTCACTGGGATGATCGGCGCCGGAGGCGGTGGCGGCGGAGAGGCGCACTGCGAAAGCAGCAGAGCGCAGAAGTTGGCGGCAACGAGGGTGCAGAAATCGCGGCGATCGAAAGAGGACATCGTGAGAGAGCTTGCGCGGTTGGGAGGTGCCGTAGGAAGCATTGATAGGTTGAGGCTGGGAGGCCCAGGAAAGATGGATGCCAGCCGCAAGAATGCGGCGAATCACTGGTGGACAGACGCGGAGGGCATTTGCTCAATTCGAGGCAAAACCCATCCTATTGGCCAGCTTTCCAAACGTATGCACCCACGGCATAAATCCACATGCCCATCATCGCATAGGACGCCAAAGCGCTGACCACCAGGTAGGTATTCACCACTCGTGGCAACTGGCGATCTTCTTCAGGCTTGAATGGCTCGACGAAGATCCCGCCCACCGGGGTAAAGGCGGTGGGAAGCAAGTTCATAGCCAGGGTTTTCACAACGATCACTCCAACGAACGATTGAATGGACTGGTCAGCAAGCTGGTGCAGGGCCGCAATCAGTGCCTGCGCCTCTGTTTTGGGATGCAACGCTTCCCATGGCAACTGCCAATACCCAGTTAGAATTTGGTGCCCCCACGAGTTCCAACCAAGTGCCAGCAAACCGAAAACAGAAAGTGCCAACGGGCCGGCGAATGGAAGCGCAATACGCAACCCAAGGGACTGGGCATTGTACACCGTCCGGTCTTGCGTCAGAAAACTCCCCAAAGGAATGAACCCGACCGCCAAAGTCAGGTCACCCTTGCTAAAACTGAGCAGCTCTTTACCAAAGAATAGCTGAACCCTCGTGACTGGCACTCGCGCGAGACGAAGTGCCAGCCATTGAGCCCCGGTATAGACCAGGCAGCAGCAAACATAGGTGAGACCGGTACAAACAACGAGTTCCGCAGCGCTCATACTTCTCTCCTCTACTGCCTCGTCAACAACCACCACACCGTCTTCTGATCAGGCGACAGTTTGAAGCTCCCTCCTTCCGTCGGCACCTCCTGCTGCGGATTTCCTTTCGCGTCCAGAGCCTGCACCTTCCACTTGCCCCCATCGGGCAGGCCCACCACGGCCTTCACCCCCAGGACTTCCGCAGGCCCCTTGCCCCACTTCGTTCCCACGGTGGTGCGGTTGGCATCCCACCCCATCCCGACATTTTCTGCGCGGCTCACCACGGCGAGCCAGATGCGTTTGGAGTCGGCCAGGGATTTGTCGTCCAGAGCTGCGGCCATCAGGGTCACATTGCTGGCAGGCGAATCGTTCTCCAGCGCCACCGAGATGGCCCCGAGCTCCTGTTTGCCCGATCCCAGGGTTCCACTGAAAACCACCGCTTTGCGGTCCACCACGCTCAACTCGGCGTTTTTCCCCTCAGCGACCCAATTCACCTTCACCGTGTCGCCACCCTTTCTCAACATTCCCACGAAGGGGGTGAGTTCCCAGGCATTGTCTTCGCTCAACTGCATGCCCACACGCTCTGTCCACGCGATGGCCCCGGACTTGCCCACCTTATCCCACACGGGACGCCAGCTTCCCCACACGTCCCCTGCTTTCTCACCTGCGTAGTCGAGGATGGGGCCTTTGCCAAGCTTCAAGGTCGAGCCCCGGCTGAAGGGGGTAATCAGGCCCTTCCGATAGACCAGAGCGGCGATGGGCATCATTGCCTGTTTGGCCGGATGTCCAGGCAGATCGAAGAAGCTCGTGATGCGATCGCTGTCATAGGGAGTGTTGTGCTTGAAAGCGAAGTGATACACCGCACTCCAGTCCTGCACGGAAGCCATGGCGGAAAGCAGAGGGAACGTCTCCGCGGCATAGTCGTTGGGGGCCGGCACATCATACTCGCTCAAGCTATAGGGCTTGCCCACGGGACGCTGCATGGCGATCTCCGCCAGGGTGCCTCCGCTCTTCTCCACGACTTGAGAGACGTTGTTCACATACCAGTCGTTCATGTCCCAGGACTTCCGTGGGAAAGAGGGATGATGCCAGTAGCCGTGCGTGTCCACCAGGTCGCTCACCGCGAACTCACGACGCGCCCCGGCAATGCCGCCGAAGAGCAACTGCGAATGCGTGATCATCTGTTTGGCTCCGATCTCCTCACGGATGAACTTCTTCATCTCCAGCGCGTGCTCGATCTCCAGATCCGCCAGAAAGGCGATGAAATCCCGGCGCACCGCCACATTGGCACTGCGCTCCGGGATGGGGATGGTGCCAGCCTCCAATGTCTGATCCGGTTTCAGGAAACCATTAGGCACCGTATGCAGGCGGATGTCCTTGAGCTCCACGGTGGTAATCTTGTTGAGCAGGCCGAACCCGACACGGTTCTTACCATCTGGCAACACAGAATGCGGGGCGAAATCAAGGTGATACTCCTCCCACTCGGGGGTGAGGGTCACGTTCTCGCTGAGGCCAAGCTGGGCCCACGGGGCGGCGGAATTCATCGCGATGACGCTGATGGTGCTCTTGTCCTGGGACCGCGCCTTGAAGGTGACACGATAGCTGGCCTTCTCGTCCAGATTCAGCCCGACCTGATAGAATTGCAGACTCCACGGCACACTCCCAATCGCGGTACTCGTCCAGCGCACGGCTCCGTCCCCTGCCGCCTTCGCGGTGGCCTGGGCACCATTGGTAGCTTCCACGAACCATTCCTTGGCCCCGTCCGTGAAGGAACCGTTCTTGATCAGTTCCGGCCCGGTGCTGCCGTCATTCACACCCCAGGCGGTCTGGAGCGCCGCCGTGTCTTTGTACTGCCCCTTCAGGTATTTGAGGAACATCCCCTGCAGCTCTCCTTTGAAAGGCTCCGGCAAGCTGGCCGTCCACCAGGGATTGAGCAAAATCGAGTTTTCATTGTTCATCTCGATCACCGCGACGCCGGGTTCGTCCTTGTAGGCACGACCCGTGTGCGGATTCACGTGATTGAGCAGCGTCTTGGCGAAGGCCTGAAACTGCGCAATGAAAGGCCGGTGGTAGTGATCCAGCCCTTTGCTATAGCTGGGCGCTCCTTTGGGCGTGCCAGGATAGGTTCGGCTGACGTGCAGGTTAATGTTAAGATAAATGCCATGAGCGATCAACTCTGCCGCCAGCTTGTCCATGCGGGCAAGGTTCTGCTCGTTGAGCGTGGTGGCCTCGTTGTCGCCAATGATCGAACTCCCCTTCCCCCAATCGTTGTCCATGTGGTGGAGACGCACAACGTTCACGCCGTTCTTGGCCAAGTGGGCAGCGATTTGAGGAGCCAGTTCCTCAGGTGGGAAGCATGCGGTGCCGCAGAAATTGGTTCCGAAGAGGCGCACCTTGCGCCCCTTACCATCCACCAGCCACTCCCCATCCACCTTCAGAATGCCTGAAGCCCCCGCCGGCTTTTCATTCAGGGCAGAGAGATCGATGGGACTGGGCGAAGCATCCTGCGTGCTGATGGTAAACGGAAACCACCCCGGCTGTCCCGGAGTGGTCGTACTCTGGGCGACAGCGATGCCGCCCCCCAGCCCCAGAAGGGCCATACAGCCAAAAGCACGGAATGAGGAAAGATGCATGCCGCATCTTGCTCAAATCCCGCTGGAAACACAAGAGCTCAGGCCAGGACTTTTGCCCACTCGTCCTCTTTGAATCCCACAAGCGCCACACCTGCGCTCTTGTCCAGCGCGAAGGGACGCTTCACCAGATTCCCGTGGCTGGCCAGGAGTTGCAATGCCTCCTCTTCGCTCAATCCCGGGAGCTTGTCTTTGATCCCCATGGCCCGGTAGTCCTGGCCAGAAGTATTGAAGAGCGGCCGGAGATCCCCACCCTTCGCCTTCAGCACGACCTTCAGCTCTGCCACCGTAGGCGGCGTCTCACGGATGGGCTTCTCGTCAAAAGGGATGCCCTGCTGCTTCAGCCATTTCGTGGCATTCTTGCAGGTGGAGCATCCGGCATAGGTGTAGATCTTGAGCATGGGGAAGGTGCCCATGCTACGCATTGAAACGAGTGGCTCAAGGATATTCAGCGAATGCTCCAAACCGGTTCACCATCCCTTCTTGCGAGTCCGCCCGCCGCACACATTCACCTTCATGCCAAGCTCATTGGCAAACGCTGCCTTGGCCAGCAGGCAGGCGTCGGCTGACTTGGCGTCGTCGGCATAGGCCACCTGAATGTGGTTGGCCTGGTGCTTGGCCATCAACTGGTCCCGCGAGACACCATAGGTCACGGCGTGCATAATGGGCCACTGCGGCGTGGTGTTCTGCCAGCGCCGCTCGGTCTCCTCCTTCGGCAATTCCACCACCGCTCCGCGACCAATGTCCATGTGCAATGACTCATTCTCGACGTAGATACGGGACCAGACAATCTCACCCGGCTTGGAAATTCCCCGGAGCGTGCTGCCGCCGTTCGGGAAATACATCGGCGGCTGGCGGAAGCCCTCGGCCCCCTTCCAGCCCTTGATGAAATGGGCGGGTGGTGCCGCACCGCTGATCAGCAACACCCAGACATAGTCACCGCCATAAGCCTCGCCCCACCGTATGTCGTGCAAAGTGCTTTCCACCGGCTGCCCCAGAGCCTGATGCACCCGGCAGGTCATAAGACCATCCAGCCCCGCGCATTCATCCACTTCGTTGAAGTGCACCAGCGGCTCTCCCTTGTAGAGCACTCGCTTGCCATCACGCGATTTCACTGGCGGGCGGTCGCTGTTGTTGAGGATGCCTTCCACGAGATCGCTCGCCGGCAGGAGATCCTTCAGCCCCTGTTGGTACTGGATGCCTATAGTGTCGCAGCCGAAGTCATCCGCGAGCCGCACGGCGGCAATGTACATCTGACACTGCTTCAGCACCTGGGCCTCGGTCAGGTCTGTCGCGTGGTCCTTGCCAAAATGAAACTTCATCCCCTTCTTCACGAGCCACGCATACACTTCCCGGGCCTCGGCCTCGGAGGTCTGGGTGGTCTCATAGTAGAGACTGGACTGGCTGAGCCGCTCCTTGAAAACACCACACCCGTGCAGGGCATGGTCTGGGATGATCGCGTTGAACATGCCCATACAGCCTTCATCGAACACACCCATGATGGCCTTCTGAAGCCGGAGTTCGGCCGCCAGCTGTCCACCCAGTTGCGCGGACTTTGGCGGCACGGTCACGTCTTCGAGCGGGCGCACATGGGAGAGATCCTGCTTCACCTTGCCGGTCTTCAGCCAGCGCCGCAGTTCCGTGCGGAAGAAGTCGTCTGTGAAGTCTTCGCTCCACAACGTGGAGTACGCCACCCCTGCCTTGGTCAGTGAGCCATTCAAGTTGAGCATGCCCACCAACCCCGGCCATTGCCCGGACCAGTTCGCCACCGTAAGGATCGGCCCACGATGAGTCGTCAAGCCCGCCAGCACATGGTGGGAGTACTGCCAGACGGCCTCTGCCACGATGAGCGGAGCATCCGCATCCACGTTGCGAAACACCTCAATCCCCTCGCGCTGGGACGCGATGAACCCGTGCCCCTCATCCTCCTTATAGGGATGAGCACGCACCAGATCAAAGCCCTCCGCTGCCACGGCCTCCGCCAGTGCCATTTCCATGGCATCCTGCGCAGCCCAGCAAGTCTGGTTGGCCGAGAGCCTCAAGTCCCCGCTCGCCACCAGTTGCACCACCTTCGCCTCATCATTGTTCAACACTTTTTTCATGATCAAAACAGTCTAACTTGAGCTCAGGCTCAGCGCCACCTCTGTGCGCACTGTGCCTCTGTGGTTAATTCCTCATTCCCTCCTACACCTCCACCTCGGCCGGCCATGCGCGCTCCCGGGTGATCCCAAACTCCTCCAAGTACGCCCCGACACGCAGCCGCTCTTCATCGCGGAAACGGTGAAACGGCTCCGCCAGGAAGTCATCACATACGCCTAGCACGCTCAGTGCGCACTTCACACTCTTGATGAAGGCAGATCCGTGGCGGCCCACCTTGTAGATGCTGCCGGAGATCCGCATCACTTGAGCGTGGAGCTCCATCACCCGCGTCACATCCCGTTTCTGAGCCGCATCATAGAGTGCCACGTAGAGCTTCGGGCAGAGATTCGCTCCACCACACACGCCGCCGTGCCCGCCCAGAAGCACGCTCTCCCCGAGCAACTCTTCCGGTCCCACCAGCAGGCTCCAGTCCGGACGATGCTCCAGCTCCCGAACGAGTTGGTGGAAATAAACCATGTTGCCCGAACTGTCCTTCATGCCCACCACCCCGGGCAGGTCCATAGCCCGGCGCACGGTGCTCAGCTCAAAGGTCACCTTGGTGTGGCTGGGCATGTTGTAGAGGAAGACTGGCAATGGGAGCTCCGGCACCAGGTCCTCGACGTACTCGGTCAATTCCGGCTGCCCCACCGGGAAGTAGTAAGGAGCCGAGAGCACCACCGCGGCAGCTCCCTGCTCGGCCGAGTGCTGAGCAAGATTCACCGATTCCACAAAGGAAGTGTCCGTGATGCCCACCAGCACCGGCACCCGCCCCGCCACCTGCTTGCAGGTGCGCTCCACCATCTCCCGCCTCAGTCGATAGCTCAGGCTAGGGGCCTCACCGGTGGTACCGAGCGCAAAGATGCCATGCACTCCGCCTCTCACGAGGTGCTCGATCAAGTTTTCCAGCCCCGCCACATCCAGCGTGTCGCGGTCTTTGAGCGGAGTGATGATGGGAGGGATGATGCCGTGAAAGGCGGCGGGAGGCACAGTGTTCATGGAATAAGTCAGGGGGACGCCTGGGACCGGTTTTCACCGGTATCTCGCGGCCGGATCAGCAGAACAAGAATCGTGGACAGGACACACACGCCGGCAAAACTTGTGAAGATCGAATTGAGGGCGACGCCCCGGTCGCGCATGATGCCAAAGGTCCAGTCCGCAATCCCGCCCGCCATCATGCTCACGAAGTTCATGATGCCATATCCGGTTGCCCTTAGATTGGGGCCCACCACCTGGGAAAGGATCGGCATGTTGTTGCAGTCAAAGAAGCCCCAGCCAATGCCAAAGAGGATCAGTCCGAAAATGGCCAGGGGAAAAGATCCGGCGGACGGGGCATTCCCCACACTGTAGAGGGCCGGCACGATCAACAGCATGCCCAGCGCGCTGACATAGATGCGCCCCCGGTCCGTGCGTCGCATCCATCGGTCAGCCAGCACTCCCGCCCCCACTGCGGCGACAAGTGCGGCGGCCTGCCAGTAGAGAGCAGCCGAGACCCCTGCATGCCCCTGGCTGATGTTGAACTCCTTCTGCAAAATGGCAGGCATCCAGTCCCGAACCACCCAGGCGGCAATTGCCGGCAGGGTGAAATACAGTACCAGCAGGATAAAGGACAGGTTGCTGAAAAGCGTCCAAAGCGTGCGCAGGATTTTGACGACCTCGTCAACGAGCGAACGGACGAAACCACGCGATGTAGCCCTCTGATCCGTCGATACCCCGGCTGGAATGGTCACTTCTCCGCCGCGCCATTTGTCCTTTAGCAACATCAGCAGCGGCACCGCGTACAGCACCCCCATCAGTCCTGTGATATCAAAGGCAAACCGCCAGCCCAATGACGGGGCATCCGCCAAATACCCCGCGAAGCCCCCGACGATCACGCCACAATAGATCCCCATCTGATGGATGCTCACCGCCCGGGACCGGGTGAGCATGCCATGATGGTCGGCGATGAGCGCCAGCGCCGCCGGGATATAGAAAGCCTCGCTGATGCCCATGAGCGAACGTGCCAGGAGCAATTCATCAAAGGTTTGCACATGGCCCGTCCACCAGGTGATGGCAGACCAGACAAAGAGACTGGCGCAAATCGTATACCTCTTGCTGAAGCGGTCGGCAATGTAACCGCCAATTGGGCTGAAGACAGCATACACCCACTTGAATTGTGCCAGCATGTGCCCCCAGTTTTCCTCTGACCCAACGCTGGGAATGTCCCGCATGACCGAGACCTTCATGGAGGCGATCATCTGCCGGTCCAGGTAGTTTAACAGGGCCACAGGAAACAACAGGGCCACCACCGTCCAGGCATAGCGGCTGGTGGGCATGGCGGCGGAAGGCTTTAAAGTGTCGGGATGGCTCATGGACTCGTTCTAACGGCGGAGGATCTTCCGCATCTTGCATGTCATAAAATCTGACAAGTTCAGATTAGGGGGCTAGCACCATGATTTCGCCCCGCTCCGGGCGGTCAATCTCCTCCGGCAGGAGGTTGTAGTCGATCTTGGCGGGATCGGTACCAATCCCCGCCAGATCGAGCATGGGTGGCAGGCCCGAGGGGCCGGGCTCTGCCAACGCGACACCGGTCACCACGCAGGACAGCAGGACCATTCCCAGCGTTCGCTGAAGGACTGGGAGAAGAGCTGTTTGTTGAGTGATGGCCGGGCGCATGGAGGTCTGTCGAGGCTGACGGTTACTTTGCCGGAGCCTCTGCCGGAGGCAGCCTGCAGGACTGCCAGGCCAGGAATTTCCACTGTCCTTTTTCCTCTTTCCAGACGGCGAGGTAGCTCATGGCGAGGTCTGAAACCTCAGCCCCTTTGCCCACCTTCAGATTCACGCGACCATGCATAAGGGCAATGCCCGGAGCAGGAAACGAGAAGTTCTGGCTCTCGTAGGTGAAGCCGAGGTACTTCGTCTTTCCACTGAGCACGAGGTCGATGAGGGAGGCCTTGGTATCCACCACCCCGCTGGAGTGGGCATAGTTGAGATCATCAGACAGCACGGCTTCCAGTGCCTCCTTGGTGGGAGCTTGCATGGCTTTCACACGGGCCGCATCGGCCGCCTTGACCGCCGCAAGAGCGGCATCATCAGCAGCAAACAGGGATCCGGTGAGCAAGGCACCGAGGCAAACAATAGCGGCGAAGAAGGAGGATCGGGTCATGGTAGTAGGTAATTTCACAGCGCCCAGTCTGCTCACTGAGGCCAGTTGCCGTCAACCAAGTCTTTTGGCTCAAGCTTTGCCGGATCGATCACGGCGTGTTTCACCTTCTCACGCTTCCAGGTGTAGGTGACATGCACCTTCCCGTCGGGAGTCTGGATGATGGCGGGGTAGGAATACTCACCCTTCTCACTCTCCAGCACCAGGGCGGCCTGCCAGGTCACCCCGTCCTTGGAGATCGCCAGATTCAACGGGGAGCGCCCCTTGGGGGTGTGGTTGTAGATCAGCAGATGCCGCCCGTCCTTCAGCGTCACCGCATCCGTGCCAGAGTTGGGGTTGGGGAGTGAACCAAGGCGGATCGCACCCCAGGTTTTTCCTAGATCGTTGGATTCAATCTCAAAGATCTTCCCCTGCGTGGAGCGGCCCAGTGCGATGAGCTTGTCACCTCCGGCAAGGAGAACGCTGGGCTGGATGGCTCGAATGGCCTCCCCGTCGTGAAGGGCCGGTGTCGCGGTCCAGGTCTTGCCCATGTCGTTGGTCCGCTCAAAGTGGACGGCCCATTTGCTGGGCTTGGTGGGAGACTCCGTGCTGGTGGGGCAAAGGATGTCCCCGTTGGCCAGTTGCACGGGCTTGTTCTTGATGGGTCCCAGAATGCCGTCGGGGAGACGTACCGCCTCACCCCAGGTCTTGCCACCGTCGGTGCTGGTGCGCAGCATGCCCCACCAGGTCTGCGGAGAAGGTCCCACCTTGTAGAAGAGCCAGAGCGGCCCCTCTTTGGGCTGGAAAAGGACAGGGTTCCAGCAGGGATGACGCGTGCCATCCGTCTGCACTCCGTTGGCCACTTCCACCGGTTCGCTCCACTTGCCACCGACTTGACGGGACACCCAGATCCCGACATCCGGCTTGCCTTCTGCGGTACCACCAAACCATGAGGTGAGAAGCGTGCCGTCCGCCGCCCGGGCGATGGTCGAGGCGTGACAGGACGGGAAAGGTGCCGTATCATAGATGAACTCACTTGAGGTCAGCCCAGCCGCAGGTGCCTGAGTCTTCTGGACCGGTGCGGCCGAACCAGGGTTCTTGAGGTAGTAGAAATAACCATCCTCCGCTCCGCCCAGGAAGTCTGGCACGCCGTCTCCGTTGAAGTCCACCACCGCAGGGCTCACATCATGGCCCTCGATGTTCATGGGCGAGATCAGCCCGCGGTCCTTGAAGTACCACTTGCCATCTGCCGCAGTGGTCTGCTGGACGAAGCTGGCATTGGCCGCATTGATCAGCAGGTCCAGCTTGCCGTCGCCATCCCAATCCGTGGCACAGAGCTTGCGACGACCACTCCCTCCGGCAATCTTTTTGTTCATCCACAGCGGTTCACCTCCAGTGGCTTGGAAGAACTTCGGCCCGGCTTCGCCCTCATTGAGCTTGTCAGCCAGCATGACGCGCTGCGGGGCCAGGAGCTTGAGCTCCCCATTCACTTTGGCCCGTTGGAAGAAGGCCAGATACCCCTCCTGATCCAGCATCACCAAGTCCGGCAGACCGTCCTTGTTCCAGTCCACACCCACCGGGGTGGTGCGCCACTGCGTGAGGAGGGCCTTGCCCTGCGGGCGGAGCCAGCCGTAGGCCAGCTCAGGTTGTTTCCCATTCCACTCCACCGCCACGGGCTTGGCCGCAGCGAGCTTCGGCGCGGTACGGGTGCCGGTGTTTTTGTAGAAGAGCACCTTGCCCCAGATGGAGTTCACCAGCAGGTCCGGTAGGCCGTCCAGATCCCAGTCCACCACAGTCTGGGTGGTGTAGCCCCACTTGGCCTCGCAGGGCCCCTGAATGCTCCCATTCGGACCGGCCATGATGCGGAGCACCTTGCCACCCGCCTTGAGCAGCTGTGGTTTGTTCCACTTGGGCTTCTCGACGCCTTTGCCACTCAGGTTCTCAATGAACGAAATGTTGCCGGCGGTGTTGCCGCTGATGATGTCGATGTCACCATCGCCGTCCCAGTCAAATCCCACCGGTGTGGCCAGGGAGCCGAACTTCACATCGTCCGCCTCCTGCTGGAAGTAACGCGGGGCCAGAAACAGCGGCGATTTGTCTTTTTCCTCGAACTTGCCGGTGTTCTCCACAAACGCCACGCGACCGTCTTCATCGCCCACGATCAGGTCCAGATCCCCGTCCTTGTCCCAGTCGATCGCCGTGGGGGTGATCATCTCCAGGTCCATCTTGAGGTACTTGCCCTCTGCCGTTTTGACCTTTTTACCGTAGGCGTACTTTGGCTTGTCCCGCGTGCCGGTGTTCTGGAAGTAGGTGAAGCCATCCAGGAACTCACCGCAGAGCAAGTCCAGATCCCCGTCTCCGTCGAAGTCAGCAAAGTTTGGCGAAGGCCAGCCGAAGGTTTCCACCGGACGATCGATGGCCATCACCTTCACCGGCTTGGCATACTTGGGCTGCTCGTTCGTGCCCTCGTTGCGGGCCACATAGACGAAGCCTTTGAGAGGACCGTTGCACCAGCGGCCATTCTCATCGTAGGCGTTGTCCCAGCCGTACTCCGTCCAGTCGTCGGCCCCGACCACGATGTCCTGCAGGCCGTCGCCATCATAGTCCACAGAGCGCCACATATTTCCGCGCACCTTGTTGGGGTGCACATTGGCGGGCAGGTCGATCTTGGTCCCCTGATCGATGCCCGTCTTCAGGAAATCGGGGTGGATCATGCCAGGGCTCATCACCACCGGCTTGCCGTCCACGTAGGAGACCTGGACGTTCTGCATTCCCTTGCTGATGCGTCGTCCCGGCTTGAAGACCGGCATCTTGTTCTTGGCCGTGTCCCCAGTCGCATTTTCAAAGAAGTAGGTGCCGTTGTAGGGCTTGTCCGGGCAGTTCACGACAAGGTCGAGGTCACCATCGCCGTCGAAGTCCATTGGCAGCGGCCAGGCCCACAGGCCGACGCCCAAGTCCACCTTGAGACCCGGATTGTTGTACTTGATGCGTTCCAGGCCGGAAGCGGCCCCGGCACAGAGCAAGGAAAGCCCGGCCGCAAGCACGGGAAGACGTGAGGATACGTGTCTCAGGTTCATGGATTGGTTTGAGGAAAAATTCTGAAATGGCAATCAGGCATCAGGCGGAGCGGCCCCGGCGTCTGGTCGCACCGGGCTTGGCTTGCTTTTCGATGCGGTGAAACTCGGTGAGCAATTCGTCCGGCAATCCCAGGGACATGTCCTGGCTGCCAATCGCGGCGTTCTGCGTGTCGTAGTGCTCCAGCGCCTCCACCATGCTGGCACGAATGTGCTCGCTCATCAGCCGGCGGGCCTCGTCGCCCTTGCCAGTCTCCACCGCCTGGAGAATCTCAACATGGTAGCGGTAGGTCTGCTCGATGACCTTGAGGTCATGCTCCTGGCGGGAGGTGGTAAAGATGCGCGCCAGCACCCGGCTGTCGGCCACAATCTTCATCATGCGTCGATTGCCTGCTGCGCGAATGAGGAGCTGATGGTAGGCCATGTCTGCGGACATCAGTCGTTTCATCATGGCCGCATCCGGCCGGGTCTTGCCTTTTTGGCGGAGCTCCCCAGCAATGGTCTTGAACTCCGCACACAGCGCACGAAGACGGTCACGGTCCTCAGGCACCAGCTTCCCGGCAGCCTGAGCAACAGCGTAGGGCTCCAGCGCTTCACGCAGTTCGTACAGTTCCACCAAGTCGCGCCGGTCCAGCGCCTTCACCCTGGTGCCAAAGCGGGGCACCTGCTCCAGCACGCCTTCCTGCTCCAGGTTGCGAAACGCCTCGCGCACTGGCGTCCGGCTGATGCCCATCTCCTGCGCCACGCTCAACTCAGACAACACGTCCCCCGCGCTCCACTCCCCGGAGAGGAGTTTGCGCTGGATGTGGTGATAGGCCTTTTCGCTCAGGGAGTCGGTCATGGTGCACTACTGGTATACCAGAGATATACCAACAGTACTTCAGCAGGCCAAGCACTCTTTCACGCCTTGAATATTTTTCTTCCCCTCGCCCTCCATGCGCGTGACACCTTTGGCGAAATCCATCAATCCAGTTGCCTTGAGAGAACATCCGGGGAGGTTGCGGCATGGAGTTCCAATTGTTGTTAGACTACCTTGGGAAGCAACTCGGCCTCGACACCCTGTCGCTCAATGAAAACGGCGTGGTCAGCCTCAAGTTTGGGGATGACTTGGTGGTTCACCTGGAACCTGACCCCAAGCTGCCCACCGCCCATCTTTACGCTCCCCTGTGCAAACTGAACGCTGCCAGCCGGAGCGCGTTGCTGGAGCCCCTCCTCATTGCCAACGCCTTCGGCCGGGGCACGGCGGGGGCTTTCTTTTCCATCGATGAACCCCAGCAGGAAGTCCTGCTAGGGAGAATCATCGACCTCAACCAGGCTGAACCACAGGCCCTCTACCAGCACCTCAAGGACCTGGTGAGCGTGCTCGTCATCTGGCGACGTCGGCTGCCTGATCTGCTGGCCAATCAGGATGCGCCTACCGAGTTTCCACTGAATGAGCCCCCTTCGGGCTTCATCCGCGCTTAGTCCAGGCGAGTGCGAAAAAGGGGCCGAACCGGAATCCCCCTTCAGAATCTGAGGCCTGGCCGGTAACTGCACGGGTGGCGGCGGGAAGATGCTTCATTGTCACGCTGCCACATTCGTTTCCTGTATGCCCTCATGAAAGTTGCTGAAGCCACCTTTGCCTTTGATGCCATGCCCTCCCTCAAGGTGGATGGCGAGGTTCGCACGTTTACCGATATTCAGGTCAACGGCGAAACCTTCAAAGGCGTTGACATGGGCAACGGCAGCTATGCCCGCCTGACAGATCGCACAGAGGGACGCTTTGACGTCACGCTCTTTAGCGAAGCACCCGACCACGACCTTTCAAATATGCAGGTCTCCGTCACCGGCGGAGGGGTCAGCCGACTCCAGGACACCGAGGGCCACGCCCACGGCACGGACAATGTCCACAAATTGGACCACGAAGCAATCACTCTGACCGAAGCGTTCTTTGACCAGTTCCTTGGTCAGGACGGAGTGCGGCCATTGCCCGACAGTCGCCCCCTCCCCAGGCCGCCCGGAGACGGCCCCGGTGACCAGGGTTCGACCACTCATCTTCCACAAGGACCTCCCCCCCAACTTGGCCCACCGCTACCTTCGGATGGTTTAGACGACGATTCGGGCGTCAGCATCGTGATTGAAAGCGGACCTCGAGACCGAACACCTCCGTCTCTTGAAGAACTGAGCAGATCGACTGGCCTGTTCTTGAGGGCTCTGTCAAACGAGCCAACAGACGGCTCCGCCCAAGCGGTCAAACTTCAGAATTTCGCGACGTATCTGGCGAGAATCCCTCAGGAAGAAGGCTCGGAGAAGGCAGCATTCCAACCCTTCACCGATCAGGTCAAATCGCTGACCACCAAAGAACTCACCGCCCTCTCAGCCGCCTTTACCAGCGCCGTGGGCAACGAGACAAATGCAGAAGCCCTGGCGGAGTTGTCCGACATCGTGCAAACGGAGATCACAGCGCGTCGGGACAAGCTCGACACCGAGGTTCGCCTCTGGTCCGACTCCCTCAGCAAGGCTCTGGCGGTGCATGAAGGCGAACTAACCGGCTCATTCACGGACCACCAGGGCAACACCCACCAGATCACGGAAGATCGGGCAACAGCATCCAAGGCCTTCGTGAAACTCGTGGAGGGTTTCAACACTGCCATGATGAATTTGACCGACACCGATTACTCCAGCGCCCTGGCAACCCGGGTGGTGGGCGGTCTTGGGAGCGATGGCAGAAAGATCTTTCTCCAAGCGCTTGCGGAACACACGGCCAAGGGACAAGACCTCCCCTTCATGAAGATGGCGCTGCGAGACGAACCTCCCGCAACCATCCTCGACCACGACGGAAGCATCACCAAGGCCCAGGAACAACTGCGGGCGACCGGGAAGACGCACATTAGCGAGGTTTATTCACAGCTGACCCGTCTGGAAGCCGAGCTGTACTCAAACTTCGCTGACCACGAACACAGAGATCACCCGGCCAAGCACCCCAGCCACAACACGCTGGAGTTCTTCTCTTTCATCGTCAGATTTCACGCCCTCGCCGCAGAATACGAACGGGCGACCACCGAGTTTGGCCTCCCGCCAGCCGGAGATTTTGAGAGCCGCAAAGCCATGGTGCGAGACCGCCTGGCGGAACTGACCCAGGACCTCGACAATCTCCTCGCACCGATCACGGATGTGCCCACAGGCCAGATCCCTCTTCTTCAAGACGCACTTGCCTATCTGCGGATCCCGCAATTGGACGGGGTCATTGCCCAGGAGCTTTTGAATCGAGCCGTGTAGCCTCCTCCCGACCATTCTGGCAACCTCGTCACCAAGTTTCAGGTAACTGGGAACATGGGTACGGCTAGATATTCACTACAACGACTCTTCACGCCGCCCCCGCCTCATGAAAGTTGCCGAAGCCACCCTCTCCTTCCAGGCCATGCCCACCCTCAAGGTGGATGGCGAAGTCCGCACCTTTGCGGAGATTGAGGTCAATGGGGAGAAGTTTCAGGGAGTGGATCTGGGAAACGGCACCTATGCACGACTCGCCGACCGCACCGATGGGCCGTATGACGTCACGCTGTTTCATGGGGAGAGCGATCACGACATCTCCAATCTCAAGGTCTCTGTAACCGGAGGTGGAGTGAGCCGCTTGAAGGACACCGAGGGCACCGAACACCGGACAGACAGCATTCAGACGCTGGATCACGAGTCCATCACCTTCGGCGATGAGTTCCTCGCCAAGTTCCAACATGAGGTGGGGCATGTGGGCGGAACCGATCCGCACGATGCACCGGAGCTGGATTCCTCCACTGGCGTTCAAGGATCCAGCCTGCCCGTACCGCCCCAGGACGAGCCCCCCAAGCCCGCCATCGTCCCCCCACCTGCGTGGAAACCGCCCGTGGGCAAGACGGGCATGTCCAAGTTCTTTTCTGATCTCACCACCCCCAAAGAGACCCGCACCACGGAGAAGACCTCCGCATCACTGCAAGAGGTGGACAAGACCACCCTCGAAATGCTGAAGATGCTGTCCAGCATGCCGAAGGGATCCATGGTGAACGCCTCGAAGCATCCCAACTTCGAGGCCTATATGAACAATATCAAGCTGGCCGCGCAGCCCACGGTGAAGCGAGGCGCGGACCTGGACACGGCGATGCAGGAATCCTTCGCCAAACAGATCAAAACCCTCAGCTCCAAAGAGCTTTCTGCCCTGGCCGAGGCCTTTTCAGCCGGGGTGGAGGGCAGCCCCTTTGCCGGGCCTCTCAAGGATTTGGCGGGCATCATCCACAAACAGATCAAGACCCGGCAGGGCAGCTTCGAGACGGAGGCGCGGGCCTGGACCGACTCCCTGCACAAAGCCCTCGCCGTCCATGAAGGGCGGCTTCAAGGAACGGTGGTGGATCGCGAGGACTCCATCCATAAAGTGTCTGACTCCCGGGAGTCCGTCTCCCTCGCGTTCCGGGGCCTGGTACAGAGCTTCAACCGGGCCATGCTCAGCGAGCCAGACCCCGACAAGGCCAGGGCCATGGTGGCCCGGGTGGTGGGCGGATTGGGCACGGACGGACGCAAGGTCCTGCTGGAGGGTCTCATGGAGCACATCCCCAAGGGGACACCGCTTCCGTTGATGAAGATGGCCCTCAACGACGGCCCCTACCCCGCAGTACTGGACCCCGATGGCACTATCGCCAAGGCCCAGGCGCGGGTACGAGAATCGGCCAACAGCCATGCGGCTGGCATCCAATCCCATCTGGCCGATCTTGCCACGGAACTGCTCGCCGATTTTGGCGAGGACGGTTTTGTGGACGACGCCCCGAAGAAGCCCGGCACGCACAAGCAGGAGTTCCTCTCTCACGTCATGCGTTTTCAGGCCCTGGTGGATGAATACGAACGGGCGGCCGGCCAGTTTGGTGCCAAGCTTCCCGAGGACTTCGAGAAGTTCAAGGAGTCAATTCGTGACAGGCTCTTTGATCTGGCGATCGACCTAGCCGGAGCCGCGAGCCCGCTGGAAGGTTTCCCTTCCGAACAAATCCCCCAGCTGGAAAAAGCCCTGGAAAAACTCAAAATCCCCTCTTTGAACAACGCCATCACCGGCACTCAAACGGCAAGGCGGAAGGTGCTGGAGGACAGCTTCCAGGCAAAGCTTTCCCCTGGCATTCAAGCTGGGGTCACGGGGAACTTCGACGGCATGGTCAAAGGCATGCTGGGCGTCATCGATCAGCGCAACCGGAGCGTGGAGACCGCCCTGGGGCTCTCCAGCAATGCCAAGTTTGGCCACTACTATCACAAAGGATTCAATGTGGACCTGCTGGGCAGCTTTGCGGATCCCGAGCTGAATGTCGCGGTACGCCGACACTATCTGACGCAGGCCATCGAATCCGGCAACCTGTCCAAGGAGGACATGGTCAAACTCCAGCGTGAGATCCAGTCCAACGGACCGCTTATTGCATTGCTTATCGTCGGCGGCAAAGGCACGCCAGATGATGACGTCCGCTGGGGCCGCCTCACCGCCGAGTGGCTGGTGACCCTGGACCAGGTTCTGGCCGACAAGACCGGCGTGCCCGCCATGAATGTGGAGCTACAGACCGACAAGATGAAGCAGGACCCGGGCAAGTTCATGCGTGATCTCTCCCCTGCGCAGAAACAGGTGTATGAAGACAACTTCGGCTACCGGATCGGCAACGGCGACACTGTGACGCCGCGCACCGACCGCAGTTTTGAGCAGATCATGAAGGGCATCCGGGGTGAGTAGAGACTGAGGTTGAGACGCGTTGCTGGTTGAGAGGACCGCAAGCGGTCTGTTGAGATGCTGCGCTGGTTGAGGCGCTTCGCTGGGCTGTGGCGACGCTGTGTGGAGGCGCGCCGCCCCCTCCTCAGCCCCTGCCCACCATCTGAGTCCCGTCTTGTAGTTATCGGCCAGGCTCACCCTAAACCGATACTTTCATGTCCTAAAGTCCACAAAATATGTCAGTCCAACCATTAAGACTCCAGCCTGCAACTGCGTTTTAATCCATCGCTTTTTCTCCGCCCCGGCAGAAAAGCACCATCTCGACACGTTTCCCAGCACTCATGCATTTCCGCCCACCTGTACTCACCCTGCTGACGGCCTGTGCCGTGGCTCTTCCACTTTCGGCCGCTGCGCCGAAGGACGTCACCGTCACCATCAAGACCCTGCCGGCCCAAATGCGGTATGACACGGAGGCGATCGCTGCCGAGCCGGGCGCGAAGGTCACCATCACGCTGGACAACCTGGACGACCTCCCGCACAACGTTGTGGTCTGCCTGCCCAAGGATGGCGGCGGCAATGACAAGGGCATGGAGGTGGCCCTGGTCGCCTGGAACCTCGGCGAGGCCGGAATGGTGAAGCAGTGGATCCCGGAGCACAAGCGCATCTTGGCGCACACAAAAATGGTGGATCCCCACCAGAAGGGCAGCATCAGCTTCACGGCCCCGGAGAAAGAGGGCGAATACCCCTACGTCTGCACCTTCCCCGGCCATGCCATGGTGATGAACGGCCTGCTCACCGTGGCCAAAGCAGTGCCGCCGATCCGGAATCTCCACTTCCGCTACTACACCGGGGATTTCAAGAACCTGCCAGACTTCAGCAAACTGACCCCGCTCGCAGGCGGCCCCCTGCCCGCCGGCAAGTGTGACATCAGCATCAACAAGGAGAAGAACAAATTCGCCTACGAGTTCGAGGGCATGATCGACTGCCCCAAGGACGGGGAGTACAAGCTGGTATCCGGTGGAGATGACGGCATCCGCATCTACATCGATGACAAGGAAGTGATCGAGGCGGACGGGATCCACCCCTTTGGCATCAAGGAGAAGAAAATCAAGCTCACCAAAGGTGAGCACAAGATCCTGGCCCACTACTTCCAGGGTGGCGGTGAGGCGGAGTTTTACCTCGGGTGGTCCGGCCCGGGGTTCAAGGAGACTGCACTCTCTGAGTGGGTGCCCAACACCGACCGTCGCGAAACCGACGAGCAGAAGTACCAGGGGCTGCCCCTCGTGGTGAAGGATGAAGCCCTCATCTACCGCAACTTCATCAAGGGCTCCGGCCCCCGCGGCATCGCCGTAGGCTACCCTGGCGGGGTGAACCTCTGCTGGGATGCCGACCAGATGAACCTGGCGCTGGTGTGGCAGGGAGCCTTCATGGACGCCAAGCGGCACTGGACGGGCCGCGGCGCAGGCGACCAACCACCGCTGGGCTACGATGTGGCCAGCCTCGGCCAGCAACGAGCCCTGGGCACGCTAGACTCCGGCTCCGCCCCATGGGTGGCGGCTTACAAGAAGGACGAGTTCCGCAATGCCGACTACCGGTTCCACGGGTATGAGCTGGATGCCAAACGCCAGCCTACCTTCAAGTGGGAGTACCAAGGGGTGCAGGTAGAGGAGTCCTACACGCCATCCGGCAGCTCAAAGGACGCCAACGCCTCCCTCAAGCGCACCGTGAAGTTCACCAGCCCTGGCGGAAAGAACGGGCTCTATTTCCTCGCCCTCAATGGCAATATTGAATCGAAGGACCAGGCCTTCGTCGTGGACAAGGTGGTGAAGGTGACGGTGGCCGGCGGAGAGCCGCTGGTGCGCAAGGACGGCGGGCGCACGGAAGTGCTGCTTCCCGTGGAGTTCAAGGACGGCCGTGCCGAGTTCACCCTGACCTATGCGTGGAACGCGAAGTAACCCACGCGCCCCCTCCGTTTCTTCATCGAACCCTTTCGAGATCTACATGAAATCTTTTGCCTTTGCCCTCGCAGCGCTGCTGCCCCTCGTGCCCGGCGCCCTTCGCGCCCAGTCCCCTGCCCCGCAGGAGTCTGACTACTACAAAATTGAGCCCTTCTCCTTCCCCACGGACATCGTGGCCGAGGTGGGCGCGATCGAGCTGCTCCCCGAGCACACGCTCGCTGTCGGCACCCGCCGTGGCGATGTGTACATCGTGGACAACGCCTTCACCCCGGATCCCGCCAATGCCAAGTACAAGCTCTTTGCCTCCGGCCTCCATGAAGTGCTGGGCCTGGCCTACAAGGACGGCTGGCTCTATGTGACCCAGCGTCCCGAAGTATCCCGCCTCAAGGACAAGGATGGTGACGGACGCGCCGACATCTTCGAGACGGTAAACGCCGACTGGAACATCACCGGCGACTATCACGAGTACGCCTTCGGGTCCCGCTTCGACCCCAAAGGCAACCTCTGGGTGACCCTCTGCCTCACGGGCTCATTCCACTCCAATGCCCCCTACCGTGGGTGGTGCCTGCGCATCACACCGGACGGCAAGTCCATCCCCACCGCAGCCGGGCTCCGCTCACCTGGTGGCGTGGGCTTCTCGCCGGATGGCACCGCCTATTATGATGACAACCAGGGCGTGTGGAACGGCTCCAGCTCCCTGAAGCCGCTGCTGGTGGGATCCTTTCACGGGCATCCAGAAACGCTGAAGTGGTGGGACAACGCGATGGGTGAAAAGCCCCTGGAAAGCGTGACCGGCACCCGCATCACCCAGGAACGCGAGCGCAACCCCAAGTTCGCCCCACCAGCAGTGATCCTGCCTCACGCCAAGGTGGGGAACTCCCCCACGGCCTGGGACTGGGATGAGAGCGGCAAGTTTGGCCCCTTCACCAAGCAGCTCTTTATCACTGACCAGTCTTTCTCCGTGGTGAACCGCGTGACGCTGGAGACGGTGAACGGCGTGAAGCAGGGTTGCGTGTTCCCCTTCCTGAAAGGCCTGCAGAGCGGCCCTATCGGCGTGCGCATGTCGCCTGATGGCGTGCTCTTCGTGGGCGGCTCCGACCGCGGTTGGGGTGCCCGAGGCGGCAAACCTTTCGACCTGGAGCGCATCACCTGGACGGGCAAGGTCCCGTTTGAGATGCATGAGATCAAGGCGACCCCGGAAGGGTTCGAGGTGAAATTCACCCAGCCGGTGGATACGACGACAGCCAAGGATGCCAACAACTACAAGATGCGCGCCTGGACCTACATCTGGCAGTCCAGCTACGGCAGCCCTGAGGTGGACGAAGTCCTCCCCAAGGTGGAAGTCGCCTCAGTCTCCGAAGACGGCACGACAGTGAAGCTCAAGGTCACGCCGCTGACCAAGGGACACGTGCACCAGCTCGATGTCCCGGGCGTGAAGTCCAAGGACGGCGCGCCAGTGCTACACCCCGTGGGCTACTACACGCTTAACGAGATTCCCAAGTCCTAGCCCGCAGAGCTGGCTGCTCGACTTGCACATCACTCCACAAAACCCGCTCCGATGCCGTCGGGGCGGGTTTTTCTTTGTTTTCGATCCACTCTCTTTTTGTTCGGGCTTGCCATTGTGCCCGCGCAAGTGAGAGTATCCAGACGTACCCTTGAGGACGCCGCCGATTTTCTTAAGAAATCTTAAGGAGGCCTAATAATACCATCCCTAGAACGTTCCTGCTGTGAGCAATGCCTTCATGCCTCCACAGCCTAGTGATCCAACAGCCAGCGGGCTGGTGCGGGAAGCCCTCGCCCAGCATGAGAGCAGCCTCATTGCGTACGCGTGCAGCATCTTGGGAGGTGATGAGGAGCGCGCCCGGGATGTCGTTCAGGACACCCTCCTCAAGCTCTACCTCGCCGATCCCATCCGGGTCCGCGAGAATCTCAAAGCCTGGCTGTACGCCGTCTGCCGAAATCGAGCCTTCGATGTGCTTCGCAAAGAGCACCGTCTCGTCCTCACGGACAACGATGACCACCTTGACTGGCTGGACGAATGGCAACCCGATCCCAGTGAGGATGCCAGCAAGGAAGAAATGCTCGAGCACGTCTGGCAGTGCATGGAGCAGCTTCCCCTCAATCAGCGCGAAGTCATCCGCCTCAAGTTCCAGCACGGCCTCAGCTACAAAGAAATCTCATCCGTCACCGGCCTCAGTGTCACCAATGTGGGCTTCCTCCTGCACACTGGCATCAAGCGACTGCGAAAGCTGATGCATCGCACCTATAGCGAAATCTGAAGCCCCTCCCCCCCAAATCCCCTTTCCCCGATTCTGCAAATCCCATGAACTACGAAGATCACCCTGACCTCACCGCCTATGCCATGGGCGAGTTGAACGCCGCGCAGACGACGCGCGTTTGTCAGTGGCTTGCCAGCTCCCCAGAAGCCCGGGCCGAGCTTGAGCTCATTCAGGATACCCTTTCGGTGCTCCAGGAGGCACCCTCCATCCCACGGCGCACGCTGAACCCCCGCCAGCGCGAGACCGTTCTGGCCATGGCTAGCGCCCCTGCACGCGATGCCGCGGTCATCCCCTTTGCCACGCCAGCCCAGCCCTACCGCCGACCCATGTGGAATGCTGTGAAGTACGCCGCCGCCGCCAGCCTGGCAGTCGGAGCCTTTGTGGTGGGGCAAAAGTCTGCCTCATCTGGTGCGAGCACACCCGCTTCCCCCAGTCTGGTGACGACCAAGGAACCTGCGACCAGCCAGCCGACCCCGGCCGCTCCCGCAGTGGAAGTGGCGACGACCTCCAACAAGGTGGAACCCCTGGACTTCGTACCTGTCATGGCCCCGCCGGTGGTCGCGCAGGAGTCCGCTGCCCCGGTGGCCACGCATGTGGAAGCCGCGCTTGATGGCGTAGTGCTGACGCCTGAGGTACGAGCTTCCGCCCAGCTCGCAGCTGTTGCGGAATCTCCCGCCACAGGTAACCTAGCCGCCCGTCCTGCCGCTCCCGCCTTCTCCATGAAGGCCTTTGCTCTGACTCACAGGACGCAGCAGGATGCCATTTCGCTCCAGCCCAAGCTCCTGCGCCCCGCCAAGCTCCCTGTTCCGGATGAGTTTGCTGGCGTCAAGCTGGCCTCCCCGCTGCCAAGCGGTCAAAAGCAAGGTCCAGAGCCGCTTCGCAAACCCGATCCGCAACCCGCGCTGAACATCCACTCCTGGAAGGCGGAGATCGCCTCCTGCCCATGGGACTCCAGCCGTCGCTTACTGCGCTTTGTCGCCCGCGTACCGGTGGATCAACCGGGTGTGGAGGTCAATGAGGCCACCTATCAGCTCGTGGCGAAGTTTGACCCCTTCCACGTGCAGGGTTATCGCCTCGTTGCGGAGAAGCACATGCCCCCCACCGCAGGCGGGACGTTGGCCACCCGCTTTGCCTGGTATGAAATCATTCCGTCCCGGAACTTCGCTGCCACGCTGGATCGTCCAGTGACGCTCGGCACGATTGAACTGACGCAGCCTCGCTCCGCCAATGTCGCCAATCCGACCCCGCTCAAGATCCTTGATCGTGGCCAGACCTGGCAGGATTCCAGAGAGGACTTTGTGTTTGAGACAGCCATGGTGGGCTTCGGCCTCCTCCTCCAAGGCACGGAGAACATCGGCGCACTGAACTACAAGCTCGTGCTTGACGTCGCCGAAGGCACCAAGGGCGCAGATCCCCAAGGAGAACGCGCCAAGTTCATCCACGGAGTTCGTCAGGCCCAGCGGATCTCCGGCCTTTAAGGCCGCTCGGCTGGCAGCAACTGCCCACCTTCAGTTTCGCAAAGGGAGTCCGCTGAGGGCTCCCTTTTGCTTTTGTGGCGGCAGATCCTCCGGCGTGCAGGACACCATACTTCCCATAATACGAAAGTTCCTTGGTGGCTTCGGCACAGTTCAAGCAGCGGTGCTTTTTAGTGCCCGGCCTCTTGACCAGCCGCGCCACACGAGATTACCCACAAGTTATTCACATCTTCCTCACACCGGGTACAAGCCCACCGTGACAATCCCCTACGTTGCCCGCTCTGAAAGACCGGTTCTGCGCTGACACCTTGATCGCGTGGAACGCCCGGATTAATTGCGTGGAACGGAAAAATCACATTCATCCATCCCCTGTGACACCGTCGTCACACAGTCAGATTCGGACTGTCCAATACTCATTTTGATGATTTTTCGACAGCACTCTGTCTAAAGCATTCTGATTCAACGTCTTGCACACTTCTACAGAATGTCGCAAAAATCCTTTTTGCCTCTTGCTCAAGCAGTTGCAGAGGGTTTGGACGGTTTGCGCTGAGGGTTCGCATTGTTTGATCCCAACCATGAAAGGTGTCGCGAACTTCACATTTATCTTTTCGGAGGTACGAGCATCGACTCATGCAAAAACTGCATGACACCCGTTTGAGGCAAAACATTGGCAAGCGGAAAGTTGCCCAAATTGCTGCCAGAGCAGCAGGAGTTGCGAACAAAATCCGAAGTTATTCACAATGAGCGATTGCTTGACAGCTGTCTCAGCGGGAAGCGATGGCTGGCAAGGCCTGGAGAACCAGGGTCAGACCGGGTAGGAGGTAGAAGAACCGTAGCCTGCACGACCATAATGCAGAAGAACCGTCTCGGTTCTTGTCCCGCACTACCCAGCGCACCCAAGAGCCGGGACGGCTCTTCTACCTTCTCCATGCCATCCGTCTGCCGGTAAAGGAGGCGGGATCTCCGGTCCCGCGGGTGAACAGAGGGATTGGGCTGCGGAGAAAGCATGCCGTCACCGTATGCAACGTCAGAGGTCATTCGACTGAGCCGTCCCGCATGCGGGACCAATGCCATCAGGGAAAAGTGGAGAGGTCGAGCATTTCGCTTTTGTGAAAGTATTGAGGGCCGAAGGTCCGGCATCATTGCAGCCTTGGGCAACGCCCAAGGT
>NZ_BATQ01000089.1 GCF_000739635.1 Verrucomicrobium sp. BvORR034 | reverse complement strand
CGGCCCTCAATACTTTCACAAAAGCGAGATGCTCGACCTCTCCACTTTTCCCTGATGGCATTGGCCTTTAGGCGGTCAGGGACGTGTTACCCCTGACGTGGCATGTAGCCACGCCATCTATCAGCAATCACACCTCCCCCACTCCGCTCACAACCCCGGCTGGGACAGCCGGACTACACCTCCGCTCCGCACCGGGGTTGGAGTACTGCATTTATGCGGGTCAGGACGCGCCACCCCGGATGGAGCATTCAGCCACGCCGTCCAACAACAATCACACCTCACCACCTCCGCTCAAACGCGGGGCCGGAGACCCCGCCTCCTCTACTCTGCGGCGCTCCCGCCACTCAACAAAAACGCGCCCCGTGTCACAGGGCGCGTTCTATACAATTCAATCAACGATCCTCGAACCCAGCCCAGCTTTCTTAGTGCTGGTTGCAGAACTCTTCGAAGCGGTCCATGCCGGCGTTGATCACGTCGAGGCTGGTCGCGTAGCTGAAGCGGATCGTGTAGTCTTCACCGAAGGCAATGCCAGGAACGGCAGCCACCTTCTGCTTGCTGAGGAGCTTCTCTGCGAAGTTCACAGACTTGATGCCGATGGGCTCAATGTTCACCAGGAAGTAGAATGCCCCCCAAGGCTCCACCACGCGGATGTTCTTGATGTTCTGCAGGCGGGCCAGCATGAACTCACGACGCACGTTGAACTCCTCGCGCATGTCCGCCACGATCTGCTGATCGCCGTTGAGGGCGGCGATCGCGCCGTACTGGGCGAAGGTCGTCGGGTTCGAGGTCGTGTGGCTCTGGATGGTGTCGATCGCGTCGGCGATGGCCTTCGGAGCGGCGGTGTAGCCAAGGCGCCAACCGGTCATGGCATAGGCCTTGGAGAAGCCGTTGATGGTGATCGTCAGATCCGAAACTTCCTTGCCGAGGGAGGCGATGCTGATGTGCTTGTTGTCACCATACACCAGCTTCTCATAGATCTCGTCGGAGAGGATCACAATGTCTTCACCCACGGCGATTTCAGCGATCTTCTCAAGCTCGTCTTTGGAGTACACGGACCCGGTCGGATTGCCGGGGCTGTTGAGGATGATCATCTTCGTGAGAGGAGACATCGCCTCTTCGAACTGCTCAGGAGTGATCTTCCAGCCGTCTTCGGCCTTGGTCTCAACGATGACCGGCACGGCACCCACGAGGCGCACCATTTCGGGATAGCTGGTCCAGTAGGGAGCCGGGATGATCACTTCATCGCCGGGGTTGCACACTGCCAGGATGGCGTTGTAACAGGAGTGCTTGGCTCCGCAGTTCACGCTGATCTGGGAAGGCGAATACTTGAGGCCGTTGTCCATCTCGAACTTGGCAGAAATCGCCTCACGCAGTTCGATCAGGCCGGAGCTCTCTGTGTAACGGGTCTGGCCATCCTGGAGGGCCTTGATGGCCGCCTCTGTGATGTGAGCCGGGGTATTGAAGTCAGGCTCCCCCGCGCCAAAACTCAAAACGTCCACGCCCTGCTTCTTCAGCGCCTTGGCCTGGCTGGTAATGGAAAGCGTCAATGAAGGAGCCAGTTCAGATACGTTTTTGGAGATGAAGTCCATTTGGGCGTGCTGTTTAAAAATTGGAGGGAGGGGTACAAAGGAGAGGCAGGCGGCTTTGTCAACCACCGTAAAGCAATGATGAGGTCATCTGTGAAGGCATTTTTGGGTGAAACCGCCTCACTTCCTCCCCGCCAGACGCCCCCGTGCGGTGACCCATTTTCCACGGGTGACGACCTCCTCGAAGACCAGTCCCGCCTTCTCTCCGAGTTTGAGGCAGTCGTCCGCCTGGGTCCGGAGGATGCCACTGACAAAAACGATGCTGTGCTTGGACATGGATTTCACGATCTTGGGGAACACGTCCTCCAGGATGTCGTAGAAGAGATTCGCCGCCACACAGTCCCAACGACGAGTGGGTTTCCATTTCAAAACATCAGCCTCTTCAATCACGACATTTTGGGTCCGGTTGCGCACCAGATTTTCTTGCGCCACACGCACGGCTTTGTCGTCGAAGTCGCAGCCCCAGGCCTCACTGGCCCCGAGTTTCTCCGCCGCGATGGCAAGCACGCCACTACCGGTGCCGAGATCCAACATCGTCCAGGGCTGGCCTTCCTTGCCCTTCGCATAATCCACCATCATGCGCAGCACCGTGGCCGTGGTGGCATGGTGCCCGGTGCCAAACGCCATGTCGGCAGGGATGCTGATGACCTGGAGTTTGGGATGCGCTTTCTCGATCTCCTTGAGCTTGGTCTTGGCCTTCTCGGCCACCACGAGCAGACGTCCCCTAACCTTCACCGGCGGCGGTTGCTCCTGGCTCATGGCTGCCCAGTTTTGCGCCTTCAGCTCGCGCACGCTGCCGCCGAACTGGTTGGAGATGGCCTCGGCCTCTTTCTTCTTCTCGCAATAGACTTCGATGCGGATGGTGCTGCGGCCCGCGATCCGCGTGATGACGGCACGAGGCTCCCCGGCGAAACGTTCCTCCCAGGCATCTGCCCACTTTTCCGATGACAACTTAGACCACACAAACATGGCGGGATGCTAGAGGCAACCCGCGGCTTCGTCACCTATTCTTATCTCATCCAGGCACTCGCTCACTACACCGGCCGGAAGACGATGAGCCCCATGTTGTCCGACTTCTCGCCCAGGTACGCGGAAATTCTCGTGTCCACAATGCAGCAGCGTCCTTTGTCATAGCTGGAGGTGGCGTGCATGAAACGGCAGGTGTTGCCATTGCGAACGGCCAGGCCCACGTGGGAAGTGTAGCCCGTGTCGTCCTTGGAGGCGATCGCCAGCACGTCGCCGTCCTGAAGCCGGGACTCAATGCCCGCGACACGATTTTTCGGTATGTAGGACACTGGAAGCCGGGACACCCGGCCTTCCACCTTGGCGATGCCACTGCGCAACGAGGGGTTGCTGCGAAGGTAGCGGTAGTTCCGCCAGGCGATCTGCATCTCCCTCACGTTTCGCCGCACGGGCACTCCACCAAGGGAGCGAGTCACATTGGTGCCCAGTCCGCGCCGTTGGTTGTCGGCAAACACCTCTTCAAGGTGGTGCATGCGGCTGAGGTAGGTGCCGTCACAACGGCCGTTCCGATAGCGCTCCATCTCCACCATCCGGAGCAACTCCACTGGTGACCAGGGCGCTGGATGGGTGCCGATCATACGGGAGAATGCCAGCGACACCTCGTAAAAGGTCCAGCAGTCCAGAGCGTAGAGATTCACTGATGGAGATTCGATGCGGTTGTCGATCTCCAGGGTGTAGTTGCCGTAGCGCGTACCCGTGAGCGCCCTACCGACGGTCGCCGTGCGACGGCCCAACGGCAGCGCAGCCCAGTTCTCCC
>NZ_BATQ01000090.1 GCF_000739635.1 Verrucomicrobium sp. BvORR034 | reverse complement strand
GAACTCAAGGTGAACGAAACCAGCTATGGCCCCTGCCAGCTGGAACTGCGGGAGAACGCCATGAAGATCAGCCCGGAATCGGGCCCGGAGGTGCAACACTCCACGCTGGAGGACATCAAGAAGCTGGAGGGCCAGGCCACCAAGGTACTCATCCCTCGTGAGGCCATGGGCTACGGCGATATCTACCTGCTGGCCATGATCGGCAGCTTCCTCGGCTGGCAGGCGGTGCTTTTCACGGTCGTGGTCGCCTCTGTGCTGGGCAGCATCATCGGCGTCGTGCCGCGCCTTTTCGGCAAGACGGAATGGAGCAGCAAGATCCCCTTTGGCCCGTATCTGGCTGGTGGCGCAATGATTTGGCTCTTCTATGGGCCTCAACTCGTAGAGTGGTATATGAACCGCCTGGCCGTTCGGGAGTTTCTGGATGTGTAGGTGGCTCTAGGGCGTTCGATTTTAACCACAGAGGTACAGAGAACACAGAGGAACTCTAAACTGCATTAGGTTACAGTCTAGGGAGAGGCATCTGGAGGAATGAACCTGCCGCAGACATGAAGATCCTCATCACCGCAGGCCCCACTCGCGAGCCGCTTGATCCCGTTCGCTACCTCACCAACAGGTCCTCCGGTCGGATGGGGTATGCCTTGGCTGAAGCCGCGGTGGCCGAGGGGCATCTGGTGGATCTCGTGAGCGGGCCGGTGAGCCTGCTCCCCACCGACGGCGTGAAGATGCACTTCGTGGAAACCGCCCAGCAAATGTGGGAAAAGGTGCGCCAACTCACTCTGAGTGAACCACCACCTCAGCTTGCAATCCACGCTGCCGCAGTGGCCGACTACCGCCCGAAGGTCGTGGCGGAACAGAAGATCAAAAAGCAGGCAGACACCTTGATTCTCGAACTGGAGCGCAACCCGGATGTGCTGGGCTCCATGCGTAGCGTCTTCGGTTTCACTGGGTACCTGGTGGGATTTGCGGCCGAGACACAGAACTTGGTCGCCAATGCCCAGGACAAGCTCAAGCGCAAGGGGTGCGACCTGGTGATTGCCAATGACGTGAGCCGCAAGGACACGGGGTTTGACAGCACGGAAAACGAAGTCATGCTCTGCCTCCCTTCGGGCGAGACGGAGCTGATTCCCAAACAGTCCAAGCAATCGCTGGCGCGCGAGATCATCCGAAGGGTCGTAGCGCTGGCTTCCCAGTAGTCCCCTTCCCTCCATGAGTTCGAGTTCCCTCCTGAGTGTCGCCCTTGAAGCCGCCCACGCCGCCGGCCAGCTGCAACGCGAGAACCTGGGGTCCGACCTCGCCGTGAATGAGATGCTGCAGTACGACATCAAGCTCGATCTCGATGTGCGCTGCCAGACGCTGATCACGGACATCATTTTGAAGCATTTCCCTGACCATGCCGTGCTGGGCGAAGAAGGCGACGCTGGCAATCCCGATGGCACCACCCAGTGGATCGTGGACCCCATCGACGGCACCGTGAATTTCTTCTACGGCATCCCGCACTTCTGCGTCTCCATCGGCGTGAAGGTGAATGGCGAACTGGTCGCTGGCGTCATCTATGACCCGAACCAGGACGAGACTTGGGCCGTGGAAAAAGGCTCCGCCCCCACGCTCAACGGCAAGACCATCCGCACCAGTGCCCGGACGAAGATCAGCGACGCCGTGGTGACCTGCGGTTTCTCCAAGAGCGAGGAGGCCATCCTTGCCAGCTTTGAGCGCTACAAGCGCATCTCCCTGGCGGTGAAAAAGACCCGCATGCTCGGCAGCGCGGCCTTGGCCCTGGCATACATCGCCTGTGGCCGTCTCGATGCTTATGTGGAGGAGCAGATCAGCGAGTGGGACGTGGCCGCAGGCCGCCTCATTCTGGAAGGCGCAGGTGGCACATTCATCGAGCAGCCCAGCCGCACTCACGAGGGCAAGATGTTCATCGTCGCCACCAACGGCAAGATCGACATGAACCCGTACCTTTAAGGCGCGCCTTCAAGTCCCTGATCCCCTGAGTTACTGAATCACCGATTTACTGATTTACCGAAATGTCCACCCGTGTCGGCATAGGCTACGACGTCCACCAGTATGCAGAAGGCCGCGCCTTCATTCTCGGGGGTGTGGAGATCCCGCACCATCGGGGCCTGAAGGGCCACTCCGATGCTGATGTGCTGAGCCATGCCATCGCGGATGCCGTACTGGGCGCCTTGGGGGAGCCGGATATCGGCCACTGGTTTCCGCCCACCGACGCCAGCATCGAGGGCATCAGCAGCCTCAAGATTTTGGAGAAGGTCGCCCAGATCGCGGCTGACAAGGGCATGAAGATTGTGAACGTGGACAGCACCGTGGTGGCGGAGGCTCCCAAGGTGAACCCCCATCGCACGGCGATGAAAGAGAAGATCGCCGCAGCCTTGGGGCTGACGCCAGACCTGATCGGGGTGAAAGCCACGACCAATGAGCGCATGGGCTTCGTGGGGAGAGAAGAAGGTGTGGCCGCCATGGCTGTGGCGAGTGTGGAGAAGGTGTAGGGTCCCCCGCGTAGGGCTCTCGGGCTTCGGGTGAGAAGATGGCGGGATGGTGGAAGGTCGTAGACACGTTCTTTGAACGTATATTGAATCCGCGCCCGCCTGAAGGCGGAACTCCAACCCTCTCCGGTCCAACTGCAGGGTTGGAGTACCGCATTTATGCGGCTCAGGGACGTGTTACCCCTGACGTGGCATGCAGCCACGCCATCTATCAGCAATCACCCCTCCCCCACTCCGCTCACAACCCCGGCTGGGGACAGCCGGACTACACCCTCAGCTCTGCACCGGGGTTGGAGTTCCGTCCCGCATGCGGGACCAATGCCATCAGATCAGGGAAAACGGATCGTCTTGCTGTTTTGCCTTGGCGCGCCTCGGAGCCGCGATGGTGCAACCGCCACGACTGTAACTGGTGAGCCCCTTTCAGAAGGGCCGAAGGTCCAGGTTCATACCAGCCTGGGGCAACGCCCCAGGGATAGATGGCCAAACTACCCTTGAGGGCTGTAGGCCCGGTGTCATCAAGTCTGCCTATGACGAGCATCCCTGAATGACGTCGGGCCTACAGCCCTCAACATCTAAAACGAGCGCCT
>NZ_BATQ01000091.1 GCF_000739635.1 Verrucomicrobium sp. BvORR034 | reverse complement strand
CATCGATCAAGGGACGTACGACTGAGCGGGGTTGAAAACCCCCGCCTCCTTTCGCTGGCGCATTCTTGGCCTACCCGCGCCCAGACAACCTTGGGTTGTAGGGCGACCGCCTCGGTTGCCTCTCATTTGAGGGCGTTCATTCCAACGCCAATATCCACCTAAGTCACGACAGTCCAAGGAGCGGCGGTTTGTGCTCCAAGCACAACCGCCGTGGGGAGCGGAGAGAGTAGTCTCCAAGCACCAAACTCAAGCCGCTACCCCTCACTCCTTTGATTGCCCGGGGCGGAGCATCGTGCAAGCGACTTACGACTGAGCGGGGTTGGAAACCCCCGCCTCCTTTCACTGGCGCATTCTTGGCGTACTCGCGCCCAAACCACGAATTCGCTCCTCAATCCTTCTTGTCCGGCGACTTCGCCAGAATGGTCACCGGCGTACCGATCGCCGTATTGGCGAAAAACTTCTGAGCCATGTACCGGGGCACACGGATACAGCCGTGGGAAGCGGTCGCACCAGGACGAGGAATAGGGCCTACATGGAGCCCCACGCCGTCATTGGTCAGACGCTGGAACATGGGCATGCGCGCAGGCGAGAACTGATGGCCTTCCGGAACCTCTTCCTTGCTCAGGTTGAAATCGCTGTCCACCACCTTGCCATCCACATCCAGCAACTTGCCGTACAGGTTGGAAATCTTGTCCGGCGTCTTTTCGATGATCCGGAAATTGCCCGCGGGTGTGGGATGGGAAGGCTTCCCAGTGGCCACATAGGTCCAGCCCACCAGCTTCTTGCCGCGATAGAATTCCGCCTTCTGGGTGTCCAGGTAAATCACGATGGAGGGCTCCCCCTGCACCCCGTCCCCCTCCCAGTGGTACATCACAAACTTGGCAGGCTCCGTGGCCGCCTTCTGATGTCGTTTCCCGGTGGCGCAGGACGAGAGGCCAAACGCGGCAGCCAAAGCCAGCAGTGCACCGGTTTTCAGCGTCCAGGATGCAGCAATCGAGCGGGAAGACAGTATCAGTTTTCTCATGGGAGTTCGCCGCATCTATAAGCGAAGGCACCGGGGCTGACAAGCCCCATGTGCCCTGCGAAAATGGGTCTCCGGCCTGGCCGTCAGGGATTGACCCGCAAATGGGCTGCTTTGAGCTCTTCCACCAGCTTTTTCGAGTCTTCAGAGAGCGGATTACCGCCCAGATACAGATTCAGATAAGGGGCAAAACGCCGGGGTCCATCGAGGTCCTTTTTCAGCATCCGTTGCAAGGGGGCCAGATCCACCACCTTGTTGCCATCCAGGAAGATCCAGCGCAATTCCGTCAGCGGCTCCAGCGGGGCCACATCCACAATCTGGTTGTTCTTGAGCGACAGCATGCCGAGCCACTTCAAGGCACCGATGCCAGTGATGTTGGTGAGCTTGTTGTCATCCAGATACAGGGAAGATGCCTTGGGCAGCTTGAACAGCGGGCTCGCGTCAGCGATCTGGTTGCCGGAAAGGTAGATGGAAGTGAGTGCGGGAATGCCCCCCAACGGCGTGACATCCTTTACTTTGTTGCCGGTGAGTTCGAGATATTGCAGCCCTTTCAGCGTGCCCAGGGCCGTGATGTCCTCCACCTGATTCCCCGCCAGATCCACAAACTGCAGACGCTCCAGCCCCTTGAGCGGCGTCACATCTTTCACCTCATTGTTGGCCAGTTCCAGCTGTGCCAGCGCCTTGCACTGCTCCAGGCCAGAGAGGTCGGTGATCTTCATGCCCTTGCCCTGGACAAAGGAGATGTTCTCCACATCGGCAGCATAGAGCGGTTCATTGTTGTCCCGCTTGGCGAACACCTGCTTGCGTACCGCAGTCTCCAGATTTTTGTCCTTGAAGGCCGGCACCTGAGGAGGAGCAGCGGGCTTCTCATCCTTTTTCTTTTCCTCAGGCTTGGCTTCCGCAGCTTTGGGAGCGTCTGGCTTCTTCTCCTCCTTTTTCGGCTCAGCGGGTTTGGCCTCTGCCGGTTTCTTTTCTTCAGGCTTCTTGGCGGGCTCCGCGGGCTTGTTCTCCGCTGCGGGTGCAGCGGGAGTTGGGGCGGGCGTCGGCGTGGTTGCGGGCGCTGGAGTCTGCGCAGCAGGCGCTGGCGCGGTCGCAGGTGGATTGTCCGCCCCGCGCGACAATCCTACGATGGACAAAACGGTGATACCAGTGAGGAGACGGAAGTTCATGTCGAGGACGATGGGAGGTTCCTTAATCGTGGCTTGCCAATACGGGATCACGCGTGGCAAACTTTCGTCACCCAACACTGGAAAGTCACCCGTGAGGCAATGTCCGGCTCCCGCCATGAAAAGACTTTTTCCCGTCCTCGTCACGCTGTTTTCGTCCTCCGTCCTGCTCTCCGCCCAGTCTCCTCCCAAAAACGAGAGTCCACCGCCCAGAAAACGTGAGCCTCTCGTCATTCCGGACGTCCCGCGAAACGAACTCATCTGCTTCGCCCTCTACACGACCAGCCGGGGCGTCTTCAAGATGTCGGCCTTCCTCTACCCGCTGAAAGACGGCGAGGAGCGCAAGCTGACCCTTGAGGTCATGTGGGATGGCAAATGGCAGCCTCTGATCGAAGCGCCGGTGGAGGAGCTGGGGTGGATGGCCCAGTTTCGAGGAGTCTCCCCGTGGGACGACTCCAGGGACCACCGCTACCGCATCACCCACGCGGGCGGATCCCTCTACGAAGGCGTCATCCGGCGCAATCCGGTGGAAAAGGACGAGATCGTCGTGGCGAACTTCTCCTGCAACGGCAACAACGACCGCGGCCCCCGGGAGGACATCATCCGCAACATCAAGGCACAGAATCCTGACCTCCTCTTCTTCGCCGGAGACCAGAGCTACGACCACAAGGAGCACTATGCCGCCTGGCTTCTCTTTGGCCGGCAGTTCGGAGAAATATGCCGGGACCGTCCTGTAGTGACCATTCCGGATGACCATGACGTCGGCCACCCCAACCTCTGGGGAGAAGGCGGTGAGATCTCCCGGGTTCCGACTGGCAACGATGGCGGTTATTTCATGCCGGTGCCCTATGTAAACATGGTCCAGCGCGCCCAGTGCGGGCACCTGCCGGATCCAGTGGATCCCACACCGGTGAAGAATGGCATCACCGTCTACTACACCTCCCTCCTGCTCGGTGGCATTGACTTCGCCATCCTGGAGGATCGCAAGTGGAAGACCGGTCCCGCAGGCCTGGTCCCGCAAATGGGACCCCGCCCGGACCACATCAACGATCTGGCCTATGACCGCCAGAGCATCGACGTCCCGGAAGCCCAGCTCCTCGGAGCGCGCCAGCTCAAGTTCCTGGAAAGCTGGACCAACTCCTGGAACGGCGTGGAGATGAAGTGTGTTCTTTCTCAAACCCCGTTCGTCGGCACAGCTCACCTGCACGGCGGGAAAGCGGACCGCCTCCTGGCCGACCTCGATTGCAACGGCTGGCCCCAAAGCGGCCGGAATGCCGCCCTCCGGGCCATCCGCCGGGGCTTCGCCGTGCACCTCTGCGGAGACCAGCATCTCTCCACCGTGTGCCAGTATGGCATCAATGCCTGGGGTGATGCGCCCTGGGTCTTTGCCTCCCCGGCCATCGCCAACATCTATCCACGCTCTTGGGATCCGCTTGAAAAACCCAAGAGACGCGATGCTGCGTCCGCGCTCCCAGCCACTGGTGACTACTACGACGGCTTCGGCAACAAGCTCACCATGCGCGCCTACTTCAACGCCGTGCCGGAAAACAACATGGGCGTCGGCTACGGCATCGCCCGTTTCCGCAAGAGCACCCGCGAAGTCACCTTTGAGCTCTGGAAGCGCGGGGCAGACGTCACCAAGGACAAACCTGTCACCGGATGGCCCATCACCGTCCGCCAGCAGGACAACTACGGTCGTGCGCCCTTGGGCTGGCTGCCCACTCTGAAAATCACTGGTGCCAAAGACCCCGTCGTCCGCATCGTGGAGGAATCCTCGGGCGAAACCGTCTATGCATTGCGGATTCAGGGAAACCAGTTTCGGCCCAAGATCTTCAACGCCGGAAGTTACACCGTTGTCGTAGGTGAAGGCGACCATCAAGTCACGCTTCCCAATGTGAGCTCCCTGCCACTTGATGGTCCGGAACAGAACCTCGAAATCATTATTCCCTGACCTCCATGGGCGGCTTTTCCTGGGCAGTTGTCATCATGTACTACATTCTGGGTGCAGGCGCTGGGGTGTTTCTGGCGCTATGGAAATGCCCGTATGTTTTCACCCATCCAGATCGCCTGATCGTCTATTCGGTGCTGTTTGGATTGATCACCCTGGGCGGAGGTCTCGGCGGACTGGCCCAGACCATTCCAGGCACCACTCCGGACACCTATGTGATTCCGGCTGAAGAGTCCGTGAACACCCGCGCCAGCATCTTCGCGATGTCCTGCTCCATCGCTGTCGGAGTCGCCTTCCTGGCATTCGCGCTTTACCGCCATCTGGCCCCCGGCTAAAGAACGCCTGCGCACCTGTCTGCGCTTCTCAATCTCCACCCACTTCCCTATGATTTCCCTTATTGTCACCGTCGAAGTCCACCCCGAGCGCGTGGACGAGTTCATCCAGTACATCACGGAAGAAGCCGCTGATGCCCGCACGAAGGAACCCGGTTGCCGCCGCTTTGAAATCAGCCAGAGCGTGGACAAGCCCAACCTCTTCACACTCGCGGAGGCCTATGACGACTTGGCTGCCCTGGAAGCCCATCGCCTCACCCCGCACTTCCTGCTGTTCCGTCAGCGCGCCGACTCCGGGCTGATCCTCAGCAAGCAGTCCGTCTGCGGCAACATCATCGACGCCTAGCACCCAAGCCGGATACCGTCCCGGCCTTTGTCCCAATTTTCATGGGTCTGCCCACGTTGGATCATCGCCTGGGGGTGCGCGCACGACCGCCGCACCCCCACGTCATGTACCAGACGTGGAGTCACCTGCCCTTCCTCCACTGGGAGTGGGATGCGGCGGCCATCCAGAGCACCTTGCCTCCTGGGCTGCATGTGGACACCTTTGGCGGCAGCGCCTGGGTGGGCCTGGTGCCGTTCTTCATGCGGAACATCCGCCCACGGTACCTGCCGGCAGTCCCATGGGTGAGCTATTTCCTGGAACTTAATGTGCGGACCTATGTCCACGATGACGAGGGTCGCCCGGGGGTCTGGTTCTACTCGCTGGACTGCAACCAGCCCCTCGCGGTATGGACGGCGCAAACTTTTTTTCACCTGCCCTACAAGCATGCCCGGATGACGGCGGAGTTTGGTGTCGGGCAGGAGATTCACTACCGCTGCCATCGCGCCGGAGCACCGCAAGCCTCTGATTTCCGTTATCAGCTGGGAGCCTCGACCACTCTCGCCGAGCCAGGCACGCTGGAGTTTTTCCTGGCAGAGCGGTACCTCCTCTTTTCGAGCACTCCTCAGGGGATATTACGCGGTCAGGTCCATCATGAGCCCTACCCCATCGTCCCTGCGCAGGTGAACGAGTGGGACGACCGCATTCTCCAGATGCAGGGCTTTGCCAGCCCCGGCCGGCCACCGGATCATGTGGTTGGTTCCCCAGGGGTGGATGTGCGGGTCTATCCGTTGCAGCGGTGATGCGGGGAGCGGCGGTGATTTTTCTTGCTAACCTTCGCAGAACTCCCGGAATGGAGAGAGGGTCATGTCCGATCCTGTTCCAGTCCCCGGCTCCGCAGAGCACCAGCAAGCGCTGGTGCAGCGCCTGTTTGTGCAGCACATCGTCCCGCTTCGGGGCTTCCTGCTGGGTCTCACGACGGACTTCCACCGGGTGGATGACCTGGTGCAGGAGACCTTCCTCACTGCCTTGAAGAAGTCGGCCGATTTCCAGGAAGGGAGCAACTTCCGAGCCTGGCTCTACAGCATCGCCCGGTACAAGCTCCTGGCCACCTTCCGCGATGCCAGTCGAGAGCCTGCGTCCGCCCTCAGCCCGGATGTGATTGAGGCCCTCTGCGCCGTGGAGCCTGACTTCTCCAGCAACGACGAGCGCCTCCGCCACTTGCCCGGATGCCTCCAGAAACTGGCCCCGCAAGCGCGACACGCCATGGAGCTTTGTTACCAGCAAACCAAGGGCCCGGCGGAGATTGCCGCCTGCATGGGCTGGACTCCTGGAGCGGTGAAAGTGACCCTCTCCCGAGCCCGTTCGGTGGTTCGCGAGTGCATTGAACGAAGGCTCGCAGGAGGTCTCGCATGAACGCGGCCCGCTTGCAGCACCTGCTGGAGCTCCACTTTGGCGGCGGCATGGAGGAGACAGAACGCCTGGAGATGGAAGCGCAGCTCCGCGAACATCCGGAGGCCCGCACCGCGTACTGGGAGGCGGCGGGGTGGCACGCTCTTTTCCGGCATTGGGGTGAGGAAACTACAGGAAGGCTGGCAGCGGAGAAAATGCTGCAGGCGGTGGACCCGCCTGCTTCCCCTGCCCCTCCAGTCGTTCGCCAGCACCGCAGGCTGTCCATCATCACCCTGGCCACCCTGGGGGCTGCAGCGGCTGTCATTCTCCTGCTCGGCCCCTTGTGGTTCGCCCCGCCCGTCGCCACCGTCGTTCAGGAGTCCGATGCCGTGTGGAGCCCGGCAGCACTGGTGCCAGAGCCCGGCACCGGCATGAAACGCGGCACCTTCATCCTTGAGAAGGGCACGGCAGTTGTTTCCTTTTCCCAAGGAGCCAGTCTTGTCCTGGAAGGCCCCGCCAGAATTCGGATCGACCGCGCCAACCGTGTGGAGCTTCAGCAGGGGCGGCTCCGTGCCCGGGTCCCCACCCAGGCACATGGATTCACCGTCATCACCCCGAACTTCACGGTGGTCGATCTGGGCACGGAGTTCGGCTGCCAGCTCCTGTCAGATGGCTCGGGTGAAGTGCACGTCATGGAAGGCAGCGTGGAGGTGCGCCCCCGTCACTCCCAGTTCACTCCTAAAACCCTGCAGGTGCATCAAGCCCTTCGCATTCGGAATGAAGGAACCGACTCCATCGCCAGCGAGCCCGCCAAGTTTTTGGGCCAGGAACAGTTCACTCTGGAGAAGCGCACGCGACAGGAGGCCCAGTTTGCCGCATGGCGTACCGCCAGCAGTGGGCTGGCGGCGGACGCCTCCACCCTGCTCCATCTCGATTTCGAAACCGGCAGCGACACTCGTCTGATGAACCGGGCCAATCCGGTGCATGCCGGTGCTGAGGCCATCATCCAGGGCTGTCGATGGACACAGGGCCGCTGGACAGGCAAAGGGGGGCTGGAGTTCAACAGTCCCGAGGACCGGCTGCGCATCTCCGTCAATGGCACCTACCCTGCCATGACACTGATCACATGGATCAAACCGACCGATCTGACGTCCCGCCAGCATCTTCTAGCCCCATCCGGAGACTACCACCCCGGGGAGGTGGATTGGATCATCAACACTGACGGCACCTGGGGCATCGGCGTGCATCTGAGCACTGCAGGCGATCCCACCCGTAACTGGCGGGTCACGCTCGCCCCGGCTGGCTTGTCCCCGGGCCGGTGGCACATGCTCGCTGCGGTGCTGGACACCCCATCGCGCAAGGCCTCCCTCTTTCTCGATGGTGTCCTGGTGACCGAAGGGTTTCTTGAGGGCCGCACCCCGTTGAGTTTGGGAAGCCTGGAGATCGGGAACTCTGAACGACATCGCAAGCTGCGACCCAACTTCCGTGGCCACATGGATGAGTTGAGCGTGCAGAACAAGGTGCTGTCCGCAGAGGAGATCCGTCGCCTGTATGAAGTGGGCCATCCGTAGGGAGACGGCTGTTTCAAAAAGTATTCTGCTAACCCGCAGCCCGGTTTTGGAATGAAGGGTGACGCAGAGCTCTGCCCACGCAGTCACTCACTGGAGCCGCACGCTCCCCTTCCCACTCCACCATGGACTACTTCCTCAATGGCAGCCCCAAAGGGACCGCCTTGGCCAGCCCCCGCAAGCGAAGCATCCCGGACTCGGCGGAAGACAACTTGCTCAGCCCACCCCGAGCTTTCCAGGCCAGCTTCTTCCGCCGCATGGGCAGCCTGCAGCAATTCCGGGAGCTCTTCGACTACCTGCCGGACGTCGAATACTTCGCCAAGGATACGGAAAGCCGTTTCGTCGCGATCAGCGCTGGTATGTTGCGGCGGATCGGCGCGACCAGCGAGGAGGAATATCTCGGCGTCTCTGACGCTGTCATTCACCCGCCCTCGATCGCCCGGGAAATCCGCCGCGACGATCTGGAGGTCATGCGCACACGCAAGCCCATCATCGACCGCGTGGAGGCCCTGTTCGCCCGCACCCGGGCTCGCGACTGGTTCCTCACCACCAAGCTCCCGCTCTACGACACTGCCGGAGAAGTGATCGGCGTCATGGGGTTCGTCCGACCCTACCGCGCAGGCACCAGCAGCGGCGTGCAGGATCTCCAACTTCAGCGCGTGGTCGCCCACATCCAGGAGCATTATCGGGATCGCATCCCCATGGCCCAGCTTGCCCAACTGGCCCACCTCTCCGAGCGCCAGCTCAACCGGAGGTTTCAGGAAACCTTTCGCATGAGCGCCCAGGAGTTCATCATGCGAACCCGCATCCAGGCCGCCAGCGATGATCTGCTCTCAACAGAAAAGTCGGTGGCAGACATCTCGCTGGAGCACGGGTTTTATGATCAGAGCTCCTTTACCAAACACTTCCGCGTTCACACCGGAGAGACCCCGCTGGCATTTCGCCAGTTCCGGCGCATCGCGAGGAAGCACGGTGCATCCCGCGCGGTGGAGCAACTTCCCGCAGAAGACTGAAGATTAATCCCGCGGCGTCACTCCCAGTCTCACCCGGCAGCTCCAGTACCAAGGCCGGACGTTGTTTCCCAGCATCGTCCGGCAGGCCTCTCGTAGCTCGGTCAACCCAATCTCATCGTCCCCAACACCGAGCTTCTGCAGGGTTTGCACATGACCTTGGCTGGTCGCCAGGCCGGAGAGTCGATCTCCTGTGCCATCATCCACATGATGCACCAACACCTCCCGCACGTAGGCAAACTGCCCGGAGTCCCTCATGCGTCCCAGATGGCCCTCCTTCTCCCACTGCCGAAGCTGCTCGGTAACGCCATGGCGGCGCTCCAGATCGCGGGCGATCTTCATACACCGCTCATACGCCTGATCCACCTGCCAGACACCGGTGGCTGGGGGCCAATCGTAGTCAAAGGCGGCGAACACGCCGCCTGGTCGCAGCAACCTAGCCGCCTCCCGGAAAGTGCCTTCGGGGTCCATCCAGTGCAAAGACTGTGCACAGGTCACCAGATCCGCGATGCCTTCTGGCAGCCCCGTGTCATGCGAAAAACCTTTGCGATAACTCACGCCTGGCAGAGACACCTGCACCGCCTGAACCCGCATGCTGTCTGACGGCTCCACCCCTATCACTGCATCGGCCTTGCCCGCCCAGTAGCGGGTGGACAACCCTGTGCCTGAGCCCAAGTCCACCACGAGCCGCGGCCGCTCGACGGTGGCCATCCGACACAGCAACGTTGCCAGCGCCGGAGGTGGCGACGGCCGCACCTCGTCATAGTGGGCCGAGAATCCGGTGAACCGGGCGATGTTACCTTCGAAGCCCGTGTCCCTTTTGCCGCCATCAGCGTCGTGCGTCGCCTGCATCAGGGAACGTTCAGCACTTGAGCGTCCTTCTCAAGGCGCACTTTGAGCTTCTGGTAGTCCAGCTGCTGCACCGGCAGGCCGCTGTCCATGGCCATCACCGCAGCGGTGGCGACGGACTGCCCCATCACCATGAAAGTCCACTCCAGGCGGATCGCTCCATAGGCGACGTAGCTGGAGGACGGGCACGTCGGCGTAAGCAAGTTCACACATTCCGACGCCTTGGGCACCACGGAGCGATAGCTCACGCCGAACGGGGCCCACTTGTCACCACCGAACACGGTGCCTTCATTCCACGCCGCGCCGTCCTTCACAATCCGGCGGGCGTTGTGCAGGTCAAACGGCCACCAGACCAGCGCAACAGAGTCCTCCACGGCCACCTGATTTTCCTTCCGGCCATGCGCCTCTGTGAGCACAAAGTCGCTAATCATGCGCCTGCCGTTGCGCACGTAGAACATACGCGGCCAGCCACCGTGATCCTGAAACTCGTCTTTGCACACGCCCCATTGCGACCAGGCCTGGCGCACATCCTCTGGCACGCTCGGGTCATTGGCAGAGAACCAGCAGAGCCCTTGGATGAAGGTCAGGCTGTGCTTGAACAGCTCCTGCCGGCGGGCATGCGTTGCTGTGGGCCAGTCGTGATTCCAACCAATCATGTTGCCGGAGAGGTCGTGCCAGGAGCCCAGATCCGTCTTGCCATTGGGCACGGCCGCACCCGGCTTCCACAGTTTACCACCGGCCTGCACGTAGCGCCGGTAGATCACGTACTCCTCAGGATTGAAGCCGTCAGGCTTGGTGAAGGGAATCCGGTTGGCGGGGTCCTTCGTCAGACAAAGCCGGAAGCAATAGGCCTGGATGCTCTCATCTCCCGCACCGTGCTCTCCCACCACCCCGTCTTGAATACAGGCAATCAGGCCGCTGGAGGGATCACCGGGCGTCTTGTAGGGGTCCACACGGACAGAAAACTGGTTGTAGGTCGTGTTGGCCCGGATGCCGTTCAGCGTCTCGCCATACCTCGCGTTGCCCTCCCGGCCTACTGTGGTGCTCACGCCAGCCGCCGCCAGCAGGTCGCCTTCATAGGTGGCATCAATGAACATCCGGCCCCGAAATTCCTGGCCCCCTTCAGCCTTGAGCGCCACGAGACGCGGCCCTTCCTTCACGGCGCTGCCTGCATCTGCGAGCCGGGTTCCCGGAAACAGACGAATCTTGGGAAACTCCTTCATCCAGGTTGAGAACACCTCCTCCGCCACATGCGACTCAAAACGCCACAGCGCCGGTTTCTTCTCCCGTGTTTTTAGCATTTCATCGAACTCGGCCAGCCTCCCGTATCTGCGCGCCGCCTTGCGGTAGAACTGCAGCGTCAGCCCACCCACGGCAGGGCTGTTCTGGAAAGGCTTGTGGTTGTCGATGTCAGATCCACCCAGCCCTTCCACGCTCATCCCGCCGAAGTGCTGGCCCGGCTCGATCAAGGCCACGCTGCGCCCCATCTTGGCCGCCTGCACGGCCGCCACCACCCCGGCGCTGGTGCCGCCATAGATGACGAGATCCGCCTGGACCGTCTCCTGTCCGGTCAGAGGCAGCACAGACAGCAGGGTCAGAGCAAGGGAGGCGAGAGGAAGTTTCATTCGTTGAAGAAGTCGGAAAATCCGGAATTTGGACGGGATAACCTTTCCCAAGATGAAGCCATTTTCACCTGGGGGGCGAACGCTTCTCCACGGAGATTGCCCCGATAGAGCGACCCGCCACCCCGGCGTATAGCATCCTCCATGAATTCACGCACGCTTCAATTCAGCCGACCGCTCCTCGCACTCCCTTTCCTCCTGGCGGGCCTCACCTCCGCCCCCGCAGCAGACGCTCCCAAGCTGCCCAAGGTCCCCTCCAAGTCGATCGCCGTGAAGAAGGAGCTCCTGTTCTCCGATGACTTCCAAGGGGCCACACCGGCCGCCGTCTGGCACAAAGTGGTGCCCACCTTCGCGGTGGAGAACGGTACGCTGAAGGGCACCCAGACCCGGGACCAGAACATCCCCGCCGCCGATGGCAAACCGGCGGTCACCGCTCACGCCGCCGTCCACGGTCTGGAGATCCCCACCAAGGACAGCGTGGTGGAAGTGAAGATCAAGTTCGAGGGAGCGTCGATGATCGACGTCGAGTTCGACGACCGCAAGTACACCGGAGCGCACTACGGCCACCTCTGCCGGGCCCAAGTTCGACTCAATGGAGTGACCATCATCGACGAGCGCGATGGCGGCATGAAGAATGAGATCCGCGAGATGCGCAACAGCACCGATCCGGCCAAGAAGGCGGAGGCCAACAAGCTGCTGTTGGGCCGTCAGGTCACCTACCCCGCCAAGTTCGAGACGGGCAAATGGTACAACCTGGTGGTGGAGACGGTGGGAGACGAAATGCGCGTCACCATCGATGGCGAACCTGCAGGCTACCTGAAGTCATCTGGCATCGCGCACGACACCAAGTCCAAGATCGAACTGGGCGTGGCGGGCAAAGATGGGTTCTACGACGACATCAAGGTGTGGAATGCCGCGCCTGCCAAATAACCTCAACCAATCCTCCTCATGAGCCACTCCCGATTTGCCCCACGTCATTGGATTGCCGCCGGTTCTCTGGTCGCCGGAGTGGCCATGATGTCCCTCGCGCAGGAGCCAGCCCCCGTAGTCGCAGCTCCGTCCCCCATGAGTTCCCAAGTTTTTGACTGGGACAAACTTACAGCGAAGAACACCGCCAAAGGCCAGGTGCGCAAAGTCTGCCAGGCGCCCACCGCCACCCTGGATGAACTGGAGTGCCACATCACCACCCTGAACCCTGGCGAAGAAGCTCACCCACCCCACCAACATCCAGATGAAGAGATCATCGTGGTGAAGGAGGGCACGGTGGAATCTCTCGTGAACGGCAATCTCGTTCGCGTGGGCCCAGGGTCCGTGATTTTTCAGGCGGCGAACCAGATGCACAGCATCCGCAATGTGGGAGACACCCCGGCGACGTACCACGTCATCAAGTGGAACTCCCCCGGTATGCTGAAGGGCCGCCTCCAGAAGCGGTGAGCCGCCCCTGGCAAAGACGCCTCTTCACAAACTGACGGACACTGGTACTTATGTACCTCGTGATCCTCAGTGGCATGCGTCGTGCATGCTCAGCGCCATCATGCGATGGCACAGCCTGCTGTTTTTCCTGATCCCGACTCTGACGGTTGTTTCCACAACCCTCCAGGCGGCAACAGTCCTCTACTCTCACCAGGGAGCCACGGATCCCACCACCGAGGGCTGGGCGAAAAGCACGAGCTCAGCCACCACCATCGTGACCTCCGCCTACACGGACGTCGCTGACAACAACAGACAGTCCTGGCGGATCTACGATCCGGGGGCCACCTCTGGTGGCACTGGATTGTACTATCAGACCTCCCTCACCGCACCGAAGGTTACAGACATCCTGAGCACTGGCTGGGAGTGCAACGCCACCGTCAAGATCCCCACGCTCGACCCCAACGAGAACGCGGCCTGGACCACAGGCAGCAACACCTGGGTCGGTTTCCTGGCTGCCAACGACGGATCGGGCAACCGGCGCGCCTGGGCGCTGATGTTTGGCCGCAACGCCACGGGAGGCACCATCGTCTCCGTCTTTGGAGGCACCAACAAGACTTTGTCCCCCGGATACCATGACTACTCCATGGTCTATGACCCTGCGACAAAACTCACCACGGTCTCCATCGACGGGGAAGTCTGGCTCACCGACTATGCGGGCAGCAACCAGGGAGCAGCCGGCGGCTCAAGCCTGCTCTACTGGGGCGACAACAACGCGCAGTCCCTCCCCCAGACAGCCCGGGCCGCCTACTACGAATCGGTCGAATTCATCCAGTATTCCGCCGTTCCGGAACCTGGCCGCATGCTGCTGCTGAGTTCTGCTTTGGTGGTCTGGGCTTTGCGCCGCCGCAAGTGATAGCCAGTGGGCAGTTGACGGCGCATTAGGAGATGCTGGGCCAAGCAAATAGGAACAGCACCAGAACACCCCGTCTCACCCCTGTTTCAAGTCTTGTGTCTTGAAGTCTTCTGTCTATACCCTGCTCGTCCAGATCGTTTGCCGACGCGTATCCCTTGGACACCATGCAAATCGGCATCGACAGCTTTGTAGCCACGTCCACCAACACCACCTCAGGCCAGTCCATCTCCCCGGCTGAAAGGATGGGCAACCTGCTCGAGGAAATCACGTTGGCCGATGAGTCCGGGCTGGATGCCTTTGGCATTGGCGAGCACCATCGCAGCGAGTTCCTGGATTCTGCACCCGCCGTCATCCTGGCGGCCGCCGCCGCGCGAACCCAGCGAATTCGTCTGAACAGTGCCGTCACCGTGCTCAGTGCAGCCGACCCAGTACGAGTGTTCCAAGAATTCGCGACGCTCGACCTCATCTCCAAGGGGCGTGCGGAGCTGGTGGTTGGCCGTGGTTCCTTCACGGAGGCCTTTCCTCTCTTCGGCCTCAATGTGCGCGACTATGACTCGCTCTTTTCCGAAAAGCTCGACCTTTTGTTGAAGCTGCGCTCCGAGACTCATGTGACTTGGGCCGGTCGGCACCGGGCACCCCTCACCGGGCAGGGCGTCTATCCCCGCCCCCTGCAGGATTCTATTCCCATCTGGCTGGGGGTCGGCGGCACTCCTGCCTCCTTTGTGCGTGCGGGTACACTGGGCCTCCCTCTCATGGTGGCCATCATCGGTGGTGATCCTCGACATTTCCGTCCTTTGATTGATCTCTATCGCCAGGCAGGACTGGAGGCAGGTCATAAACCGGAATCGCTCAAAGTCGGGCTCCATTGTCTCGGGTTCGTGGGTCAAACCACCGCCGCTGCCAAGGACGACTTCTTCCCCGGCTATGCGGAGTCGTTCACCCGCATCGGCAAGGAGCGCGGATGGCCCCCAACCACGCGGGCGCAGTTTGAAGCGGTGGCCGGACCGAATGGAGCGCTGCTCATTGGCGATCCCGATACCGTGGCGGAGAAAGTCGTCCGGCTCAGCAAGGATCTAGGTGGTATTGTCCGGCTGAACTTTCAGATGACGGTGGCTGCGGTGCCCCATGAGAAGATGCTGGAGTCCATCCGATTGTTGGGGACCGAGGTCGCGCCGCGGGTGCGGGCCACTCTCGCGGCAGGGTGAGGCAAGCAGGGCCAAATACCGATTGTCCAAGGAGCGGCGGTTTGTGCTTCAAGCACAACCGCCGTGGCGAGCGGAGCAGGCTATCACCAATCCACAAAAGCGGTGGGTCAGGCCATTGGCGACCGTCGCCCGTCCATAAGGCACGTCTCCCTTCGGTCACGATCAGCGGTTGTGCTTAAGGCACAAACCGCCGCTCCTTGGACAGGGATAGTTATTCGAAATCAAAAAAGGCTGCTTCGGTCCTCTGACCCAAGCAGCCTTTTCATCGAACCAAACTTGTTCTACTACAGGGAACCGAGCGTGTCATCCAGCGCTGCGATCAACTCGCCGATGGATTCATCGCTCTCGTCACCCATGTTGGAGATGCGGAACGTCGTCCCCTTGATCTTGCCGTAGCCGCCGTCGATGACGAGCTTGTGCTTCTTCTTGAGGTTGCTGACGAACGCAGAGACATCGATCTCCTTGTTGTTCTTCACGCAGGTCAGGCCCTTCGTGCGGTAGCCTTCAGCGGCGAAGTGCTCGAAGCCGTGCTTGGCCACCCAATCATGCACCTGGCCGTTGAGGCGGGCGTGACGGGCATAACGGTTCTCCAGCCCTTCGGCGAAGAACTTGTTGAGCTGGTGACGCAGGCCGTAGATGAGGGAGATGCACGGCGTGCTGGGCGTCATGCTCTTCTCGCCGTTGGCTTTGAACTCAAGGAAGTCGAAGTAGTAGCCGCGGTCTGCGACCGTGGCGGCGCGCTCGTAGGCGGCTTCGCTGGCCGTGAAGAGACCAAGGCCGGGCGGCATGGCGAAAGCTTTCTGGCTGCCCGTGAGAAGAACATCGATGCCCAACTCATCGAAGTTCATCGGCACCGTCGTGAAGGACGAAACCGTGTCCACGATGAAGAGCACATCCGGAAACTTCGCCTTGAGCTTGGCGATCTCTGCCACCGGGCTGAGGACGCCCGTGGAGGTCTCGCTGTGTACCAGGGTCACGGTGTCGAACTCGCCGGTGGCGAGCTTTTCTTCGACCTGGGAGGCAAGAATGGCCTGGCCCCAGGGCACTTTCAAGGCCTCCGCCTGCTTGCCACAACGGAGGGAAACGTCGTGCCACTTGTCGGAGAACGCGCCGCAGCAGCAGTTCAGCACCTTCTTCTTCACCAGGTTCCGCACCGCGCCTTCCATGACGCCGAAAGCGGAGGAAGTGCTCAGAAACACCAGTTGCTTGGTTCCGAAGAGGACCTGCAGCTTCTCATGAATCTCTGCGTACAGGTTTTGGAAATCCTTGCTGCGATGACCAATCATCGGAGCGGACATGGCCGCGTAGGTGTCGGGAGAGACTTCTACGGGTCCGGGAATGAAGAGTTTGACGTGGTCGCGCATAAATGAGGGAGGGCGACCATAGGGAGAAATGGGACCTTGGCCAGAGCTATTTGGATTTCGAATCGTTCATTTCTGACCTGCGCTTGCGGAACAGAGGGGGTCGGATCTGGGGTCCAGATGGCCGGTTAACGGCTGGTTTTCAGTGTTTTACGCAGGGCAAGTGCAGTTCAAGATGCATCCGATTTCGAAGGCTCTCTCACTTTCAATCTACCAAATCAGATCCAGCACCTGAGCGCGCAGCATCTTTGGAGTAGCGCAGATTGGCAATCGGCATGAGGCAGGACCTTGAGATCGTCAGCGATGTAGCGCGGCAAGCGGAGCGCTCGCCCCACAGAAGGCCATGCGCGGGCTTTCAAGTAGCCAAGTGGGAGCAAAGCGATTGCCCTTCGCTCACCCTCGACGGTTGGGTTTGAGGCACAAACCGCCGCTCCTTGGGTTGTGATAAGCCTGCGATATCATACGGCAACTTGGGGTTTCACAGGCTCTCCGACCTCCAAGCACCCGCGATTTACATCGCCCAAAACCCTGCCAACATTTCCTCGACATGACCCAATACATCCTCCTCATCCAGGACAACCTCACCGGCACTACAACCGCCGAGGAATGGACCACCTTTTTCTCCGCCGTCCACAGCAGCGGCATGTTCAAGGGCGGCAGTGAGATAGGCGATCGAATCCGTCTGGGAAACAGCACGACAGCCCAATCCACCGATCATGTCGTGGCCTACATGCGGTTTGATTCCGAAGACAAAGAGAAGTTGCTCGCCCTGGTCAACCAGCATCCCGTGATCCTCCACGGAGGCACCGTGGAACTGTGCGAGCTACCCAAGTCCTAAATCGACCTTGCCCTCACTTGTCCCAGATAAAATGCTCCAGGCGGATCCGCGTCCCCTCCAGCTTGGCGGACTCCGACCGATCTCCTCCGGCGGAGGCGAGGCGATCGGCCAGGCGGGCAGCGGCTTCCCATTCGTGGCGGCCTTTAAGCACCTCGAGCGCCGCGAACCCGGCGCGGTAGAGCCAGACATACTCCTGCGGGGTCAGCGTCCGGGAGATGGTGGGGTTCAGGCAGGACTCCACCACATCATTGCATGCTTCCAGGGCCTCTGCGGAACGGCCCGCCTGGAGCTGACACTGGGCCAGCAGGTAGCCCGCCTGTCCGCGCCAGGCACGGGTGGCCGTGGTATCCTGCGTGATATAGGTGAAGACCTCCTTGGCGTGATCCAGGTGCTTGGGATCCTTCCGAGCGAGAAGCATGCTCAGCTCCCCTTTTTCAATCAGCAGGGAAAAGAGCTCATCACCTGCAGGCGCGGGCTTGCTGGTAAGCAGGCTGTTGACCACCAAAAGCGCGTCCACCTCATTGCCCTGCCTTCTTTTCGCCAGAGCCTGCTGGCGCTGTGCCTCACGGCCCAGCGAGCCATTGCGGTTCACCACTTCTTCCCAAAGAGAGATCGCCTTCTCCATGCCCGCCGGGGTTAGCATGGCCATCGCCGCCTTGCCCGCATAAAACTGCGCGACCTCTGCGTAGGGAGATTCAGTCTGTTCTTCCACCAATTCCTCGAACTGAATCCCGGCATTGGTGAAGTCATCCATGCGGTAGTAGGCCTGGGCCACCTTCATCCGCACCTGATCCCGGCGCTGGGACATGCGCCATGTCTCCAGATACTGCAGTCCCGACGTTGTCAGCGCTGGGAAGTCCTCCGCAGCCTCGTGCAGCCACACGCGCGTGTAGTCGATCTTCTCCTTCCATCCGTCAGCCAGTTCCGGGATTGCCTTTGCCACATCGAGCGCGAGCGATGCGGCCTTGGCACGCACCGGGATGTCCAGCAGACAAAGCTCGGCCAGCGCCAGATGGGCCTCCACCGCCCGTGGATGGCTGGCATGCTCCCGCAAAAAGTCCTGCAACGCCGCCTCTGCCGTCGGATCATGTTTGGCCGCCAGATGGAGCGCCTTCTCCAGCAGCAGTTGAGAAACTGCATCGCGTCCCGCCGCATCCACATCTTCCTTCACCTGATGCCCGGTGCCGGGCCCTTCGGAATTTGACGCCGCATCCTCATCCTCTTCACGTATCTGGGTGGTGGCCAGTTGCTTCAGGCACTTCTGATAGCGTGCCTTGTCCCCCCCAGAAACGCCGCAGCGGCAGCATTGTACATGGCCCTCTGTCCCTGCACGGCATCCACCGCAGACGTCGCGGATTTCTCAAACAACATTGAGGCTTCGCGGTACTCCTTCCGTGCGTACCGGATCATCGCGGTGAGATAGTCCACCGTATCCTCCCCGCCGGTGCCGAACCGGCTGCGCCAGACGTTGGCCAGTTCCAGCACGCGACGATCGGCCCCCATGGTGCCGTAGAGGCTCATGAGATTCCGGAGGGCTTCTGCCTCACGGACATGTCCTGAATGCAGGGACAAAAACGTTTCCAAGAACCCGACGGCCTGGGCAGGCTGGTTGTGATCCGCCAGCCACTGTCCAAGGTAAAACAACGCCAGCGCATGCCGTCCACGAGGCTGGGGAATGGCGGACCAGGCGATGAGCCGGTCCCTCGCATCCGTCTCCTCAGGCGCGGTCACATCCAGGAGCAAAGCAAACGCCTGCTCATAATAGCGACTCTCCGGCGCGTGTTCGAGGAAACGCACCAGCTCGCGCTCTGCCGTGCGCTGGCGACCTTGCAGCGCATAGGCCTCTGCCAGCCGTACGGTCGCAGCATCTTGCAGATCCTTGTTGAGAGTGGTGAGCGGCAGGATGCGGCGCAGCAGAATCTCCCCCTGCTTGCCGTCGCCCGTTTTCAACCAGGCACAGGCCTTGAGGAACTCCGTTTCGATATCCTTGCGCTCCTGACCGAAACGACGAAGCACATTCGGTGCACGAGAGGCGATGATCTCCGATTCGTTCCAATACAGGCTGGCGATCCGCGCGATCCCGGCATTGGGGCTCTCCATCAATTCCTTGAACTCCTTGCGCCCGGGGATCTCCCTGCCCTGCGCGACCAACACCTGACCGAGAGCAAGCCGGGCCTCCGCTTCATAGCGAGTGCTCTCTTTCAGGCAGGTCCTCAGGGCCTCCTCAGCCTCGCGAAACTTGTGCTCCAGGATCAGGCACTGCCCCTTCCAGAAGGTCGCCTCCGGTACCTTGAAGAGCGAGAGGGCCAGAAGCGCCTTGGTGGAGTTCCGGGCCCGCACCAGTGCATCCACCATGCGTTCACCCACCTGCGCCTCCTCCTTTTTGCTCAAGGACTTGTCCTTGAGCAGGCGCTCATACTTGAGCGCCGCCTCCTCATGCAGCCCCTCGCTGGATGCCTTGAGCGCTGCTTGATACTCTTCCCGCGCTGCCAGTTCGACCTTGGCCGCAGCAGGCGGACTCGGAGGCGCCGCGTTGCCCGAAGCCATCCCTCCAACCCACAGCACTGCCGTGCAGGCATAGGGCAAGATTCGGAGCGCAAAGGTCAGGGGCATCCGGCCAGCTTACCCAGCCCAGCGGGAACTTCAACGCATCACTCCAGCCGAAACGTCACATTCAGCTCATACTCAGCGTTGCCGTAGGCCTGCGGCAGGGGCAGCACCTGCCCCACCCTGCTCGCCGCCGCCACAATGGAGGAATCCAGAGCATCGCTGCCCGAGGGACGCACAAAATAGCGTCTCTCGACCCGGCCATCGCGGCCCAGGACGACGCTGAGCACCGCCTCCTTCTGAGCAGCAGGCAGGCGTGTCACCGGCGGCACCCATTGCTCCATCAGCACGGTCCGCATCCGGTGATCCACGGCCTTAAGCACCTCCGTCAGCTCGTCCAGCAGGGTCTTTCCTCCCTGCTCACCCAAGGTGTACCCCGGCAGTTGGAACATGCCGAGAATGCGCTCGTGCTCAGACAAAACGACTGGGGACACGCGACGGACCATGACCTGCTTCCGCTCCCGCCCCAACCCAGCGGACAGGGGCAACATCGAGGAGGCGAAGTTCCCTGGCGGCAGCCATTGACCCGCCGTGTTCCTCGCAACATCCTCTCTGGTCTCCACCATGCGGTAGCCCACCCATGCCAGGGCCATCGCGACATTCGCGGTCAGCACGCCGATCAGCATCTGCACTCCGGGACTGGGACCTGCACGGCTCATGGTTCCGTCCGCACATCCACCGAGGTCTGCGGCACCGCACAGGCCTTCAGCACGTTCATCACGTTCAGCAGCACCTCCAGATCCAGATCATGCGGCACCTTCACGCGCACGGCGGGCATGCCGCCCTTACCAGCCAGTTGTGTCAGCTGGTCTCGCAACTCATCCACCGGAAAAGTGATGTCCTTCAGAATGGCGTAACCATCCGCCTCCAGAGTCAGATCCACCACTGCTGTGGGCGCTGGCAACGGGGTTCTCTCACCGAGACCACCACCCGGAACTGCGAGCGCAACGATCCACGCCATCAACGCGAATAGCGAAACCGCCAACGCCAGCGGACGAAACGTCACGGGACGAAGGCGGAGATGACTGGGAGTTCGCAGGTCCAACATGGCAGCAATCCGGGCGTTCCAAGGCATCTTAGGGAGCCGCCGACATCAAGGGAATCGAACGGGAGGTGTCGGAGGGAGGCAGCGCAAAGGTAGGCCCCTCCATGGGCAACATGGAACCCAGACTCGGCAACGATTCCAAGGGCTTGCGATGATCCACAAACGCCCGGTCAAGCTGAGTGGCCAGCTCGACCGCAAAGTCGCCCAACTCCCCGACAAGGTCCCGCACTCTCTGCACCAGGGCGTTGTGCCACAACATCAGCGGAATAAAGACAACCACTCCCAACGCCATGGGGGTGACGGCAGACACGATCAACTGCGAGCCGGTGACTCCGCCAGACACATCCACCACCACACTCACCAGTGCTGCCACCAGCCCCAGGAAAGGCAAAATGTCCACCGATCCATCTCCCAACCCATCCCCCAGTTCCCGCGAGGTGAAATCCGCCGTTCGTTCCTGAACCTTCCGCACGGAGTCCATCTGGCTGGGTGAGATGCGGCCCGCCGCTCTCAGGCGAATGGAGAAGTTCTTGTCCACGGAATCCGAGCCCATCAGGTGAAACGCCATCTCCCGCGCGGAGGTCAGGTACACCGCATGCCTGGGTGCTCCATCGAAAGTCAAGCCATCCTGAAACACCTCCAGGCTATGCGAGGCGTCTTGGTGTGCTTTCAGAAACGCATCATCCGCCTTCCGGCATCGGCGCAACTGCGAAGCGGTCACCAACATCCGGATCCAGCAGATGAAGGCCCAAAGAATGATCACACCACAGGCGGTCAGCGCGGGCAGATTCATGGCCTTCAGATGCGCCTCAAGCCCCGCGGTTGCAGTCACGGAAGACGCTTGGGCAGCAGCGAACGCGGCAAGGATGGGCATGACGCCACATGCTACCGGAAAATTTACACCTGTCTTAGGAAAAATGCGGCAGCCGTGCTCGAAGTCTCAGAGGAGTCCAAGAATCCATCGACTCAAAGTTCGCCATTAAATCAGCTCCCTGCAGCAGTCCGTCGCGTATGCTGATTAAGCACGACCTCTTCTCTGCTGTTCCCCATCTACGGAAATTATGAAACGCTGGTCCCTGCATGTTGCCACCTTTGGAGGTACGGAAGTCCGCATCCACGCCACATTCCTTCTGCTGCTCGCATGGATTGGCTTGATGGTGCTGGGCAAGGGCGGCCCCGCTGCCGCCTGGGAGGCCATCTTGTTCCTCGTGGCCATGTTCATCTGCGTGTTGCTGCATGAGTTTGGCCACGTGGTGGCCGCCCGTCGCTACGGCATTCACACTCCAGATATCACCCTTCTGCCCATTGGCGGACTGGCCCGTCTTGAGCGCATGCCCCGGAAGCCACAGGAGGAGTTGGTGGTGGCTCTCGCCGGCCCAGCAGTGAATGTCGTCATCGCCGCCATCCTCTTCATCGCCGTCCAAGTTCTTCCTACGCTCAGCCTCCACTTCAACATGGTGGACGGCCCCTTCGCCGTCCGCTTGATGTTCTGGAACCTCCTGATGGTGGCCTTCAACATGATCCCAGCCTTTCCCATGGATGGCGGCCGGGTGTTGAGAGCCGCGCTGGCCATGTTTTGGGACTATGGCAGGGCCACCCGTCTGGCGGCTGGCATCGGCCAAGCCATCGCCGTTCTCGGCGCGATGATCGCGCTCTTCGTCGCTCAGAATCCGCTGATCATTCTCATCGCAGTCTTCATCTTCATGAGCGCAGGCCAGGAGGCGGCGTACGTCAGCGAGCAGGAAGCCATCCGCGGCCTCTCGGTCAAGGAGGCGATGATCACCCAGTTCAGCCACCTCCGACAGGATGCGGTGTTGAAGGATGCCGTGAAGCTCCTGCTGTCCGGCACTCAACAGGACTTCCCTGTGGTGGACTGGCAGGGCGCGTACATCGGCATGCTCAGCCGGACCCGGCTCATTGATGCCCTGGACCAGTTTGGCCCCCAGCGGGCCGTGCTGGATGTCATGGAGACCTGCCCCATCACCCTGGATCCCCGCCACCCCCTGCCCGAGGCCATGGATCATCTGCGGACCAGCAACTGCCCTGCCCTGCCCGTCATCCACCCCGTGGACGGCAGCCTCGTGGGCCTGCTGACGGCGGAAAACGTGGGTGAGATGCTCATGGTGCGGGCTGCCCTCTCCAAATCCCAGGCCCCGGCATCCCTCAAAGCGGTCTGACAAAATTGTCCCGCAAACGCGCATCGCCTCTCCACATTCGCGGTGGACATGGCGTTTTTCCTGCGCGACTAACAAGGCGCATCTTGCGAAGCGAAGATTCCTTTGCTTACCTTAACTACCAACGACACTCAATGGACGACCTTATCATCTCCCAGATCATCGGACGCGAGGTTATTGACTCGCGCGGCAATCCCACCGTGGAAGTGGACGTGTATCTTGAAGGCGGCGCATTCGGCCGTGCCGCAGTTCCGAGCGGAGCCAGCACCGGTGAGCATGAGGCCCTCGAGCTGCGTGACGGCGACAAAGGTCGCTATCTGGGCAAGGGCACCACGAAGGCAGTCGCCAACGTGAATGACATCATCGCTGAGCATATCGAAGGCCTTATCGCCACCGACCAGGTCGGCGTGGACAGGGCGATGCTCGCCCTCGACGGCACCAGCACCAAGAGCAAGCTCGGTGCAAACGCCATTCTCGGCGTCTCCATGGCCGTGGCCAAGGCCGCCGCCAGCGCTCTGGGCCAGCCCCTTTACAAGTACCTCGGCGGCCCGAACGCCAAGGTTCTTCCCGTGCCGATGATGAACATCATCAACGGCGGTGCGCACTCGGATGCCCCGATCGACTTCCAGGAATTCATGATCATGCCGAAAGGTGCCCCCACGTTCCGTGAGGCCCTTCGCTATGGTGCAGAAGTGTTCCACGCTCTGAAGAAGATCCTTCATGACCGCGGCCTCAGCACCGCTGTCGGTGACGAAGGCGGCTTCGCCCCGACCCTCAACAGCGCGGACGACGCGCTTGCCGTGATCGCCCAGGCGGTGGACAAGGCTGGCTATAAGCTCGGTGAAGACATCTTCATCGCTCTCGACGTCGCCTCCAGCGAGTTCTTCGTGAAGGACAGCAGCAAGTACGTCTTCAAGAAGAGCGACAAGTCCGAGCGCGACGCCGCTGGCATCGTGGCCTACTATCAGGAGCTTCAGAAGAAGTACCCGATCATCTCCATCGAAGACGGTTGCGCTGAGAACGACTGGGCCGGCTGGAAGAAGCTGACCGACGCCATGGGCGCCAACACCCAGCTCGTGGGTGACGACCTCTTCGTGACGAACGTCGAGTTCCTCCAGAAGGGCATCGACCAGGGCGTGGCCAACTCCATCCTCGTGAAGGTGAACCAGATCGGTTCCCTCACCGAGACCTTCGACGCCGTCGAGCTGGCCCACCGTCATGGCTACACCTCCGTGCTCAGCCACCGCTCCGGTGAAACGGAAGACTCCACCATCGCGGACCTGGCTGTCGCCACGAACTGCGGCCAGATCAAGACCGGCTCCCTCAGCCGCTCCGACCGGATTGCAAAATACAACCAGCTCCTTCGCATCGAAGAAGAGCTGGGCGACTACGCCATCTACGGCGGTCGCATGAAGGTCTAGTCAACCTCCCCTTCGACGCCTCACCATGTCTCGCGAGGAAACCGAATTCGACGGCCCGGAAACGGACCGGCCGAATTTCCTCGCAAGGATGGTGAGGCTGAATCGCTACCTGCTCGCCCTTCTGGTCATTCCCGCTGCGGTGCTGTATTTCCGCCCGCCGCTGAAGGAGCAGGAAGCTGCCCGCGCCAAGCTGGCTGAACTCACCACCCGTCGTGATGGGCTCAAGGCCGATGCAGAGCGCCTCCAGCGCAAGCTGGAACTGATCAAGACTGATCCCGAGTATCTTGAAAGCATGGCGAGAGACCGTCTGAACCTGCAAAAGGACGGTGAAATCATTCTTCGGTTCGAGGACTAGCCTCACCGCAACGCCGCAGTCCGCCCCGCTCCTCCCTACCCCCATTGTCATTTCGTCAAGGCATGCCCCTCCGCATTTTTGACCGCTACATCTGGCGCCAGGTTTCTTCCTCAACCCTGACGGGTGTCCTCGTCCTTACCGGGGTGATGGTTCTGGGAAACGTGTTCAAGGAAATGGAGCGCCTCCTGGGCGATACCGCCTCCCTCCCGCTGATGGCGGTGGCGCAGTTCATCACGTACGTCATCCCGTACTCCCTCATCTTTACGATCCCGTGGGCCCTGCTCACTGCGATCCTGCTCGTGTTTGGGCGCATGAGCGCCGACAACGAAATGACCGCCCTGCGCATGACGGGGATGTCCATGCCCCGCATCTGCGCGGCCGTGTTTGTCCTCTCCGTGTTCATGTCCGGCGTCTGCTATCTCGTGAATGTGGAGCTGGCCCCACTGGCCAAGACCAAGATCAAGCGCCTCTTTTACGATCTGGCGCTCGATGATCCCGCCGTGCTCTTCCAGCCTGGCAAGGTGCTCGACCGCTTCCCGGGCTATCGCATCTTCACCCAGGAGCGCGAAGGCAACAAACTCAAGAACGTCGAGATCATCCAGACCAACCTGGGCCGTGCCGAGCGCTACATCCGCGCCAAGCGCGCCGAGGTGGTGGTGACCCCAGGGGTGACCGACTTCCAGCTTCACTTGCGCAATGCCACTGTGGAAACCGGGGGCGGTGAAGCCGATGCCGCCTCTGCCGGAGCCGAGGTCAACATCATGAACGACCTCCAGTTCCTCTACATGGGGGACACCGCCATCACCTTCCCGCTCAGCAAGCTCAAGGAAAAGACGGAACGCGTCACCAGCAGCATGAAGGACACCTCCGCCCTCTGGAGCGAGGTCAACACTGGCATCAGCAGCGTGGACGGCCAGCCTCTGAGCGAGAAACTGATCTCCGTCTCCCGGACAGAGCTGAGTATGCGGTACAGCTTCTCACTTGCCGCCATCGTCTTCACCCTCGTCGGCATCCCCTTGGGCATCACCGCGCAGCGTCGTGAGACCTCCATCGGCTTCGCCTTGAGCCTCATTGTCGCGGTCTCCTACATGGTGTTCGTGATCTTCGTCAACGGCCTCAACGAACGCCCCAGCGTGTACCCCCACCTCCTCATGTGGGTGCCCAACCTGATCTTCATTGGCGTGGGTTCCCGGATGTTCTACAAGCTGAATCGGCGATAGGGCGTTTGGCTGATTGCTGAGGTTCTGCGACGTCTGGCATCGCATTGGCTTGGTCACCCGTCCCCGCAGCGACTGAGCCGGACGGCACGTCCGGACTACACCCGAAGCGACGCCGCAGGAGTAGTCCGATGGTCTCCATCAGCGCGAAGGCGGAGAGCTTTCACGCGAGCCGCCGAGGACACCCTGACCGGTTGGCGCGCCCTTCGGCTTCATTTGACCACATCGCTTCCCCGCTCGCGCTTGTTTGCGCACCCGCGCAGCCCCTGAGGAAGCTATCCAATGGTTTGGTCACCCGTCCCCGCAGCGACTGAGCCGGACGGCACGTCCGAACTACACCCGAAGCGACGCGCAGGAGTAGTCCGATGGTCTCCATCGGGGCGGAAGCGGAGAGATTTCACGTGAGACGCAGCAGATCACATTGCGACCGCACCAACTAGGCACTTAGCACCCCGAACCCTCCCCCTCACTTCGCCATCGGTTCAATGTAATACAACCCGGTGGTCATGGCGCAGGCGTTGTCCATCGGCATCCGCTTGAGCGCATGTTCCGCGCCCCAGGAGTCGGAATAGAGAATCTCACTGGTCTTCGCGTTGTAGCCAATGATCAGGCGCATATGACCGCCAAAGCTCTGGGGAATACCGGGCTCTTTGTAAAGGCCAAGCTGCACACCCCACATGAGCGGCACTCCTTTTTCAATCGTGTCCGTCACGGCGCGCTGAAACTTGCTGTAGCCTGCCTTGTTCTTTTCCGTCCGGCTCACTTTGAGTGAATCTGCATCCATTGACGCGTAGATGTCACCGATATTGATGACGGCCATGTTGTTCAGATTGATCTCGCGCTTGTCCCGGCGTTTGGCCTCGCGGTTGTAGTCCGAGATCATGTTGCTGAACTCCTTGTAGTCCCACTTCTCCAGCGCGCGAACGCGCACGCGAAGCCGGGCTTCCAGCTTCTCCAAGGCCTCCAGCATTTCACTGGGGCTGGTGCCGCCCCCTTGCCCGGTGTTCGCCACCTGGGCCATCTCGTGCTGGTCCACCGGAATGCCATAGTAGCGGAACACCCGCTCGGTGGTGGCCACGGCACAGTAGCCCTTGGGCCCCTGATCCACCATCGGCACGTTCTTGATCACCACGTCGCCCGTGGTCTCCCGGGTGATGTTGGCCGCCAGACTGGATCGCGTCACGCCAGCAGCTCCCGTCGAGCCATTTACCAGGAGCCCCTGCTGCTTCGGCACCTCCGCCACGCGCAGCCGGATAAACTCTGGACGGAACTCCTGCCCGCGAGACTTCATCTCTTTCTGATAGGAGTACTCCAGCAGGTAGGCCGTCGGCGGTTTCATCCACATCCAGCCCATGGCCTTGACGGCACTTTGGGAATCCTTGCCCCGCTCCACTGGCTGGACGCCCAGCTTGGACGAGATGAAGGTCTTGGTGTCTTCTACCTGCTTCTCAAACTGTTCGCGATTCCCCGCCAGCGAAGAACTGTCGCCGCGATTGAAGATGGAGAAGTTCACGCGCGCCAGTTTCCCCGTCTGAAACTCCGCCACCGCCTCCGGCACCCTCAACTGTGGCCCCCAGAGCACGTAGCTGGAGCCAAAGAATCTCGCCTGCTCCTTGCTGGCCGAAAGCCAGTCAAACCGCAGGGGTTTGAACTTCGCTTCAAACTGGTCCGGCGTCAGATCCCAGAGCTGGTCCCCGCCCGCGAGTTCATCCAGAGCGCGCCCCGGCTCAGTCGCCCCCGCACTGCTCTCAGCCCCGCTGGACTGGGAGCATGCCTGAGTAAATGGCCCCATCAGCAGCCCCGCTGCGAGACAGAGTGAGGAGAATCGGCACCGTGGGATCATGGCAGGAGTTGGGTTTGGCGTGGAATAAACGCAAGTCTCCACGACAGCCCATCGCGTGTCAATCGCGGTTGGCGCATGAGCCTTAGGTTAGCAGGATGACGATGATCTGGTGTTTCATTGCGGCAGCCCACGCCAACGGCATGATCCAAAACAGTCCCACAGTCGCGGAATCAGACCGCGAAGCGGTCGCCACCCTGGGCTGCTTTGTTTGACGCCTTTGGCGTCCAAGCTTCTCGCCCTACGACTTCGCAAACCAGGCGGGCTCCACGCCCGGCTTCCACTTGATATTGCAGCCCGTGCTGGGGCGTTGGGTCGCCACGGGCGACTCCCCTTTCAGCACTGCGTCCACCGCAGCGCGCAGGTCTTCGCCCGTCACGGGCAGTCCGTTCTTGGGACGGGAGGCATCATACTGTCCGCAATAGGTCAGTTCCAGCTTGTCATCAAAAACGTAAAAATCAGGCGTACATGCAGCAAAATAAGCCTGCGCCACCTCTTGAGTCTCGTCATAGAGATACGGAAAGGTCCAGCCGTACTTGGCCGACATCTCCAGCATCTTCTCCGGGCTGTCGGCAGGATACCGCTCCACATCATTGGAGCTGATTCCGACAAATCCCACGCCCTTGGCCTCACAGGTGGCTGCGAAAATCCCCAGTTCGTTGGCCAGATGCAAAACGAAAGGACAGTGATTACAAACAAAAGCCACCACCAGCCCGCGGGGCCCCCGGACGTCCTGCAACGTGAGCACCTCACCTCTGCCATTGGGCAGGGAAAAGGCTGGAGCAGGACTGCCAAGACTCAAACTGCGCGTGGAGGGAACTTCTGCCATGGCCACTTCGTTTAGGGCCAGAGAGTTCCCTAGTCAACTGCCTCCCGACAAACACTTCCGCCCCAATCCACTCTGAGCGGTCACGTCGGCCAAAGAAAAGCTTGCACATGGAGGGTTTTGAGAAAATACTTTAGACACCCAAAATATCCCAAAGTCCAAATTAGCGGCCCATGAAAACCATCCTCTCAGTCCTCGCTATTTCCTGCTGCATGGTGGTATCGGCCAAGGCACAGGGCTATCAGCCGCAGTACCCCTACGATCCTTACAATCCAGCTCCCCAGCAGCAGCAGAGCTACCAGACCTACTCCTCCACTGGGTCCAGCTACGGGAGCAGCAACAGCCTCCTTGGCTACCAGTCCCTGGAAGTGCGCTACATTTATAACGACTTCAAGGGCGACGACCGCCTGGAAGGCGACAGCGGATTCGGAGTGGACCTTAAGCTGGAACTGATGAAGCCGCTCTATTTGCGGTTTGGCCTGGAACGCATCACCAGCAAGACCCCAGAGGCAGAAGACCTCGACCTCACCACCTTCTCAGTGGCGGGCGGCGCCTTCATCCCGATCGGCAATCGCTTCCATATCTTTGGCGAACTGGGTGCCCGGTATGACTATGTTTCCGAGGAGCTGGAAAACATCAGCACCGACGACTTTTACCTCTACGTCCGCCCTGGCGTCCGCTTCGCTGTAACCGACAAACTGGAACTCGCTCTCAGCCTTCTGTTCACCAACACGGACAACCTGAACGAGCGCGTCATCGAGCTCAACGCCTACTATGCGATGCTCTCCTGGCTTGACGTTTCCGCCGGCATCGACTTTGGCGACGAGGTCAACTCCTTCCATGTAGGCGGGCGCTGGCGCTGGTAAAAGCCAGATTCCAACTCACCAGAACTCTCAAGGCCATGGGCGGACGATCAGTCTCCCGTGGCCGTTCTGTTTCCAGGCTAGCTCTCAGGCCTTGCGGGTTTTCACGCTCTTCTTCCGATCTGGATAGAGCTCGGTGCAGAGCATGCAACTCAAGCCATCGCAAGCGCGGGCGCTGCAGTGCTCGCGTCCGTAGTAGATGATCTGTAGATGCAGCTTGTTCCAGGAGGACTCTGGAAAGAGCTGCTTCAGATCCCGCTCCGTTTGGGTGACAGAGCTTCCTGAAGTCAGCCCCCACCGTTGGGCCAACCGGTGAATGTGCGTGTCCACGGGAAAGCTCGGCACCTCGAAGGCCTGAGCCATGACCACCTGAGCCGTCTTATGCCCCACCCCAGGCAGCTTCTCAAGCGCCTCCAGGGTATTCGGCACTTTGCCGCCATGTTCGCGGACGATGATCTTGGAGAGTTCTGAGATCGCCTTCGCTTTCTGCGGCCCAAGGCCACATGGCTTCACAACCCCAAGGATCTTCTCCACCGGCACCTCCGCCATGCCCTCCGGGGCATCTGCGAGGGCAAAGAGATGAGGCGTCACCAGATTCACCCTGGCATCCGTACACTGGGCTGAGAGCAGCACCGCCACGAGCAACGTGTAGGGATCTTTGTGATCCAGAGGGATCGGCGGATCCGGGTACAACCCCGCAAGCCTGGTCCGGACATGATCCGCCCGCTGCTTCTTCGTCACAGTCCCACCTCCGGCACGTGGATAAACGTTCGCCTGAGGTCTAGGAACTCCGCTCAATGCGCTTCACCATCGCCTGCACATGCGGATTCTTCTTCTCACGCGGGCGCATGATTGCGAGGCTCTTCGTGAAGGAACCCCACTTGACCACCTTGATGTTCACATTCTTGGCACCCCATTGCTTCATGGCAGTTTTGTCAGGGCGATAGAGATCGATCGTATTGGTCCCCACCAAGGCAGACCCATAGTCATCCACTTCGTAAAGGAAAGGCTCACCTTCGATCTGGAACACCGTGCCCACGGGATAGACGGACCAATCCGTGGCCGCACTGCGCACCCGACCATATTTCAGGGTATCCCCTGTGGCCGCCTTCGGACCATACTTGATGTGGTCGGACTCGGTGTGAGTGTAGGCCGTCGTGCGGACCCCGCTGATCTTCTGACCGCGACTGTTTGGTTTGGTGGTCGTCTCGCAGGAGATGACTGACACGCAGCACAGCGTGGCCAGTCCGAGGATCTTAGGGTTCAGCATGGCAGATTAGTTAAGCTCTCCGAAGTTTGTGGTATTTTGGGGGACGAAAGGGGGCTGGTCAACCCAAAATTCACCCCCCCAACCGCGGAGTCATTTGCTCCATATCAACACCAGACTGCCCGCTTCGCTCTTGCGAATTCTCTTCTGCTCTCCACTCTGACCACGTCCTCACGCTCCAAGATACTTTCGGCCTATGTCCTCCGCTACTGACCTGCTCAAGCTCCATCTCGCCCAGCAAGCCGCCCGTGGAGTGACGCATGTGGCCCTGACCCGGGAGGTCCAAACCCGGCTGCGAGTGGGCAGATCTGCAACGGCCGCCAAGCCCTCTGCCTCAGCCGCTCCCCCTGCAGCAGTGCCGCCAGCTGCCGCGCCCTCATTTCGCCGCGTGGAGTATGCCGCAACGCCCGCCGGTCCCACGCCCGCTCCCGTCTCGCCGACCAGGCCCATGCCGGAGCGGATCTCCTTAAGCGACCCCTCCCCGCTTGCACCGCAGCCCCAATCCCGGGATGAGCAGCTTGCCCGCTTGGCTCTGGAGGCCGAAAACAACGACAAGGCCCGCAGTCTGGGCACGCTGCGTGACACCATGGTCTTCGCCACCGGCACGCCCGATGCCGAAATCGTGTTTGTCGGCGAAGCTCCCGGTGCGGAAGAGGAAAAAGTGCGCGAGCCCTTCGTCGGCCCCGCCGGCCAGTTGTTGACCAAGATCATCCAGGCGATGGGACTGCGCCGGAACCAAGTTTACATCACCAACATCTGCAAGTTCCGACCCAAGATCGATGATGGCCGGTTCCAAGGCTCAAAGAACCGCGCTCCAAGTGTTGGGGAAATGCTCTCCTGCCAGCAATTCGTACTGGCGGAGCTGGAAATCATCAAGCCGAAGGTCATCGTCGCCCTGGGGTCAACTGCCGCGACCGGCTTGGGCATCGAAGGGACGGTCGGAAGACTGCGTGGCAAGTTCCACGACTTCCGGGGCACCCCCATCATGATCACCTACCACCCCTCCTACCTGTTGCGCAGGGAGCAGGAAGATGGTGGCGGCATCGCTGAAAAACGACTGGTGTGGGAGGACATGATGAAAGTCATGGACCAGGTGGGCCTGCCCATCACGGAAAAGCAGCGCGCCTACTTCAGCAAAGCGCGCGGATAGCCCTCTCCCGGCTCAAAAATATCAGTCTTGGGCAGAAAATGAACCTGCCCTTCCGCGTTGAAGAGATCCCCCTGCCTCTCTAGGGCGGGAGGAGCCTCACCTTGCTGTTATTCCCCTCTTGCCTCGCGCAACATTGTCGTTACAATCGCCCCCTCTTTTGCCCCGGCAAAATGAGTTTTCCCGTTAATTAGCACCGCCTCTATTCACTTCGTCGCATGTCCAGTTTCCTCCTCAATCAAGGCATCTTGCTCTCCATCATTCTAGGCGCGCTTGGCCTCGTCTACGCCGTGATGCTGATCAAAAAAATCCTCAGCGCGTCGCCCGGAAATGAAGCCATGCAGCGCGTCGCGGGCGCCATCCAAGAGGGGGCCAAAGCGTATCTCAGTCGCCAGGTGCGCACGGTGAGCATCATCGCCATCATCCTCACCGCCCTGTTGTTCTGGTGGAAGAAGAGCCTGCCGGTTCCAGCTGGATTTCTTATCGGGGCCGTCTGTTCCATGATCGCAGGCTATATTGGCATGCGCATCGCGGTGGTGGCGAACGTCCGCACCACCCAGGCTGCCACCGAGGGCCCCACTCCCGCTCTGCGCATCGCCTTTAACGGCGGGGCGGTCACAGGCCTCCTCGTCGTGGGTCTGGCCCTCGTCTCCGTCGCCGTCTTCTACATGGTGATGACCGCTGTTCACAGCTCCGCCGCCGCCATTGACTCCCTGGTGGGTCTCGCGCTGGGCGCCTCGTTGATCAGCGTGTTTGCCCGTCTTGGCGGCGGCATTTACACAAAGGCAGCCGACGTGGGCGCCGACCTTGTGGGCAAAAACGAGAACGCCCTGGACGAAGATGATCCCCGCAACCCGGCCACCATCGCCGACAACGTGGGCGACAACGTCGGTGACTGCGCCGGTATGGCCGCAGACGTGTTCGAGACTTATGCCGTGACCCTCATTGGCGCGCTCCTCATCGCCTCCCTCACCCTTCAGGGTGTCGGTGCCGCACTCATCTACCCCTTCCTCATCGGTGGCATCTCCATCGTGGGTGCCGTGCTTGGGATTCTCTGGGTGAACATCCGCCAGGGCGGTGCTACCGCGCTCCTCATGCAGGGTGTCGCCATCTCCGCGCTCGTCACCGCCATCTTGGGATGGCCCGTGACCAAGGCCCTTTTCAGCGGCCACGCTGAACTTCCCTTCAGCCCCGCTGCACTCTACGGTGCCGCCTTGATCGGCCTCGTCCTGACCTGGATGGTGGTGCTCATCACCAACTACTACACCGCCACGGAGTACAGCCCGGTGCGCAAGATCGCCAAGGCCAGTGAGACCGGCCACGCCACCAACATCATCGCAGGTATCGCCATCGGCAACTACGCCACCGCCCTTCCCGTTATCCTCATCTGCGCCTCCATCGCGGGTGGTTATGTGCTGGCCGGGCTCTACGGCATCGCCATCGCCGTCATGTCCATGCTCAGCATGGCTGGCATCATCGTTTCCCTCGATGCCTTCGGCCCCATCACCGACAACGCGGGCGGCATCGCTGTGATGAGCGAACTGCCCAAGGAAGTGCGCACCGTGACCGATGGTCTGGACGCCGTGGGCAACACCATGAAGGCCGTGACCAAGGGTTACGCCATCGCCTCCGCCGGGGTGGCTGCCCTGGTGCTGTTTGGCTCCTATTACCTGGAGCTCGACAAACACCTCCACCACACAGGCGTGCTCAAGCTCGCCACCGACACCGTGGACTTCTCCCTGAAGGATCCTTACGTCATCATCGGTCTCTTCATCGGTGGCTTGATCCCCTTCCTCTTCACCGCCATGAGCATGAACGCCGTTGGCAAATCCGCCGGTGCCGTCGTGAAGGAAGTCCGCCGTCAGATCGCTGCCAAGCCGGGCATCCTCACAGGCAAAGACACGCCTGAGTACGCCACCTGCGTGGACATCGTGACCAAAGCCGCCCTGCGTGAAATGATTCTGCCCGCGCTCCTGCCGGTAGCGGTGGTACTGCTGGTCGGCTGCACTCCCCTCCTCGGCTACAAGGCCCTCGGTGGCGTGCTCATGGGCACGATCGTCACTGGCCTCTTCCTTGGCCTCTCCATGACCAGCGCCGGTGGCGCCTGGGACAACGCCAAGAAGTACATCGAAGAAGGCAACCACGGCGGCAAGGGCAGCGACGCTCACAAGGCAGCTGTGACCGGCGACACCGTGGGTGACCCCTACAAGGACACCAGCGGCCCGGCCATCAACCCGATGATCAAGGTGGTCAACATCGTGGCCATCCTGGTGATCCCCCTGCTCTTCTAATCTAGAGGAACGTCCGCTTCAGGACTCGAGATTCCAGCCCGGAGTTGCTCTCAGCACTCCGGGCTTTTTGTTGCCGTGGGACCGGGGCTATTTTCCGCTCTCGCCCCCACCCACCTCGAGTTTGATGAAATCCTTGAGCCCCCACACGGCAGGCTTTCCTTTCCGTTGGGCCGAGAGCCAGTTCAGAGCTGCCTGGTGCACGATCTCATGCCCCCCTTCAAAGACGGTGACACGTGTGTTCCCAGCGGTCTGTCGGAAACGCGGCTCCCACGCTCCATACACGGCATCCGCCGCAGGCGCGGTCCAGCCCGCAGGCAGCTTTTGCGCGTGGTAGTATTCCTCGATCTTGGCCGGAGCCAGCGCGGTTGAGCCCGCTCCTACCACGGCATTGAACGCCTTGAGCGAGTGAGAAAACGGCACACTTCCAGCACGACCATCGTGAATGCCGTGATTGATGTCCAGAGGCAGCCCTTTGGCCGCCGCAAGCGAACTCAGCGGCGACCGCTTCCAAGCCTCGGCTTTCAGGGCCTCACTTGAAGTCGGGCTCCCGCCGAGTGCTGCCTCGATGTGTTTGCCATAGGTATCCGGCACGCCGTTCTTCAGATGATCTGTGTGCCACTGCGCAATGTCGCTGATGCCACACCAGGCGCTGACAGCTGCCCACAACTCGGGATGTTGACCCGCCATCTGAAGCGCCATGTGACCGCCACCGCTCACGCCAATGAGGTAGATGCGCTCGGGATCGACCGCCGTCTGTTTCCTCGCCCACGCCACCGCCTCCACCACATCCGCCACCGCCCGCTCAGAACCCATGGCCTGGGGGGTGTTGTTGGGCCCCCGGAAGTGAGGATGCACGAAGGCCCAGCCCTGGGCGATGCACCACTCAGCATACACCGCGTCGCCTCCCGCGGACGCATAGTTGCTGCTCCAGGTGTGCAGTCCCACCAGCAGGGGTTTGGGGCCGCTCGTTGTCGGCGCGAACCACATCGCGGGTTGCATGACTCCATCGCTGGCAGGGATCTCCACTTTGGCCACCCCCGCAGGCCAGACCTTCCTGGCCACCGCCGCCGCTGCGGGGAGCGGCGCCGTCTGAGCAGGGGCGACAGAGGAGAAGGCGGCAAGCGCCCCCATGGAAAGGAACTGGCGTCGATCAGTCATGCCCCATGCTCGGCAAGAAAGCTCAGGGTTGTCAACATCCGCTGTGGGGAGACACAAGACTTGAAGACACACGCGAGACCTCAGCTGAATTGAGCTGAGTTGTTGGCATGGCCCGGCCTGTGCCAAACGCCTCATGGGGTGTCTGGCATCCCCCGCCCTGGTTGCCTATTGCCCTACAGGAGTGCAGTGGAGGTGTTGAGATGCGTTCGCGTCACACCCTCAACACCCTATTTTCAGGTTACACCAAAAAAACCTACATATATATATATCAGTGAACCCCCAAAAAGGGTGTTGAGGGTGTGACAGAGAGAGGTGACAACGTGTCCAGCGAACGCCAGCGACGTGTTGAGGAGCCAGTGGGTCGGGGGTGGTTGCCATTAATCGCTCCGCTCCCCAGGCCGACGGGGATCGTCGGACTACTCCCGCAGCGTTGCCCTCGGTGTAGTCCGGATGAGCCTTCCGGCTCAGTCGCCGCACCCCAGAGATTCAATCCTTCCCTGGCGTTGCAAGGCGGGTGCCCCGCTTGCCATTTGTGTCCTCAGCCCGAGGCAACCCGCGCGGTCGCCCTCCTACCCAGTGGCACGGTGCGTCCAGTCATACGTCAGCTCAGGTCTTGTGTCTCCCCCGTAGCGGGCCTACCGCCCTTCATCCGCATCCATAAAACCAGCGAGCGTCACAATATCCGCGCGATCCGACATCCGTGCTTCGGCCTTCTGACGCTCCAGCACCTTGGTGGCGATGTCGTTCCAGCCCAGTTTCAGGACAAACTGGTTCCAGACGAAGATATCGGTGCGGTTCAGTCCCCTTCCCTGGGTCTGGCACCACTCGAATATTTCCTCATCCGTGCCGCCTTCTGCCACCCGCTTCTCCAATTCTGGATGCGGCACGCGGAGGAAGTCCGTGCACCAGCCATCCACGCCCTTGCCGTAGTTTTCCTGATAGGCTGCGTCCAGCTTTCCGGCGGCCTGCAGGCGGATCTTGTCCAGCATACGGGGGAAGTACATCAGGCCTGCCGTTTTCTCTTTGGGGCTTTTGGGAACAGTGATCGCGGGTGCAGTCATAAATGCAGTGGGAGGTGTTCAGGTTGTACCGGAAATCTCAGACCGTTTTTCCTGAATGCGTTCAACCTGCTTGTCACTTGAGCCTTTGCTGCAGCCACTGGGTGGTTTCATCGGCATGGGTCAACATGAAGAAATGGCCCCCTCCCGGGACCAGAGAGAACACCGCTCCAGCCCTGGGCCTCTTCCTCTGGATTTCCTGCCACCTTCGCCAACGTCCGTCCAAAACAAAGGCCTCCTGATCGCCCGCCAGAAATGCGGCATTAGCCTTACCCAGTATGGAAGCCTCGACTGCGACGGGTGGATAGGCCGCCAGGACCAACAGCGACCTGAAGTCGGAGGGACTGCTGTTGAAGATGACTGACGCTCCAAAACCCCCGGCAGACAGACCCATCAAATCAGGAGCCCTGCCCGGCTTCCACCCCAGCTGGGCCTGGACGGCCCTGATCGCCTCGCGCACATAAGTGACCGACATGGATCCCCCACTGATTCCGAAAGCTGGGCAAAGGATCACCCGGTCTGGGAAACGCTCTGAAAGATAATGCTGGTACCAAAGGAAACTGCCGCCGTAGCCGTGCAGAAACACCATGAACTTCGTCGCAGGCGTCAGACCATCCGGCACATACACCGTCGCTCGTCCCTTGGGTGGCTGGATGGCAGCGAAACAGTAGGGCAGCGCGCTGGGGACCCGGGCGTAGACGGGATCGACCGCCATCATCTCATACCGCCTGCTCACCAGGGGCAGAAGACCATTGGCCTGATCCGGAGGCAAACCCAGCATGGCGGGTTGTGAAAGAGCCAGGCCCACGATGGCGCTTTCTGGCAACGTTTCCAAGGCCAGCCGGAAGGTCGGCAACCACGCCTCCGCCTCCCGCCCCAATCCCGTAACGGGTGCTGTGGTGGACCGGCTTTCCCATTCCACAATCCTAACTTCGGCCGCCGGGCAGATGGACAAGCCGTGCCACAAAATCAGCATCCCCAGCCTGCAGACCACTGACGAAGAGACCCGCACCTTCAGCCGCGGAGTTCCGCGCCTCCTTCAAGTTCTTGCTCCAAGCGGTCAAAACACTCGGGGCAGACTCCGTGAGAAAAACGAATTTGCGAGTGCTGGCTGAAGTAATCCTCCACCTTGCACCAGTAGTTGGAGTCATCCCGCACCTTCCGGCACCAGGCGCACATGGGCAGCAGCGACTGCAAGGTGAGCACCTCCTGCTGGGCTCTCTCTTTAGCCAGCAACGCCAGCTCCAATGCCTTGACGGTCCGGCGCAGCTCCATTGACCGGATCACTTGATGCGCCAACGCCATGAGCGCTTCTTGTTTCTCCACCCCGAACTCTCTGGGGGCACAATCTATGGCGCACAACGTGCCGAGAGATACGCCATCCCGCGTGACCAAGGGGGCTCCCGCGTAAAAACGGATGTTGGGGGCAGCCGTCACCAGGGGATTCGCGGCGAACCTCGCATCCAGCGTGGCGTCCTTCACCATCATCACCCCTTCCTGCTTGATCGCATGGGCACAGAAGGCGTGCTCAATCGGGGTCTCCATGCTGGAAAGTCCCACCTTGGACTTGAACCATTGCCGCCGGTGATCCAGCAGGGTGACGAGAGCAATCGGAGTTCCGCAAATGAAACTGGTCAGACGTGTGATCTCGTCGAACTCCTCCTCCGGAGGGGTATCCATGATCTCGTACTCTCGCAGTGCGGCGATGCGCCGCTGTGTCACCTCATCGATCATAACCTATTTTAGCAATAGTCTGGGCAATCGGGTAGTTCCAATAGATTAAGTAAATTGTTGCATCCATAACCGCGGGGATGTTCGATATGGGGCGACTCCGAGTAGGTGAATTTTTCGTTGCCACCAGACACCATATGGTTATATTTTTTCGTAAAGTCGGAAATCCTCAGCCAGGTCAGAAACGCTTCGAACTAAGAGCGTTGGATGAGGTCTATAGTAGAGCCATGTGATTTCGCTTGTTGCGCAGGAAAGATTACACTTCCAAAGCATCGCCCCCAAAGCCTCAGGAAAAAATGGAAAAGCTCTTTAAAGTCTGGGTTTCGTTCGAAGCCACCGTGGATGCCAAGTACTCATACGGCACCGTGGAAACGTATGCAGGCGTCACCTGTAACCGCGATGAACTCGAGCGGGAGGATCTGCCTCTCGAAAGCAAAGCCGTCCGTCTCGCGCAAAAGGCGGTGACCGACGTGCTGGGTCTCCGTGACAACGTCACCATGGGCACCATGTATGCCCCCAGCGTCGTTCCCAAGCTCGCCCCCACCATGAGCGACCGGGAGCCCCACGTCGTGTTTGAACAAGGCCGCGTCTGGTTTGGCAAGCGCTCCCTCTCTCCTGAATTGAAGGAGAAGGAAAAGCTCCTCGCCCCCACTGCCAACGGCCCGCACATCCTGATGACCTCGTCAGTCGGCAATCGCTAGGCAGGCACGACAAATCACGGCCACCCCCATTGCAGGCCGGAGGTTCAGTCCACCTAAATCGCACCGCGTTTCGGTTGCGAGTCCAGGTATTTTGGACTTGTTAAGGGATGGATTGGGTCACCCAAGGCAACTTCGTTCTCGCTTTCTCCGCTCTCCTGGCCGTTCTGGTCCTGGCGCGGGTGATCGCCGTCTTCGGCGCGGACAAGACGGGGTACTGCTCCGCTGGCGTCCTGCTCACGAGTGCGGAGCTCAACTTCTTCCGCTCGCTCCAGCAGGTGATCCCTCCCGGATGCTATGTGGCCTGCAAGGTGCGTCTTGCCGACATTCTCCTGGTCAGCCAAGGGGCGAATCGCAAGTCCCAATGCCGGGCCTTCAACCGCATCAAGTCCAAGCACGCCGACTTTGTGATCTGCGAAGTCTCCACCTTCCGCATCCTGGGGGTGATCGAACTCGACGACCGGAGCCACCGCCGACCAGATCGCAAGGCAAGGGACGTCTTCTTTGACTCCGCGCTGCAATCCGCATCCGTCCCGCTCCTTCGAGTGCCCGTGAAGCGTGACTACGAGCCGCGGGAGTTGAAGGAAATGCTCTCTTCCAAATTCACCTCCCGCCGGAGCTGACACGCTGAGTTTCTGCTCCACGGCCTTGCAAATTGCCCGTCTCTCCTGATGGATTCTTGCATCTTGCAGTGCCCTGCCGCGCACCGCCCCCTCCTGGGATTCGCAAAACTCTCAATTTCAGGCACGTTTAATAATTATGGCTAATAGGCACGGTGCATGCGCTGCCAAGTGGGGCTATGACCAGTCCAACCCTGCCCTCGATCCTACCCCCAGCCTTTCTTTTCGCCTCGGGCACCTGGTTGAAATCCTGCGGAGTTTGCGAACTGGACAAGCCCTCGCCCAAAGCCCGCCCAAGCATCGCGCGCAGCCGGAATCACAAGTCGCGCGCCTCAAAAGGCGACACGTCGCCTTCTCCGCTTGATCCTCAGCGATGAGCGGCGGATAGGGATGCAGCGTGAAGTATCGACTGGTCATTTTTGATTTCGACGGCACCCTGGCGGACACCGTGCCATGGATGATGGAGGTAGCGGATGAAATCGCGGACCGTCATCATTTCCCCCGCCTCACAGAAGCCGATCTGGAGGCCCTGCGTGGACCCAAGGGCGCCAGCATACCCCGCCTGCTCAAGATCCCCCGATGGAAACTCCTGCTCATCGCCCGGGATGGCCGCCGCATGATGGCCGCCAAGCTGAATGAAATCCGCCTGTTTCCAGGAACTGCGGACCTCCTCCGTCAACTCTCCGCAGGCGGCACCCGCATCGCCATCGTCAGCTCCAACTCCGAAAGCAACATCCGGCAGATCCTGGGGGAGGAACTCTCCGGCCTGGTGGAGCAGTTTGAATGCGGGGCTTCGTTTTTTGGCAAAAGCCGCAAGCTCCGCCGCGTGATCAAAAAGAGCGGGTTGCCGGCAGATGCCATCCTGAGTGTGGGCGACGAGATGAGGGATCTGAGCGCAACGCTGGATGTCGGGCTTCCTTTTGGAGCTGTATCTTGGGGGCTCTGTCATGGCCACGCGCTTAAGGCAGCAGGAGCCAACGTGGTCTTCGACAGCCTCGCCCAGATTGGCGATGTGGTGCTCTCAGTCCCCGCCCCCACCAGCCACTGACGCTGGCGGGATGCCCGCTACCCTCCTCCCACCCCCTCGCGCCCTGGCATGTTCAAGCTCTTCACGCCATTTCTCTCACTCTTCCTGCTCACCCAGGGAGGACTGGCCCAGGACACACGCCCCTTTCCCGCGACCGATTCCAAGAAAGGCCTGCAGGTGCAGATGGTGGACGATGCTCTCGCCCTGGGCATCCGTCATGCTGGCATCAATGTGAACCTCGCGGCCCTCCTCGCAGACGCAGGCACCGCTCACCGAGTTGCCTTCCGCTCCGAGGATCGTGAGTACTTTATCAACGAGGACTACGCACGCAGCCTCGACCGCCAGATCAAGCCCCTCTCCGACGCGGGCGCCCTGGTCTATCTGATCCTCATCCAGTACCCGAGCCGCAATCCCGAGAAGGATGCAATCCTGATCCATCCCAAGGCCAGGGCCGACGGGAAGTACATCATCCCAGCCTTCAACACCGCGACCGAGACGGGCCTGCGCCATTACCGGGCATTGATTGAATTTCTCGCCGCACGGTACAGCGGTGTGGGCTCAGCCTGCGGACAGGTCTGGGGCTACATCGTAGGCAATGAAGTGAACTCCCAGTTCACCTGGTACAACCTTGGCCAGATGTCCGTGGCCGAGGCGGCGGTGGAGTATGAGAAAGCAGTACGTGCCACTCACGATGCGGTGCGGCGGCACTCTCTGCATGCGCGCTGCTACTTGTCGTTTGATCATCACTGGAACATCTCCGTTCCCGGCATCAGCCCGACCGAAGCCTACAAGACGAAGGAGTTTCTAGACCTCTTCGCCCGCACCGCACGGGAGCATGGCGACTTCGAGTGGCATGTGGCTCACCACCCCTACCCTGACGATCTGGGCAATCCGCGCACCTGGGAGGACAAAAACGCCTGGCCTACCGAAGACTCACCCCACATCACCTTCAAGAACCTGGAGGTGGCCACCCGGCACATGACGCGTCCAGAGCTGCTTTGGGAGGGCAAGCCCCGCCGCATCATCCTCAGTGAACAGGGCCTGCACTGCCCGGATACGCCGGATGGTGAAACCCTCCAGGCAGCGGGATTTGCCTATGTCTGGGAGAAGCTGCGGCGGCAGCCGGATATCGACGCCCTCATCTGGCATCGCCATGTGGATCACACCCAGGAAGGCGGACTCAAACTCGGCCTCTGGACCACCAAGCCCGGCACGATCTCCGAGCCTGGCCGGAAGCGCCCGTTCTACGATCTCTTCCAGAAAGCAGACACGCCTGCCTGGGACGAGGCGGCAAAGTTTGCCCTTCCCGTGGTCGGCTTGAAGTCCTGGGACGAGCTCAAGGGGCCGTAGCCTCCCTGGGTTAGTCCTCAGATCTCCGCCACCGCCCGGATCGGAGAGCCGTCCCGACCTGCGAAGTTCAAGGGAAAACCGATGAACTGAAACTCCCGGTCATCCGGCAGCGCGTCTAGATTCGCCAGCCCTTCCACGATCACCATCTCCACCCCATGCCCGAGCAGCGTGTGGTGGATTTCGTAGTAGTCCTTTCCCGGTGTGGGGGTGTCCATGCCGATGAGGCGCAGCTGGCGTGATGCCAGATACACCGCCGCCTCCTGGGTCATTGAAGGGGCTTCTTCATAGTACCTCATGGTGCCGTATTCACGATGCCAGCCCGTCTCAAAGAGGATCCTGGCCCCGGGAGTGAGCACCGCATCATGTTTGCGGAAGTCCTCCGAAGTAATTTCCTCCCCCGCCTGCTTCGGCACCCGGATGAGCCGGGCCGGTCCATAGAACCACTCCAGCGGCATCTGGTCGAGCGTGCGCCCATCTTCCACAAAGTGGAACATCGCATCCAGATGGGTCCCATGATGGGAGCTCATCGTGATGCGGGAGAGATTACACCACGGGCCAGAGGCGGTGGTGAAGTGCGGCTCCACGGACAATTCGGGATCTCCCGGAAAAGTTGGCTGTCCCTGGCGGATGGGATGAGAGAGATCAACAAGCATGGGATGGGCTGAACGGTCGAAGCATCGGCTTTCGCGCGATTTCTTTCATTTCCGCCCCTACTTATTGTGACTTTCACCGGTTTACACAACGAGTAAACGCGAGTCATTTTCCTCGATGAGCATGGGGCGTAACTTGGTGATTCTCGGGATCTGGGCCACAGGCATGGGAGCCTGGGCGTGGTGGAAATACGTTCGGATCGATGATAACCTGTCCCTCCCGGGAGTAGAAAACAGTTCCGCCAATCGCAAGCCCCCTGCCCCAGGCGTGGACGTGACGTGGAAGTGGAACTCGGAGTCCACCTGGCTGGTCGATCAAGTCGCACGCGACATCGCGGAGATCTGCCTCTTTGCCAGCAATCCCAAAGCGCCTGCGGATGAGTTCGCATCCGTTGATATGAAAGTGGAGGCCGTGTCGAACGCAGACACGGGCTACCTGGTGTCAGCCTCTGTCCCGCGTGCCAAAAAGGACAAAATCAGCACCTCCCTGCCCCTCAGCGGCTATCTCTGGGCACCGGAGAACTTTGTGCCCTGGGCCCAGGCGGTCCAGAAGGGATGGAAGCTAACAGCCCAAAAAGGCAAGCAAGGGAGCCCACCAGCGGCAAGCGGCCTGGAACTCGCCAAGAAGCTTCAGGATCCCACCAGCGCGGTTCTGATGGCAGAGTCCAACCGGTTGTCCAAGGAGCTGAATCAAGCACCTTTGGATGCGGGCTTGCACGATCAATCCGCGCTGCTGGTGGGAGCGCTGGCCCTCCGGGAGGCTGCGGGTGCCTTCTCTGATGCCCGCCCCGCTCTGTGCCGCATGACGGCCCATCTGGCTCTGGCAAGGAGTCTGTCTGCGGAGTCCACCCCCGAGCGGGAACTGGCAGAATCCATCCTCCTCACCCTGGCCTGCCGACAGGTGGAGGCACTGGAGCGCATCGAGAAACTTCCCCCGGATCTCGCCGCCTGGCAACGGGCGCTCAAACTCCGCAACACCAGCGACTGGCGTCTGGTGGAGAAGCCGGGCGAGGTGACCCTGCTGGAACGCCGGGAGCATGCCCGGGCGCTCATCACCTGCCGGGATGCCAGCGCGGTTCTCAAGACGTTCGAGGAAACTCCACCCGCCAATCTGCCCGACTGGAGCCGCATCGCCACTGAACAGGACTTCAGCGTGGGTCAGGGTCATGTCCTCGCCAATGGCTGGCTGGAGCGTGAAATCGCCGATCTTGCAGAGTCCTGGAAGACCTGGTCTGGCAAGGATCTGAAGACGGACAATCTGGTCGTGATCCTCAACGATCCCCCCACCCGCTGCCTGGGCAAGAATCAGAATGGCAAACCGGCCCTGGAGGTGCTCGGTTGGGGCTTCGTCGCCGCCAGTCACCAGCGTCACCTCTGTCATGCCATGGACCGTACGCAGGCCTTTCTGCGGGACATGTGGGGTGTCCCCGATGCCGCGGCAGGCTTTGAAAAGCAGGTGCAGCAGTACTTCGCCGGCATGCGTCTGCTGCCCTTCGCACTGAAGCGCATCGCCACCACGGAGAAGCTCTATCGCACCGCGGTGGAGGATGCCAGCGCCCTCTGCCGGAAGCAGCCCGATCTCGTCACCTGCTGCAACTGGGCCACCCTGCGCCAGAAGGGCCGGTTTACCGCGCCCGCCACCTCCCTGCCCAGGGCCCAGGCGTGGTTCACCCAGGAGTTGACTCTCGGAACCGCCTACGATTTCCGGTCCCGCTACATCGATCTGGGCACGCTCTACAATGCCAGCATTGGGTTCTGGGACAAGCTGGCTGCCACTGCCCCCTATCAATATGACGTGGCCCGGTCCTACCTGTACAAGAAGCACGGCAACTCCCCTACCATCGAGCAGTTCCGCCAGGCCTACACGAAGCTGGAGGAGTACCACCTGCCCGTGATGGAGCACATCAGCGGGAACCTCAAGGGCGACCCCAAGGCGTACATGGCCTATATGACCCGGATCTGCCAGCTCAACCCGGACGAGTTCATCGATCTGGGTCAATACCTGGTGGAAAAAGAGTTCAAGGAAGATGCTGCCTTCGCCTATCAGGCGGCATTTGAGATGGCCAATGACCGCGTTTCCTGGGCCAATCACGCGGACTGGCTGGTGAACTACTACTTTGACAACGGGCGCATAGACGATGCCGTAAAGATCGCCTCCGCCGCAGCGGAGGTGTACTCCTATCGCGGACTGGAAACCATGGCCAAGCTCATGGAGCGCATGGAAAAGTGGGAGGATGCTGCCAAGCACTTCGCCGCCATCGGCGAGCGCTACAATGACAACGCCCCTCTCATTGCGTTCCTGGAGCGCAATCAAGAACGAGATCCCAAGCTCGCCGAGGCCTACAAGCAGGCCCTGGCCCCCGTCTTTCCCGATGGCATCCAAGACGCGGCATTGGCAGACTTCAAGGACGCCCCGGTCGATGGGGTGGAATTCACCTCCAGCAGCCAGCTGCTGGTCCGCAACGGGTTGAAACTGGGCCACATCGTCGTGGCGTTAGACGGGCACCGTGTGCAGACCCTGGAGCAATACCTTCTGCTCCGGAACATGAAGTCCAACGACCCCCTCGACCTGATCATCTGGGACGGCTCAGCCTACCGCCAAGTCTCAGCCAAGGTGCCCAACCGGAAGTTTGGCTGCGACATGGATTCCTACATCAAGTGACCCCGTCCAGCTCCGGGGTCTCACACCAGCTTCATGCGGGTGAGATCCTGGGTATCCACCAGGCCCACCGGTTGGCCCGCCTCATTGAGCACCACCAGATCGTCCACCCGGTGGTGTTCCAACACCGCCAGCACTTCTGCGGCCAGCTTGTTCTCCGCAATGCTGACCGGATTGCGGGTCATGAAGTGCGCCACGGGCCGCCCGGCGATATTGGGATCCGCCTGAAAGGCTCGCACAAAGTCTCCATGCGTGAACACGCCCGCCAGCTTGCCTGAAGCATCGATAATCACCGCTGCCCCACAACGAGCCCGCGTCATCGCTTGCAGGGCCTCCTGAATCGTCGACTCCTCGGTGGCGAGCGCCAGGGAGGTCCCGGTACGCATCACATCGCCCACCTTGGTGAGCAGGGCCCGGCCCAGGGATCCGCTGGGGTGATACTTGGCAAAGTCATCTTCACGGAAGCCGCGGGCCTCCAGCAGCACCATGGCCAGGGCATCGCATAGCACCAGCATCGCCGTCGTGCTGGAGGTGGGAGCCAGATTCAGCGGACAGGCCTCCCGCTGCACGTGAACGTCCAGCACCACCTCGGCATTGCGCGCCAGGGTGCTGCTGAGCCCGCCGGTGATGGCAATCAGCGTCACCCGGTGGCGACGCAGATGAGGCAGCAGGTCCACCAGTTCCTGGGTCTCTCCGCTGTAGCTGAGCAGGACCACCGCATCGCCATCATCCAGCACGCCCAGATCCCCGTGCAGGGCATCTTGGGCGTTGAGATTCACACTGGTGGCCCCCGTGCTGTTGAGCGTGGCCACGAGCTTCCGGCCAATGTTTCCGCTCTTCCCCACGCCGCAGACCACGATCTTCCGGGTCGCAGTGAGGCAGCCCAGCAGGACGTTCACCGCCTCCGTGAAACTGTCTCCCACGCGGTCCCGCAGCCGGTTCAGTTCTTCAATTTCCAGCTCGATGACGCGACGTGCTTTCTCAGGAAAATTCATGGTGACAGGGGCCAGCATTCAACTAGGGATGCCTCCCGCCAAACTAGAGAATCCCCACCCGCCCGCAATGCCGAAAAAGCCTGTGATTGCCAGTTACGTGTCTGACTTCCTCAAGGCGGACATGCTGCATGTGTATCGGCAGGTCACAGGCTTGCAAAATCTAGAGCCCTGGGTGTTCACCCACAAAAGGGAAAACGACGCCCGCTTTCCCTTCCCCAAGAAGCGGCTGGTGGTGCTGCCCAAGCCCAAACTGCGGTGGTGGCGGCGCTGGGTGCACAAGAACCTCAAGAAGGCCCCCTGGCATCTCTACACCTGGGAGGTGCGCCACGCCCTGCTGGAACTGGAGCGGGCAGAGGCCAAACTGCTGCACATCTACTTTGGTCACACCGCCATCCACTTTTTGCCGCTCATCAAGGCCTGCCCCCACCCCGTGGTGGTCTCCTTTCACGGCGCCGATGCCGGGGTGGATGTGAACAAGCCGAACCATCTGGCACCTCTGCGTGAAGTGTTCGCTGCCGCAGATCTCATTCAGGCCCGGTCGCAGAGTCTGGCGGATGATTTGATCAATCTGGGATGTCCGGCGGAGAAGGTTCGCGTGCAACGCACCAGCATCCCGCTGGAGGAATGGACCTTCACTCCGCGCGAGGTCCCGGCGGACGGTGCATGGCGTCTGTTCCAGAGCTGTCGTCTGATTGCCAAGAAGGGGCTGGACCTGACCCTCGACGCCTTTGCGGCCGTGCATCGGGAATTCCCCAGAGCCACGCTGACGATTGCCGGAGACGGCCCCCTCAAGGAGGAGTTGGAAGCGCAGGCTGCCCGACTGGGAGTGGCAGAATCCGTCGAGTTCACCGGGTTCCTGAATCAAGCCGAATTGAGGCAGGAAGTCGCCACCTCGCACTTCTTCCTCCATCCCAGCCGGACCACAGGCGATGGGAATCGCGAAGGCGTGCCCAATGCCATGCTCGAGGCTATGGCCAGCGGCGCCACCGTCATTGCCACCAGGCACGGCGGCATTCCCGAGGCGGTGGAGTCCGGAGAAAGCGGCTGGCTCGTGGACGAGAACGACAGCACAGGGCTGGCGGCAGGACTGCTGGCATTGATCCGCGATCCGCAAAGCAGTCGCTCGATGGCAATGAAAGGCAGAGAGCGCGTCGAGCAGATGTTTGACCGGACAACGAACATCAAGGTGCTGGAAGAGTGCTATCGGGAGTTGATGGAAGGGGCGGGTTAGGAGGCGGATGTGATGGGGTGGAAGTTCAAGGAAACGCCTTGCAGCATCGCCGCGAGATTCATGGGGACCGCACGCATCCTGCGTGCCGCCTTCTGCATCCTGCGGAAGGCATGCGCCGGGTGATCGCACGACCAAAGCACGCCGCGTATTTCCTCTCCCCTGACTCCCGCGCTACGATGCATTTTGCATTGGGGAGCGCGGTGCCGACCGCGGTCTAAAAGACCCAACAACCTGCAACCTCACTGATGTTCCCGGCAAGATGCCGGAAACAGCACGCAAGATGCGTGCGCTCCCCAATGCAGAGCAGCGCCCAATTCCCTGCACTGCCCATAACTCACAACCCTAAACCCTAACTCGCCCCCCTCACACCGCCCCCAAGCCACCGGCCACTACGCACACCTCGCGGCGGTTCGCGGGCAGTTGCGTTGCCTTCAACGGCGTCGGCACGAATCGCCGGAGCGAGCCTAAAATCTCCCCCACTTTGCTTTCCAATCGCTCTTCGGTCATCTTCATGGTGAGGATGAGAAGCGCAGGACGATGTCGGCGACACAAGTTCTCAAGATACGGAATGACCACACCGGGGGCGAGGTTCATGTCGGACACGATGATATCCACCTCCGGGGGCAGGTGATGCGGGGCCAGGGTGCCCACCGCCATGCGCAGATGATGGAACCTGGCACCCGTCTTGGCATCATGGAAACCCAGCACATCCGGATCCATCACTCCGGTATCGACGCCATAAACCTGCGCACCGTGTTGGAGGAGAGAATAACTGGCTCCACCCGGTGCGCTGCCAAGTTCAAGCACGACCTGACCTTGCAGGGACTGCTTGCCGTCCAGACCCGACCAAGCCAGAGCCTGCTCCATCTTCAGCCAGGCACGCGAGGGAGCTTCCAGAGGCAATTCCAAACGCGGCAGGCCACCTGCAAGGGGGGCTGCTGACTGGCACTATGGAGATGGCGACCGAGAAAGAGAGGTTCTGTGGTCTTGTCTCCTACGATGATGTCAAAAACCAGATCGCCACGGTTCGGACGGCTCTCCGTTGGAGCAGACAACCCCGCCTCGCGGGCGTGACCGACCAACCGGGCACGGAGCGCATCCATGTCCGCCCACTGCAAGGAAGACACCCCGTCCTCATGGCAATCCCTCGGGAACACGTGCAGATGATAGGGGCGGCCATCAGCAATCTCTCCCAACTTCTGGACCAGAGCCTTCTCATCGGGAAACAACCCCACGGAAGTCCCAGAAGCCCGGCCAAACACGCAACCCAGCTCGAAACCCGGCGGCAGTATCCGTGTAGCCTTCCAGGTGACGAACTGAGGACGCATGAACGCCGGGGTCAACAGCCCCTCGTGCCGCCGCGCCACCTCCGCCTTCAAGAGGCGTTCAGAACCTTCACGACAAGTGGAATAGACGAATTGGGCAGGAGCAGACACGAGGAAGCGGCGTGGGGATGGAGAGGACAGCTGAATACCGACCTTCGACGATTCTGGTCAAATGGCACGAGAAAAGGAGTTGGACGTGGATGAGATGACTCACACGAAGGCACAAAGGCACGAAGGGTTGAGATTGTTTGGAGGGTTGCTTGGTTTTGGGTATCGGACGTCCTCCGCTCCGCTCCCGCCCCTGGACGCCCCGTCCAGACTACAACCGCATAGCTCCACAGGCGTAGTCCGGTTGTGCCAACCGGCTCACGCATCAATTGTCCCCTGAGCCTTGATCACAGTGGGCACGTACAAGCTTGCGCCAGCACCCAGGTCTTGTGTCTTGTGTCTTCTAGTCTGGCGTCTCCCGCGCAACGGGTCGGGGTTCCCAGCCCCGCTCACGCCTCAAACGTCCCTTGATCCTCTTCCCACTCCGCCCACCCCAAACACAAAAAATGGAGGGCATTGTGCCCTCCATTTTTCAAACATTGCTCTATAGAATAGAAGCTAGAAGCCCCCTTACACCGACAACTCCTCGGTCGGGAAGGTCTCCAACCAGGGCAGACCGTACTTGTTGAGGTCTTCCATGAATGGATCAGGATTAAGCTGCTCGACGTTCCACACGCCGGGCTGGCGGTACTCTGCCGGGTTCGTGAGCAACTGGCGGGCGGCGATCATCGCCGGGACGCCGGTCGTGTAGCTCACGCCCTGGGAGTTCGTCTCGCGATAGCACTCCTCGTGGTCGCAGATGTTGTACACGTAGTAGCGGAGCGGCTGGCCATCCTTGCCGGTGCCTTCGATCCAGTTGCCAATGCAGGTCTTGCCCTTCGTGTCCGCACCCAGAGTACCGGGTTCAGGGAGCAACGCCTTGAGGAACTGGATGGGCACGATGTCCACGCCCTGGTACTTGATGGGCTTGATGCCCGTCATGCCCACGTTCACCAGCACTTCCATGTGCTTGATGTAGTTGTCCGAGAAGGTCATCCAGAAACGCGCACGACGGATCGGGATGTGCTTCGTGAGGCTCTCCAGCTCTTCGTGGTAGAGGCAGTAGATCTTCTTGGGGCCAATGCCCGCCGGGAAATCAAAGGTACCGCCGATCTCAAGCGGCTTGGTTTCCACCCACTTGCCATCTTCCCAGTAGCGACCATTGGCGGTCACTTCACGGAGGTTGATTTCCGGGTTGAAGTTGGTCGCGAAAGCCTTGCCGTGATCGCCTGCGTTGCAGTCGATGATGTCGAGCGTGTCGATCTTGCTGAAGTGATGCTTCAGCGCGTATGCGGTGTACACGTTGGTCACACCGGGGTCGAAACCGCAACCCAGCAGCGCGGTCAGACCGGCGTCCTTGAACTTCTGCTGGTAGGCCCACTGCCAGTGGTACTCGAACTTGGCCACATCTGGCGGCTCGTAGTTGGCGGTGTCGATGTAGTGCACCCCCGCCTCAAGGCAGGCATCCATGATCGTGAGATCCTGGTACGGCAGCGCGACGTTGATCACCACCTCAGGCTTGAACTCTTTCAGAAGGGCGACCAACTGGGGCACGTTGTCTGCATCCACACCGGCGGTCTGGATGGGGCGGCTGAGCTCAGCGGCAATGCTATCGCACTTGGACTTCGTGCGGCTCGCGAGCATGATCTCGCCGAACACTTCCGGAAGCTGCGCACACTTGTGGGTAACGACACGGCCGACACCGCCGGCACCGATGATGAGGACTCTGTGGGACATGATGGGAAAAAGAAAAGAGGTTAAAGGAATTCACAGCGGCGGATCACTCCGCCGCCCTTCCTGAATCAATCAGGACTCGAAGTACGTGTAGCCACGGAGGCCGTTTTCATACGCTTCCATGATGGAGAAGCGCTCCTTCGCCGTGATGCGTTTTTTCACCACCGCGTCTTCAGCGAGCACGCGGAAACGGCGCACCATTTCCTTGGGATCGTATTCCACGTAGCTCAGCACTTCACTGACCGTGTCGCCCTCGAGCTCGCGGGTGTACTTCAGCTTGCCATTTTCCATGCGCACGCTGACCACGTTGGTATCGCCCAGAAGGTTGTGCAGGTCGCCCAGAGTCTCTTGATATGCACCCACGAGGAAGATGCCGAGCATGTACTCGTCCTCCACCTTGATGTCGTGCAGCGGCAGACTGGACTTGATCTCACGATCATGAATGAACCGGTCAATCTTGCCATCACAGTCACAAGTGATGTCACTGAGCACCACCGTGCGCGTGGGCTTCTCCTTCAGCCGGTGAATCGGCATGACCGGGAAGAGCTGGTCGATGGCCCAGAAATCAGGCAGGGACTGGAAGACGCTGAAGTTGCCGTAGTAGAAGTCGGTAAGAACCGCGTCCAGCCGGGCCATTTGTTCATCCGTAAAGTTGCCCGATTTCACGTGCTGGGCGATCCAGGCGAGGATCTCCCAATAGAGCTCCTCCCCCTGGGCGCGCTGACGGAGGCTAACCTTGCCCGAGCCGAATTCCGAACGGATCTTGTCACGGTAGTACACCGCATCGTTGTAGATCTCCTGGAGGAACTCGGAGGTGAGCTTCTGGCCGTTCTTCCGGATGCGCTCGCACAGTTCGAAAACGTTCTTCAGCAACGGCGGAGACTTCGCAGGGAGCTTCTTGATGCCGGACGCTTCGTAACGGTTGATGTCCAGCACGTTGATAACGAGCACGGAGTAGTAGGCCACGATGGCGCGCCCGGATTCCGAAATGATGTTCGGGTGCGGGATGCCCGCCTCATCGGTGACTTCGCTGATGGCTTCGATGACATCCGCGCAATACTCCTTCATGCCGTAGTCGGCACTGCTGGTCTCGTTGGACTTCAGGCCGTCGTAGCTGATGGCCAGACCACCGCCGAGGTCCAGAATGCCCATCTTGGCGCCCTCCTGGACGAGGCCGACATACACGCGGGCAGCTTCCACCGCCGCGTTACGAATGGCACGAATGCTCGGAATCTGGGAGCCCTGGTGGTAATGCAGCATCTGCAGGCAGTCGAGCATGCCCTTCTCACGCAGGACATCCACGGTGCGCATCACCTGACTGATGTTCAGGCCAAAGACGCTCTGGTCGCCACCGCTCTCGCTCCAGTGACCGGCGCTCTCAGTGGAAAGGCGAATGCGCACACCGAGCTGCGGCGTGATGCCGAGCAGCTTCGAGCGCTCCAGAATGAGATCAAGCTCGCTGGGCATCTCCAGGACGAGGATGACCTGCAGACCCATCTTCTGCGCACGCAGGGCGAGATCGATGAACTCCTCGTCCTTGTAGCCGTTGCACACGATGTAGGCCTCTGGATCCTGCATGTAGGCCAGGGCGGCGATGAGTTCCGGCTTGCTGCCCGCCTCGAGACCGTAGTGATACTTGCGACCATAGCGGGTGACTTCCTCAATCACCTCCTGCTGCTGGTTCACCTTGATCGGGTACACACCACGATAAACGCCTTTGTAGTTGGCCTCGCGGATGGCGTTGTTGAAGCTCTCATTGAGCTCCTCGATCCGCCAGCGCAGCAGATCACCAAAACGGATGAGCACGGGAAGCTGCATGCCACGCTCGCGCATGCCGCGGACGATGTCCGGCAGACTGACCGGTTTCGTCTTTGTCCCATCCTTCAGATTCACCACGACTTCGCCTTTGGCGGAGACGTCAAAGTATCCATTGCCCCAGTCGCGAATGCCGTAGGTGGTGGCGGATTCCTCGATGGACCACGGGGGGAGTTTTTTGCTCATTTCTTGATTGTAGGGAACTGGCGCGGGGTGACTGGCTCTAAAGAGGGCCGATTGTGGACACATTTTGCCGGATTGGAAAGTGAACTTTACGGAAACAAATGGTGGACGGACTGGGCCATTCTCTTCATTTGCCAATGCAGAAACGGCTGAAGATGGCTCCGAGGATTTCCTCCACATCCACGCGGCCGGTCACTTCACCGACTGCCTCCATGGCCTCACGGAGAAATACAGCGACAAACTCAGGGGCCTCGTTGCGTTTCAACGCCGCAGCGCCGTGCACCAAAGCCTCCGCTGCACGCTGGAAACAGGCTTGATGCCGGGCATTGATCGCCACCATGTGTGAATTGCCTGCCCCGGCACCCGTCCACACGGCATCTCGCATGGCCGCACGCAGAGGATCCAGGCCCTCCTGATTTTCACAGGAGAGGAGAATCGCCCCGCGCTCCACGTCAGGCAGCCAGCTTGGGTGAAGACCGAGGTCGCTCTTGTTCAAGATCAGCAGGTAGCCACGGCGATCCTCCAGCCCCGGCACGCGGCGGGCAGCGTCGCGAGGAAGACTGCCATCCACGACCTCAAGGATCACATCCGCACGAGCCATTTCCCGATTGGTCCGATCAATCCCGCTCTGCTCGATGCTGCCCGCGCCCTCACGGATGCCAGCAGTATCCACCAGCACAAATGGCAGCCCGTGAATATGGAGCACTTCCTCAATCGTGTCCCTCGTCGTCCCCGCCTCGGCGCTGACGATGGCCCGATCGAATCCGCTGAGCAGATTGAGGAGCGAGGATTTGCCCACATTGGGCTCCCCGCAGATCACGGTGCGAGCTCCGCTGCGGAGGATGCGACCGTGATGGGCGGTGTCGAGGAGCGATCCCACCCGCAGCTGGATCGATGCCAGACGCTTCTGCATGGCTGCTCCGGTATCAGGATCGATGTCCTCATCCGGGAAATCGATGTAGGCCTCCACATGCGCCAGCAGCTCGATCAAATCCGCCCGCAGATGCTCGGATTCTTTGCCCAAACGACCTTCCAACTGCTGTGTGGCTGCCTTGAGAGCCAGTTCACTCTGGGCGTGGATAAGATCCATCACAGCCTCTGCCTGTGTGAGATCCATCTTCCCATTCACAAAGGCCCGCTGGGTGAACTCACCCGCCTCGGCCGCGCGTGCGCCGTGGTGCAAGAGCAGCTCAAAAATGCGCCGGGTGACGAGGATGCCTCCGTGACAGGAGATCTCGACGACATCATCGCCCGTGTAGCTGGCGGGGGCACGGAAATGGGTCAGCAGAACAGAGTCCACCACCCCACCCTCTCCATCCACGATGTTCCCGAAGTGCTGCACGCGAGGCTCCAACGCCTCCAGCACTCGCTTCCCTTTGAAGACCCGCTGGGCCACCTGCAGGGCATGTTCCCCTGACAGGCGCAGGACGCTGATGGCTGCCTCACCGAAGGCAGTGCTGATCGCGGCGATCGTATCGTGCATGAACTGGGCTGACTGTACTGAACCAAGGCAGAATGACCCGGCCTGAGGTGAGCCAGAGCAGCTCCTCAAACCGGGTCAGACAGATTTAACGCTTTTTACAGGAATCGAAAGCGACTTTCACTTCCCCAGGATGCCCTTCAGGGTGGCGATGCAGCGCTGGTTCTGCTCCATCGTACCGACGGAAATACGCACCCAGTCGGGCAGCTTGTACTCGGCCATGGCGCGAACGATGACGCCCTTGTCCAGCATCTTCTGGAAAACCGAGTTGCCGTCTCCGACCTTCACGAGCACGAAGTTGGCGTAGCTGGGCACGAACTCCAGGCCCATGGCGGCAAACTCGCCCTGCAGATACGCGCGACCTTCGTCGGTGATCTGCTTGGTGCGGTTTTGGTGCTCTTCGTCGGCCAGACCTGCCACGGCACCCGCTTGCGCGATGGCATTGGCATTGAAGGGTTGGCGCGTCTTGTGCAGCACCGTGATCAGCTCTTCTGGGCCGATCCCGTAGCCGATGCGCAGACCCGCCAAGCCCTGGATCTTGGAGAAGGTGCGCAGCAGGATCACGTTCCTGCCCTCACGCACGTACTTCATCGTGTCCGGCGGGTTGTCGAGAAACTCGTAATAGGCCTCGTCCAGCACCACCACGACGTGGTCGGGCACCTTGTCCATGAAGCGGTCCAACGCCTCCATGCTCACGATGGTGCCCGTGGGATTGTTGGGGTTGGCGATGAAAAGTTCGCGAGTACGCGGAGTGATGGCCGCCAGCATGGCGTCCAGATCATGCACGAGGCCCGGATCCGGCACCTCAATGGTTTCCGCCCCGAAGAGCGTGGCCATGAGCTTGTACACCACGAAGGCGTGCTCTGCTGTCACTACCTGATCGCCCTCACGCAGGAAAGCGTGGCCGATGAGTTCAATGATTTCGTTGGAGCCGTTGCCCAAGACGACCTGACCGAGGGTGACGCCAAACTTGTTGGCCAGAGCTTCGCGCAGGCGATAGCCCGCTCCATCCGGGTAGATGTGGGCCTCCGTCAGCGCCTTCTGCATGGCCACCACCGCCTTGGGCGAAGGCCCCAGGGGGTTCTCATTGGAGGCCATCTTGATGATGTCTCCGGGTTGCAGACCGCGTTCGCGGGCCAGTTCTTCAATCGGCTTGCCTGGCTTGTAAGCGACCAGGTCTTTCAGTTGGGGATTGGCTTGGGTCCAGACACTCATGATCGAGTTTGCGGTGAATCGGTTCCTTCCTACGGAATGCCCGGGGACGCAATGAGGAAGTGAATTTCGTATCCGACCCGGTTTCGTTGACATTCCCCCTCAACTGGCAGCTAATTGTTGTCCCAATCCGGCGTTTTGTAGCGATCCATTGTGTTATCTCCCTGTTGCAACCCCATGAAACTGCGAACCTTCCTCAGTCTCTCCCTTTGTTTCCTCACGGCCACTCTGGCCTCCGCGCAAATCTCCTTCCAGGGCAAAGAGGGCCCGGGCAAGGGCAAGAAAGTCGTCCTGCTGGCTGGGGACGAAGAGTATCGCTCCGAAGAAGTGATGCCCATGCTGGCCAAGATCCTGTCCGAACGACATGGCTTCGATACCACCGTCGTGTTCTCCATCAACGCCGCCAGTGGTGAGGTGGATCCCGAAGCCAAGGACAACAATCCCGGCCTGGAAGCCCTGGATTCCGCCGACCTTTGCATCATGCTCCTGCGCTTCCGCGCCTGGCCCGATGAGCAGATGAAGCACTTCGCCGCCTACGCTGCCTCTGGCAAGCCGATCATCGCCATCCGCACCAGCACCCATGCGTTTAACGGTCTGAAAGGCCAGTACGCCTCCTTCAACAGCTTCGGCAAGAACGTGCTGGGCGAGCAGTGGGTCAGCCACTGGGGCAAACACAAGTCTGAGGCGACCAAGGGCATCCTCGAGCCCGGCCAGGAACAGAATGCGCTTCTGCGCGGCGTGAAGGATATCTTCGGCGACACTGATGTCTATGAAGCCTATCCCCCAGCGGATGCGAAGATCCTGGTTCGTGGTCAGGTACTGAACGGCATGACTCCCGAGTCCCCGCCGCCAGCTACTCCAAAAAGCGCGCCAGCGACAAGGCAGAACAGGACGTGAACAGCCCCATGATGCCGGTGGTCTGGACGCGTGAAGTGAAGACGGAATCCGGCAAGGACGCCAAGATCCTGACCACGACCATGGGCTCCTCCTCAGACTTCCGGAACGACGACCTCCGCCGCCTCATCATCAACGGCGCCTACTGGGCTACCGGACTGGAAGTGCCAGCCAAGGCGGATGTCAGCTTCGTCGGCGACTTCAAAGGCAGCTTCTACGGCTTCAAAGGCTACGTGAAAGGACTCAAGCCCGAAGACTACAAGAAGTAGGCCATCCCCTGCATTTCAAGGATTGAAGGGAACCGCGGACCAGCTCCGCGGTTCCCTTTTTCTTTTCACTCCAAGTGCGCCGTGGCAGACTCAGAGGGAAAGTGAAATCCCTCACAAAACGCCCCCCTTACGAACTGATTCAACTCACGCTGTTCTGCCTGTTGGTGGCTGGTCTGGCGTGGGTCTATTTCTGGCAAATCCATGGAGTGGGGCGCCGACCAAACGCCTCGCTTGTGGGACTGATCGCCGTTGTTGCGGCCTTGGGTCTTGGGGGGCTTGGCCTATCCACTTTGTTTTGCAGCCTGATCTCCTTTAGTCATTCCTCCTGGCGGTGGTTCACCACGGGGATTCTAGCCAGCGCCGCGGCATTTGCGGTGTTGGCCAGTCCGTCGCACCTGGTTCAAACGGCCGCCACCCTGGCCGAGCGTCGCGAATTCACCGCGGCGGGGATTCCCCAGCTCCGAGACGAGGTGCAGCACCTGATCAACACCCGGCCGCCCTTTGACGCCGCCCCCGACCGAGTCCGTTGGTTTGGCACCGAGGTGCCACGAGAGACCCTGTCTCCCGGGCTGAGAGCTCTCGCTGCTAGAGCAGCCTACGTGGCGGTGAACGAGCGCGAAGTCATCATCGTCACTGAAGGCATGGGTGGCTGGCGCGCTGGTTACCTGATTCTCCCGTCGGGAGCGACGCGCAACCCGCCCTACTCCCGCCGCATTGCGGACGGGATTTACTATGTGACCTCGACGACTGGAGGATGAAATCGTCAGGAGAAGCCCTGCTGATGAATGTCCGATTTCTACAAATATGTCGGGCTCCAGTACGTTTATGGTGGATTGCCCATTTGCAACCCGCCAGATGCCAAGACTGCCGCTCCTCGCCACCGCCACCCTGTTGATTACGGGCACCCACCTTCCGGCTGCGCCCGATACCAAGGCCTTTTTCGGCAATCATTGTCTGGAGTGCCACGACACGGAGACCAAAAAAGGCGGGGTGGACCTGGAGGTGTTGCTCTGGGCACCGAATGAGAAAGCGACTTACGAGAAGTGGGTGAAAGTTTACGACGTGGTGCACAAGGGCGAGATGCCGCCCAAGAAGGAAGAGCGCCCTCCGGCCGATGCCTCCAGGGCCTTTCTGACCAACCTCGGGGACAACCTGAGCACGGTGGACAAGCAGAAGGTCGCCGCGAATGGCCGCACCGTCCTCCGTCGGCTCAATCGGGAAGAGTACGAGCGCACCGTGCAGGACCTGCTGGCCATCACGCTCCCGCTCACGGCCATGCTGCCAGCCGACACCCCGCTGTACGGCTTCGACACGGTTTCTGAAGGGTTGCGGCTCTCTACCCTCCAGATGGAAAAGTACCTCGAGGCCGCGGACGCTGCCGTCGATGCCGCGATCAATCTCGGACCAGAACCCGCGCCTATCAGTGGCCACTGGCTGGTCAAGGACGAGGAAGGCGTGCGCAAGAACATCGACACGCCTGAAGGCACACTCACCAACCCCAACGATCCCAAAAGCAAGCACCGCCAGCTTTTGAAGGAACTGCCAGACGCCATTGTCTTCTTTGACCAAGGCTACCCGGCGGCCCAGATCCGCCAGGTGGAGCGCCATCCGGCCGGACTGTTCCGCATCCGCGTGAGCGCCTACGGCTTCCAGAGCAAGGGCGAGAGCATCCCCATGCGGGTTTACGGAGACAACTTCAAGGACAAGCAGCTCCTGGGCTGGTTCGACATGCCCGCGGACAAGCCTCGCGTGGTGGAGTTCGTGGGCCGTCTTCGCGCCAACGAACACCTGCGCATCGAGCCGACCAACACCGGCGTGGATGAGAAGGGGCAAAACGTGTACAACATCGGGGCCAAGGAGTTCGGGGGAAATGGCCTGGCCATCCAGTGGGTGGAGGTGGAAGGCCCCCTCAAAGAAACCTGGCCGCCCCGCAGCATGGAGGCCCTTTTTGGCGACACGCCGATCACCAAGATCGAGGAAGGTCGCAAGAACCGCGACAAGCGGGTGGCCTATGAAATAAAGCCGGAAGATCCCGAGGCGAGCGCCAAGCAGGTCTTGGAACGCTTTGCCACCAAGGCCTTCCGCCGACCGCTGGAACCGGGCGAAGCAGACCGTTATGTGAAGCTGACGACGGATGCACTGGATGAGCAGTTGAACTACCTCGACGCCATCCGCATCGGCTTCCGCGCCATCCTCACCGCCCCGCAGTTCCTCTTCCTGGAGGAGCACACTGGCAAGCTGACCGACCACGCCCTGGCTTCCCGGCTCTCCTACTTCCTCTGGAGCACCATGCCGGATGAGGAACTGCTCAAGCTGGCGAGCGAGAAGAAACTCAGTGATCCCCAAGTGCTTCGTGGCCAGGTGGAGCGGATGCTCAAGAACGAACGGGCCAAGGCCTTTGTCACCAACTTCACCGGCCAGTGGCTGGACCTCCGCAATATCGACGCCACCACGCCGGACAAGAAGCTCTACCCCGAGGCGGACGAGCTTCTGCGGGTGTCCATGGTGGATGAGACGGAGGCGTTCTTTTCCGAACTCCTTACCTCGAACCTCCCGGTCACCAACATCATCCATTCAGACTTTGCCATGCTCAACAGCCGGCTGGCGGCGCACTATCAGATTGACGGCGTGGATGGTGAGCAGATCCGTAAGGTCTCCCTGCCCGCCAACAGTCCGCGAGGCGGCATCATCACCCAGGCCAGTGTCCTCAAGGTCACGGCCAATGGCACCACCACCTCGCCCGTGCTGCGCGGGGCCTGGGTCATGAAGAAGCTGCTGGGGCAGCCTCCCTCCCCACCCCCGCCGGGCGTGGGGTCCCTGGAGCCCGATACCCGCGGCGCCACCACCGTGAGAGAGCAGCTGGACAAGCATCGCAACTCGGAAACGTGCAAGGGCTGCCATAGCAAGATCGACCCTCCCGGATTCGCCCTGGAGAGCTTCGATGTCATCGGCGGCTTCCGGGACCGTTACCGATCCCAGGACAAGGGTGACACGACCACCGTGTCGAACACCCAGAAGAAGCGCCTCTACATCAAGCTCGGCCCGGCCGTAGATGCCAGCGGTGCTCTGGCGGATGGAGCCGCCTTCACCGGCATCACAGACTTCAAGAAACTGCTCATGGCCAATCCCCAGCCGGTCGTGCGGGCGATAACGGAGAAGCTTGTCATCTATTCCACTGGCGCAGGCATCGGGTTCTCTGACCGCCCCGCCATTGATGCCATCGTCGCCAAAACACAAGAACAGGGCGGCGGACTCCGCACCTTGGTTCAGGAAATTGTGCAAAGCCCCCTCTTCCAGTCCAAGTAGGACACCCATCCGATTACGCCACCGCCACTATGAACCGCCCTTCATCTCCCCTTTCCCGCCGCGCCTTTCTGCGTGGCACTGGCGTCTCCCTGGCTCTGCCGTTTCTGGATGCCATGTGGCCGCACAAGGCAGCCGCTGCCGCTGCCGCATCTCCGAAGCGGATGGTGGCGGTCTGCACGAGTCTCGGCATCTACGGGCCCGCCTTCTTCCCCACCCAGGCCGGGCGCGACTATGTCGCCACGGAGTATCTGGACCTGATGAAGGAGCACCGCAATGACTTCACCGTCTTCTCCGGCCTCTCCCATCCAGACCAGTCGGGTGCCGATGGTCACTCCTCTGAGATGACCTGGCTCACTTCCGCCCGTCACCCGGGCTTGGGTGGATTCCGCAATACCATCTCTCTGGACCAGTATGTCGCCGAGAAGATTGGCGTGGAAACCCGCTACCCGTCCCTCACCTTGGGAACCAACAATGTCAGCCAGAGCTACACCCGCAGCGGCGTGATGATCCCGGCCGAAACGCGTCCCTCCGTCGTCTTTGCCAAGCTGTTTACCAACGGCTCCCAGTGGGAGGTGCAGCAGCAGATGCGCAAGCTCAAGGACGGACGCAGCATCATGGATACTGTCCGCGAAGAGGCCAAACGATTTGGCTCGCGAGTTGGCTCCTCAGACCGCGAGAAGCTGGACGAGTACTTCACCTCTGTGCGTGAGATGGAAGTGCGTCTTGCCAAGCAGGAGGAGTGGGTGCAGAAGCCCAAGCCGGTCATCGATGCCAAGGCACCGTCCGATATCGCTGAGAATGCCGACATCATCGGTCGCATGCAGTTGCTCTTTGAGTTGGTGCCCCTGGCCCTCCAGACGGACAGCACCCGGCTCATCACCATCCTCGTGCAGGGGCGCGGCGATGTGCCGCCCGTGCCCGGAGTGAGCATTGATCACCACAACCTCTCCCATCACGGCCAGGATCCGGAGAAGATCCGTCAGCTGGAACTGGTGGAAAAAGCGGAGATGAACGCCTGCAACAAGCTGCTCGGAGCGCTCAAGCAAAAGAAGGAAGGCGACAAGTGCCTGCTGGACAACACGATGGTGCTCTTCGGCAGCAACCTCGGCAACGCCAACAGTCACGACTGGCGCAACCTGCCCGTGCTGCTTGCCGGAGGCGGATTCCAACACGGTCAGCACGTGGCGCGCGATGCCAAGGACAACACTCCGCTGTGCAACCTCTACGTGCAGATGCTGCAGAGGATGGGCATCGAAGGAGACAGCTTCGGCACAAGCAGCGCCGCGAGTGTGCCGGGGTTTGCTTGAGAGCAGCCAATCTCCAGGCACCCCAGCGAGCCATCCCCCTCACTAGAACCCGACCAGCACTCTCATAAAGCGCTGAGGATGGGCAGGGTCATAGACGAAGATGTAGTCTGTGACCCGCACGTCCTTCACGGCACCCGTGCCAGTCTCAGACACTCCCGATCCCGAGTTTAACCGCACAAAGGGGGCACCACCCGTGCTTCGCGCCAAATCCGTCCATGGTCCGTTGGGTGCATCGGCCGCCTGCACCGTCAGGGTGAGATCCGTCGCAAGGCTGTTTCGGGGAAACCTCAACGTCAGCCGATCGCTTTCGATTTTGGACGTGATGGGTGCCGGGGAGCCTCCCGCCTGCGGGTCCGTGCCGTGCGCATATTCCAGCAGATTGGGCACTGCATTGCCATTCGGGTCGGAGAGGTTTCCTGCAATCCCCGTCTGGTTCGCCTGCGCGCCGAAATGCTGACTGCGCCACCAGGCAATCTGCGTCGGCGAGGTCACCGTCACCTCGTCGCATGTCTTGACCTCACCATCATCGACCGTGAGTCGCAGGACATACGTGCCGGGAGATGGGATGCTGGCGGTGGTGCTAAAGGTGTCGGGCGAACCCAACACCATCACACCGGGGCCGCTCACCTGGGACCATTGCACGGTCACCGCCGAGGGCGGACTGGGCAGGCTGTCGTCATGGGTCGAACCCTGCAGGGAAGCCTGAAGGCCTGTCGGCGATTGATCCGGCCCAGCCGAGACATAGGCACCCGTATTGAGCAGGTTCAGTCCACTCACCTGGTCAAACACGGCCGTGTTCAGCGCGTCGGCGGCATGGTTGCTGCCGTTAGCCACCACAAAACCCACATAAACACTGCCAGAAAGCCCCACATTGACCGGCGCCTTGGGCGTCCAGTTGATGCCATCTTCAGACACGTAGCCTGTGAAGGCACCTCCACTCCTCACCAGTCGCAGCCAGGTGGCAGGGGCATTGTTGATGCTTCCCCCGACATCCGCTGTGGAGGTCAGGCCTGAGGCACTGCGGTGCAGCAAGTAGTTGGTAGCCGCACTGTCCTGGGAGAGAGAGATATTCATCGAACCCGGTGCCAGGGATTCGCGGACCATCAGGCCGCATTGGCCGCCGGGAATGGGGACGCCACGGCTCACCAGACGGGCCCGCACGTCGAAGTCTCCCGTGAGCACCTGATGGTAAAACTGGCACTGATCCGCCGCACCATAGAGACCGACACCAGCCCCTTGGACGGTCACCGTCCCTCCGATGACCTGCCCGGTGCCAGCGCTGGGGGCATTGATCCCGGTGTTGATGAGAGGAGCTGGCGACACCCCGTAAGCCACACTCACCTCATCCTGCGTGGTATTGCCCCCATCGTTCGCCGCTAGGCGCAGCACGTAAGTCCCGCTCTGCGAGAAGGTGGCCGCTGTATTAAGGGCACCAGCATCGGAAAACGTCACCGTCCCTGGCCCGCTGACCTGGCTCCAGGTGACACTCACGGTTCCCGGCTGATCATCCACCACCAGCGACTCCAGCACCAGCCCCACCCCGTTTGGCACGGCACAGGCCTCCCGCAAGGGACGAGTGATGACGGCCATGGGTGCTCCATCCGGGGCCACGGTCACGGACCGGACTCCTGTATCCATGATCCCTGAGTCGAACACCATCCGGGCTCGCAGGGCATGCGGCCCAGCGGCGGGATTCACCCAGTTCACCACAAACGGTGCCACCGTGTCTTCACCCACCACGTTTTCACCATCCAGCAGGAGCACCTTGGCGACATTGAGAGTTTCATTGCTGATCGACACCGCCACGGGAATCGTCCCCGGCGAGAACACGACCGCGCTCTCTGCCGGTGAACTGATCGCAAGGTCAGGTGAAGGTGCGGCAGACGGGTAGCTGGTGGTCGCGTTCCGTGGGATCAAGGCGGTGCCGGGAACCACCTGCCGGGTCATGCCCGGCCCCTGCCACGCTACCGCCACATGGTCTCCGCCACCACCTTCACGTTGCACGGCTTCGATGTAATAACCACGATCCGCCTGGAGAAAGACCGGCGCTGACTTCTGCGATGCGTTGCTGTCCCATGCCTGGAAGTTGGTCCATCCGCTGACACTGGCCACCGTCCCCATCTGGGCGGCCGTCTCGTCTGTGCTCAGCGAGAGAGTGCTATTGTCGTCAGATGCGATCCAGAAGGTGTAGAATCCCGTTTTCGGCGGAATCACCCAGCCCGAGACACGGCGCACATAGTTTTCAGCAACATTTTGGGCTGAGGTGAAGCTGGCATACGTGCTGGTCACCGTGGGATTGCCCGTGATGACTGTCCCCGGCCACCGTTCTTCCAAGACCCCTGTGGTGCGGTTGCACACCACTGGCACCGTGCCAAACCCCGCCGCGCCGGCACTGTCCACCGCCCGCACCTTCAGGACCACCACCCCGGGATTGGCCAGGGCGCTTGGGTTGTTGACTGAAACCACGCCCGTCAGCGCATCGATGTTGAAGTGTCCATCGTTGCCGGCCACGATTTCAAAGCCTGCAAGCGTGCGCCCCGACTCCAGTACCACCGGTACCGTCCCCAACGCAGCCCCCTGCACCATCCCGCTGTTCGCAGCCAGGGCCCGGCTCTCCACCTGGGGCGCCTCACCAACGTTGGCCACATTCACCGTCAACGTTTTCGTTGCCGCAAAACGGGGCACTCCGTTGTCCTGCACCTGCACAGTGAGGGTGTAGCTCGCGAGGGTTTCGGCATCCAGCTTCTGCACCCGCAGCCGCCCGGTGCGGCGGTCAATCGTGAACGCATTGCCGGTATTTCCCGCCGTGATCTGATAGTCCCAGATGGTGCCGGGCTCCTCCGCATCGGTCGCCACGAACGCGTACAATTCCGATCCTGGAAGGGTGTCCTCGGGGACATTCAGCACCGGAGGGGTCGACAGGCTGTCAATGGCGGTGTTGTCCGTCCACACCGGGTAGTTCTTCGCCGCGATTAGGTCTTTGACCGACTGGGTAATCTCCTGTCCCTTTCCGACCACCCCCAAACCGTATCTCTGGAAATAGGCGTCAAGATTGCGCCCCGCCGCATCGCAGAACAGGAGGTAGAAGCGGTTTCGCTTGAAGTTGGGATCGCTCGAGCTGAGCGCATGCAACACCGGATCCGTGGCAGAGGTGGGAGTCTGCAAATACTTCATCAGACGCCCCAGAGCCGTCTTGTACACCTCCCAACCAAAAGCCTCGGCAAGGTTGAAGTAGAAGTCATAAGCCACCGGGTAGCTGTCATGCGCCTTCTGCCAGGTCCGTTCCGTGGCAGGCAGGCCGAGGAAGGTGTTCCGGGCGTTCAACCGGCTGACGGCATCATAGCTGGAGTGCGCGCCGTCCCACGAAGTGCGGTCATGGATCATCGTGTACACCATGCCGGGCAGCAGGTTCACATCCACCTCTGCGCTGAGGGCGATGACAAACGCGTCATTGAAGTTGTTTTGATAGCCATGACCGAGTTCGTGGAAATCTCCCCAACTTCCCTGCGTCAAGGCCCGGTTGAGCATGGACTCACTGGTGGCCCCCCAGCCAGCCTCGATGGGATATCCGGCATACGCCGCGCCGTAGTCGACATACCGGGACGTGGCGATGGCTTCCCCGCGCTTTCTGTAAAGGGTGTACCCGTAATATTCGTCGCCCAAATCCATGACCCGCTTCCAGTAAGAGGTAACCTCCGTGGGGTTGCTCAGGGCCGTGAGCTGGAATTTAGGGAGATAAATCGTCAGCTTGTCGTTCAGAATATAGCCATAGGGGGCGGGACGATTCTTCACGCCCGCATTCCACGCTGCATCCGTGGTCTGCCCCAGGACAAAGGCAGGAGCCTCGATCGCTCCCTCCACCGTGACAGGGATGGTCCCCAGGTTCTTTCCCGCAGGCACCAGAATCGTCACCAATCCACCCAGAACATTGCCCGTCTGCATGACTGACTGGGTCAGCGCGACGCGACGCCAGAGTTTCGGAAAAAAGGTCCAGTTACCCTCCTCGAACGTCGTGTCCTCGCTTCCGTTCCCTGAGATCAGCACCTGCAGCCCCTGATTCACCACGGCCGCGGGGATGGTGACGGTGATCGTCGCTCCAGGTGCGGCAAAGAGTCCGGTCTCATTCCGCGTGGGCTTGTCGCCCGCGTTCATGTAGAAGTCGGTCGGGGTGTTTCCCTGAACCAGCACCGACTTGGTCACAGGGGTGGCTCCCGGCGTCGGCAGCCCTGGGAAATCTGCGGCACAGGGGTGGACAAACAACTCCCCGGGGAGCAAGCGGTCAAACTTCTGCGACTGGTAGCGGGCCAGCGCCACCTCCACCGGCTTGAATGCCGTGCTGATGGGCGAGGCCAGAGTCGGAGCGATGAGCCCGTAGTGGTTGGCATCGCCCAGGATATCCAGCTTTGCAGCCAGTTCAGAGATGTCCATGCGCACACTCACCACCTGGAAGATCGCGTTGGCGGCTATCTTGCGGTCCGCCAGAGTCATGACAGCTGTGCCCTCCTTGTCTGCAATCAGCGCATCCAGTGCCGGGAGTGCCGAGGAGATGGCGGGATAGGCATCTTCTGCCACCGTGTAGGATCCTTCGTCGGGACCACTGCCGCTCAGCACCAGCCCGAAGGGATCCAGAATGCTGTTGCTGTCGTTGAACTGCTGGGTGCTCTGGGCCCACGGCGTGGCAGAGAGAAGAATCCCACCGCCCGCTGCCGCGAAGTTTTTAATCGTGGTCACCGCAGCGGCGTTGAGCGTTGTGTGTCCACCCATCACGAGCACATGCACGCCCGTGAGATTTGCCGCCGTCAAGTTGGTGCCCACTGCCGTAGTGGTGTACCCCTGTCCGGTGAAGTAGGCAGCCGGGACGGCGTTGCTTAGGATCGCCACCTTCGTCCCTGCTGGCGAAGCCTGTCGGCTCGCCCAGAGCACCGCATTGGCAAAGATCGTTCCGCGGGGGCCCGCTACCGTGTCGTAGAATCCGGTGTGCGAGAACGCCACGGCCCTGGCTGCCGCAGCGTTGTAGCTATCTCCATAACGCCCCCCAGCAATCATCGTCCTCACGGGATTCCCCTGCCCCTTCAGCACGGGAAAGGCAGCTCTGCCAAACATCGCCACCCCACCCGGACTTCCAGGTTGCGGAACGACCAAGGCCTGCGCCCCCGCTGTGAGCGCCTCATAATCGACAGGAATATCCGCCCGCAGCGCGGCAGGCAGAAGACACAGGATCCAGAGCACCAAAACACAATGGAGGGAACAGGAGCATGGGATACGCATGCCCGAGATGATCCCAAAACCCAAGGCTCATGTATTGTGCCGAATCCATAAGCCGGATGCCGTTTTTGAACAAGAATAAGAAAAAAGAACGCCTCCCAGCCAACCAGACTCAGCAAATAATCACCTTAATTGGTCTTTTTCTGCTCCTTTATTGCCTTCTTGACGCTCTCTTCCATCGCAGCGTATTCATCGCGATAGTCGTCGCTTTGCAAAGTGAGCGCCCGACCAGCCGTGCGGAGGGCTTTCCAGGCCAGCTCCAGTTGATCCGCTTTCTTGGCATCCCTGACAAACGGCGTCAGCATGTCTGAGAAGACCGGACCGCTGCTGGCCTTCCCCAGCTTGCCCATGGCCCAGTCCAGCTGCTTGTAGGCCTCCTCCCATTTGCCTTCCTTCATCAGCTCCTTCATTTTCCGATTGGCCGTGTCCATACTGAGGTCCGTCCGTTCCTTGGAGTTCGCGGAGACCACACTGCGCTCCAGCTTGTCCGCCATGTCGGTCTGCCCGGTTTCCCGCAGCAGCGCCACGTACTTGGTGGTGTACTCAGCTTTCAGGTCCGCATTGCGACTGAACTGGCGGATGGCCGCCTCGTAGTGCTGGGTCATTTGCACCGGTGTGGCCCCAGTGCCTTTAAGGATGTCCGTCCGACGATCCCAAGCATCTGCATCATTAGGGCAGATGCCGATCGCGGTTTCGATGGCAGCCTTTTCGCGAGGCAGATCGCTGGACGCTTTGAAAAGGTCCGCCATCTCGACATGAAAGCGCGCTGTCAGATACTCCGGCCGGTTACGGAAGCGGCTGGCTAGATACAGCAGATCGTGGTCGGTCATCTTCTTCCCGGTCTGCGGATCTCTTGCAGAGCCGGTCGCATAGTTGTCGTAGGAATAACGACCTTCGTTGAGCTCCCAGTGATCGTCAGACTTCATGTACCCAAACCAGGCGTGAGCCCCGCGATTGCCCTCCCCGACGAAGAGGATGGACGGAAGCCCCCGTGCCTTGCCTGAGGTCCACGCGTAGTAAGCCTGATCAATGCAGATGCCGCCGGTCTTCTCGATATCGACCAGTTTGTAGCTGTCGCCCAGCCAGGACAACTTTCCCTCTTCGTACCGTGGCGTGTCGTAGTTGATGCAGGAAAACGCCCGACCAAAATCATTCCTCGGGAAACGCACATTCTTCTGCGCCCAGCGGAGCTCATCGAAGCTGATCCAGGTGTCCACAATGAACTTGATCTGCTCCACCTCGAGTTTCTTGATATCCAGCATGAGCTTGCCAGCCGTGTCGCTCTCCAGCCAGAAATTGAAGCGCTCCACATTGGTGACGCTGTCCGACTCCAGCGGCACCGCAGACGACTTCACCTGATGATGAGGCCACGAGTCAGGGCGGTTCCGATCAAAGACGACCGCCACCGCAATGGCCAGCGCCTTGTACACCTTCCAGGCCTCCGGCTTGGCCTGCCGGATGGCGGCCAGCGTTCCCAGCACCTTGGAGGCATCGTCCTCCGCCCGAAGATTCGCGAACAGCTGATAACTCAGCGATTCATCGCCCATGAACTCGTCCACAATGGCCGTGGGAATTTCCGCCGTTCCGTCTTTGGGATACTTTGCCTGATCAAGGAACGCGCACCATTGCTGGATGCGACGCCAGCGGCCAAACGCGGGATCCGTGCCAGACGTGGATTTGTACGCCGTGCGCAGGACGCCACCCAACTGGAAGGCTGCCTTGTCCCATCCCAGGGACTTGATGGCTGCAATCTCGGGTGCCGTCGGGACCTTGCTGATGTCGGCCGCCTTGGATGTCGGCTGGGTTCCCAGGGCAGTCGCGAGGAAAGCGCCGGCAGTAAGGAGGAAGCGGATGGTGCGCATAAGGTCAAAATTCCCTGATCCAGGAACGTTGTATAGTGAGAAATCATCCACCCAGCGTTGGAAAAAAGCCAATCCGGGGCAGTCTTTGCCTCCACTACTTGCCATCCTGCGCCTTGAGGACGACAACGGAGCCGTTTTTGGCCAGATCCTTGCCAAAGGCAAGTTCCACCTTGGCCCGTACGTCTTTCACCCCCTTCACGGTGACCTGGGGCACCGAGCTGTAGCCCGCACCGGCATCCACGAGTTCAAAGGAGGTGACCTTCCCATCCTTCACCAGCGCGTTGGCCACCGCGTCACGATGCGTCCAGAGTTCATTGCGCCCCCGGGCATAACGGTAGTAGTTGGAAACGGTGTCCAGGCGGTCATTGGTGACGCCGTGTTTGCCCAAAGCATCCATTAGCGCCGCCTTGTTTTCCCTGACCTGATTGGGCTCCGGCGCAGTGCCCGCCCGGGCTGGTTTGACATGGCTGAAGGCTTCACGGAAGACCTCAGCCGGGACACCCAATGCAGCGGCGATGAGGTTCACGGGGCGGCCACGATCTTGCCCCTCGGTGTCATGCCCACCGGTGAAGACGACTGGAACCCGGGCTACTCCAGCAGGAAGAACCGGTGATTCTGCCTGTAGGGAGGACGACGCAACGGCGGCGGCGAGGAGAAGGAAAACCGTGCGAACATTGAGAGATTTCATGGTGCGAAGAGCGGAGAGTTCCTGTGATGCCACTGGACCGGCCAGAATTCCGGCGAAGCCGTGCGAGTCACGATCACCAGTCTTCAACTACCCACTTCAGCGTCAGTTGCGCGATGGGCCATCGAATCGCGCCACCTGCATTGAAAGCCCCCTCACCTCCAAGTTACCACGTTACCTCCAACACCTTGGCGCGAAGCGCTTTGGGGAAGTGCGGCAAGAATTGCCGCTTTGATGCCTCTTGTGATACTCTTGAACCCGTTGCCTTCAGCGGGGGGCCATCGTGACCTCCGCTGCGGGTCCAAACTACGGCCGCACCACACAGGACACCCCAAAGCGGTGATTCTCACCGCAGTCCCAAAATCCCGCTGCGCGGGATCAGGTGTTGAAGATTGTGAGATGGCTCGAAAATTGAAGCTGGCCCGTGATGCCGGAAAACTCGAACTCAATAACACGTTCACGGAGGCACCGACGCCTCAACTCCATTCAACGCCTGCGCCTGTTTTTCTTCCTGCGGGACCTCTTCGGAACTTTCGAATGGGATCGCGTCTTCACGTTCGGATTCGGAAACTCGACATGCCTTCGCTTAATCATGCACCATGCCTCTCTAAAACAGAACCAAGCAAGAGCCGCTAACAGTAGAATGATCCAGCCCATCCCTCCAACCCCACGAGGGTCCGCGCCGCCTGGGAAGGATGGGTTACGCAGGTCTCCCAGTAACAAGCAGATGGCCCAGCCGGTAAAAAGGCAGCCACCCACCAAGAGGAGTACAATTTTTGTCAACGTGGTCTTCAATGACAGCGGAAGTTTGCCTCGGCCTGTGCCGAGACGCCAAGTCTAACTCAACACACCACAAAAAAAGGCCGGAGCAACTCGCTCCGGCCTCCAAACTAACTCTGAATCATCGCCCTCTGGGCGGTTACTTCAGCTTGATCGTGAGCTTCTCTTTGCCTTCGATCTTGATGCCATCGAAGCCCTTGAACTCTTCAGCGGCCTGCTGAGGGGTCATGTCCTTCTTGTCCATGAGCTCGGCGAACTTCTTGAAGCCTTCGGGTTTTTCCAGAAGCTTGTCCATGTTCATCTCCATGAGCGTCACGGTGTCGCCGCTCACGTGGGTGGCGTCCGTGCTGGCGATGCCGCTGGCGGATTTGAAGGCGAAGTGGAAACGCATGCCGGCGAACATGGGCTTCATCATGGCCATCTGAGCCTCAAGATCCTTGGGGACTTCTGGCTTGGGTGCGTTCGGGTCAGCCTCTTTGGGCTTGTCCTGGGGCAGGTTCACCGTAAGGGTATCACCTTCCAGACCGAAGGTGATGGACTTCTCACCATCCTTCACATCGCCAGGAGCATACTTGAGCTTGCGCACGTCTGTGAAGGCATAGGTCAGCTTCACGCCTTCACGACCGTCGGGAGATTTGATCTCCTCATAGGCTTTGAGCGTGACGCCATCACCCAGCTTGGCGGCTTTCTCGCCAGCCTTTTCCTTGGTGGGCAGGATGTCCATTTTGGGACCACCTTCCCCACCCTGGGCACCTGCACCTGCTGCCATCATCGCCTTCAGCTGAGCGCTGACGAGCGTGGTTTCTTCCACCACGCCGGAGCCGTCTTTGTTCACAGTCACGACGGAAGAAAGCTCAAAACAGCTCGCCAGGAAAAGCGACGCCGTCAGGGCACCAAGGAGTCGAAAGAATTTTTTCATCGCGCCACCTTATCAACGCCCGGAACGCCCGCACAAGGTGGATTTGGGGGAATTTTCGACAGGATAAGAAAAATTGCAGACCGGAACGGCCGGTCAGCGCTTAACACCGTTCTGGGTGGTCAGTCCGCCATGGACCTCATACGCCATTCCCTCCGCTCCCAACCCGACGGGGACCGTCGGACTACTCCACAGCATCGCCGCGAGTGTCGTCCAATGGTTCCCATCGGCTCAGTCGCCGCAGAATCATCGACCCAAACACCGATCATCGTTCTCCCCAACCAGCAGAACACCAATAGCAGTTGGTGGTTAAGGTGATGCCTTCCAGTTCTCCTTCACCCAAGCAAAAGCCTCCTCGGAGGTCGTGAGCACACCTTCCAGTTGAAGATTCTGCACGGCGGTGAGCAACTCTCCGACCTGAGGCCCTTTGGGGATGCCCAACTTCATGAGTTCGTGACCGTTGATCAGCGGCTTGGGGATGAGCGGCAGCGGATCATGACCGAATTCCTCCTGCTTCATCCGGATGAAGTCATAGTTGTCTGAAAATCCGTTGCTGCTCTGGCAGTCCACGCGGTGCAGCTCCATTTCATCCTCAAAACCCGGGCGGGCCATGAAGCGCTTGAGGCGCGAGATCCGCATCTTTTGCACGTCCTTGAAGACCATGTGATTGGCCACGGCCTCGACGGTCGGCTCGATCACATCATTCGGATACTTCAGCCGACGCAGGATTTCCTCCGACATCTCCGCCCCGAGCTTGTCGTGACCATTGAAGCGGATGCGTCCATCTGGGTCCTGGGTGAACGTCGCCGGCTTGGCAATGTCATGCAGCAAGACCGACCACACTAGAGACAGGGAAACCTGCGCTGGCAGCAAGCCGAGCATGATGCGGGTGTGCACAAACACATCCCCTTCCGGATGGAACTGCGGCGGCTGTTCACAGCCCTGCAGTACCAGGATCTCCGGCAACACCGCAGCCATGAGCCCGCTGCTCACCAACAGGTCAAACCCACGAACCCGGTTCGGGTGCAGCAAGATTCGCGAGAGCTCCTCACGGATGCGCTCGGCGCTGATGCTCTTGATCTTGGGTGCCATCTCCACCACCGCCGCCCAGGTACCCGCCTCAATCTCAAACCCCAACACGGTGGCAAAACGCACGGCCCGCATGAGGCGCAGCTGGTCTTCCTCGAACCGCTTGCGCGGATCGCCAATGGCGCGCAGAACCTGTCGGGCAAGGTCGTCCCGACCTCCGACATAGTCGAGCACCTCGTCTTTGACGGGATCGTAAAACAGTCCGTTGACCGTGAAGTCACGACGGTGAGCATCCTGCTCCGCCGTGGTGAAGCTGACAGACTCCGGCCGACGGCCGTCAGTGTACTCGCCATCACTGCGGAAGGTGGCGATTTCAAACGAATGCTCCCCTTCCCGCACCAGGATGACTCCAAAATGCGCTCCCACGGCGAAGGTCTTGGGAAAGAGACGCTGGACCTCCTCCGGACGCGCGCTGGTGGCGATGTCGTAGTCCTTGGGCTCCTTGCCCATCAGATGATCACGGACACAGCCGCCCGCGAAGACGGCCTGATGGCCCGCCTCTGCGAGACGCCTGACGATACTGACTGCGATTTTTTGCATTGGGGGCTATGAAGCGGATGGTCCCGCAAGATACCCCCAAGTCGTTGCTTCTCAAGACGCGCGGCGTTTTTTGATCACTGGCAGCGTAAGGCCGATGTCCTTGGCAAAGACCACCGGCGGCACGCCCCCGTTGTCGAACTCCGCATCATCAAAGTGCCACCACTCGGTATCCAGCATGCTGAATCCGGCTGCGGTCATGGCGAGCTGGAGGGACATGCGGCGGGATTTCACCTCCTCGCTGGGTAGCGAAGAGTTGTGTGACGTCTTGGCGTCCGCTTCATCGAAACCGGTGGGCATCTCCAGTTCCCGACCTGAGGCATCCACCAGAGTCACGTCCACCGCGGTACCGGAGCAGTGACGGGACCACATGAGGCTGGGAGGGGTAAACATGCCTGTGTAGCCGCCGTGTTCAAAAAGCGATTCCTGCACCTCTGGCGGACGATAGGCGTCCCAAATCTTCAACCCAAGGCCCTTGGACCGCAGGATCTCTTGAGCCACCCGCAGCTTCTCGACCGTGCGGATGTGCAGCAGGCACGGCATGTCCTGGGGGTAAAGCGGCTGCCAGCACACGTTCTTCTTCGTGCGGTACGGAAGATCGTACTGGATGTCCGGAATGTAGGTGCGTACGTCCACGAGCCCCCTCTGCCCCGCGGCGGAAATCACTTCATGGAGCTGAGAGGCCCCCAACCAAACTTCCTTCTTCCCGTCCGTCTTGCCGGTGTATTTGGACTTGGGTGGGGTGCTGCCGCAATGCGTGAGCAAGCAGGCGCAAAAAGCAGCCAGGGCAAAAAGTTTGGTCCTCACCATCGTGGGCAGTTTACAATCGTTGCAGATCAGGGTTCGTTTGTCGGGCGAACCGTTTCCTACACCATCCCGCCCCTCTCGTGCCTGAAATTCTTGCTCACTCACTGATTTTTCTCCTGGGGCTGATCGCGGGAGTGGGGGTCCTGCACACTGTGGAGAGATTCCCCTTTCCATTCTACCGCTCGGGGGAGTCGGCCACGCACTCAGGCGTGGGACGCCAGACCCTCGTCATCCTCGTCACAGCCGGTTTCTACCTGGCCGCCTTTGCAGCATTCCGGGGCCCTTGGGCGTCCTGGTCATCTTGGAGCTCTTTGCTGGCCCTCCAGTGGGTCTTCATCACCCTGCTCATCGCGGGCACATTCATCGACCTCGATCACTTTTTGCTGCCGCATGAGGTCACCTTCGGCGGACTGGCGGTGGGACTGGCAGGAAGTGCTCTGGTGCCTGAACTGTTGCATGAGTCCACCCCCTGGAGGAGCTTTCTCTCCTCGGTCGCTGGTGCCTGTGTCGGAGCCCTTCTCATCTGGCTGGTCATCCAGTTGGGCAAGCTCGCCTTTGGCAGGCTGAGCAAGCAGTTCACAGAACCACAGGCCTGGAGCGTGACCCAAATCGACGAGAATCTACCGCCCGTGTTCACCCGGAGTGGCGAGACGCTTTCGTGGGAGGACATCTTCTTCCGCCCCACCGACCGGCTCCTTCTGACATGCTCCGAACTCACCATCAATGATCGCGACTTTGGCCCCTGCCGGGTGGAGATCTGGCGGGATCGGCTGGAGGTTCAGTCAGGAGACCCTACAGGCATCATTCAGCAGTCCATGGAGTCGGTGACCACCTTGAAAGGTCAATGCACGAAGGTCGTCATCCCTCGTGAGGCCATGGGGTACGGCGACCTCTTTTTGCTGGCCATGATTGGCAGTTTTCTGGGCTGGCAGGGAGCGCTGTTCACGCTGGTAGGAGCATCCTTTCTGGGGTCTGCCATCCCTCTGTTGGGGGCGGCGCTCCTTCGCAACAAGGAATGGAGCAGCAAGATCCCCTTCGGCCCCTATCTGGCCGCGGCGGCCCTGATCTGGCTCTTCCTTCGCTCCTGGCTGCTGGAATTCCTGACCCCTTTCTTTGTGATCTAGACGAGGTGCCTGCAAGCTCCGCACGGGCGATGAATTAACTTTCCCCGTCAGCGGCTTCCGCTAAGCTGGCGGCCACATTTCCCCTCCCTTCACCTCTGCCTCATGACCCGGATTGCTGTGCTCGAGTTTCTCATTCACCTGCTGATTTTCTTTTTGGGAGCAGGCATTGGTTCATTCCTCAACGTGGTCATCTACCGGCTGCCGCTTGGCATCTCGGTGAACAATCCCAAGCGGTCCTTCTGCCCGAAGTGCAAGAAACAAATTCCCTGGTACCAGAACCTGCCGCTCATCAGCTGGCTCTCGCTGCGGGGCAAGTGCGCCGCGTGCAAGTCCCCCATTCCCTTCCGCTACTTCTTCGTGGAGTTGCTCACCGGGTGCGTCTTCTACGCGATCTTCATCAAGTTCCGCGGTTCCTGGGACTATCGGCTGGACTGGGGTGACATGGTGATTCTGTACTGGATCTTTGCCGCCCTCCTCATCGCGGGCACGTTCATCGACATCGATCATTACATCCTCCCGCACGAGATCACCTTTGGTGGCCTGGCCGTAGGGCTGATTGGCAGCTGGATCGAACCCCAGCTCATGAGTGAGTTCATCCGCAGCCGGGGCCTGGTCGCCTCGCTGGCCGGGGCCTGCATCGGCGCGACGCTCATCTGGGTGATCATCCAGCTGGGCAAGATGGCCTTCGGTCGCATCAAGAGGAAGTTCCAGAAACCAGAAGCCTGGACAATCTCCCAACCCAAGGAGGATGAGCCCCCGCTCTTCGAGATCGCCAAGGAGTCCTTCACCTGGCACGACATCTTTTTCCGCCCTACGGACCGTCTGGTCA
>NZ_BATQ01000092.1 GCF_000739635.1 Verrucomicrobium sp. BvORR034 | reverse complement strand
CTGTAGATTTGCCTGGCCGGTCTATTCCGCCCATCGGTGGCCGGTTTTGAAGTGCCCGGTGACACGGAGACCGCACCATTGATCAAATGGTGCAAGCGGCGAGATCCGGGAAACAAAACATCGCTGAGAGCAGCAAAGCCTCTGTAACCTCCACAGAAACGAAGATCAGTTTTCGCCAGCACTACTGCCCTGGAAAGACTAGGCGAACACATTCCTCGCTACATACGTTGAGGGATCCATTCCTACATCTTTTTTAGGAGGATCTACACGATTTGCGAATCCGATGGATAGTCCGTTCGGAGCCTGTACTCGCTACTTTCAAAGTTCACCCGCCCAAGCCGATTCTCTCTTCGACACTGGCGACGTTAAAGCCCGGAGGAGTACATTTGAAGTCTTTGGAGTCTTTTTGCAAGCCATATCCCAAGCGCTGATGGTCGCGCAACTCTTTTAAAGCGAGTTTCATTGTCAAAAATGTCTGATTGTCCCCCCCCTTTATATGGAGGGGGGTCAGCTTCTCCGTTCTTGAAGGACTCACCACACGGGAGTCACCGAAGTGGGAGCTATTAACTTGCACAACATAGCAGTGCAAATCACGCGCAGCCGACGTCACTATGTTTGCAAAGTAATTTACGTCGGCGTTGAACTCAGAACAGACGATAAAGTCCACTCTCCCTTTAAATATTGATCTATCCTCCAAACTAGCCAGTTCATAACAATTATACACCGCAAAACTTGCGCCCCTCCATCGGAACAACTGGTATCTGCTGTGCTCGGAAGAAGTCGGAACCTTCAGGCCATTATTCTCAAGTATGAACCTTTCTTCTGGCGCGTAATGCTGTTTCAATCTGCGAATTGGTAGGCAGGACTTCCTACCATTCCCAGCCCGGTACGGCAGAGCAGCAAGCAGTTGATTCCACGCGAAGCCGCGACCATCAACCCTATGCTCCAATCCACAAATAATCCCGATTTGATGCTCCCTCGCCCAGCGCGTCAGAAACGCAGCGAATGCATGAGGCACTGAAACTTCAGGCAATACTAGAAGTTGCACCCTATTCTCAGGATTGCGAACACCATGTCGCACTACATCATTTAATATTCGCGAGATTCTGAGCAAGCGCGAAACCGAGGTATTTGGCTTCTTCAGATAGCTAACTTTTATATCTTCCTCAAAGACTTTCATGTGCGCAATGGCTATTTGCAAGGCACCATGAAGGTCAGCGCCACCTTTGTCACCAATGGAGATAATTGAATAAGGTTTCATTTCTCAGACTCCTCGCCTCCTTTCACGACCTTGAGATTAACGTCTTGACTAGCGCTTCCATAGAACTTTGCATATATCTCGTTGGCGGCTGTGATCGAATCAACTTGACGTCGCAGCCAGTGAAGTGACTCCACAAAACTGAGGCACTCGTCAAAATGTACATATCTAGGACTAAACTCCACCTTGTGCCCTACCAGCTTCACGCGCCCAACCCCAACTCCACGAGTAAAGTCTCCTTCAAAATTCGTGTAATTTAACAAAGGAATCATCACCAAGTGATGCCGCAACATGTTGGAGTGCCTCCAGATATCCCCCTCCACATACTTAATTGAATCTTGCCTGACTTTCAACGACAATGACAATTTCCTAGCTATGTCAAGGTGTTCTCTGAGGAAATCCTTGACCCTTCTGGTGGCACCGCCTCCGATCGCTTCAACCTTTCCAATTTCCATTTTCACATCGCCATAAAACGCATCAACTAAATCAAGTCTACCTGAAACGACAAAGAGTGACAAAACACGCTCCCACATATCCCAATACTCTATGGCGTTGCGACCCTTGAAAAAGCGCCTCAGCTCCTCCTCCATACTCTTTCGCGGACCTTGACCTGCAACAAGATGCATTTGGGTTTGCTTAGCCAAATACTGCGCCAATTCCCATTTGCTTTCACCAATATCCTTTACGTTCCTAAGCTTATTCTCAGACCCATCGTACAGCAAGTCGTAGGCCACTTGCTCTATCGAGTTATCTTCTCCATCGACCGGCAAGAGCGCAAAGGAACTTGCATTTGCTTCCAACTGTTTCTTGAATTTTTCTAGACCGCCGATTGAATGACTGGCATCAAAATATTGCAGCACGCATTTACTCTTTTGGAGAAAGATGCAAGGCAGCCTACTAATCTGGTACCCATTCAAGTCTTCAGACCATCGCATCACTCCAGATTTCTCCATAACTTGGTCCATAAAATCTCGAACTGGATCCGCCCCGTTCATATTATCGCTTGCAACAACGAGCAGTATGTCATCCACATACCTCCCGTAGTAAGCAGGTCTAACATTAGACATGACGTCTTCATCAAAACCCGCCAAATACCAATTGGCTATTATCGGTGATGAGCATAGGCCAATAGGCAAGCAGGTCGCAGTCGGAGGCAAGACATGGGTTTCAGACAATGCACTTTGGATTGACTTCTTGTATGCCTTGCATATCGCTTCAAGGCAGCCTAAGAGCTTTCCCCCGAGCATTTCCCGTCCATAGAGATATTCGTCAATCTCGTTTTCGACCATCGGACGATCAATCGCATCCTTTAATTGCGACCAATTCAACTCAATCCGATAGTAGAACTCTTGAAAATCTAGAGAAATGATGCAAACACTGCGCTCCTCGTTAATGAGCATTTCCCTCGCCTTGTTGACACCCATATCCCGCCATTGACTATATAGTTCATGGTATTTCTTAAACAGCAGGGCAGACCTGTCATCGTCATTGCCAACAACACTATTGAGACGAGAGCCATTGCAGTATCGCGGCAGCCTGTTATCCAGCTTATGCCCCTCAAACATAATCCAGAGAACAGCAATCAGATGAAGCTCAATAGGTCCATCGAATATGAAATTCACTCTATCAATTTCATATTTCGAGTCAGTGGTAACATTACTTACAAATGTGCCACCTTTAACACTATCGTGAGCATTTTTTCTCACTGCTTTTGGAGTCAACACATAATTTATCTTCCCCAGCCAGTTCTTAAATCGTCGGTCTTTAGTCGGGTCTTCTACTTGAAGCAAGTCACCCAACATTCCGAGACGATCCAAAACATCATGCCCACATTCAAACTCAGCAAGGGTTTGCCTTAGATGTAGATGCGTCCTGTCATAGTAAACCATTTGCTTTAGCTTCCTATAGGCTACGCTGACAAAGTCAATTTCCATGAACTTGCTTGTTAATTCGTTGATGAATATGATGCTTTAGGCACAAAACCTTGACACGACGACAAATAACATGCCATTTTCACAATTGATCCTGAACTAAGAAACGCGCCATTTCAGGGACGTGCACACCTTTGAGAAATTCCTTACACTTAGCGCGAGCCGCTTCTTCCGCCTGGCGCACCCTCTCATCATGCGGTTTCGAGAGCAATCTCTTAAGCACACCCGAGACAATGACACAGTTTACTGGAGCGCAAGACGACAAGGCAGCAGTCGGGTCCATCCACTTTGCGGTGGAGACGCTGGCGTGGCCCGGGCTCACTTCGGTCGTCTCGTCTACATCAATCAGATAAGGAATCACAAAAGCATAACGTAATACATTTTTAGCGGTGTACCGCGAAATGCACCCGGGAACCGGGAATGGTCTGCATCTTGACTTATTGGGCATGAAACCCGTCTCTTGACTTACGCGATCGCAAAGTGCATCTAATATTGTCTCGTCTGAAATTGTCTGTCCAGGAACGATGCGCACCATTCCTCCTGGCAATGCAAGCATGTTAGAGAACTCATACCCCTGCTTTTCAGCCTTTTGGACAAACAGCACTTGCTCACCACAGCGAGCGTACAATACAGCTCCAATGCCTACTTCGCTACCAGCAATTTGGAGAAAACTCCCCTGATTCGAACATATCTCCAATAGCCTTGGAATGCAACTTGTATTAGACTCAGTCATTTTGGAAGCAACTTGAAGTAAAGGCGCACGAAAATCACGAGCAAATGCTGCAGTTAAGGATGTGCAGCAACCATACTCGGACTAGCGGTCAACTCCCGCCCCGTCGCCGTCTGAGCCCGGCTGATATTGATCACAACACCCAGCGCCAATGCCGTGAGCGGGACATCCACGGCGCAGTTGGCCAGTTGGATTTGCGAGGCCGAGATCAATTCTTGTACCGTCTCAGCTTTCATGGAGGTCTTGAAGCTGACACGAGCAATGGCACTGGAAAGGATCCAGAAGGTCCACCAGATGGGCAGCAGCGGGGCGTGGGAGCGGTTGGGCACGCTGGAAAGCCAGAGGGCCTTCATGGCCTGGTAGGGCTTCCAGAGATTCGCGATGGGGATGAAGAACCAGCCTACGGCCCAGCCGGGAGTGATTTCCTGGGGATAGCCAAAGGCCCAGACGTTCTTTTGGGAACGGACGATCCAGACGCAGAAGACGACGGCGGTGACGACATAAACGCCCAATTGGATCAGGCCGATGGCTCCCTCGCGCAGGTCATTCAGCTCCCCCTCCTCTTCCGTGTAGGGGCGCTGGAGGAGCTCAATCTGCATCCAGCTCGATCCGGCAGACAGGACATTGAGCACGAGGTCCAGCGCCAGGAAGATGATGAGCGCCACCTTCAAGCCCTCGACGGAACGATAGACGTACGATTTCTCCATGGAGCAACCAATGGAGCAGATGGCAGCGGGCAAAGCAAACCACTAATTTGCACTGATGGAACACTTATTAGATCCAGAAGGGTTATTCGAAGCCCCCCACTTCGAACTTGACCTGGCGGGGAAATCCCTGATCCGGATCCTGTCATCGCTCCTGGGGAGATCGGACGAACTGGCAACCGAAGCGACAAAGGCTTTCGATTCACAGGGTATCCAACCTAGGCCAGTCCTCGTCCACAGTCGTCATCCCCTCTCCTCATGCTGAAAGACCTCTTCGATCAATACCCGCACTACCACCACCTCGTGGCCTCCACGCAACTGGTGCTGGCGATGCTGGGCATGGGCATGGTGACGAAGTCGCGGGACTTTGTGGAACTGGTTTTGGAGCCGAAGCCGATGATCGCGGGCGTGCTGTACCAGGTGGTGGGCATCCCGCTGCTGACGGCGGCGATGGTGTTCCTCGTCAAGTTCCCGCCGGAGGTGGTGGTGGGGTTCATCATCATCGCCGCGATGCCGGGAGGTTCGCTGTCGAACATCTACACGCATCTGGGCCGGGGGAATGTAGCGTTGTCGGTGGCCCTCTCCGGAGTCACCACCCTCCTCGCCCTCGTGACCGCGCCGCTCATCATGAGGCTGCTGGCGGGCGATTACCTGCCGCCGGAGATCACCATGCCGGTGGGCATGGTGATCCGGGAGATCTTCGTCTTCCTCATCATCCCCTTCGGGGCAGGCATGGCCTTGGGGCGGATGCTAAAGGATGACACCGCACACTGGGGCTCCAAGTGGGTGGTGCGGGTGAGCCTCTTCTTCTCCGCCATCCTCGTGGTGGGGTCCCTGGGCAGCGGTCGCATCGATTTCAGCCGCTATTCCGCCCAGATCCCCGTGGCCGTCTTGCTCTACTGCCTCATCATCCAGGTCGTCATCCTGCGGGGCTCGCAGTATGTCCTGAAGTTCTCCAGCCGGGATGCCATGGCCCTGGGCATTGAGTCGAGCATGAAGAACATCAACCTTGCCGTGCTGATCTCCGCGTCCCTCTTCGGCCTAGAGGGCAAGAACGCCGAGTATGGCGCCGGAGTGCTGTTTGTGCTGCTCCTGTACGGCGGCGTGAGCCTCGGCGTGGCGGCGGTGCCCGCGCTTTCCCATCTGCGGCAGGCGAGGAAAGAAGGTCACTCTAGGTGAGCCAACGTTGGCCGCGCTTCTGGAGGCCGATGCCGGATCATTTCACTCCCCCTTCGCTGGCTCGATCTCGTCCGTGGGGTCCTCCACTCCATGGCCGAGCCCTAGGCCTGCCATGCCGCCCATGCCCATGCCTAGCCCCATCGCACCTCCACCTCCGCCCCCGCCGCCGCTGCCACCACCACTGCCGCGCTCACCTCCGCCCTCGGCCTTCTCTTTGGCCTTGCCGCGGTCTCCAGAGCTGGCTCCGCCGGGTCGGGTCGGTCCCTGCATGGGGATCTCCAATCCTGAGGGAATAGGTTCCAGGTCCAGGGCTTGGCGAATGAAGTCACGCAACGAAACGACCAGCTCATGCGTGTGCAAATGACGTCCGGCGACCAGCTCACGGGCCGCATGGGAGGCCATACGCACTTGTTCCTCGGTACCGAGCAGAATGATGTCTGAGAGCGCTGCCTCCACCGCATCCCGCATGCGCCGGGAGCGGTCCGATCCGCTGTTCAATTCCGCCGCCGCGATGCCCCCTTCCCCAGTATCGCCAGGAGAAGCCCGTTCGGCGCGTTTCCGCAATTCACGCCGATGGATGGGATCCACTGTAAGGTCGCCCGTGAAAGAGCCGCCCAGCGTCTTGTACGCCGCGATGAGCACGCGCAGGCGTTCGTTGATCTGCCTATTCGAACGCTCCCGCCTTTGTTGGATGGTGGACATGATCACCAGACGCAATCCCATACCGACCAGGGTGACGAGCGCCAGCGTCAGCAAGGTGGAGAGAAGACTCTGCCAGGAACTGAGGTCGATAGGAGAGCGGGATAAGGGAAGAGGCCTCAGCAAGCCCTCAGAGGCCACCGGCCCAGTATCTGGTACTGGTCAGCACCTCGTTCGCTGAGGATCAAAACAACCTCCCGCGCCGTCCAGGACACAGGTGCCACGGACTGGTCTTGGACCTGATGCTTCCCATACAAAAGGGTCATGTGAGGGACGAAGCGACCTTCATGCATGGGACCAAAAATGGCGCGATCCTCTTCGAGGATGGCCTCATAAAGGCGCTTCAGCTCCGCATTGGCATCGTCGTCTTGGGTAAGGACGAGGGGGCGATCTCCATTGCCATATCCGAAAGTGTTGAGCCGGTCAAAGGTGATCTCGAAACAAGGTGTGTGAGGAACGATCGCCTCTGCGGCTCGCTTCATCGCCGAGCTGAATTTCTCCAGTACATCCTCCGGAAGCGTGTGAAAGCTGTCGCCGTTCAAGGAGACATGTAACTTGGACAAAGGCCGCAACCGGCCACTCGTACGATGCTCTTTGAGGAAGGAGGATCCGATGCCGAGCGCCTGCTCAGCCGTGAACCGATCTGGCAGGACCGCCAGGAACAGATTGAATTTTGGCGGTGTTCGTGGGGCAGCCTTTCGCGGCTGTTGCGGAGGCTTTCGAGACCCGAAGGATTCACCCCCGAAGAGTTCAAGTTGATCACTCATGGTGCAGACCGTGGCTTTGCAGATCGCTAGGTTCAGGTTCGATGAAGAGAATAAGGGTAAGGCAAACGATGCAGCGTGTCTCCTGAAAGACAAAGACAAGACCACCCCCTTCCCTCAAAAAAGAAAATGAGGAGGCATGTCGAGTTCCCGCGATCCTAGTCGACTACCCTATGAGGCGGGGGCCCTGAATGGCACACCGTCGAAATTCCAGATCAAACCTAATCTACGAACAACCATGAGATTCCTGATGATGATGATTCCCCGCGGTTACCAACCCGATACGCCGGCGTCCGAGAGACAGGAGGATGGCTACGAGCCGACGGCAGAGGAGATGGCACCCATGGGGCGGTTTAACGACGAGATGGAAGCGGCCGGGATTCTTCTGACGGTGGACGGCCTGCACCCGCTGTCCCGAGGGGCGCGGGTGGCGTTCGCCAAGGGCAAGCCCACCGTAACGGACGGGCCGTTTATCGAGACCAAGGAAGTCCTTGGCGGCTTCTGGATCATCCAGGTGAAGTCCAAGCAGGAGGCCCTGGACTGGGCCCAGCGCTGCCCGGCCTCGGATGGCGATGTGATCGAGTTGCGGGAGATCTGGGAGATGGAGGATCTGCCGGAGGAGGTGCAGAAGCGCGCAGCGGAGCGGGGCAAGTGATGGGGAATGACTGAAAGTGAACCACTAACTGACACTAACGAAACGCTAATGGAATAACGTTGGATCGGAAAATGTTCAGGGCTGAGGGCGGGGATGCCCAGGTTCCCAGTCTACTTCGCGACCTCCGCCCCCTTGGCTGCGCTCTCGCGGCTCTTCACGCCGGAAACTGAAAACACTGTGGCGACCGACGCCCTCGACCATCCTGAACACAAGAAGCTCAGGGCTGTAGGCCCGTAGTCATACCAGCCGTGGGCATCACCCACGGTCATGATAGCAAACAATTGCTGAGGGCTGTAGGCCCGGCCTCATTCAGGGATGCCTGTCGGAGCTTGGCTCGGTGACTTCGTCCACTAAGCCCGGAATCAGCATTCAAAGCCAGATTAAAACTGCGGGTTTATCGTGCGTGGAGTCCACGTCGATGGAGCAATGGTGTCAATGATACCTGCATCCAAGGCTTCGACTGGAGTGAACGAACGCCCTCTCTCGATGACCTCTTCTGCCTCAAGGGCGGTGAGATTCGTTAGAGTTCTCAAGCGCTCTTTCGTCTGGGCCTTGATGCGGACGAACAGCTCATGAGTGCCAGGATTAACGCTAGTGGATATCACTGGTCCGCATTGAACCAGCGAATGCGCGTTTGCCACTCTTTGCCCGCGTGTTCCGGCCGCTAGGAGCAGGAGTGCCATGCCTGCTGCCAACTCTCTTGCTGCGACGTGAATGGGAACCCCCACGAACTCCATGGTGTCCATGATGGCAAGCGCTGCGGTAACGGCACCGCCTTCTGAGTTCAGGACAAGCGTAATCGGGTCCCGCTTGTCTTGCATCTGCAAGTACAGAAGTTGGGCAATGACACGGTTGGCCATTTCATCGTCAATCATCCCGACTAGCTGGATTTCCCGCCTGCGCCAGTCCATTCCTGCAAACCCAGGCTCGGTATTCGATGCTTCAGGTACGCCAGATATCCCAACCTGCTGGCTGCTCTGGGACTGGGACTGTTTACGACGAAACCACATGAGAACACGAGAAATTGAAGCTACCGCAATCAGGACGGCACCATGGCAAGTTGTCAATGATCAAGTCAACAACACAGAGACGCGCTTCGTTGCCCCGTCCGATGATCAGTGTCAGTGCCGAATGAACGGACTTTACAGCGCCCCATCCGTCTCCAATCATTCCTGTTCCCCACCCCCATTTCTTCCTTTCTGCACCTAGCGATGACCACCCGACTCGACCCGAAATTTACCGCCCTCCTCACTGACACCGCTGCCAAGCTGGAAACGCTGGAAATCTGGCCTCGCGTGCTGACGGAGGCGGCCCCTGCCCTGCAAGAAACGGCGGTCGATCTGGCCCAGCAGCTTCGTGAGTTCGCCACGACCCTTGTGGAAGCCCAGGAGGCCAAGGTCTCGGCGGAACTGGCAGCCAAGGTGGCAGCCCTTCAGGCCAAAGAGGAAGAAGCTGCGGCCCGGGAGGCAGAGAAAGCCCGTCTGCTGGCTGAGAAAGAAGCGGCCCGGATCGCCAAGGAAGAGGCAGCCGCAGCAGCAGCGGCCGAGAAGGCCCGACTGGCAGCCGAACGCGAAGCAGCCAAAGCCCAGGCCGCGGCGGAGAAGGAGGCTGAGAAAGCCCGTATCCAGGCCGAGAAGGAAGCCGCACAACTGGCCAAGGAACAGGCGGCCGCCGAAAGAGAGGCGGAGAAAGTGAAGCTCCTGGCAGAACTGGCAGCAGCACGTATCGCCAAAGAACAAGCCGCGGCCGAAATGGCAGCCGAACGAGCTCGTCGTCTCGCGGAAATGATCGCCGCAAAGGAACAGGCCGCAGCCGAGCGGGAAGCGGAGAAAGCGCGGATTCAGGAAGAGAAGGAAGCCGCCCGTCTTGCCAAGGAACAAGCGGCTGTCGCAGCCGCAGAAGAGAAAGCCCGCATCGCAGCGGAGAAGCAAGCGGCCAAGGAGCAAGCGGAAGCCGAGAAAGCCGCCGCCAAGCTGGCCAAAGAACAGGCCGATGCCGAGAAGGCCGTGGAGAGGATCCGGCTTCTGGAGGAGAAGGAAGCAGCCCGCCTTGCCAAAGAGCAAGCGGCCGCTGCCGCGGCCGAGGAGAAAGCCAGGCTCCAAGCTGAAAAAGAGGCCGCGAGAGAACAGGCCGCCGCTGAAAAAGCCCGCCTTCAGGCAGAAAGGGAAGCCGAGCGCATTGCCAAACTGGAAGCAGCGGAAAAGGCCAAGGCCGAACGGGAGGCCGCCCGCGAGTTCGAGCGTGAACAGGCCCGTCTGGAAGTCGAAGCCTTGAAAGCTGCGAACGCGGCCCTGAAAGCCAAGCAGGCCGCCGAGGCCGAAGCCGCCCGTCTGGTGGAGGAAGAAGCTCGTGCCAAGCGCGAAGCCGCTGCTGCCAAGATTCGTGCCGAACAGGAAGCAAAAGAAAAGGTTCGTCGCGCCGCTTCCCTCGCGGCCATGGCAGCGGAGAAGGCCGCGTTGGAGGCAGAGAGGAAGCGGCAGTTAGAGGGTCAAGGGGTAAGGGAAGAGGGATAAGGGTCGTTAGGCCGGTGCGTCAGCACGTCAGTACGTCAGTGGGATCAATCGAGCGCGCTGCTGGTGGTTGATGCGCAATGGACTTGCCCCGCAGGGTTGCCCTTCGCCTGCACAGAATGCTTGCCTTTCGTATCCGCGGTGATCCTGAGGCAGGCTAAAGCCTACGACTACTTTCGTCTTCCCGCGGAGGCGATGTTCCTCGCCACACCACGCAATCTATAGTTGCACCCCATCCGGTTCTCCCTCAATTCCGACACCATCAGACACGCGCACTCGCCATTTCCCACCTTTCGATTCACCCACCTCTATGAAACTCACTCCCCTCGCCTTTTCGCTTTCGTCCACCCTGGCTCTCCTGGTGACGGGTTGCCAGTCGGAACCTGAGGGCAGCGATCAGAGTCCTGCACCGAGCGCGAGTTCCAGTGCCAGCAACAGCCGCTTCTCTTCGGCCGCCTCCGTCGATGCTTCCGGCTGGGTGACCACCGCCAGCGGGCTTCGCTATCAAGTGCTGGCCTCCGGGCCTGGGACGGGTCAATCCCCTGCCCCCTACGATTCCGTGACAGTGCACTACAAGGGTACGCTGACCAATGGCAGCGTGTTTGACAGCTCCATCGAGCGCGGTCAGCCCGCGACCTTTGGCGTGGGTCAGGTGATCCCCGGCTGGACTGAGGCCCTGCAGCTCATGAAGCCCGGAGACAAGTGGATGCTCTACATCCCCTCCCAACTGGCTTATGGCAGCCGCGCCGTGGGTGGGAAGATCCCGGCGAACAGCGATTTGATCTTCCAGGTGGAATTGCTGAAGGTGAATTGAAACCACTGATCTGCACTAATTGAGATCAATAGGCATCTTAAGAAACCGCTGACAGACACTCGCTGACGCTTACAGAGTTCGCGGAAAGAAGTCAGCACCAGCGCATGGTCAGATGAATTCTGACCGTGCGATGGCGGAACACTCTGAGGTCTGCCCCTACTTCACCTCCACGACATCCACCACATTGAGCTGGATGAACTGGCCGTTATAGGGTTGCGGAGCTGGGGCAATGTCGGGGACGACGAGTTTGGAGAAGTTGGTGATCATGCGGCCGTTCTGGCCGTTGCCGTGAAGGGTCAGCGTGGCACCGCCTTCGATCTCGATCGTGGCCGTGTAGTCGATGGTGAAGATGCGGTGGCCGACCTTGTCATCGCGATTGAAGAAGAAGTGCGAGGCGGGCGAGGAAACCGTAAGCTGATAGATGTTGTAGGTGGCGTTGTTCGGGCTGCCGCCGATGTAGAATCGCTCGCCCACCTGCTGACCGTCCTTGTACATCATGGGCTCCACCACGCCGCGCACGCGCAGGGTGACCTTGTACCGCTTCCCTGCCTCGCCTCCGAACTTCTTGGTATCGGTGAATTTGTCGTTGGTCGCCGGGTCATCCGTCTTCCGGGCGGAGATGCCGTCCGCGCCGGGTTTGGGGTTCTCTGGCATGGGGTCCTGGCACGGGAATTCGAAGCGATAGCCGTCGAGTTCGCCAGCGAGTTTTTTCAGATCACCGTCAGCAGCGCGGGCGGATAGGGTGAAGGCGACGACGGTGAGGAGGGAGAGAAAGCGCATGGGTGATTTAGTAGGCAGTGGACAGTTGGCGGTGGTCAGGGTGTTGAGGCTGAAACTGTACGGAGTACAGGCTTCAGCCTGCGGAAATTAAACGTTATGAGATGGATCCGTACCAGCCTCGTGAACTAAACATTCATCCCCAATGGCCATCTCCCCGTTAAACGTCTAACTCACAACTCTTAACCCCTAACTTATAGCTTGATTCCAGGAATCCCCTTCAGGGCATCTTGAAGAGCCTTGTTGGCTTCCTTCTCAATGTCTTCGACGTTGGGAGTAGCGGGCTTGGAAGCGGGGGCTGAACCTGCACCGGCTGTGGAGGCGGGAGTCTTGGACCAGTCGAGACCTTGGGTGAAGACCTTGACGTTGCTGCCAGTGCCTTCGGGCTGGATCATGATGGTGAGATCTGCGCCGTTGAGCTTGCGCTTGAGGATCGCATTGCTCTTGCTGATCAAGCCCCCTGCGCCGTCCTGCCAGCCTTGGGCTTTGAGCTTCTTGGAGAAGTCGGTGGCCACGGTGCTGACTGGAGCATCGGCCTTGAAGAGAATGTGACCGACGACGGACTTGTACTCAATGTCGCGGGCACCAGTAGGCAGTGGGAGGTCGGCGATCGGAAGTTTCGGGCCGGAGGCGAAGGGCTCGGACTCCTCTTTTTCTTTCTCCTTCTCCATCTTCTTGGTAGTCGATGGGGACTCAGCGGCTTCAGCAGCAAAGGCCCCCTTGGGCAGTGGGGCGGAGAACGTGAGATCAACGTTCCACGTCTGGCCAAAGAACTCCTGCTCCTTGCCGGTGGTCAGGCGTCCGGAGACCTGCGTGTCCGTGACGGTGAAGCCTTCCATCTTGATGACGCCAACCGAGGAAAAGGGCGACTTGGAATGGGCGGTGTGAGCCACTTCGCAGCCAAAGATGCCACCGTCCTTGAACACGCTGATGATCAGCGCGCTACCCAGTTTTTTGAATCCCGCATCGAAGTCCGGTTTTTTGGAAGCCGAGGGATTCTTCTCTGTGAACACCAACCGAATCGCGGCCTGGTCGCTGAAAGGCTCACGGGTTTGGACGACGAGGTGTTGGATCTTCCCGTCTTTGCCATCTCCGAGGAAGGTACCGCTGACGGTGGCTTTGTCAGATTGTGCGTGGAGGGATCCGGTCAGAATGACACCGGCAAGGAGCGCCAAGAGATGGGTCGGGCGAAGGCGGAGAGAGTTCATGGTTTCCGCAAGGCTTCATGGACGGCGTCCGAAATGCAAATGAATTTCAGGGCGAACCACTGATGGAACACTGATCAAGCATTCATGGTGGAAAACTGAAATTTCTGGAACTGCTGACGGACACTGACTGAAGCTCACGTCACAAGATGCAGATCATGCCGAAGGCATGTCAGCGATGTTGTTCGGCGATGGCAATGACTCTGGCACCACCTTCAGGGTACCATCATTTCACATGACTACCAGGGGTATCGCTACGCTCAACCCCTGGCTAATTTCTTTGATGCCTCCGGCATCAAGCGCCAGAAAGACAGCGTCCGGCGATTTGATGCCGAAGCCATGACAGATGGTAGCCAGGGTTCGAGGGAGTGAAGCGACCGAACAACCCTGGAAAGCCGCCCGAGAACCCGCATCCTGAAGGGATGCCAGATCGCCGGCCATGACTAGGTATCGATCGCGATCACCCGGATCAGCCCCCTACTTTTCCACTGGATATCCCTGCCACACCCACTCCAGCGCTTGCGGCAAAAACTGCGACTTGGCGGGGCCGACGCTGTGGCCGGTATTCAGGCAATAGACATATTGATAGGGGTAGCCTTTTGCCTTGAGCACCTTGGCCATGCGATGGTTCGCCTCCACCCAGTCGTGCATGTTGTCGCGCATGACATTGGGGTTCAGGAGATCACGATCCCCCACGGCCATCCAGATGCGGAGGGGCTTGACAGGGCTCGCGGGGATGAGCTTGTCATGGAAGTCCCATGCGCCGCCGGGCGTCTCGGGGTTGAAGGGCCACTGTTGGTTCACAAAGGTGCCGGAGGTGGTGATCACGCGATGATAGAGGTCATTCCGATACCAGGCCATGGCGAGCGCTGCAGAACCGCCGGAGCTGTTGCCCATGGTGGCGCGGCCTTCCGCGTCCTTGGTGAGCTTCACGCCGTAGTTCTTCTCCACCAGAGGCAGCACTTCGTTCTCGATGAACTCGGCAAAGAGCCCGGACATCGTGTCATACTCCCTACCCCGTTCATGCCCTTGGGCATCACCGCCGCCGCTGGAGATCATGATGGCGATCATGGCGGGCACACGCTTCTGGGCGATGAGATTGTCCAGCGTGCGGACGAGGTTCATGTCCGGCTTGCCCATGCCGGGACCATCGTGCGTGACGATGAACGGGGCCGCAGTGCCTGCCTTGTATTGGGCCGGGACATAGACGGTGATGGTGCGCTTGTAGTCGATGGGATGGGTCTCAACGATCAGCGTCTTGGGATTGTTGGGATCGACCGTGCCGAACACATCGCGGGCAATACCAGGATTGAAGAGCTTGCAGTCCTTCGAGTCGATCTGGAACTGCTTGACCTTGCCTTGGGGAACGCCCTCCACTGCCTTGGACTCCGGAGCCGGAGTGTAGTCCGGGCCGATAACGAAGTCCCCGTTCACATTGACGGGCGGGTTCACCCCAGGCTTGCCATCCAGGCGGGTGAACTTGGGTGCACCGGGAGCGTCGAACGGCCGGGTCGGAGGTTGGGGACGGTCGGGTTTCTTGGGCTGGCTCGACGGCTGGGGTTGCTGGCCGAGGGCCGGCAGGGACACGGCGACGAGGCCGAGACAGAGGAGGGATCGCAAGGACGATGGACGCATGGGAGGAACGAGGGAAGGAGTGCGATTGAAGACAAGGGAACGCGATTGGAGGACAGGATTCATCGACGATCTGGAGAGCCCTGATGAGAAGACCTTCATCTTGGACGGAGAGTGTGGCCATGGTCCGGCGAAGTCGCGCAGATGGCAATCGGCATGGGTTGCCGAAGTGGCAGGGAGATTCTCACTAGAAGACAGCCTAATGAGCGGGAGACGAGTTGGACGCCTGGGAGACTTGCGACTGACGCACTGAAGTGCTCGGACTACTTTGCTGGCGCTCATTGGGCACGCAGTGGACCTTCGATATTGGGGGATCTCCTCCCCCAACAAAAAACGCCCCGGACCTCAATGAGATCCAGGGCGTTAACTCATGCTATTGAGCCATCAGGGTTCTATCCCCAACTTGCCAATCAAGCCAGGTCGAACCGGTCCAGGTTCATCACCTTGGTCCAGGCGGCGACGAAGTCGCTGAGGAACTTCTCCTCGGAGTCGGCGGTCGCATAGACTTCGGCCACGGCACGCAGAATGGCGTTGGAGCCGAAGACAAGGTCGTTGCGGGTGCCGCTCCACTTGGGCGCACCGGTTTTGCGGTCGATGGCGGCGAAGGCGTTGCCACAGGGGGAGACCTGCTTCCACTCCGTGTCCATGCTGAGCAGGTTCACGAAGAAGTCGTTGGTCAGCGCCTCGGGGCGCTCGGTGAGAACGCCGTGCTTGGCACCGCCGGTGTTGATGTTCAAGACGCGCAGGCCGCCCACGAGCACCGTCAACTCTGGTGGCGTGAGGGTGAGCAGCTGGGCCTTGTCGATAAGGATGGCTTCAGCCGGGATGGTGTAGCGACCCTTGAGATAGTTGCGGAAGCCATCGGCGATGGGTTCGAGCACACTAAAGGACTCCACATCCGTCTGCTCCAGGGAAGCATCGGCACGGCCCGGGGTGAAGGGCACGGTGAGGTCCTTGCCGGCGTTCTTGGCTGCCTGCTCCACCCCTGCGGAACCGGCGAGCACAATGAGGTCGGCCAGGGAGATCTTCTTGCCACCTGTCTGGGCGCTGTTGAACTCATTCTGGATGCCTTCCAGCTTCTCCAATACCTTGGCGAGCTGGGCGGGGTTGTTCACCTCCCAGTCCTTCTGCGGGGCGAAGCGGATGCGGGCACCGTTGGCACCACCGCGCTTGTCCGAGCCACGGAACGTGGAAGCGGAAGCCCAGGCGGTACCGACGAGCTCGGACACCGTGAGGCCGGAGGCAAGCACCTTGGCCTTCAGAGCGGCGACATCTGCGTCATCCACCAGGGCGTGATCCACCAAAGGAATCGGGTCCTGCCAGATGAGCTCCTCAGCGGGCACTTCCGACCCGAGGTAACGGGCACGGGGGCCCATGTCACGGTGTGTGAGCTTGAACCAGGCTCGGGCGAAGGCGTCTGCGAACTGATCCGGGTTCTCCAGGAAGCGGCGGGAGATCTTCTCATACTCAGGGTCGAACCGCAGGGCGAGGTCGGTTGTGAGCATGGAGGGCGCGATGCGCTGGGACTTGTCATGCGCATGCGGCACCGTACCGGCACCCGCGCCGTTCTTGGGACGCCACTGGTGGGCACCCGCGGGGCTCTTGGTAAGCTCCCACTCGAAGCTGAAGAGGTTCCAGAAAAAGTTGTTGCTCCACTTGGTGGGCGTGCTGGTCCAGGTGACTTCCAGACCGCTGGTGATGGTGTCGCCACCCTTGCCGCTGCCGAAACTGTTGCTCCAGCCGAGGCCTTGATTCTCAAGGCCGGCGGCCTCGGGCTCCTTGCCCACGTTGTCGGCCGGGCCGGCACCGTGCGTCTTGCCGAAGGTGTGACCGCCGGCGATCAGCGCGACGGTTTCCTCGTCGTTCATAGCCATGCGACCGAAGGTGTCGCGGATGTCCTTGGCAGCGAGGATGGGATCAGGATTGCCGTCCGGACCTTCCGGGTTCACGTAAATAAGTCCCATCTGCACAGCAGCGAGGGGGTTCTCCAGGTTCCGGCTGTGAACCTTGCCATCGGCGTCGTCATCGGAGACGAGCACGCCGTGGTCTTCCACCACGCCCGGGGAGCCATGCTTGTAGCGGACATCGCCACCGAGCCAGGTGGTCTCGCGGCCCCAGTACACATCATTGTCCGGCTCCCAGGAGTCTTCACGGCCACCGGCGAAGCCGAAAGTCTTGAAGCCCATGGTCTCCAGCGCGACGTTGCCGGTGAGGATCATGAGGTCCGCCCAGGAGATCTTGCGACCGTACTTCTGCTTGATGGGCCAGAGAAGGCGGCGAGCCTTGTCGAGGCTGACGTTGTCCGGCCAGCTGTTAAGCGGCGCAAAACGCTGCTGCCCCCTGCCGCCACCCCCACGACCATCAGCCGTGCGATAGGTGCCGGCGCTGTGCCAGGCCATGCGGATGAAGAGCGGGCCATAGTGGCCGAAGTCGGCCGGCCACCAGTCCTGTGAATCCGTCATGAGCGCGGCGAGATCCGCCTTCACCGCAGCCAGGTCCAGGCTCTTGAACGCCTCAGCATAGTTGAACTCCTTGTCCATGGGATTGGACTTGGAGGAGTGCTGATTGAGGAGGTCCACCCGCAGTTGGTTGGGCCACCAGTCACGGTTGGTCGTGCCACCCCCGGAGGTGGCGTGGAAGACAGGGCATTTGGCTTCAGTGCTCATGGATTTGTTTTCGTGAGGAGTTGGAATGCGACGGAGTTGAAAAGATGACAATGACGTGAGTCCAGAAATACGCGCCGCAGCGCAATTTCAGACAAGGTTCCTGGCCTGTAGTTGCCATTTCGGCAAAGCAAGGCCCGGGACGAAGCGTCAAGTTAAGAGGTTGAAACTGAAAGTCCTATTGATTGTCCCTATGCCATTCATAGGAGGACGCTATGGCAGCAAGCCGGAGCAAGCGGCGGGCGGTCAGTTTGCGGATGGGCATGTGGAGGCGACCGGGGGGCGCTCGCAGATATTTGTAGCATGTAGCTGCATTTGTGAAAATGCGGATCAGGGGCGCAGGCGAACGGAGGATGCCGCGAGTGAATCGGACATCGCCAGGCTACGCAACGCTCCTCGTTCTCACGGACACAGCTACACTGAGGTGGCCATTCATTACACCACTCCCGTGAGGTAATAGACCGCGATGACCACAAAGACGGCGACCGTCTTGATCAAGGTCACGGCAAAGATGTCGCGATACGATTGCCGATGCGTCAAACCCGTCACGGCCAGCAGCGTGATCACAGCTCCGTTATGCGGCAGGGTGTCCATGCCGCCGCTGGCCATGGAGGCCACGCGGTGCATGACCTCGGCGGGCACCCCGGAATTGAGCGCGGCGGGGATGAAGGTCTCCGACATGGCAGCAAGCGCGATGCTCAGGCCACCGGAGGCGGAGCCAGTGATCCCTGCCAGCGTGGTGACGGTGACGGCTTCGCTGACGAGCGGATTGCGAATCGTCTCCAGCGCCCGGGTCAGGGCCACGAAGCCCGGCAGCGCTGCGATCACTGCGCCGAAGCCATACTCGGCTGCGGTATTCATCGCGGCCAGCATCGCGCCTGCAATCGCGGGCTTCGAGCCCTCCAGGAATCGGGAGGAAACCGCCTTCCAAGCCAGTACCAGCACCGCGGCGATGCCCACCAGGAGAGCCCCCTGCACCGCCCACACGGCCGTCACCCGGGAAATCTCCTGCGTCACCGGAGCCGCCTTGCCAATCGCAGTGGGGAGAAAGGAATGCGTCTCCCCATAGAACTGCGGGATGGCCCCGGTGAGCACCTTGTTCAGCACGCCGACGAGCAGTAATGGAATGAGAGCGACCAACGGATGCGGCAAACGATCATGATTGAGCGAAGCGGGTTCGTTGACCAGATTCTCGCCATATCCCTCCCCTACCTGCTCGGCCCAGCGCCGACGCCAGTCCAGATACGCCAAGCCACAGACCAGGATGAACAAACCGCCGATGCTACCCAGCCAGGGAGCGGCGTAGATGGTGGTCTTGAAGAACGGCGTGGGGATGATGTTCTGGATCTGCGGCGTACCGGGCAGACAGTCCATGGTGAAAGTGAAGGCCCCGAGCGCGATGGTTCCAGGAATCAGCCGCTTGGGAATGCTGGCCTTGCGGAACATCTCTGCCGCGAAGGGATACACCGCAAAAACCACGACAAAGAGCGAGACCCCACCGTACGTGAGCAGCGCACACACGGCAACGATGGCGGCGATGGCCCGCTTTCCTCCCACCAGGGCAATAACAGCGGTGACGATGGACTGCGCGAAGCCAGACAGCTCAATGAGCTTGCCAAAAAGCGCGCCCAGAAGAAACACCGGGAAGTAAAGTTTCAGGAAACCAGCGAGCTTCTCCATGAAGAGCCCGCTGAACATGGGGGCGACCAGACTGGGGTCCGTGAGCAACACCGCCCCCAAGGCTGCCACCGGCGCGAAGAGGATCACGCTGTACCCGCGATAGGCGATCCACATCAGGAAGATCAATGCCCCGAGAACGATCAATACACTCATCATCTGATGTCTGGTGGTGAGAGCGGGGTGCGGTTCACTGGGCGGTCCAGCCGCCATCGATCGCGAGATCCTGCCCCGTCACATTGCGGGCTGCGGCACTCATAAAAAACTCCACGGCCCCGGCGATTTCTTCGAAGGTGATGAAGACCTTCTTGGGCATGGGCTCCAGCATGATGCGCTGGATGACATCCTCCTCCGAGATGCCGCGCACCCGGGCCTGGTCCTTGATCTGCGCATCCACCAGCGGCGTGTGCACATAGGAGGGGCAAATCGTGTTGCTCGTGATATCGGTGCCTGCCGTTTCCAGCGCCAGGGTTTTTGAAAAGCCCAGCAAGGCATGCTTGGCCGACACGTAGGCTGACTTGCATGGAGACGCGACCAGGGAGTGGATGGAGCCAATGTGGATGATGCGGCCAAAGCCCCGCTCCCGCATGCCGGGGAGAACACTGCGCGTCATGAGGAATGTACCTCTAAGGAGCACGTTTATGAGCAGGTCCCATTTTGCCGTGGGGAACTCATCCACCCTCGCCACCTGTTGCAGACCGGCATTGTTGATGAGCACACTGACCGGGCGCCCCGCCAGCCCTTCCCAGAAGCTGAGCACTGCCTCCTCGTTCGTCAGATCCAGGCCGAAGGGCTCCGCCTCACCCCCCGCTGCTTTTACTTGATCAGCCGTTTCCCGTGCGCTGTCGGCCTGCAGATCCGTGGCGATGATGGCATGCCCCTGCGCAGCCAGACAGAGGCTCAGCCCACGGCCGATCCCGCCTCCTGCGCCAGTGATGACGATAAGTTGTTTCATAGATGAGATAGATAGAGATCGCGCAGCACACGGCGCATGACCTTGTTCGACGCCGTGCGCGGCAGTGCATCGATCGGCACCACGTCGTGGATTTTGAAGAGCGGGTTCAGTCTGTGTTTGATCCGGTCTTGCATGGCTGAGTGGAGCGCCCGGGTGTCTGCTCTGGGCTGGGCGGCACCGACCACATAGATGACCAACTGGTCCGGCCCTCCCCCCGGAGCCACCGCAATGGCAGCCGTCTCGATCACGCCAGGGACAGCCTGTAGCGTGCGCTCAATCTCCGCGGAGCTGACCTTGATTCCGCTGAGGTTCATGGTGTCATCCGCCCGTCCGTGGGCGCTCCAGTAGCCGCCCGGCAAGGTTTTCATCTGATCGCCATGACGCCGCAGCACCTCTCCATGAGGGCCCTCCGGGCACCCGGCATAGTAGGACTGGTGATGATCCCGGTTAAGCAGGCTGAGAGAGAGGCCAATGGAAGGTGGCAGCAGAAACACCTCCCCCTCCCCTTCCTTCGTCTCCTGCCCGGCTTCATTGAGGATGACAAAATCACCGCCAAGCGCTTTGGCGTTGAAGGTTCCAGGAATACATGGACGAGTCACCACCCCGGTGATGTACCCACCGCCGATTTCGGTACCGCCGCAGTACTCGATCACCGGGCGTCCACCTGCCTGCGCCATGAGCCAGCGCATGTCATCGGCATTGGAGCACTCCCCCGTGGAGCTGAAGGCCCGGATACGAGAGAGATCGCAACCGCTGAATGTGTCCGTCTTGCGCCAGGTCTTCACCAGCGTGGGGATCACACCCAGCATCGTCGCACCCGAGTCCTGCACGAACCGTCCAAAAGCCGACCCTGCGGACGCTCCCTGCCAGAGAGCCATCGCAGAGCGGTTCAGCAGGCTGGCAAAGATCAACCACGGCCCCATCATCCAGCCGATGTTCGTAGGCCAGACGAGCACGTCCCCTGGTCGGATGTCATGGTGGAAGTGAGCATCCGCCCCGCATTTGATGGGGGTGGCGTGCGTCCAGGGGATCGCTTTGGGTTCGCCCGTGGTGCCGGAGGAGAAGAGAATGTTGATCGCATCTTCTGGGGTTCCTTCCGCAAACGTCGTGGTGCCCTCCTCCGGCAGAAACTCCCCCCACGTGATGTCCTCAGCCCTTGCCAGGGCGCTGGACGCTTCCAGCACCACGGCACGGGGTGTGGCGGCTGCCACGACGCTGGCGTAGAGCGGCAACTGCTTGCCCCCGCGCAGGACGGACTCCTGGGTAAACACCACTGACACCGGAGCGATGCCCAGGCGCACTGAAATCTCAGGGGGGCAGAAGCTGTCGGCAATGCCCACCACCGCGCATCCCGCCTGGATGGCCCCCAGATAGATGGCCACAGCCTCCGCGCTCATCGGCAGAAAGAGGGCGATGCGATCCCCGGCCTTACATCCCAATCTGGCCAACCCCGCCGCGACGCGTCCGGAAAGCTCCGCCAAGGCACCGCGGGTCATGCGTTTCATCGCACCCCCTTCGTCCTGGTGCAGGATGGCGATGGCATCCGGCTCCCCTTTGACACAGCTCGCTGCAATATTGAGCCGCGCCCCAGGCAGCCACTCGGGATGCTCAGGCCCGCTGGAAAAGTCGGCGATGCGATCCGGCAGGCGCTGGAATTGCAAGCCCAGCCGCTCGATGGCTCTTCGCCAGTACGCGTCGCGATGGGTCACGGACCACGCATGCAGCTCCTCCCAACTCGCGGCTCCCGCCTGCTGCATGAGCCAGGCGATGTTGGTGCTTGAGATGAACTCTTCAGTGGGAACCCAGGCAGGTTCAGGCAGATGGTTCATGGCTGCGATCTCAGGGTTTCCGCAATGCGACCGCGCAGCCCATGCCGCCCCCGACACAGAGGGTGGCCAGCGAGCGCGCATGGGATTGATGCGCCAGATGCACCAGCAAGCGCGCGCCAGATGCGCCGATGGGATGCCCCAGTGCAATGGCCCCGCCATCGGCGTTGACCTTGCTTTCATCCAGTCCCAGATCGCGGATGCAGGCGAGCGCCTGCGCAGCAAAAGCCTCGTTGATCTCGATCGCGTCAAACACTGCCGGGTCGATGCCCAGAGCCCGCGTGGCATAAACAGGCCCCAGCCCCATCAGATCGGGTTCGCAGCCCACTGCCGAGGTCTTTTCGATCAAGGCCAGCGGCTCCAGCCCGGCTTCCCGGCCAGACGCCTCATCGCACACCACGAGCATCGCCGCGCCATCATTGAGGCCGGAGGCATTGCCCGCAGTGATCGAGCCGTCCTTCTGAAAGGTTGGCTTCAATGCAGAGAGCTTTTCCGCGGTGGTGTCTCCTCGAGGGTGCTCATCGTCGGAGAGCTCCTCCAAGGGCACCAGCTCCTTGGTGAAACGGCCCGCCTCCCGAGCCGCCAACCACCTCTGCTGACTGGATGCCGCGAACTGATCCTGATCGGCACGGGAAATGGCGTGGGAGGTTGCCAGTCGCTCAGCTGTGAGCCCCATGTGCTGACCGCTGAAGGCGTCCACCAACCCGTCCCGCAGCAGGGAATCCACTATCACGGCATCTCCCAGCTTGTACCCGGTACGGGAGCGCGGCAGGAGGTGCGGTGCATTGGACATGGACTCCGTGCCTCCACAGAGGATCATGCGCGAGTTCCCCGCCTGGATGGATTCCACCGCCAGCCGCACAGCCTGCATCCCAGAGGCGCACATCATGTTCACCGTAAAGGCCGGCACGCGCAGCGGCAGGCCGAGTTTCACGCCAATCTGGCGAGCGATGTTCATGCCCTGCCCTGCGGCCAGGACGTTGCCGACGATGACCTGATCGATGCGTTCCGGATCGATGCCCGCCAGCGCGGCGCGACCCGCGGCAACCGCGAGGTCCACGGCAGAAAGTTTGGCGAGGGAGCCCAGAAAGCGCCCTTGGGGTGTGCGTTTGGCAGATGCGATCCAGATCATTTTTCGAGCGAGGAAGGTGATGGATGGGCAGGATAAGGGGCCGGACCTCTTTCTTGCCAGCTTTTCTTGTCGGCGGCTGTAAAGGCCCGCCGCAAACTGGCCGCCGGAGGAGTTTCCGATGCTGGACCTTGGAGAACAGGATTTCCCAGTTTGGAAGCGGGCTGGGAGATGCTACCTTGCAGGCTCTCTCCGCCAGTCCACCATGCCCGTCGCCTCTCCCGTCCCCCGCCCCCTCCTCGACCTCTCCACAGAAGAGCTGTCGGCCTGGATGGTGAAGCACGGGTACAAGCCGGCCCACACCCTGCCCGTGCTGCGAGACGTGTACGGTGCCAGGGAGGAAGGGGCCCAGCCTAAGGACCGGCTGCCAGCCGATCTGATCGACCGCATACACTCCACCTTCCCCGCTGCAGCGGCCACATTGGCTCAGCGGCAGGTGTCAGAAGACGGTACCTGCAAGCTGCTGCTACGGCTGTCAGACGGTCGCACCGTCGAGTCCGTCCTCATGCCGGACTATCACCCGGAGCGTGCGGCAGGCTGCATCTCCAGCCAGGTGGGCTGCGCCATGGGTTGCGACTTCTGTGCGACCACCCAGACGGGGTTCGAAAGGAACCTCACCTCGGGAGAGATCGTGGAGCAGTTCATTCATCTGCGGCGGGAGGCCCGGGTGGGAGGGCGCACCCTGCGAACCATCGTCTTCATGGGCATGGGCGAGCCGATGCTGAATCTCCGCAACGTCCTGCCCGCCGTGGAACGCATGGCGGATCCCCGGCTTGGCGCACTGGGCTGGCGGCAGGTCACCATCTCCACGGTGGGGATTGTCCCCGGGATCGAGGAACTCACCAAGGCCAATCTGGGGGTGCATCTGGCCGTGTCCCTGCATGCTCCGGATGACGACACCCGCACCGCCATTCTCCCCATGGGGCGACGGTTCCCCGTGCAGGACATCCTGGAGGCCGCCGACCGCTACCAGGAGAAAAGCGGACGTATCACGACTATCCAGTACTGTCTGCTGGAAGGGGTAAATGATTCCCTGAACCAAGCACGGGATCTGGCAAACCTGGTGAAGGACCGGCGCATGCACATCAATCTGCTGCGCTATAACCCCACGGGACTAAGTCTCAAGGGCCGCACCTATGCTCCCAGCAGCATGGAGCAAACGGAGTCATTCCTGGCCACCCTGCGAGAATGCGGAGCCGTGGCTCATTTGCGTAGGGCTCGCGGACCGGACATCGATGCCGCATGCGGACAGTTGAGGAAGAGAGTGGGAGCGTAGAGGGAAAAGGGATAAGGGCGAGAGTCGCCAGAGGCCCGACGCTATCCCCTATCGGAGCTGCCCCAGATACTTCTTCTGAAAATCTGCCGAGACATCTTTGCCAGCGGCGATCCATGCCAACTCGTCTGCCCGTACCTTTTTGGCGTAAGCCTCGCCTTGCTCCAGAGACTTGCGCCGAACTGTCTTCAGTGTGGTTTCATCGACACCTTTGGAAGTGCTAATCTCCTTGAGCACCTTGTCCATCAACCGCTTCTTCTCTTCGGACCCAGCGACACGCTGGGAGGCTTGCAAATAACACAGGCTTGCGAGCTGGGCGGCATTGTCCTCCCCGCTACCAAAGCTCAGAAGATCCCCCAATGCTTCCTGCAGGATCGGGTTGTCAAAATCTGTAAAGTACATCATCCCCGTCACGCCACCAATCGCCGCCTTACGCTGATCTTCGCTGAATGAAATCGGCTGATCACTACTCCCGCTATAGCCCCCGGCTTCTCTCCTCGCCACAAAGCTGGCAAAACCCTTTGTACGAGCGAAGTATTGATCAATGCTCTCGTCTCCAGGATTAACCAGCGATTCAGTCGCCTCACGCCTTTCAAGAAGCCATTGCACCAGCCAGAGTTGGTATTTTTCACGCCCAAAATGGGCGTTTAGATTGATCGAGAGAGCCTTCTCAATCCAGCTTTTGGCCGTCACCAAATCTCCCGTGTAGATGTAAAACGTCCCCAGGTTGGAGTATGTCTCATACTGCCCCGGCAGCTTCTTCTCCTTTGCCATCATGACGTCGATGGCCCTCTGATGGGACCCCAGCTTGTGCAGCGAGACCGCCAGATCGTCGTAGTCGCTGGCCGCAGCCTTGCCTGACTCCACGAGCGGCTCCTTCTGTTGCACCCTCCAGGCATGATACTCCTTCGAGTGACGGGGAAACACGCCGCTCATGGTGCCTTGCACCTCCGGGAAGCGGGCTCGTTCGGTAGCGAGGGTGTCGCTATCCCATAGACAAGCATGGGATAAACCCGGAATCATCGCACACAAGATAAGGACTGCACTGTGAATCGTGGGCATGTCCCATTTTGCAACGAACTGGAGCAAATAATCAAGCGGATTGTGGGCATGCAACCGCCAGCGAGAGGCCTTGGTGGCAAGGCCTCTCGCTCGTCGCATCTCACTTGCTTTCGCTATCGGCCAGATTCCCCCTCACCCCAACGCATGCGTTGCATGCGTGATGGCCCCGCCCGCACGTAGAGCAGCAGCCACGATGGTCGCCTCAGTCAGCTCGGTATCGGTGGCTCCGGCCTTGCGGGCGTTGGCCGTATGGATCTCGATGCAGTACGGGCACTGCGTCGTGACGGCCACAGCCACCGCGATCAGCTCCTTGTACTTCACGGGAATGGCACCCTCTGCGACAGCCAGCCGGTCAAAAGCCCAGAAGGCTCTCATGGCCTCAGGGGCCAGGTCGTTCATCTTCGGGATGTTCTTCAAATGATCTTGATGGTACATGATACAGGTTCCTCAGGTTGGTGGTCAAAGGGCCAACCAGCCCTCAACGCTTGGTGGCCACGACTTCCAGATACTCCGCTTCGACCGCAGTCGTTCCGGGGTCTTTCGCGGAGTTGTAACGAGTCTGCAGCGCAACCAAATCCTCCCTCAGCGCGATCTGGCCGTCTGCTGAGAGCGACTCGAAGGCTCGGAGAGTTGGACCATAGTACTTACGAAAAAAATCGACCGTCTCCGCCGGTGGGAACGGGTACCGCATGACATCCGCCTGACGGGTCAGACGCAGATTTACAAAGCCGTCCCGCAGCCGCTCCTCGACCCGCCCCTCAATCCCCCACTCCATGGGAGAAGGAACTCCAACTGGCGGAGGGGGCAGGTGCTTCTTGAAAACACTGAACATCTTTCCGATGAATCCCTCCGGTGTCCAGTTGGCGAGAGCGATCTGTCCGCCCGGCTTGGTCACACGCCAGAGTTCCGCCGCAGCGACGGCGGGGCGAGGCGTAAACATCACCCCAAACATGCTCACGGTGAGATCGAACGTATTGTCCGGATAGGGCAGCGCTTCGGCGTCCCCCTCCTGAAAGTCGATGTCCAATCCCGCGGCGTGGGCGCGATCTCTGGCCTGCTCCAGGAGGTTGGCCGCGATGTCGATGCCGCTGACCACGCAGCCGGACTGGGCGGCGAGCACCGCCAGATTGCCCGTGCCACACGCAACGTCCAACACGCGCATCCCAGGGCACAACGGCTGACGGGACATGAAGTGCTCGGCGAAGTTCTCGATGCTCCGGGCCACCTGGCCAAAGTCTCCGGCCTCCCAGGTGAACTTCTGCTTGGCCTTGATTTCCTTCAATTGAGGAATCTCCGGCGAGGATGATTGGGTGCCAGTCGTCGGTTGCTTTGGCCTCCTTTCGGTTGGGTTCAGGGTCGCGGTTTGCATGGGTGTATGGCGGTGTTTATCACCACGATCAGCTTACCCAATTCCCACGCCTCCTGCTTTGCTGGGCAGTCCAGCCTTTTGACTGTACGGCTCAAGACTCGGACAAACCTGCCATCGCCGGCCCATCCGCACGATACGTCATGGGGGAAACACCGAAGCGATCCTTGAACACCCGGCTGAAGTGAGAAACGTGTTCGAAGCCACTCTCGAAGGCCACTTCAGTGACATTGAGCGCTGAGCTTCGCAGCAGGGTGGCAGCCAGGTCCAGGCGCTTCAGCAGCAACCACTTTCCCGGAGATTCCTGGAAGGCGGCCTGGAATTCCCGCTTGAAGGAAGAAAGGCTGCGATGGCAGAGCTTCGCGTACTCTTCCAGGGAGAGATTGTAGCGGAAATTGGTCTCCATGATCTCCGTCACCGAAGGTGCCTCAGTAGTCCCCACCCGGCGGAAATATGCGGCCAGCGCCATATTGGTCCCGCTGGTGAGCACACTCATCACCAACTCCTTGAGCTTGAGCCGTACCAGCGGTTCCGGGGGCTTCTCCACTCCCACCAAATAGGTCCGCATGGACTGGAACAAGGCATCCAGCCCCACATCGTGCTCCACCCGCACCGCGGTGGTTGGCGGCGGACTGACCGCCCCTGCCAGACTCAGCGCCTCGATCACCTCCCGCACGGTGCTGCGCATGAGGGCGTCCGGGATGAAGACCATGAGCAGACAGACCTCCGAATCGAAAAACTGCTCCACCACCGTCGCCCCCTTCTTGATGAAGAGCGTCTCCCCGGGACTGGCCTTCCACTCCCCATCACACGTGTGCCACGTCTTGGTGCCCGTCACCACATGGACAAAGTAATCCTTCTCCGTCCAGTTGGGGAGCATCTTGATGTTTGCCCCACACGTGTACTCCGCGAACAGGAACTCCCCAATCTCGAGCTTGCTGTAGCTCGGATTGTTGCGAACAGCGTCGTAGAGGTTGAGCATAGGGACACTGGGCGGCCTGATGACAGTACATCATCTCCCAGATTTTTGCATGCAACAAGGCAGAAACACCCGCCTGTCACTTGCGCACTTGCAGGTACTTCGACTGAAATTCCGCCGCAACATCTTTGCCAGCAGCAATCCAGGCAACTTCGTCAGCCTTTACACCTTTGTTGAGGTTTTCCCCTTTCAGCAGAGCGCTGTCCAGTGTCTTTTTCAGGTCCTTCTCTTCGCGCAAGTGGGATGCGCTCACCGCTTTGTGCATGAGGGCTTTCAACTTGGCCTTTTCCTCGGAATCAGTCACCTTCTCTGACGTGCAGATAGCACAATCCCGCGAGTTGGGACGCATTTCCTTCCATCTTGCCGTACGAGAGCAAATCGCCGAGGGCCTCCTGAAGGATCGGATTGTCAAAGTCAGCAAAGTACATCATCCCGATCAAGCCGCCTATGGCTGCATCCTGCTGCACTTCCGTGAACTTGATAAACTCAGGGTCCCCGGTGGCCCCTCCCATTTGCTGGCGGGCAACAAACGCAGCAAACCCAGTGGGCACGTCCCCAGGGTCATGAAACGGCGCCTTCTTCTTCTCATCTTCGGTCAAGACAGTGCTGCGTCTTTCCCGCAGCCACATCACCAGCCATCGCTGATGCTTCTCTCGACCAAAGTGCGCATTCGGATTGATGGCCAGCGCTTTTTCGATCCATTTCTGAGCAACGCTCAACTCGCCTGCGTAGATGTAGAAAGTACCCAAGTTCGAATAAGTCTCGTATAACCCTGACACCTTCTGTTCCTTGGCCATCATGGTGGCAATGGCCGCTTTGTGATCACCTAGCTTGTGCTGCGAAACCGCCAGATCATCATAATCAGATGCGCCCGCTTTGCCAGACTCCACCAGCGGTTGTTTCTGCTGGATCCGCCAGACGTGATACTCCTTCGAGTGCCGCGGAAAAACGCCGGCCATGATCCCAGCCACATTCGGAAAACGGGCACTTTCTGTGGCCAGGGTATCGCTGTCCCACAGACAGGCCTGGGCGATTCCGGGCACGGTGGCGCAAAAGATGAAGGCGGCTTTCTGGAGGGGATTCATGCGCGGATTGTGATGGCAATTCGATCAAAATGGCAAACAGAATGTTTCGACGCCCCTCTCACCTCCCTCCTCTTGCAGGCCCGTGGAATCACCCTACCAAGGTGGACACCAGTTTCTGCACACGACGGGAGCGCACCTGGGGCGTGGTCGCTTTCAGCACGGGCAGGATGAGGCTGTAGCGGGCGCTTTTGGAGAGAGCCTCGAAGGCCTTCGCCGCCAATGGATTGGCAGCCAGCGCGGAAGCTACGTCATCCGGGATCGCGGCCTCACTCTGCGACTCATACGCCACCGCCCAGCGGCCGTCTGATTCCGCCAACTTAATTTCCTTAAACCCACCCTCATGCATCCGTCCCTCGGCAATCAAGGCTTGGGTGCGCTGCACATTGAGTTTGGACCACGGACTCTTCGGGCGTCGTGGGGAATATCGCTGCAGGTAGTGGGTTTCATCATACCCCTTGCGATGGCTGTCGATCCAGCCGAAGCAGAGCGCCACGTCCAGCGCATCGCTGATGGAGAGCCCCGGTCCGCGATAGCCTTTCTTGGCAATCAAGAGCCACACTCCACCGGTCTCCGCCTGATGCGTCGCCAGCCAGCTCTCCCATTCGGAGGCGTTGGCGAATCTTTGGAAATCGTCTGTGCTCTGGGACTTGGGCTTCATGGAAGGGGGGTACAATGATCGTCCAGGAAAAGGCCAGCGGGAACAAGCACAAACGCCTCTGAAGGTCACCAACCCATGGCCAGCACCGCCGCCCATCCCTGCCCTGTGTGAATTCAGCGTAGATCCCACAGAATTTGGTCGACCACAGCCGTCACAAGCGTTCCCTTTATGACACCCCCGGCGGTTGTGCACACATCATGAATCTATGAAGGACGAGGAACTGGATACCCATCAGAAGGCGCTGAAGATCAATCTCGACCGCCGCTGGTACGGGACGATGGCGGAGATCGGGGCCGGGCAGGAAGTGGTGCGGTGGTTCTTCCGCGTGGGCGGAGCCGCAGGCACGGTGGCGAAGAGCATCTCCGCGTACGACATGGTGGTGAGTGATGCCATCTACGGCGGCACGGAGCGATACGTCTCACGCTCCCGGCTCCAGTCGATGCTGGACTACGAGTTTCAGTTGAACGTGGACCGCCTCAGCGAGAAGCGTGGGGACAGCACAGCCTTCTTCGCCTTTGCCGACACCGTGGTGGCCCGCAGCTTTAAGGGCGGGAACGAGTGTCACGGCTGGATGGGCGTAAAGTTCCAGTCCCGCCCGCGGGATGAGCCCAGCCAGATCCTGCTGCATGTGCGCATGCTGGACTCTGAGGCCGCGCTCCAGCAGGAGGCCCTGGGCGTGGTGGGCGTGAACCTGCTCTACGGAGCCTTCTTCCTGCATCACGATCCCGACAAACTCGTGGAGAGCTTGCTGGACAAGCTGACCACGGGGCGGATTGAGATCGATGCGATCGAGTTCAAGGGCATCGAGTTCCGCTCCGTGGACAATCGATTGATCAGCTTGAAACTCGTGCAACTGGGCCTCAGCGGTGCCGCCATGTTTGGTGCCACCGGAGAGATCCTCCAACCCTCTGATGTGCTCTACAAGAAGGCCGTGATGGTCGAGCGCGGCAGTTTCCGCCCCCCCACGCACGTTAACCTGAACATGCTGGAGTGCGCCTTGGACAAGTTCCGCCAGGACCCCGCCGTTCAGGGCAAGGAGGTGTTGCCCATCTTTGAGCTCACCATGCGCAATCTCATGGCGGGTGGCAACGAGGTGGATCGGCGCGACTTCCTGGCCCGTGCCGATGTCCTGGCAGCTTGCGGTGTCACCGTGCTCATCTCCGACTACTTCGAGTACTACCGCCTCGCGGCCTACCTTTCCTGGCGCACGAAGGAGCGCGTTGGCATCGTGATGGGCATACCCAGCCTGCTGGAGATTTTCGACGAGCGCTACTACACTCAGCTGCCCGGAGGCATTCTGGAGTCCTTCGGTCGCCTCTTCAAAAACGACCTCAAGCTTTACGTGTATCCGCTACAGGCGAATTCCCCTGCCGGGCTCACCACCGTCCAAACTCTGAAGGTCGCCCCCGAGCTGAAAAAGCTCTACGGATACCTGGCAGACCGCGGCAGTTTTGTAGAGCTGGACAACTACAACCCCGACTACCTCCGCTTCTTCTCCCGCGACGCTTTGGCAAAAATCGCCGCGGGCGATGAATCCTGGCGGCAGATGGTGCCGCAGGCAGTCGCGGATGTGATCACCAGCCGGCGGTTTTTTGGCTATCGAGGATAAAGACGCCCCGGAAGCAGATGGGCAGCCATCTTACTGAAGACTCGCAAAGCCTGGTCCCGCTGTCCCCGACGCGTCGGGATGGAGTGCGTGCGTGAAGCGCCGCTTTCACGGCCCACGCAGGCTCCTCGTACCTGTTGAGGGTAAGCAGAGAGGTTGCAGCGGACGGTCGGAAGACACCAGCCTGCTACACCGTGACGCGGTCGAACCACAAGGCTGCAAAGAAAGCGGGGAACCAGCTTTCAACCGGCTCCCCGTCCATCATCACTCAAGAAATGAATGGCGCGAATGGCGACTAACCGTGGTCCGGAATCTCCGGGTCAACCAGCTTCGCCAGCTGTTCCAGCGATTCCTGCCAGCCCATGTAGCAAGCCTCCGCCGGAATGACGCCGGGAACGCCCTCCTGTACGGCCGTGATCTCCGTGCCACAAAACACCTTCTTCAGAGTGATAGTGGTGATCATCTCACCGGGGAGGTTCGGATCGTCGAACACGTCGGTGTAGCGGAGGAGTTCATTGGGCTTGAGCTCGAGGTATTTGCCGCCAAACGAATGGCTCGATCCCGTGGAAAAGTTGGTGAAGGACATCTTGTAGATCCCGCCCACACAGGCATCCATGTGATGCACCTTGCCGGTGAATCCATAGGGTGGCAGCCATTTTACCATGGCATCAGGATCGATGAAAGCACGGTACACTCGCTCGGGCGTGGCGCGAAGCACACGGTGCAGTTTGATGGTGTTGGTCGCCGGGGCGTTGGTTTCGGTGGACATAAGGCAACAGATTGAAGTTCAGTTTGGTTTGGGGTGAGTGACCAGGCAGGGTTCCCGGCGCTCAGTCTCATGACGAAGGAGTCCGGGTCGCAAGGACAAAAATCCGAACTTTTCTCACGGACTCCCCTACCAACGGATCAGCACACAGAAAAGGCCGGACCAAACGCAAGGCAGCATGAAACAAAAACGCCTCGCGAAATGTTCCCCCACTCTCACGAATTCCCCCTCATTTGACTCATCGCGAGCTGCCACGCCTGCGAGGCCGTAACAAATCGAAGGCTGCCTTCTTTCGCGCGCCGTGCCAGGGAGAAGGTGTTCTCTACAAAACTCTCCCAGTAGCCGGTGTCTGCAATGTTCGACCTCACCGCAAAAGCAAGGTGGGTGGGCACGGGATGCTGCTGGACGATGCTCTCGAGGGCCTCGTCCACCACTTGATTCGGAGCCCACAAGCAAAGGCTTCCTCCCTGATAAGGCGTGAGCGGAAGGATACCGAGTCCCTCCTTTTGCACCAGATCAGGCACTGTAAAATCGCTCACGCTGGGACGATAGGCGTGGGCCGGTGCCATGGAGCAATCCGGCAAGCACCCTGTACCAGACTCTTCCTCCACCAGTCGCTGCATGGTGGGCAGCAGTTCCAGTGTCATATCCAGGGCGATACCTTCCTCACGCAGCACGCGGAGCACCATCTCATCCAGATAGTGGTCCCCACCCCGATAGACTGGCGGAGCCTTGCCGAAATGAGCCCGATATTCCGCGATGGCTGAGCGAAGGCAATGCTCCATCCACACGGAGTCCCCGTGATCCTGAGACCACTGGTTGTTCTCCTCTTGCCAGCGCCAGCCGTGCATATGAAGACCAATCTCATCCCCTGCCGCCTGGGCAGTCTCCCAATGTTGGGAGTAACGCTGGAGGGCGAAGGAAGCCGAGCCATTGCACCTCTCGATCTGCGGATCTGCGCGAGGGAACCAAGTCAGCGGTACAGATGCCGCGCCCGACTTCTTCACCAGGATGTGCCGAAGGGCTGGCCATTTCTCCAGGAACACATCGGTTCCACGCCATGAAGGGTCGGCGAGATCCACCACCCGCGCGTCAGGCTCCACATCCACACATAGCACTACAGGAATGGGCGCCTGAGGCTTCTGAAACTGTCCCGCACGGGCCGCGGCCACACGATCCAGGAGGGTCAATCGCAGCGGATTGGCTTCCACCTCGCGCTGACGCAACTCTGCCACTTCCACTTTCAGCTCTTCACAGAGTTTGCTGAGCGCCCGGGTATGCTCCAGTTCACGGCCCCGCGCCTCTGTCACAGCCTTCAGCTTCTCCGCAAGCTCTGCCTGTCGCAGCTTCGCCTTGGCGACTCTATCCGCCCATTCCGCCACTGCCTCCAGGTGTCGGGCTCTACGAATAAAGGGCAGCTTCATGGGCTCAATCGATGGTGCTCCGCCAGGACAAGTTCAACCCCGCAGAGTTCGCATCGCCAGAACAGCAACGCCAACTGAATTTCCCAGATTGATACACCGTGTGGCTCCACTTTCGCCAGCGCTACTGGCTCACCTCAAACTCAATCTCTCCCGTCCGCTGATACTCGCTTCGCAGCTGACGCTTGATTTTGATCTTTGCCGATTTAGGCAGTGCCGCATTCAAGAGATAGATGCTGACGCCAGGTAGATGCCGGTTTTCAAGACTCAGCTTGTGGCCACCTGCCGCCAGGGTTTCAACAAGGATGGAGTAGTCCAATTCAATGCTTGCTGTCCCGCTTCGCAGTTCAGATGGCGCTGGGAACTTCGAGTGCGTCAGTTTCAGTTCCAGATTGCGGTCATCCAGACGTGCCACGAGGTTCTGCCGCAGGGCCTCCGCGTAGTCGGCGGCTTCTTTGTCTGAGACTGCGCCATTGCCATCCCGGTCGATCTGCGCAAGCACCTCATTCGCCACCTCCACTCCAGGGGTCAGCGTGAGTTGCAGGCGCACCGCACTGGGCTCAATGACGACCATGGTCGCCTGCAGATACTCATCGAGCCGGTGTGCCGATGCAGAGGCAAACGCCAGCAAGGCAACGAGAAGGAGCAGACGACGGAGCATGGGGCTCAAGGTTCCTTCGTCCACTTCGCCCCATACTCATTCGTAGGGTCACGATAGATAGTGTGAATGTGCTTCTTCGTATCCCCTCCCAGACGTTGCGGGGCATATTCGATCAGCACGGTGGGGCCCTGGATCCGGAAGTAGGCGGAACTGTCCTTTTCCGTGGGACCACTCCAGGCGAACCAGGTTTCCTCCAGATGCTTCTTCATCTCCTCCAGCTTGGCCTTGGCCACGGCCTCATGCATGATGCCCGTCCACTCTGTCGCCAGTTCGAGGAGCAATTCACCTTGTTTTGGAGTCAGTTCAGAACCTTTCAGTCCCTCGGGCTGGATGACTTGACCATCCCGGCCAGGCCCCAGCACCAGATCCCGCATCTCAAAGCCCAGCACAGCCTGTTTTCGTTGTGACTCGTCCAGGGAAGCCATCAACTCATGGGCCTTGTCAGTCTCTCCTCCGAGCGGGCGGATGGTCTTCCCCTCCAGCTCGTAGATGGCTGGCTGCGCGGCCGTGTGACTGGGTGCCAGCGTAGCATTCTGCCCGGCGAGAGTGATGTTCAGTGCCAGATGATGCCCACCGAACTGGATCATCCAGGGGGTTGTGGTTGAAGGCGTGCCCAGAAAAGAGATGTAGTACTCGTCGCGGCCAAACATCTTCCTTTGTGAACCCTGGTTTAGCACCTCATCCGCCTCCACGATCTGCACCACCTTCTCGTAGCCCTTCGGACTCAGTGCCGTCGCCAGCAGGGCCATGGCCGCCTCCCGCTGTGCCGGGGTCAGATCCCCCATACGCAGCCCCCCGCGTTTCACAAACGAGGTGGGCAGGTTGGACCACCGCTTGCGCTGCTCCTCGTCATTGAACTTATAAACCGCTCCCTTGCGCCCTGAGTCGTCGAGGGAGACGAGAAACTTGTCCGCCGCCTGCGCGATCCGTCTGGCAGCTTCTGAAATGGCCGGGCTTGCCGATGCAGTGGGCTCCGCAGCGCGACTTTTCACAAGTGCCACCGAGCTCAAAAACAGAGCGAGACAGAGGTGGCTACAGGATGTCTGGAAGATACCGTGCATAGCTGGAGAAGGGATGGAAGTGTCCGCCGCTCAGACTGAGCGGGGACACGAGTCTAACCCGCAGCGATGCGAACAGTCTCCAAAAAATTTGGCTTCGATTTGCAGGTGAGCCGACGGGGGCTCTTGTCGCAGGAGCGTCCTCCACTCTAACCAGCCAATTCTGCAAACACCACACAAGAGGGATTGCCCACCGGAGTGTAGTGACCGGTGAACTTCAACCCACCAGACGACCGATCCACCCGAAAGACAGTCACATTGTCCGCCCGCTGATTGCAGCAGTACAGAAACTCCCCACTGGGATCAAAGGTGAAGCTGCGCGGGTAGTTTCCGCGAGTCCATTCTTCAGTCACATAAGTGAGCGTGCCATCCTTGCCCACAGCGAAGATGCTGATGCCATCATGCAACCGGTTCCCCGCATAAACGTACCGGCCGTCTGGAGAAACGTGAACGCCCGAGCAGAAATTGCTCCCGGCGTAACCCGGTGGCAAGCTGGAAAGCGTCTGCCGGGACGTGAGCTCCCCCGTTCCGCCGTCATAGTCAAAAAGCACGATGGTGGAGCCCTCCTCTTGCAGAGAGTAGAGCCAGCGACCCTCCGGATGAAAGGCAAAGTGACGAGGCCCATCCCCCGGAGGCAGGGAGACATGCGGCGGATCATTTGGGCTCAGTGTGCCCTTGCTGGCATCGAACTTCCAGACATGGATCTGATCGAGGCCCAGATCCACGTGGAGCACATACCGGCCCGAGGGATCGGCAGTGATCATGTGGCAATGGGTTTGGTCGTGGCCGCTGAACGCAAAACTGCCGGGAGGCGCATTCGTGGCCTGACGCGGACCGATGACACCTTCGTCCTTTTTCACATCCGTCGCCTCCCCCAGTCGGCCATCTGGCAGCACCGGCAATACTGCCACGGCGCCGCCAAAGTAGTTGGCCACAAAGAGGTGCTTGCCCGAGGGATGCAGGCTGACGTAGGTAGGCCCTTTGCCGCCAGAGTTAACGGAGTTGAGCAGCGTCAAACTGCCGTTCTCAGGACTCACGGTGAAGCTGCTGACCGTGCCAGCTTCATTGGCACCCACTCTGTCGGTTTCGTTCGCCGAGTATAGATGCGTCCCCGCACGATTCAGCACCAGGCAGGACGGACTGGTGCCCATTTCATGGATCCCGGCCGCAGTGAGCGCTCCTGTAGTGCGATCCGCTTGGAACAGGTGGATGCCCTTGCCATTCCCCGGTGGCAGATCCACCTGGGTTGCCTTCATGTTCTGCAACGGCGAGCTGAACGTGCCTACATAAGCGATGAGTTTCCCCCCTGCGCTTCCCTTCCCGTCAGCCGCTGGCAGCTGGATCGGCAGCAAAGCGCCTGTGATCGCAGTGGCGGAGGATTTGAGAAACAAACGGCGGGAGGATGGAGCGCGTGTCATGGATGGAAAGAAGGCTTCCAAGGCTACGCCACTACTCACAAAGGTATTGCAGACAAGGCCCGCAACTCAGTCTTCAGCGCCCGCGCCATGCAACACTCTCTGAGGGATCTTCATCGGTTCAGCCGTCCGCTCAGTCCTCGATGCACTACTGCCAGCCGACACGGGCCAAATATGGAAGCCGCCTGACCAACTGCCCGGAATCTTCCAGGTCCCCCAGATCCCAGGCACCGGGCCCTCCCTGAAGCCGCGGTACTGCACGAGGTGCCCACTCGGGTAACTCTTCAGCCAGTCGGCCTCGCGGCTGGTCTCGTTGTAACTTCCCTCAATACGAAACACACCCAACTCATCCACGCCGGTCCCAGACATACGCCCATCCTCAAACGTCAACACAAGATCCTGCGTTCCACGCTGACCGGTCCGATATTGATAGTAGCCCGTCCAGGGCCCGCTGGGGAATTCGTTGGTCATAGTGGGAGTTCGCAGCAGGGTAACGATGCAAAACAGCACAGCCTGTCACGATGATTGCTCCGGCAACGACTCCTGGTGATCGACAGCAACGCGGACTGAGCAATCTAATGTTTGAACTATCATCAGCTTTCACCCTTTGAATTTATCTCACCAATGAGCGCCATCCAAGCACCCGAACCCGGAGGGTTCACCATGAAAACCCATGGAAAACTTGGAGCAGAAATTCTACCGCGGAGCGGTAGGCCCTCATCGCAGTCAAAACTGCCCCTCAACAAACGCTGTCGGGCAAGCACCCCGCCCGTCCCAGAATCCAACCTACAATCAACTACTCGCAACACCCTCCATCCAAATTCTCCCCACCATCTTCCATAGCCTCAGCTGAGGGTCGCTTCCAGTAGCTGTACTGGGGTGTCCATTCACCATCGCTTATCCCTGCAAGCGACAGCACATGCCAGATACTACAATAGAGGTCGCCCGGGCCGAAGATGGCTGAACTCCTCCGGAAGATGCGGCCATCTTCCCGCCGCTCGTAGCACACGATTCCGGGCATATTGTCCTCTCCGGGGAGCACGGTCTGCTCCTTGAGGTAACTGCCTCCGCCGTGGGAAGCCATCCGGAAACGCCACTGCCGGGAGTGAGCGATCCGTTGCTGCACTTCGGGCGTGTCCTTGGAAAGCAGCACCACTGCGAAGCGGTCTTCCAGATGCGGCAGAAAGGCGTTCAGGCCATCTGCCCAGAGGGTGCAATACCGGCAGGCCTGCCCCATGTTGTGAATGGCAAAGAGCAGATTCTTACCGCAGAACAACGATGCCAGATCCACTGAGCCCGTAAGGGTGTCGAACGTGTAGTTCGACACCTCCCTGCTTTCGCCACCAGACTGCTTGCGCAGCTCCGTCAGCTTCTTGGTCAGTTCGTAGATTTGCTCTTCGAGTTGCTGGATTTCGGTGCTCATAGTTCAGGCATGCTGGGGTGAAGTTTCACAAGTCTGAGGGAAGGCATCGACCGGACACAACCGGTGCCAGCAAGAACCTCTACGCCACCGCGATCACTGCACTTTGCGCTGTAGGCAGCAAGGGGTGGAGCGATGCGTTATGAAAGCCAGCATCCGCCAGCATCTTCTGGCAGTCGCCAAACGTGTAGGCGTCCCCTTCCGGCGTTGTGCCCAGCATGACCAGGCTGAAGGACGCTGACGGTGGCGGGGTGATGCGATCTTCGTTGGGGACAAACTCCACGATCACTACCCGCCCTCCCGGACGGAGCGCCGCCTTCACCCGTTTGAGAAAGCGCGTGCAATCAGCGATGTTGAAATGATGCAGGAAGTTGGGCACCAGCACCACGTCATAGTCGGCACCCAAATCGACAGTGAAGGCATCTCCAACCAGCTTGCTAAAACGATCCGCTAGTCCCGCGGAGATCGCATTGGCTTCCGTCACTGCCAGGACAGCCTCCCAATCCAGCGCAACGAGGTGCACTCCGGGATGCTGCTGGGCAAAGGCAATGCCAAAGGCACCGTGACTGGCGGAGATGTCCAGCACCTTGGCCTGGCGGGCCGCATCCACCTGCACTGGCGGGACCAGTCTCGCCACCGCCTGGGCGGTCCCTTGCATCATCGGACTCATGGCCTTGGCAAACTCGACCCACACGGGGTGATCCGGCGCTGTGGTGCCGTCCTTGGACGTGTGCACCCTGCCACTGCGGACGGTGGATGCCAGGTCACCGAACGCTTCCGTGATGCTGGGGGCCAGCATAAACTGAAGCGTGCCGCCAAGGTAAGCGGGCGAGTTTTGGTCCAGGAACAAGGCAGAATCCTGCGTGAGGAAGTACCTGCCGTCCACCTTGCTCAAAAAGCCAAAGATGGCGAGCGAATCGCACAGAATACGAACGCCACGCACGGGACACTGGCAGCCCTCTGCCACCCCCTCCGCAGTTGCCACGCCCGATGCCAGAACCGTGAACACACCAAGCTCCACCCCCGCCTTCAACGCAGCCGTTCTCTGATACGCATTGATCGTCTCAAAAAAGAGACCCGGCGAGGGAGCAGACGTTTCGGCGGAGGACATGCCCCAACGCAACCCACGAATAGGCCCGAATCAATTAATTATTTTTTCGGAACAGTCCCGTGGACAATGGCGCGGCGCTAGCTCACCATCGATCCGTCTCGCGCAACGAATTCAGCAACAAACCCCTTGGGTTTACCCCGGCCTCGAATTTGTGAAACCCATCCTTTTCTGTCTTCAGACAGTTTCTGCGGCATTTGCCGGCTGTCTGGTCGCCCCGGTGCTCATGGCCAGCGAGCTGGATGCCAACCGGATACGGGCCATCACCCGGGCTTTTGACGAACGAGAGTATCAACCCGGCCCGGACAACTCCGCCGAAGCACACCGCAACTGGGTTTCGTCACCAAAAGCCAAGGAGGACATCGCCTACATGACGGCACACTACGAGGCCATCCCAAGCCTCACCCGCTCCAACATGGCGACCGAGCTGGCGCGGACCGGCCTGCCTGAGATCGTTCCGTTCATCAACCGGGACTTGGCAGACGATTCGGACGGAACGGACGCCTTGCCAGGTATTTTCTACGGATGTCATGTGGCCAATGCAACAGATTCATACAGGAAAGGATTGGCAGAAGGCGTCGCACGATGGTGCATCAAAGACAGTCCCGAGCAAGATGATGCCATACGTCTACTGCCACATCTCGACAAGGAAGTCGCCAGACGCACCCTTCTCAGCGACAAGCTTCTCTCTGCAGACAACCCCCACGTCGTGGACATCCTGACGGGCTGCAACAGTGCCTGTCTGACCATCCCGCTGGAGCGGCTCGAACCCCTGCTCACAGCATGGCAGGCTACAGCCCTCGATCTCAATTCCGCCTATCTCATCCGCCGCGGCTACACCGAGGCCGTACAGGCTCTGGCCGCCCATGCTCCCGCTCGCGCCATCGCGCTTGCAGAGGCAGGGGTCAAGGCAACGCCACAGGACAGCAGCAACTGGGCCGAAGTCCTTCTGGCAGCTGCGGGCCTGACCGGGCTCTATGACCGCCTGTGTGATTTCCATGAACCCACCTCTTTTGCCGGGCTTCCAGAAGCCGCCAAGATCTACTTCTCCGTCTCCTACTTTGAGGGAGACAGCTCCAACGGTGGCATTGGTCAGGCCTTGGGGAACCCGACCGGGAACTACCTGCCATGGGTGAAGAAAGGCTATGAAGTGATTGGGGACAAGCAGGCCATGTCCTGGCTTGCAGCCATGTGCAAGCCTTTTGGTGAACCAGGCCCCGCAGCAACCCAGGAAAAAAGACTGGAACAGATGAGTGCCATGAAACCCGACTACTGGGAACAGGAGGACGCCTTGTTCAATGAATGGTCCAAATCACATCCCGACAATGGCCGTCCAGGCGTCGAGTGGATGCTGGCAGTTTATGTCGTCCGTCATGCGGATGCGTTGCGCCCCCTGCTCCAAAAAAAGTGACCGACCTCGCATCTCCTGGCCATGCCCTTTGCTGAGGCTGAGGAGCCGGATATGAGCGCACGCAAACCTTGAATGAGAAGGACGTAAACGCAATTTTGCCCGCATCGCCCACCCCATCGAAGTCAGTTTTCGGCCCTATTTCGCAACATTTTGACTGAGTCCTGTCCATGGCAGACCCCTTGAAACGTTCATCTTGGATATCGCATCGTTAAATCTTCCAACGTATTCGTTTTGTATGAATTCTGGCAACACTTGGATCGGCACCTCGGGCTTTCAGTACCCGGAATGGAAAGACAAATTCTATCCAGAGGGCCTGTCGAAGGCAAAAATGCTGACGTATTATGCGTCCCAGTTCAACTCCACGGAAATCAACTACACCTTCAGGAGCATCCCCTCCGCCAACACGATCCAGCGCTGGTACGATGAAACTCCCGCTGGCTTCCGCTACAGTCTGAAAGCCCCCCAGCAAGTCACCCATTTCTCCAAACTCAAGGATTGCGGTGACATCATGGACACATTCTTCCAGTCGGTAAGCGGACTGGATGACAAACTCGGTCCTGTGTTGTTTCAACTTCCACCTACATTCAAGGTCGATGCGGAACGCTTGGAGACGTTCCTCGCCTCTGTCTCATCGCCGAAGAAATCGACACGCTCCAAAAGCAACCCCACCGATAGAAAACTCGCGTTCGAGTTTCGTCACGACTCGTGGTTCACCGAAGACGTGTACGGCATCCTCTCCGAGTTCGACGCCGCCCTCTGCCTGGCTGAATCCGAAGAGTTCGAGACACCGCGTATAGTGACAGCCAGCTTCGGCTATCTGCGGCCCCGGCGGGAGGATTACAAACCCGCTCAGATCAAACGGTGGGCGCAGTTTGCGCAGGAGCAGCTACAGGCCAATACATGGTCTGAGGTGTATGCCTACTTCAAGCACGAAGAGACTTGTGTCGGCCCTGAGTTCGCGAAAACCCTGCAAAAGCATTTGCCCCCGGTCTCGCCCGCCTGACCTGGCATCCCCTATTTTGAAGGGCAGCGAAGTGCGGCTCCACTACAGTGAGTTACGCCGATGCCTCGGGTGGCGGAGTGGCTTCCTCAGTCACTTCGTCCGATTTGGCATTCTTCACCTTGGCTTTGCCAGGAGCCTTCGAGGTGGGATTCGGCATAGGGATAAAGCCCCCTCCCTGACTGCCGTCCCAACGTCCACCAGAGTTCCCATTTTTAAAGGGTCGAGGGGCTCGGTTTCGTTGCTTCTGGTTTTTCATCGTGGACAGCTTGGAAGGGCGGTTGGGAGGAAAACCGTACACCCAATTTGCCTCTTCATCAAATGGCACTGCAGTCCCCTCGATATGGAATCTTGCCACACCATCGTTTTTTTGGTACGCCATCGTGAATGACGTTCTTAAGTTTCTCCGGCGTTGCCTCCCCGCTCCTCGGCTGTAGCCTCGCACTGGCAGCGACCTTCGGGACCCCGCGGGCCCTGGCACAAGCGCCCGCCGCAGACAGTGAACCGAAAACAGCCTATCCTGAGGTGGACAAATTTGCCGGCAGCATCAAAGGCACCATTTGGGAACTACGCGGTACCAACACGCTCAAGCGCCTCCAATACACTGGTGAAGGCATGGTGTCACTCAACCCAAATGGACGCGCCAACGCCCCCTATGACAGCGCCTTCGTCGATGTAGGGGTGGTGCGGCTCAACTTCTCGGGACCGAACACCGCATGGTATTTCTTCAGCGATGATCTCAAGTACGTCACTCCTACCACGGTCGTGGGTGAACTGGCGTACAAGCTGGCCAAAGGCTACACCCCCAAGCCGATCAAGAACTTCCCGGCAGACATCGTGGGGCAAGTCTGGGATTCTGAAGAAGACGATCGCAATCTCAAGCCTTCCCGCCTTCGCTGGAATGGCACCGAGCTGGAGGTAGGCGTACTGCGAGACAAGGTATGGGACGTGGAGAAACATCCCGTCTTCCTGGCCGAGCGTCGGGTGCTGGAGCAGAAGGTCGCACCCGCCCAAGTCGCCTCCTGGTATGTTTTCTCCGCCGATGGCACGGAAGCATGGATGCTCCATGTTCAGGACGTCTTTGGTGGCCAGCCCTCCACGGCAGCGGCCAAAGCTAAACGCACTCCGGGCCAGACCTCACTGAAGCCACAACATAACGATCTGGCCAATTTTGCCGAAGACCTTTTGCCCACGTCCGAACAAATACGGCTGGACACCATCCGACGTTATTTCCAGAGGTCGCTCAACAAGCAGCCAGACATTGCCAAGGCTACTCACGAACGCCTGGGTGGGAAATGACCGGGGAGCAGGATCTCTGCGATCTGAGGTTAACGGAGGCCGGGCGGAAGGTGCTAAAACTTGAAATTTTGGCCTCTCTGTCGCGTTCAAGATCGCCTCCGGCCACCTTCGGTGCTCGTAGTTTCCCCAGCCCTGCCATGATCCCCCCTCTTCTCTCCACCGCTCCACTTCGCACCTTGCTGGTTCTAGTCTTGAGCTTGGGCGGGCTCTCTGCCCCTCTTGCGATCGCAGCTGACGCAAAGACCAACTTGCTGATCATCACGGCAGACGACATGAACGCTGACTCTCCGGGGTGGATGGGCAATACGGTGATCAAGACCCCGCAACTCGACGCCTTCGCGGCCACCGGCCACCGATTCGTCAACAACCATGTGACGGCGCCCATTTGCCAGCCCTCCCGTTCCGCCATCATGACGGGTCGCGTCCCCCATCGGAATGGCGCTCTTGGCTTTGGCCCCATCCGGGAAGATGTCCCCACCTTGGTAGAACTGTTGCAGAAAGAGGGCTACTTTGCCGCCTGCATCAACAAAGTGGTGCACATGGCTCCGCGCACCAAGTTCCCCTGGAACAGCGTGGCCGATGGTTCAGGAAAGAATCCCGCCCAGATCGGTCGAGACGTCACGACAGCCCTGGAAGCCGCTCGCGCCGCAGGAAAGCCGTTCTTCATCAATGCCAACATCACGGATCCGCATCGTCCTTTTTACGGAACCACCAAGGCTGGAGGAAACAAGAAGCGCCAGGCGGCAAAGAACGCCAACAATGCCGCCACCGAGGCAGAGGGTGACACCGACAAGAATGAAGCTGTCATCACGCCCTACACGCCCGACCAGGTTCAAGTCCCCACGTTCCTCGAGGACGTTCCCAACGTGCGCAAAGAAGTGGCCCAGTATGACAGCAGCGTGCTGAGACTGGACGAGAGCTTCGGTAAGATTTTCGCTGCCTTGCGGGCCTCGGGGCAAGCTGACAAAACCCTCGTTGTCTTCCTCTCAGATCACGGAATGTCCTTCCCCTTTTCCAAAGCAACGGTTTATCGCAATGGCACCTGGTCACCGGTCATCTTGCGCCTTCCTGACGGCGACCCGCTTCACTCTCCCAAGGTGCACGAAGAGTTTGTCAGCAGCGTGGATCTTCTTCCGACCGTGCTTGAACTCCTCAAGGTGTCCCCGCCTTCCGGTCTTGATGGCACCTCCTGGGTTCCTTTGCTGAGAGGCGAAACTCAGCCAAATCGCGATTCAGTGATCACCCACGTCAACACCGTCTCCAGCGGCCAGAGCTTCCCACAGCGATGCGTGCGCACCAAGACCCGCTCCCTCATTTTTTCCGCCTGGGCAGGTGGTCCGCGGGACTTCAAGGTAGAAGCCATGTCCGGTCTCAGCTTCCGAGCCCTTGCCGATGCAGCTGCAAGCGACCCCAAGATCGCCGGTCGCGTGACTCAACTGCTCAAGGGCATCTCCCTCGCACTCTATGATCTCGAGAAAGATCCTGATGAGCGGACCAACGTCATCGCGGGCCCGAACTATCTGGACGACGCCACCAAACTTATCTCCCAACTGGAAGAACATATGACCCGGACCTCGGATCCCCAGTTGGAAAACTTTGTCCGCGCGGTCGAATCGCTACAGCCCAAGATGCCCCTCAAATGAGGAACAGCTCTCTTGCTCGCGAAGGTTAAATGAACTAACAGTAATCAGATCCAGCCGCCCGCCCCGCTTTCCACATCGATCTTTTCGCATCAACCGAGGCCAACCCGAACGTACAGACGGTTTGAATCTTGCAGAATTTTTCTGCCCTTAGGACAAACTCAGTGCGACCTCTTGCAGAAGCGAAACGTAAGGAGAATAGCTCGCATTAGCATCACTCACTACCAGGAAAAAACCCTAAGTTGCCAGTTGCGCCCATCTTTATTTTCTCCATGGTGAGCAGTTACTGGCGGGCGTGAACCGCCTCCGGTGGAAACAACCAAATTGGAACCCACAACATCCAACGAAACATGAAAATCGTTCGCAACAGCCTCCTCGCTCTGGCCAGCCTCACCCTCGCGGCGTCCAGCTTCGCCGGTACTCCCGTCTCCCCGCCTCCCGCACCGCTCGAGCCCGCTCCCGCTGGCGGCCTCTACTTCTCGCTCAACGGCGGTGCCGTCTGGCTTGACGATGTCGGCGCATACGGGGCCAACCTCGAATTCGACACTGGATTCTCCATCCTTGGTGCAGTCGGCTACTCCTTCGGCAACGGCCTCGCCGTTGAGCTGGAGTCCGGTTACATCGGCGTGGACGGTGCAGAAGGTTCCTACCGCGGCCTGCACGCAGACGTGGACGGTGAATTCCGCCAGGTTCCGATCTTCGCAAACGTGGTGTACACCATTGATCTCACCGACCGCCTCGGCGTCTACATCGGTGGTGGCGCTGGTCTCGTGTGGAGCGAGGCCGAAATCGACTCCGTGGGCGGTTTTAACACCGACTTCACCTCCAGCGACGAATGGAACTTCGCCGCTCAGGCCAAGGCCGGTCTGACCTTCAAGGTCACCGAAGCCGCCAGCCTGAACGTGGGCTACCGCTACTACTACGGCCAAGACGCCGTGGGCGGCCTTGATGACGCCCAGGGCTCCGTCCTGGAAGGCGGCATCACCATCCGCTTCTAATTCACGCACGCCGGGCCTCCGGCGTCTGAATTTGCCATTGTTGATTTGTATTGTGTTTGGTTGGAGCGGCCTTCGGGCCGCTCCTTTTTTGTGGACGAGTTGGGCCGACTCGCACCCCTTACAAGCAGGGATCCGAGTTCAACAAGGGTCACACATCTCACTTCCAAACATCCAGGCCTCGACCAGCGCAGCTAGAAGCTGTTCGGAGTCCAGACTTCAGTCTGCTCAGTTGCGCTTTGAGCCATGCGGCAAACTAACGTTTGAACAACATTCAACTGCCCCTGCGCTGAGAGGCTCTGTTTGTAGTTCAAACTTTAGTTTGCTTCAGTTCATCTCTGACGCACTGAGGAGAGACTGCAAACTCCATCCCAACAGTTCCTCCGCAGCGACTTTCACAGATCTCACCCTCACAAACAACAAGGCCTGCCACGTGTACCGTGACAGGCCTTGTCAAAACAATCGCTAAATCTTCCCCTGCCTACTTGATCTCGTCGCCAGTCTTGGCGTTGGCGATCAAGAACTGTTCCCGGGTGTAATTCGGATCCGTACGGAAGGTCATGCGGGCCTGGTACTTGCGCTCCAGTTCGACCAGGATCTGATCATCTGAAGTGCGCAGACGCTGCATCACATCCGGGTGGATGACCACGAGCACGTCGCGATCATGCTCAGGCAGACGGGACATGATGGAGGACAGCCGGCGCTGGAGCTCCACGCTCATCGTCAGCGGCGTCTTGATCTGGCCGTGACCTTTGCAGTGCGGGCACTCTTCATACATGGCGTCGCTCAGGCTCTCGTGGAGGCGCTGGCGGGTCATCTCCATCAGACCGAACTGGGAAATCGGCAGGATTTGCGTCTTTGCCTTATCCCGCTGGGTGTGATCGACCATTGCCTTGTACACCGCCTGCTGGTCCTTGCGGCCCTTCATATCGATGAAGTCCACCACCACCAGACCGCCCATGTTGCGCAGCCGGAGCTGGCGGGCCACCTCAGCGGCGGCCTCCATATTCGTGTCCAGGATCACCTTGTCCACGTTGTTCCCGGCACCCTTGTTGCGGCCCGTGTTCACGTCAATGGAGATAAGAGCCTCCGTCTGGTCGATGACAATGTAACCACCACACTTGAGCCAGACCTGACGGTAGAACGCGGAATCGATCTGCCTTTGGATGTGGTACTTCTCAAACAGAGAGCCAGGTCCTGGGAAATAATTGATCCGGCGCTGGGCACGACGCGAGATAGGAGCCACCAGTTCCTTCATCCGCTGCACCACAGCCTGATCATCGCAGACGATTTCATCCAGATCCTCCGTGAGGAAGTCGCGCACGGTGCGCTCAAACACATCCGGCTCTTCAAAGCAGCACACCGGGGCCTTCTGCGTGTCACGGCGCTCCGCGATGTCCTTCCACTGCTCCACGAGGATGCTCAGGTCCCGGATAATGTGGCGGGCCCGCTTGCCGGAAGCTTCCGTGCGCAAGATGACGCCCATGCCTTCGGGGAGGCTCAGCTTTTCAATGATGCGGCGAAGACGGAGGCGCTCCTTGGGATCGTCAATCTTGCGGGAAATACCACAGGAATCGTTCAAAGGCATGAGCACCAGAAGACGTCCCGCCAGGGAGATGTTCGTGGTCACACGTGGCCCCTTGTTACCGACTGGCCCCTTGGTCACCTGCACCAGGATCTCAGAACCCACCGGGTACAGATCAGGAATGTCCTTGGCCGTGATGGCCTTCTTCTTCTTGCCGCTGCCGCCGCGGTTGATCTCCTCCATGCCAGCATCAAGTGCCGCGGGAATGGCATCCCAGAAATGGAGGAAGGCATTTTTCTCAAGACCAATATCAATGAACATGGCCTTCAAGCCCTGCTCAATGTTCTTGATGCGTCCCTTGTAGATGCTGCCCACCAGGTGGGTGGTGCCCACACGTTCGACAGAGTACTCCTCGAGCACTCCGCTCTCAAGCAGGGCGACCCGGTTCTCGAGCTTTTCACAGTTGATGACAATTCGCGTTCCGCTGTTCACATCTTTGTGTCCGGTGAAAAACTCCTTAATTCTTTGCACAAATCCCAAAGCCATAAAATTGATCGTAAATTGCTAAAGTTGAGCCCACAAGGCTAACCATCCCTCCCGAACAATCTCTTCAGGAAGTTGGCCCGGCGTGGTGGGGGTGCTTGATTCTTGTTTTGCTTCGTTCCTTCCGCGTCAGCTTCATCGCGAATGGTGGGACGCGCCTTCGGAGCCTCCTCACGCTTCGCACTGCGACGCGGTTCGTCATCGTTGTCCACGGCAGGCTCCTCTTCCTCCGTTCCTGGCTGGAACGCAGTGGGGAGTCCATCGTATGAGACAGTGTCTACAGGGTTGAAGTTGCCCTGCACTTCATTGACCTTGGCGAGCTCGACTTCGTAACCTTTGTCGAGTGCCAGGGCCTGTTCCAAAATGCGTTTGGCCACGGGAGCGGCCGTCACCCCACCGCCTTTGCCCCCCTGCACGAGGATGCAGGCGGCAAACTTGGGATTCTCGTACGGGGCGAAGGTGATGAAGAGCGTGTGGTTGTCTTTTACAAATTCCTTTCCGTTCTTGCGCCAGTTCTGGGCGGTGCCCGTCTTCCCGGCCACATCCACACCGGTGATCTTGGCGGCCTTGGCCGTGCCCCCCTGGTCATTCACCACGCGCCACATGCCACGCCGCACCAGTTCCAGCTTCTGGGGCGTGAGACCGAAGTCCTTGAAATTCGCACGCACGTCCGGAACCTGCTCGCGAATGAGCTCCGTGCCATCCATCACCTTGTTCAGCAGGTGCGGACGGTACGCAATGCCGCCGTTGCCCACGGCTGCGGCTACGCCTGCCATCTGTAGCGGACTGGCCTCCACCGCGCCCTGACCGATCGCCATGTTCGCGATGCTGGCCTCGGAGAAACGTTCTGCCGCGGTCTTGTTCACGCGCCACCAGCGCTCCACAGGCAGGATGCCCGGTGCCTCTTCTTCCAGCTCGATGCCGGTGCGCTGTCCCAGGCCGAACATGTCGCCAGCCTTGGTCATCGCTGCGTTGCCAGCGTGGTTGGCGTAGCGGTAGAAGTAGCAGTTGCACGAGCGCATGATGGCCTCACTCAGTCCCAGCGTGCCGTGGGCGCCGCCCTTCTGGCCGATCCAGCATTTCATGAACTTACCACCAAACTGAATCCCGCCCGGGCAGTTGACCATGTCCCCTTCCACACCCGCCAAAATGCCGGCAAACGAGGTCATGATCTTGTAGGTGGAGCCTGGCACGAAACCGCGCACAGAACGGTTCAACAACGGCACACAGGGATTCTCCAGATAACCGGCAAAGTCATCCTTGCTGATGGAGGGGATGAACTTGTTCGGGTTATAGGAAGGTACGGACGCCATGGCCATCACCTGGCCAGTGGACGGATCCAGCACCACCACAGCACCTCGGCCGATCGCCGGCGCACCTTCGCGCAAAGCCTTCTCCGCGATCATCTGAATCCGTGCATCAATCGAGAGATAAACGTCATGCCCCTTGCGCGGCTCCTGATAGTCCACCTCCTTGACGAGACGGCCTTTTTCGTTCTGCAGCCAGATGCGCATCCCCGCCTTGCCCCGCAGGTCCTGGTCGAAAGTCTTCTCCACGCCATACACGCCGTAGTCGTCCGGCACGAAGAAGTCCCACTCATTGATCTCTTCCTTTGAAGCTTGCTGCACATCCGGCTGGTTCACATAGCCAAGGACATGGCAGGCAAAGGAGTCAAAAAGATACTGGCGCACCGGACGCACTTCCACCGAGATACCCGGCAGGCCCAGACGATGCTCTGCAAATCGGCTGAACTCCTCAAAGGTCAGGTCACTGCGGTACACCCAAGGAACCACCCCGCGATTCGTACGGTAGTGGATGCGCAACTTCTTCGCATTGAAGTCTGCTGCGAGTCCCAATTTGTTGAGCGGCTCAATGATGCCTTCATTGACGATGGCAACAATGTCCGTCTCCTCCTTGCTCCGGGGAACGCCACCTTCAGTATATTTGTAAGTGAAAAGCGGCACATCACGCTTTTCCGCCTTCGCCTGCTTGGTGTACTCCTCGACCAGCGTCTTCAGGTTCACACGCACCTCGAACGAGGGCTTGTTGGAAACCAGCACCACTCCGTTCCGGTCACGGATCTCCCCTCGCGAGCCCGGAATACGCGCCCGCAGGTTTTTGGTTCCTGGAACCTTGTTCTTGAGTTCTTCGTGGTGGTCGATGCTGAGATTCCACAGGCGCTGAGCCAGCGCACCGAATCCAATCAGGATCACCAAGGTAAAGAGGTACAGACGGAAGCGATACTTAACCACCATAGAATCGGTAAACTAGCCCTTCTGTCCGCACCTCATAGTGGACGAGTCGCGCAAGCGTATGAAGCATGAACAGAAGGAGCGGTGAGACCAACATGGCCAGCAGTGCATCCGTCACCAGCTTCGTCCACAGGCCGGGATGGAATTCAAAACTGCCCCTCAGGAATGACATCATTAAAAACTCTATCAGAAGACACAGGAGCGTGGCAATGCCAACCATGATGACCGGCAACTCCCACCGCCCCCGTTTAAAAAGCGGCCGGATGCCCTGCATGAGCGTGCCAGTGACGCCAAAAAGAAACATAGAGTATCCAACCGGCAGCGCCGTCCCAGTGGGAGGCTGCTTTTCCACGGGCAGTTCCCTGGCCAGGTCCGCCGACTCCACCGCGACCGGTTTCTCCGGCTTGTATGGCAGGTGCCGGGCGTCCCAAACCAGTCCGGTGAAGAGCGCCAGGAACAGCATCATCGGAAATGACACCGTCAGGGAGGCAGAGAAAAACAGCACAGGTGGCAGCAGCACCCGGGCGTGGTTGGCAAACTCAATGGCTGGCAAAAACTCCTGCGCCCCAAAGCTCAGGGCCACGAGCAGCACCACGATGATGTTGTACAAGAAACTCATGGTTGCACGAGCGAATCCATGTGGACAACAAAGACGTCTTCGATGAGGCCGAAATTCACAGCGGGATCCACCACTGCCTCACCAGAAATGTCTTTGAATTCAAACGCCTTCACCTTGCCAAGCGCCAGCCCTGCGGGAAACACGCCGCCGTCGCCGGAAGAATAAATATTGGCCCCAGGCTCAAGCTTGAGGGTTCGGTCCAGAAACCGCAGGCGCAAATCCGGACGCGTCTCGAATCCTCCACGCTCGCCGCTGAGAATCCCCTTGGCCTGCGTGCCCTCGATTCGAGCCGCCACGCGGCACTCTTCATCTGTGAGAAGGATCACCTCTGAGGTGTGAGCCGCCACTTTTCCGGTTTTGCCCACCAAGCCTGACTCGGTGATGACAGGGCTGTCCGTGCCGATGCCATCCAGCGAGCCCTTGTCGATGATCACCGTCGTCCACCAGTTGGAGGCGGAGCGGCGCAGCACATGGGCAGCGGTCAACTTGAAGGCGGACTGCTGCCGATACCCAAGCATCGAGCGGAACTTGTTGTTCTCCTCAAGCGTCATGTGGTACTTCTGCTCGAAGATCATCAGTCGGTTCATCTCCCGGCGCAGGCTCTCATTCTCCTGCTGGAGCCGAGCGGCATCCACAGGATTGCTCACCACCTCATGCACCTGGTTCTGGGCATGAGCGCCCATCCGGATGAAGGGCGAGAGCACATTCATCACGGAGGTTTGGATCGCCCGCGTCTGCGGGGTCTTGAGCGTGAACACTGCCACCAGCGCCACGAAAAAGAGCAGCAGGGCGATGACGTTGATCTTCTTCATGCTTGCAGCACTCCCCTGTAAAGCCGCCAGCCCGGGAACGCTGAAATCTCAGCGCTCACGGGTCTGACCATTGGTATCCATGACCGCCTATTCGTTGGTGCTGACTTTGCGGAGAAACTCAATCTCGCTCAGCACCCGGCCTGCACCTTCCGCCACAGCGCTGAGCGGGTCGTCGGCCACATGGACCGGGAGAGCCGTCTCTTCCTGCAGAAGCTTGTCGAGGCCGCGCAGCAAGGCACCGCCACCCGCCAGCATGATGCCGCGGTCCACCAGGTCGGCGGAGAGTTCAGGGGGGCAGCGCTCCAGCGTCGTGCGCACCGCATCAATGATCGTGTTCAGAGGCTCCAACATGGCCTCGCGAACTTCCTGGCTCGTGATGGTGATCGTCTTCGGCAGACCTGCCACCATGTCACGGCCCTTTACTTCCATCGTCGTCTCCTTGCCCAGCGGGTAGGCCGATCCGATGCGAAGTTTGATTTCTTCCGCCGTGCGCTCACCGATCATGAGGTTATACGCACGCTTCATGTAGTTGATCACGGCTTCATCCAGCTCGTCACCCGCCACACGGACGCTGCGGCTGTACACGATACCGCTCAGCGAGATGATCGCCACCTCGGTGGTGCCCCCACCGATGTCCACAATCATGTTGCCAGCAGCCTCTTGCACGGGCAGGCCCACGCCGATGGCCGCTGCCATCGGTTCTTCAATCAGATAAACTTCACGGGCACCAGCTTGCTCAGCGCTCTCCTTGACGGCACGCTTCTCCACCTCAGTGATGCCGGACGGGACCGCCACCACCACGCGCGGACGCACGAAGCTACGACGATTGTGAACCTTCAGAATGAAGTGACGAAGCATGGCCTCCGTCACCTTGAAATCGGCAATGACCCCATCCTTCAGAGGACGGATGGCCACAATGTTTCCGGGAGTGCGTCCCAGCATGCGCTTGGCGTCATCTCCTACGGCCACCACTTCGTTGGTGCCCGCTTTCACTGCTACCACGGAAGGTTCACGTAGCACAATGCCGTGATCCTTCACATACACGAGGGTGTTGGCGGTGCCGAGGTCGATGCCAATGTCACTGGATGCAAATCCGAATAAGCTTCTGAAAAACGACATGAGGTTGTTGAAATGGAAAGGGTGGAAAAGAGCGAAAAAACGGCAGTCAGGCGTGAGCTTGAGAGAAAGATATCAAAGAAAAGCGAAAAATCAGGAAATGAAAACCACGCCCAATTCCAAACCGTTGACCTTCAAGTAAAAAACCCTGCTAATTTTCGTCAAGGGAAAGATTTCCAGGGCGGATACCACTACAGGCAACGGGATTGCGCGACGAATTTTCCCCCCGCCTATCGTTCTCCCTCTTTGGTTTGCAAGCGGAATCCACGGTCTTGTAAAAGAAGGGCCTTTTTTGCCGACACAGCCAAAAATCTCGTTTCACCCGGGTCAAATTCCACGCTCTTTTAGCTGCCCATCCTCGACCTCATACACCAGTCCCCCCACACCAGTTTCACTGGCCCAATCCGTGAAGGTGGTGGTGATGACTTTTTGGCCGTGCGCTGGCAGGTAGGCAAGGAGGGCCTGGCGCCGGGTTTTGTCCAGCTCACCAAAAATATCGTCGATCAATAGAAGAGGGGGTTCCCCCTGCGCCTCCTCCAGCACCCTGGCCTGAGCCAGCTTCAGTGCCAGGCAGAGTGTCCGCTGCTGCCCCTCGGAGGCAAAGGCTCCCGCTGGCCGACCGTGAATCGTAAGCGCCAGATCATCCCGATGCACCCCCACCTGCGTGGTCCGGAGCCGGGCTTCGCTGTCCCGTACTTCCAACAGGGCTGCCTCCAGATTTTCCCCAGGATAACCGGGCAGGTAGGACACCGCCCCTGGCTCGGCTCCAGCGCTGAGGCCCAAGTGGGCCGCGGTGACCGGCTCTTGGACCCTCTGGATCAAATCTTCCCGGCACCGACGGATCACGGCTCCATGCTCAGCCAGGATGCGACCATAGGCATCCACCTGCCGCCAGGAAATGGCTGCATCCCGTTTTAAGAGGAAATTCCGGCTTCGGAGAGCCCGCTCGTAGCTCTTGAGGGCATTCAGGTATTCCGGGAAGAGTTGGGCTGCCGCAAAGTCCAGGTAGCGTCTGCGGTGTTCAGCCCCTCCCCGGGCGAGGTTCATATCAGAGTGATCCATCCACACCACCCGGGCGGACTGCATCAAGTAGTCCCCCGCCCGTGGGCAGACGGAATCATTCACTGCCACACGGCGAGCGGTCGGGCTCTGGGCCACTCTCAGCTTGCGCCCCCCTACCGCGCCCTCCGTCACGCAGGCCTGGGCACCGAATCGAATCAGGTCCGAGCGAGTGGACGTGCGGGGCGACTGCAACCGCATCAGCACACACGCCGCCTCCAGCAGCGAGGTCTTGCCCTGCCCGTTTTTTTCCAACCAACAAGGTAGTCTCAGGATGCAGCACGAGACGCGCTTCCGTAAAGCAACGAAAATCCCGCACCTGCATCCACTCCAGCAACATGTGCAGCGATGATGCGAGGGTGAAAGGCCTTGTCCAGCGCTCTCTTTCCCCCTCCCTAAGACAATTCGGCATGGAACATGCTAAAAATACGGTCGTCGCGGTGGTCTGGCCCGAATTCAGGCCCAGTGAGTGACAATTTGTTCGATTGGGGTTCCCTCACCTCAGGGCTATCCCCTGAACCCAAAACATTCTACCTATCACATGAGCACCCAAGTCTACCTCAGCCGCAACTTCACCGAATTCGGAGCCTTCACCGTCGCAGAGATCCTTGATTTCAAAAAGCGCGGCATTGTTTTGGACGGAGACTTCATCCGTGAAGACGGCAGCAGCACCTGGGTGCCCTCTCTCGACTTCCTTTCCTCCCTTCCAGAGCCCACCACCCCAAAGGCGGCCCCCAAGCCGAAGGCGGTAAAGGAAGCGAAACCTGCCAAGGAATCCAAGCCCGCCGCCAAGACTCCTGCAAAGAAAGCCGCCAAGAAGGCCAGCACTCCGGCCGACTAGCCCCTTGATCGACACACCGCCCGCCCTTGATCGGTCGAAAGCAGCCAATCCATTTGCGCGAACCCCTGCTCTGCTGCATCAGTAGGGTTCCATGTCTGGCTTCAAGACCGTCAAAGGCTTCCGCGATTTCTTCCCTGAAGACTGCGCTCTGCGTAACTCCATCTTCAAACGCTGGCGCAGTGTCGCCTCGCGTCATGGGTTCGTGGAATATGAAGGCCCGACGCTGGAGAGCACGGATCTTCTGAAGAAGAAGAGCGGGGACGAAATCACCCAGCAGCTGTTTTGCTTCACGACGAAGGGTGAGGAGGAGGTCTCCATGCGCCCAGAGGTCACTCCTACCCTGGCACGGATGGCGGCAGCCCGTCAGCGTGATTTCCCCAAGCCCCTCAAGTGGTTTCAGATCGGTCCCTGCTACCGCTATGAGCGACAGCAGCGCGGCCGTCTGCGGGAGTTCTACCAGTTCAATGTGGACATCCTGGGTGAGGCATCCCCTGCTGCCGACGCTGAGCTTGTCGCCCTCGCCATTGAGAGCCTTCGCTCCTTCGCCCTGGAGCCGGGTGATTTCATCATCCGTCTCAGTGACCGCCGTCTGTGGACCGAGTTCCAGGCCACCTATCAGCTGAATGAAACCCAGAGCGGCGAGTTCCTCCAGATCATCGACAAGATGGAGCGCACGCCTGCGGAGGTCACCAATACCAAGCTTGAGGCGCTGGGGATGAGCCTTGAGAAGGTTCAAGCCTTTATCAGCAGCATCAGCGCCGACCATCCTATATTTGCAGAGCTTCGGGAGAATCTCGAAGCGCGTGACCTCTGGCAGTATGTGAAGATCGATCCCGGCATCGTGCGCGGACTCGCATACTACACAGGGACCGTCTTCGAAGCCTTCGACGTCAAACACGGCCTGCGGGCCATCGCGGGCGGTGGCCGCTACGACAACCTCGTGGGCCACCTCAGCGATGGAGCGGTCCAGATGTCTGCCTGCGGCTTTGCCATGGGCGACGTTGTTCTAGGCGAGCTCATCAAAGCCACTCCAGCGGCTCAGGAGCAGATGAAGCGGGACATGGACCAGTCCGTGGCCGTGGACGTCTATGTCTTGTTGGCGGATGAAACCCGACGCCGCGAGTGCCTCCAGACCGTCACCCAGCTTCGCACCGCGGGCTGGCGTGTGGACTACAGCCTTACACCGCAGAAGGTGAACAAGCAGTTCCAGGCAGCAGAGAATTCCAAGGCCCGCTTTGCCGCCATCATCGGAGGTGAATACCCCACCGTGGTGCTGAAAAATCTGGCCACCCGCGACCAGATGGAAGTTCCAGCCGCCAACCTCGCAGAGAAGATCGGGGAGCAGATGAGCAATCCGGTGTACAACCATCTGCTAGCCTAGAGCACGAGGAAACAGCATCAGCGTGCAATACAAGGTGATTACCAGCCGTAAGTGTGGACCCACCTTGTCGAAATGCGTTGTTTTTCCATCCCCCGATTGATTTTTGCCGCCGCCAGCACGCTGGCGGCCACAGTGCTGCTGGCCGCACCGCTGCCCTGCGCAGCGTCCACACTGATTTATTTTCAGTTCAACGGCACTGATGGAGCGTCCGCTTCCGCCATCACAGACTCCTCCAGCTACGGTCTGAACGGCACCGCCAGCGCCTCGGGCTCTGGACAGGCGCCCAAATACAGTTCCCAGACCGTCGGTCCGGTCATTACCAACGGCATCGGCGGTGAGATCGTCAACGCCAACAACACCTCGTCCCTGAAGTTTGACAACACGGGCACGGTGACCAGTGGCGATGGTGGACGCATCACCGTTCAGGACCCAATCGGCAGCGATTCTCTCCTCGAACCCAGCAGCTTCACCGTCGAGGCCTTCATCAAGGTTCAAGATTCCATTCAATACCCCACCCTCGTCTCCAAGAGCCGGGTGGACGGCGGTGGCTCCAGCTGGCTCGTGGACACGAATAGCAACAACACCCTGCGCGTGCGCACCGATCACCAGGCAATAGGGGTCGCGACCAGCCCCGCTCCTCCCGGGTTCAACCAGTCCATCAGCAGCACGCAAAACATTGCCGATGGGAACTGGCATCATTTTGCCGTCACTTATGATGCCACTGGGAAGAGGTTCACGATCTATCTGGACTATGTCTCGATCGGGACCGGCACGCTCAGTGGCGGCGAGCTCAATCTCGTTTACGACGACAATCCTCTGCTCATCGGTCAAGGCGGCGGTGGTCGTGCTTTTGACGGTTGGATGGATGAGTTCCGTTTCACGGATTCTGTTCTCACCAGCGACCAGTTTCTGAGGGCAGTCCCAGAGCCCGGTCGGGCTCTGCTTCTGGCGCTTGCTGGCGCGATGATGCTGACCCGGCGTCGTCGTCCGCGTCCCCAGATCGGGTGATCCTCATATAGTAGAGACAGGCACGCAGGTAGCTGCCGCTCGACACCCCGTCCAACTCCAAGCGAGGAGCGCATCGCGCTTGGGGGGACGTTTCATCATGCCCAGATGATCTGGTGAGATTCCTTCCGTCAGCACCCGATTTCCTGCCTGCACGGCACATCTTCTGCATTCGCAGCCTCCCGTAAAAAACCTGCGGGAGCTTGGCCTGCCACCTGCTTGCACAAATGGCTCCGAGCACTCCACCGTCGTCGTGCAGGCTCACAAGTGCACACGTTTTAGCAAAAAGGTAACACACTCGAAACCGACCCTCTCATCATGAAGATCAAGATCCTCTCTCTTCTCGCTGCCCTGGGCTGCGCGCTCCAGCTCCAGGCCGAGCCGCTCAAGGTGGCCTATTCCGACTGGCCGGGCTGGACCGTGCTGGAGGTCGCCAAACAAAAGGGCTGGTTCAAAGAGGCCGGGGTGGATGTGGAGTTGCTCTGGTTCGAGTACCTGCCTTCTCTGGATGCCTTTGCGGCGGGCAAGGTGGACGCCGTCCTGGCCGTGCACACGGACGCCCTGGTCACTGGGGCCAACGGAGCGAAGAGCAAGATCATCGCCGCGACAGACTACAGCAACGGCAATGACAAGATCATTGGCAAACCCGGCATCAAATCCATCAAGGATCTCAAAGGCAAGAAGGTGGGCCTGGAGCTGACCCTCGTGGAGCACCTCCTTCTGTTGAAAGCGCTGGAGATGAATGGGCTGAAACAAAGCGATGTCGAGCTCGTCAATGCCGCCACCAACGACACTCCTCAGACCCTGGCCTCTGCTCAGGTGGACGCCATTGGTGCCTGGTACCCCATCGCCGGACAAGCCCTCACCCAGGTGGCAAACTCCACGCCACTGTTCACCAGCGCAGACGCTCCTGGTCTCATCTATGACGTCGTCGCCGTCAATCCCGTCAGCCTGAATGATCGCAAGGATGACTGGGGCAAGTTCCTCAAGGTGTATTTCCGCTGCATCGACTACATCCTCGACCCCAAGACGGAGGAAGACGCGGTGAAGATCATGGCCGCCAAGGTGGGTGCCGATCCTGCCGAATATAGGAAGAACATCCCCGGCACCAAGTTCCTCACGCTCAAGGAAGCCAAGGCGGTGATGAAGAAAGGCGACGGCCTGAGCTCCCTCTATGGATCGCTCACCATTGGCGACAAGTTCAACGTGGACAACAAGGTCTATAAGGAGTCGCAGAAGCCAACTTCCTACGTCGCTCCCAGCCTCCTGCAGAGCCTGGAATAAGGCCCCATTCCACCGCCTGGACGTGCCCGGTTCCCATCTGGAGCTGGCACGTCCTGTGCGGATGTCTTCCCTTTGAACTCCCGGCGCTCTCATGGCATCTCCCTCTCCTCTCCCCAAGCGCAATTCGGACTTCCTCGGCCTCAAAAAGGAACTCCCGCCCCGGCGGAACTGGCTCCTGGGCGCGGCATCGTTCCTCCTTCCCCTGGTGCTTTGGTCCATCGTCTCCTATGTCCCGTGGCTGTGGCATCCACTGGTGCACGTGACGGATGCTGGCGAGGTGGAGATGTTCTCTGAGGGCATGGACCTGCCCCGGGCTGATTTTGATCGCGCCAATACTCAGGCCGTGACCGAAGGCCTTACCCCCGGCAAGGGAGTTCGCGTCAATCCCGTTTACCTCCCCGCCCCTCACGAGGTGGCACGCGCCTTTTATACGGCCTTCACCACCCCACCCCGTCTTCCCGGTGAACCCTGGCTTCACCAGAGTCTCTGGCACAGCATCAAGGTCATCGCCTCAGGCTTTCTTCTGTCCTCACTGGTCGGGGTGCCGTTGGGTATCCTGTGCGGTTCGTTCCGCTTCTTCTCCCGTCTCCACGAGCCGTTCATCGAGTTCTTTCGTTATCTCCCCGCACCCGCATTTGGCGCTTTGTGCGTCGCCATGCTCGGCATTCATGATGCGCCCAAGGTGGCGATCATCTTTATCGGCACTTTCTTCCAACAGGTCCTCGTTATCGCCAATACCGTCAGGAAGGTCGATCCCGGTCTGATCGAGGCGGCCCAAACGCTGGGTGCGTCCCGCAGGAAACTGGTCACCCGGGTGATCATCCCCTCCAGCATCCCGGAGATCTTTACGGACATGCGCATTCTTCTTGGCTGGGCCTGGACCTACCTCATCGTCGCCGAAATTATCGGTGCCACCTCCGGCCTCACCTGGTTCATCAACCAGCAGGCCCGCTATCGGAATTTCGACAACGTGTATGCCGCCATCTGCTTGATTGGCTTCATCGGCCTGGGCACCGATATCCTCCTGGCCAAGCTTGGCACTCTGATCTTCCCCTGGCGGCGGCGCAATCGCGGCCCCTCCTTCTTGGGAAGCCTGATCTCCCGCCTCATTAAGCCGCTAAAGAAATCGATCAGCAACGCGGGCTCCGCTACTGCGCCTGCAACCGTGACCACGCCCACCCCGACCCCGGCTGCTGCTGACACCCCGCCTTCCGCATGAACGCTTCCCCTTTGGCCTCTTCTACAGACTACCGTACTCAGGATCCGGCAGTGGCAGATCGCTTCAAGCGTCTCTACCAGCGTCCCGTCATCCTGACCGTGGACAACCTGCGCAAGGACTTCGGGTCCAACGGCACCACCCGCACGGTGTTCGACAACCTCAGCTTCAACATCCACCGACGGGAGTTCATCACCGTCATTGGGCCCTCCGGCTGTGGTAAATCCACCTTTATCCGGATCGCCGCCGGGCTGGACGACGCCTCCGGCGGCCAGATCCTTCTGGATGGGCAACCCGTCTCCGGTCCCGGCCCAGATCGCGGCATGGTCTTTCAGGGGTACACCCTGTTCCCCTGGCTCACGGTGAAACGGAACGTCATGTTCGGGCTGGAGATGCGGGGCAAGGACAAGTCCACGGCCGAAAACGAAGCTGGCCTGTGGCTCGACATGGTGGGACTGTCCAAATTTGAGAACTCGTATCCGCACGAGCTGTCCGGCGGCATGAAGCAACGGGTGGCGATCGCCCGTGCCCTGGCCAATGAACCCCGCGTCCTGATTATGGACGAGCCGTTCGGCGCCCTGGACGCTCAGACCCGCGCCCAGATGCAGAGCTACCTGCTCCAGATTTGGCGCAAGGTGGATGTCACCATCCTCTTTATCACCCATGATCTGGACGAGGCCTGCTACCTCTCCGACCGCATCCTCGTCCTCGGCACCAATCCAGGTCGCGTGGTGGAGTTCATTGAGAACCCTGTGCCCCGCCCTCGCAGCCCGGCGCAGTGCACCTCTCCTGAATTTCAGGCGCTGAAACACCGACTGGAAGAGCTCATCCATCCGCCCGTCGAGATCGAGGAACAGCAACTTCCCATGGTCCGTCTCACCGAAGCCGGCGATGATGTGGAATAGGAAGCGACGACCGGACGAGGCACCTTTGGCGATTTTGAGTTTGAAGATTTCGCCACTTGCTCATTTTCTGGACTTTTTGATCCTTTCCTGCTTGCCAAACCACGGCAAAATTGGCTAACTTTCACTTAATTCTTTCATGAAAAATCGTATCACCCTCATGCTTGTCGGTGCCCTCACCTTGGGCAGCCTCGCTTTCGCGGACATTCAGGCTCCTCCCGGGGCTAAATGGAACTGGAGCCGCAAGCTCTCCCGCTCTCTCGCGAACCTGGCTTACGGCGTGACGGAGTATCCTACGACCTGGAGCAAAGTGGAGCGTCAGGACGGCGTCAATGCCGCCGCTACCTCCATGGTGGTTGAAGGAACCTCCCGCACCTTGGTGCGCGTGGGCTATGGCCTGTTCGAACTGGTCACCTTCCCCTTCCCGGCCTACAAAGGCGGCTACAAGCCCCCGTACTACAAGGACGAGCGTTTCGACACTTGGTATGGCTATGAGGAATTTCCCCCTCAGCTCGGCTTCACCTCCCAGGCCCGCTACAGCCGCACGCAGAGCAACTAAGCTTTCGGTCTGAGTTTGATTTCGTGAAAAAGGCGAACCGCAAGGTTCGCCTTTTTTGTTGGTTCGCAAACCACCACAGTCCAAGGAGCGGCGGTTTGTGCCTCAAGCACAACCGCTGTGGGGAGCGGAGAGAGTAGTCTCCAAGCACCAAACTCAAGCCGCTACGCCCTCATCGTCTAACCCTCACTCCTTTGGT
>NZ_BATQ01000093.1 GCF_000739635.1 Verrucomicrobium sp. BvORR034 | reverse complement strand
ACATAGAGCGCCCGGTTGCGCACGTCCTCTTTGAGATGGTCGTACACCGCCCCACAGAGACTGCCAAAGCCCTTGCGCATATCGCAGGGTTCGAGGGCCACGAAGATCTTGAGCCCGCCGGTGAAGCTCAACATGGGCGGGCGAGGTTGCGCAGGAGTTCACCGGCCAGCGGTACCTGGTTGGCGTGATGAAGGTGCAGGGTGATGCCCGCAGCCAGTTCAATGATCAGGGGCAGGGGCGGCTCCGCAACAGGAGGGGCCATCACCTCCACAAAGCGAGGCGGTCGCTGGGCTGAAACTGCTCTGCCCGAGCGGCGGTTTTGCTTGTGCACCCAGCTCATGAAGGTTTGATAGTTCACGCCAGCCAGGGTGGCGAAGCGCGCCCCGCTCAGGCCGCTGCGGGAGAACTCCGCGAGCAGTTCCTCTCGTCGCGCTGCCGGAGTGCGCACCCGCCCCAGCCCGTCCTGCTTCAAAACCAATGACGTCGTACTCATAGACGTCATAACTTTTCAAACCTCGACATCTATGATGCCAGCGACTTCATAAGGCACTCGGAGTCACGCTTACGGATGGTGGAGGGACCGTGTGTTGACGCGTTCGGATGGTAAGAGGGCATGCCCATAAAGCCTCTGCTCACGAGACGCTTGTTTGGGTGTTTATTTTTGCGCAATGGCAGCTATTGGCACGGCCTGCTATAGGCTGTCACTTTTTGCTCCTTGGCCAGCAAATCCACATTAGAGAAAAGACCACATGGAAAATTATGATTGGAAGCCTCAAATAATTGGCAATTAACAGTTCCAAAGCGGGAAACTCATTTTTAAAAAGATTTAGTGAAATAAAAATAACAATGTCATCGAGGCGGAATATTAGTAAAAATAAAATACCGACAGAAATGCCCAACCTATAAGTACTCCTCATGTTAGATAGATTTCATGTGCCATCACTTAAATGCAATCTCTTCACTTGTTGGGGTGTCTTCATTACATAGGCACAGCCACAAAGCACTCGATTTTCGCCATTTTGTAGCAGCCTCAATTGTTTTGTATCTTCTTGGGTTCAATTGGAACGCCCGCTTATCAGCTTCGATAAGCTTTCTCACCTGCTTTGAAATGTCCGAAATATTGTCGTACCGTACAGCCCCAGCATCCACCAGGAATTTACGCCAGTCTGCCGCGACATCATGAACACCTTGGTTGGCCAAAACTCGTTCACCGAGTTGCCTGCCCAACTCATTGCTTTGAAGATCCTCAGGGCCCCAAGCGCTATCATACCCAAAGAGACCTTCTTCCTGGAGTTCCTCCATCCTATCAGCAGCTCTCTTCGTCCACCCCTTGCCCATTTCATGGGTGAGAAAAGCATTATTGAAATAATGCCCATGATCAATCCATCCATACTTACACGTGAATACAAACCGATTGTTACTCATGACGCCCATCTTACGAGCAGAAAGCAGCCTAATCGAATTCCAGCGCCGATTGGTCAGCGGCGGAAGCTTTCCCCGGCCCGCAATGAGAGCTGCAGCTGCGCGGTCGGCTTCGATCTGAAGATTGTCAATCATCTGAGCGGAATGGTCGGCAGAAATAGTTTCACCATGCCCTGGCAAACCCGGATACAACCCGAGCAGGTCCCAACTGTTGACTGGGGAATTCTTCACCATCCCATATAGATTCATCTCACCCCGCTCCTCAATCGGATCCCGATTGATCCACCTCCCCCTCACCGCGTCATAATACCGGTAGCCATAGTAGCACAACCCCGTTTCCACATCCGTGTACTTCGTGCTGAACCGGAACGGGTTTAGATCCTCCTCGGGCTCACTTACCCGCAAGGGCTTGCCGAAGGGGTCGTATTCATACACCGCCTTAAGACTACCCTCCACCAGTCCGATGACGTTGCCATTGAGGTCACTCGTTGCCCAGCTCGTCCGCAACGGCTTGCTGCCACGTTCGTGTCGATTGATCAGAAGCAATCCACCTACGCCTCCGGCACCTTGCAAACCGCCACTGAGGTCTTCCCCCCAGACATAGGTCCGCCGCCAGTAGGGCTCTGCTGCGCCACCGTCAAAGTCCGGCGGGGCGTCTTCCGCCGTGGCCAGGAATTCCGCTTCGCCCACCACGTTCCAGCCATCGTACAAAAATCTTGTGTCCGAACGCAAGACCCAAGGATCACTCGACGTTGTGCGCCCCTCCACCTTCTTCTGCACTCGGCGGCTCAGACCATCGTAGAAAAATGTCAGTTTCAGCCCCGGCACGCCCGCCGTCTCGGCCACAGCCTGCGTGATCATACCCACCAGACGGTTCTCCCCGTCCCAAGCGTAGGTCCAGCGGCCATCCCCAGTCAGATTGCCGTCTAGGTCATAGCTCAGCGTTTCTAGCACCGGGGGCAAATACTGATGTTGCTGGAAACTGGTACTGCCACTGCCTCTGGAGACACTGAAGTTGACCGCCTCCCAAGCCGGCCCGGTCCCGGCGGGCTGCAGCTTCTGCCAGTAGAAGTTTCCAGCACGGGTTGGTGATGCTCCATTTATGGTTACGTTCGTATGGATCGCGGGATTTGTCGAATTCGCCGCAAACCCGGTAACAAAAGCAGCACGCGCATTCTCCACCGACTCATACTGGTTAAGCGCATTGGTGTCATAGGTGATCACCTCCGACCCAACGGGATCAGATACCTGTCCCACTCCACCAAACCGCGACGACACCCGATTCCCGATATCATCATAGGCATAGTGACTGTCCCATCCCCCCATCAGAGATTCAGTCGACCCCGTGGGTGTCAGATACACATGCTTCTGCGCATCCACCACTTGCCCGCGGTTGTCCACGTCATACTGCCAGAAGCTCCGTGACGAACCTTCTTTGTGATCAATCCTAAGTCCACTTCGAACTCGACTCTGCAAAGGTGACGTCGCTGCGAAGTTGGCATTGACAGCGTGAATCGCACTGATTCGACCCAGAATGGGATCCGTGACGTACTGGGAGTCAAATGCTGCCAATCCGGCTTGGGTGGTGGTTCTGGTCAGCACCTGCACATGCCTGCCGGAGACCAAGCTGCGACTATAGGAGACCTCATGCTTCCCGCTAATGACCTTGTGCAACAGGCCTTGCGTATTGTATTGATACTGCACTCCTTGCAGAGGCAAGGCCCGGCCCCCGTCAATTTGAATGACTCCATGGTGCCCCGCAGGCCGCCCCACACTATCTTGCAGAGCATTGAACGTCAGCCCAGCCATGAGCGATGAACTACCTGCCACGGAACTGACAATCTCTCTCGTTGGAGAACCATCAAGAGAAGAGCCATCGAACGAATGTAGCCCGGCGGCGTCAACACGTGTTTTGACAGATCCATGCCGATAGTACCCGTATGACACATCAGGCGTAGCGTCGGAGTAGTCTTGCAGGATCAACCTCCCTGCTCCATCATACTGATAGCTAGTCGTCACTCCGCGAGCCCAAGTGCGGTTCGCGAGACGGCCTGCGCCATCGTAGCCGTAGCCGACCGTCTGATTGGCCGCATCTTTCTTGCCGACCAAATGACCACTGGATTCATCGTATATCCAAGTGGTGAGCGAAGTCTGCCCGCTTGGGGCCTGCTCCAGCTCCAGAAGCTCCACATCGACGCCAAATAAAGTTCGAAACGTCCGCATAGTTGTCATCTCGCCGTATTCGTTGAACTCGTGTTTGACGGGATAGACTGCCTCACCCCATTGCATGATCCGCCTACCATGATCGTCATAGGCATAGAACGTGGAAGCCCTCGTGCCCGGCTTCAATTGGCTTACTGGAGCAGTGACCTTACTGAGTTCACCAGCTCCATCTCCGGAGGCTGGCCAATATTCGTAGTCCACATCCCATGAGACTGTCCCAACGACTCGCGCCTCACTATCCACCCTACCCTGCAGATCATATTCATAGGTCACACTTCCAGCAGGACCATTTGTATTCTTCAGTCTCTCAAATGAATCATAGCTCGAAACCGTCACCGCCAAGTCAGAAACATTCTTGGTCAGAATTCTCATTCCGTTGACGTCCGTGTACTCGCCAACCGCTGTCACCCCTGGCATTGAAGTCGTAGTCACACGCTTGCGCAGGCTGCGAGAGACAGAGGTGGAGACCACCGATTTGCGCCCGGCGTCGATCGATTCCGTCACTTCATCAAGACCCCCGCCAAGCCGGCGACGCGTATCAATCACTCGAGCGCCACCCATTCCCAAGTAAATCTTTCGTCGCTGCACATGCCACCAGAACCCACCGGATTGCTCGTAGAACGCTGTTGTCTCCTCTAACGGATCTTCGGAATTGACGCCTAGCACGCCATCCAGATCGAGATCAATCCCCCGGCGAAACAATCGCCCAGCACCGTCATACTCGTAGAGAACAGGAGCAAGCCCACCAGATCGCTCCATTCGAACCAGTTGTCCTTTGTCATTGTAGATGTTGGCAGTGGTTTCTAAGGATTGCCCACCCTGCGCGGGCTTTTCCAGACGAACAAGTCTCCCACCGCCGTCCAATATCGTTCGCGCCCAGCGTTGCGAATTAGCCGAACCAGTATTAACCGTCTCCACTAAATTCCCATTCAGCGGCTCATAGCGATGAAACTCATTGACGACGCCGGTGCCGGTAACACTGTACAGTTGACCATCTCTAAAGTAGGTGCTGATCGAGGTGCCTCCGTCCGGCCTCGTTTCAGTGACCACTCGCCCTCCTTCCACTCGCGTGGAGTAAGCATAGGTTGTGCGACGACCAACTGAGTCGGTCAATGCAACCAATTCGCCAGTGTGATCATACTCCTGATCGTTGTCCAAAAGGGTTACTCCATTTGCCTTGCGCTCCTGGCGCAAAATATAGCCCTTCGGACGCTCCGTTTCACCGCTGGGAATCTCTCTGGGATGGTAGCTCGTCACGATCTGCAGATCTGTGCCGTTGTGCAACGGAACCGCATTGTGCGTGATCGCCAGGCCCTGACGCGTCACTGTAGCGGTCTCCGTGAGGGGCTCTAACGCAATAATACGCACGATGCCATTTTCATCAACTTCAGTACTCGTCCCATCTGTCGCAGTCGTTGACACCCGCGCAATCACCCCGTCTTTTGATTCGGTGACGGTCCTTTCACCACTACTGGAGGAGTAGGCATAGGTCGTCACCTCCGCAGGAGAGTATTGCCCCGGCGCAGTCGCAACCAGAGTCTCTTGGCGGGCAACCCCCTCCACACCAGAGATCGTCTTCGACTGCACACTCTTCAACGCCTCTCCAAAAGGCTGGCTAGAAGTGCCGGTTGTCCTGGTGCTCGTACGCACAGGTGACGCACCTTCCACCAGGGTGCTGGAATAGGTCGTGCGCTCACCCGAGCCTGCAAGGCTATAGACCGTGCCCCCCCGCCGCACCGTTCCACCACTGACAGTTCTTTCATAGGCCGACCGATTGTCAGACACACGTTGACCATCGGCACGGATCACTTCTGTCCGCTCTTCGACAACAGAGGTACCCGTCGCGGGGTCAATGAGTGTGCGCTCAGAAGTCAATCTCCGACTCAACACCATGCCCTTCACTTTTGACACGACGATGCTAGTGTATGGATAGCTCAGATTGAGTTGGCGCTCCTCAACTCGACACTCTTTCGCAGGAATGGCTGCAACAACTGCATGCGTCAACGGGCCATTCCCACCAGCATCCAACCAGGGGCGATAGACTGCCTGGAGTTTCCCTGTTGTCTCGTCGTAGATATTACGGCTCCATGAACCGTCCGACTCAATCGTCGTATGGAGCTTGCCAGCGAGCTTTGGAGGTTCCGCATAGTAAGAATACGATGTCACCTTGGCTTGGGCACCATCTCCCACCGTTGTCTCAACCAACTCTTCTCCCCACGCAAATTCATGATAGGTGTTCTCTGTTCTCGACACTACATAGAACGTAGTACCGCCATTGATACGACGCTGCTCCTCGATCACCTCGGTGCGCACACCACTGACCACAGGACTACGAACAGTACGTACCGCAACCGCTCCCCGCTCTTCCACCCACTCCCCAGCATCGCCACTCGAATCTGGCGCTGAATACAGCGTAAAGATCTGGGGCTCAGTACCGACCTCCTGCGTTTGCGTCTTAATACCGGGAATCGTCGTCGAGTTCAAGGAGATGGAAGCCTTCTCGACCGTCACCTGAGATATTCGATTTGCTGAAACGGGAGCCACCGGATCCCCATTCGTCGGAAAAGAGGTTTCTGAAGAGTGATAGGCTGTTAGCACAAACCCCTTGTCCAAATCGTTGCTATCAACGGGAACAATGTCGATCAGAACAGCTCCACTTAAGATCTGGCGTCGGCCGTTGGCGAAGGTCATTTCTACGACTCCGCCACCAGCCGTCGCTCGTTCAAGCAAAATGGAGCCTTCAGCTATGGAGGTGGCCTCCACCCCAATCCTCCATCTCAGTCTTCCCAAAGGCTTCCCGGCAGAATCTCTGCCTAAGCTGACTTGCTGCTCGACGGAAGTCGGAGGATCCTCGGGACCTTGCGGAGACTGAGGCGACGGAGGCCCGGGTTTGCCCGGGTCATTCTTCGGAGCTGAATCCTCCACCACTTTTATCTTGCCTTGCTTGATCGGCTCATCGACAACCACCCCGTAGTAGAGGTAACAGTCAACCGGGCAGTGGGATCCGTCCCACCCGGGGCACAATACCCCAGGGAAGCCCAAGTAGTCGCAAGCAGCACGTTCCGAGGCACTCACGGAAGCGCCAACCGAAATCCCACAACTCGACGCCGCGAATGAGAGCAGGGGCACATTTATGGGAGGAGTCGTTTCCCCCAACGTGTAGTTAATCTCCCATGCTATCTCATTCCCGGCATCTGCCGATAACTTCAACTCGTCGATAGACAAACCAACATTGGGATCCGTCAACGTCCAAGTTTCCCCGCCGAACGAAACGCTTCCAACCCCACTTGCCTGCAATGAGAAGGTAATTGAACCACACTCCGAGCAAGAACTTTGTGCGCGCGTCGTGCGCGCCGCCAACAACGTCAATGCCAGTGCCAGTGAAGACAAGAGGCTCCTGGTGCAACCAATCAGAATCCGGCTCATTTTGAGATATGCGATAGGGGTTTGAAATTCAAAAAAACGCTCTCTGTTAGGGCTGGCGCTGCAAGCTGTTTTTGGGATACAAATGGGCCTTAACCGTCGAAGCGACCTCGAGTTTGATGGGAGGAGGCGTTGTTGCCGGAGACGGTGTCGAAGCCGTATCGTCAGCTTTACCTTGCTGACCGCCACAGCACCCCTCCCCGCCTTTGGAACCCACGGTCAAAGACATCGTGATCTTCCCGCGAGTATTCTGATGATCCCATGTGGCCTTTCCCTGCTCAGTCCGGCGCAGACTGCCGAAAAAGATGTCGGTCAAAAGCAATGAACCACTGACCGGATCCCGAGACAAAGCCGATGGCCCCTTCGCTACGGGTGTTGCTTTGGCATCAGCAACCTGAGTTGCACGCTTCTCATTCCAAAGGGGAGTGACGGCCTTAACCTCAAAGTTGGATTCGTCCAACTCCACCTCCTCCGCCAAGAACTCCTGCTTTACGCCGTCAAACCTCAAGACCGTGATCAGAGGACCTTTTCCTGCTGGCGACTTCTGAACCCACTCCGCAGAAAGAACCGCTCCCTTGGCCTGTCCCGTGTTTACGCCGCCCATGCCATTCCAGCGCAACAAGATGTCCCCACCTTTGTCCCGACGAGCCCCTTGTGAAGTTCCGGACTCGGCGGCGGTGGTAGAATGATCCAATACCCAAAGCTCTCCAAGCCCTCCCACCACCATTAAGACCAAGTCATGCTCCGTATGGTGATCTATCTCGGTGGGCATGAGCCAAACTGGGCTCTTGGGAGACGGACGCATACCAACGTCCACCCGTCCTGCCTTTGGCTGAGGATAGGAGTAGTCTGGGAGATTCGGATGCCGTGCCTGATACACATGTTGTGTCACTGACCACTTCCAGACGGGAATGCCCGTCTTCTTCCCATTCCGCTGAAACTCCATCAGTCCCGGCACAAAGAGGCCAGTGTCCGAGGTGTCCTCACTCCTTCGCCCCAACGCCTCGCACTCTTCCCGAGTCTTGTGCTCCAACACGGCCGTCAGCACATTCCCATTGGGCAACACCAAGGCGTCCCCATAGGCCATGTGATCACTCACTGCATCCAGAAAGTCCCACTCCACCTTGTCATCCCAACCCAGGATCTGGAGACGACCTCCCATCAAGCCATACTTGTCGAACGGAGGCGGAAGCGGCATGCGACCAAGTCGGAGCAGGCTCCCATCCTTCTGCATGCGCACGCCACCGGCCCCTTGGGCAGTCGAGGTCCATACGTGAACTTCTTTGCCAGAACTGTCCAGCAGGACAGTCTCATAGGCGTGCTTGGGTGACACCAGGGTCAAAGCCCCCTGCTGGGCAGATGCCTTGACCTGGGACGCTGCAGGCGCAGCCTTTCCCAGAGCCGGTGGATCGGCTGCCTGGGTCGACAGTGCCGCCATCAAAACCATAGCAGGCAGAACGAAATGACGAGAAATTGACATAGTGAATCCGTAAAATTACGAGCTTCGACTGACACGTCTCCCTCGACCCTACTCGAGGAGGGTGTAGAGATTGAAATTCAAGCCTCCGACTTCATCGTTGTTGTCGTCAGAATCAGGGCCGTCATTAATTCCGTCCCCATCCGTGTCAGCGAGATTAGGATCTGTTCCAGCGAGAAATTCACCGAGATTGGACAGCCCATCCCCATCAGGATTTCCATTGGGATCCAAGTCTACCCCAAACTGAGCCTCCCACCAATCAGGTATCCCGTCGGCATCAGCGTCCACATTCAGCGTTAGGAAATTACTCCCGGCAGAAATTCCCTCTGAGTTCAGAGCCCTCAGCCGATAGGCAAACTTTGGCCAGTTGCTAGGGCTCGACGAATGCGGACCGTAGCCGAAGATCCAATCCAAAGCGCTTCCAGCTGTCCTGCCCACCTCAGTGAACAAAGTATCGAATTGTTCGCTGTCCCAATTGCTGTCGATCGCACCCTGGACCGCTGACTGATCAGCAGACTCAATAATGTAAGACGACGGGTTTCCGGTAGATGCACTCCACTCAAGCAATGCTTTTTGACCAGATTGTATCTTCAGACTGTCGAGGACCGGCACCCCAGGCACGACGCCCTGAATTCTAATACCCAACAGCTCACCGTACACGTCCCCAGCCAAGTCTTCAGCACGAGCTTCGATCCAGTCTGCTCCTGGCGCAAACTCGTCCAAGCCCGCATTGGCCTTCACCCGCACCGGCCTGGGCAAGACCTGATCCGCATCCTTCGTAGGCACACCGGACTGCGGAGTGGTCATATCAAGCCACCAACGGTCGCTGGTACCTAGCGAAAGGGCCAGAACCTCGAACGTCGAATTGGCGTTCGCCAGATCTCCGTCCTTCACCGTCAGCCAGCCCGCGAGCGCGTTCTCCGTTGCATCCCAAGGAAGCGTCGGCAACAGCTCATACTCATGGACCCCCGCAGAGTCACGCAACACCAGCCCATGTTCGGAGGGTGAAATTGAGATACTGGCATAATTGACGGGGGATGCAGAAATCTCTGTCCCTGAGTCCAAAGTAGAAGCGGAGATTTCCAGTCCCGCAACATAAGCAGGCAATCCGTTCAGATCTGGTGGATAGGTTGTCTGATTCGCGATTACATAGGCCCGCTGATCCACCGTTACCATTTGACTGCCAAATAGCGGATTGGCGCGAAGTTCAACATCGGTCTGGCTCCACTGAGTGCCATTGTGCTTAAACCCGTAAACACCACCTTGCGGCAATGGATCTCCTGATGGCACGTAGACTCCACTCTCATAGTAAGGCGCCCCAACAAGGACCCAGTCACCACTGGCAGCCACCGAAGCACCGAAAAGTTCAGTGATGTAGGCAGGTGCACTACTGCCGCTACTACCCATGTATCCACGTGTTGCAGAATAGACTCGCCCCGATGCGACCCATGCCCCACCAGATCCACGGTCATAAATATACACCGACGCCTCGGCTGGCGGAGTCGGTGTAATCAGGTCATATACAAACACTACTTCCGTCCAATAGTTAGTACCAACCTGCTGCCAGTTCATGTTCCCAAATTCATCCATCACCCAGTCATAAACGGATTCGTAGTGCTCCACTATCTGCTGCGTCATTCCCACGTAGGGCGTGTAGTATCCATTCGCCCATCCCGATGCATCAGAGGGTGCCCCGACCAGGAGACGTTGGGCGCTCTCAGAGAAGGCCACGGCCGTTCCGAACCTGTCTGAGTGCGCTCCAGAAGTTGGCGTCAACGTTGTTTTCAATGTCCACGCCGAAGTTCCTCTTTCGTAGACCTTGACGCTCCCTGCGTTATCCGGATTGCCGATAGCGAGACGGCCGTTGCGCAGCGCAAGGTTGCCAGCAAAGGTCAAGGCGCTTCCCCACGAGGTCCAAGTCTGCCGATCAGTTGATAGTCGATAGGTAAACGTAGAGCCGTTGCTTGATGACAGCACCATCAAGTCCCCATCCATGACAAGCCCCAACAAATACGCCCCAGATACCGGCTCCAGGTAGTGATGTGGCAACCATCGACCAAGGACGCCGTCCCACTTCGAAAGAAGAACCCTCCCCGGTGCGCCGACAACACCACTTGTCATCCACTCGGCTGAGACTGCGACCCGATCTGCACTTTCCACCCCAGCGTCGCCTACATGAGTGAGCGTTCGATTTGCGGTCAGCAAATCAAGAGGTCCCGGCGAGATGTTGTCGTATGGTTTGACATCAAAACTCGCATAGCCTCCGGTGGGCCCGTCGTAGTTCCAACCCCGAGCCGTCACATCGTGCCCAGATGTTGAATCGGGACAGTTGGATTCGAGCCACAGGTACACACTAGCCACGCCATCCAGACCCGTGGTCACCACCTGTTTTCCAGAGGATGGGACCAGACTCGGATTGCCAGCAAAACGAATTCTCTCTTCGTAGGCACCTATTTCAATGCCATACCCGGGAACAGGGATCGGAGGAGTCGTCCCGGGATAAACTGCCTTAATCTGCGCTGGTTGTTTTGACCAATGTCCTTTTGCCAAACGCCATGGGTTCTGCGTGGGTGCCACCAATGTCAGCGTCGCCGGATATCCAGATTCATTGATGCCAGGATTGTAGCCAAGAGTGTATTCATCGACATTGGTAAGGCGATCTCCATCGAAGTCTCCGTTGGCAGCAAGCAAACCAGCGAGATTTCCACCAAAGTCATCTGGCACCCCGTCATTGTTTCCGTCTGCATGGTAGGTGCTTCCAACAAAGAGCAATCCATCCAGAGCTCCTTCGTTCTTGAGCGTGCCTCCAACCTTTTTGAAGGTCCAACTTAGATCCATCTCGAAGAACGAATTGCCATTGATTGCCTTGGGAAGCGATTTCACATAGGTCCAAAGCCCGTCTCCCAGCAACCCGGCGATGGGTTCATCGTTCGCCAGAACCTCCCAATCCCAATACAGATAACGCAGCATGGGATTAGCAGTTGCAGCCCCAACTTCCCCGAATCTTGCGTAAAGATCAACCTCCTCCTCTGACACTGACTTCAAGGTGATGTCATTGAAAGTCAGGATGGCACCATCTTCCAAGCTCGGATCCAATACCCAATCAGAAGCATTGCGCGTCCACTTCCAATACTCCCCCCCAGAGTATGCAGTTGCCCCAGTGCCGTCCACCTTCTCCGCCACAATATCTGGCGTGCCCCACATTGGGTTCCAGAAAAAATTGCTGGCCTTGTAACTGAGTCTATCCGCCGGCTCGCTCGAATCCAAGACACCACGCGGCTCGATCAGACGGTTCCAACGTTTGCCAAATCTCGCTGTCTCAACCTGCACGTCTTGATTGGCAACCTGAAGCGTGGCGGTACCGGAACCATTGTTCACCAAACTCAGACCAGTACTGAGACTCCCTGTGCCTGGAAACTCCACTGCAAGTCGCTTATGCCACGGAACCTCTACGGCCTCGCTGGCTTTCTTATAGGAGAGAAAAACCCTCCCATCTACCAGCTCTAGCTTCAGCCAACTGCGCGCAGGAAAATCGGTACTGGAGAGAACACCAGCAACTGTCTTCACAGGCCCATCTTGCACAAGTCTCCACGTCAGTTGAACTCCCGCGACTCCTTGTCGCACGCCAGCCCACACAAAGGGTGCCCCTGAGGAAGCCGCGGTTCCCGCCCGCAACATTAGCCCGGCCTGAGCACCAGATGAAAGGTCTGATCCAGATGTGTCAGGCGTCTTCCACGCGATGGCTGTGGAAGAGGATCCAGCCAAGTGAGCAAAATAGAGACTCTCGGAAGGAGGACTCGTCACTCCAAAACCGGTGGCAGACGATGAGATGATTCGCGAGCCAGGAATAGTCGCGGCATCGATGAGTCCGGATGCAGACCCTCCTCCGATCACCTGCCCAGATGGATTCCAGTTGTCCGAAGCGATAGCCAACGGCTCCGCCATCGCAACCAGCGAGACACCAGTAAATAAAATCAGGACGTGGCGGCGCAAACAAACAGCACGCCTAAGGTAAGGAAATGCCAACATGATTTGGGGGATTTCCCTAAAGATAGAGTATTCATCTATGTAATTGCAATAGTATTTCCATCATTTCATGAAACGCGGCTCACATTTTTCACCAACCGCGTGATAAATAAGTTTCTCAATAAAGCTTCTCACAGGAGATAACACAAACCATCCAGACGGTAAGCCTGCATCCTGTTATCGAGCGCTCCTTACGGTGGGTGGATCGACCCTGCATCCTCTAGGGAGACCGAGAAGCCCTCATCACATTTTCTCATGCCCACCATAGTGGGACTCACCCTCGTCCGTCCCCACTCCCCGCTTCCTCCCCTGATACGCCAGGGCGAAGAACACAAACACACCGAGCGTGAGCAAGGTCATGCCGATCCAGAAGGTGGACCAGGCTGTGGTGGTGAGGGCACCGTCTGGTGAAGTGGACTGACAATATTTGCGCCACCACCCGGTGCCGAGGTAACCAAAGAGATTGCCGAAGCCGCCCATCATGAGAGTGAGCAGGGCCTGGGCGCGGGCGCGCATTTCACCGGGGATGCGCTGCTCCAGGTAGATCTGGGCGGTCACGAAAAACAAGGTGAAGCAGAAGCCGTGGAGGAAGATGCCGAGGAGAAGCGCGGGGACGTTATCCAGAGCAAACAAGGCATAGCGCAGCACGCCAAAGGCGATGCCAGCGAGGAAGATCCACTTAAGCCGGATCCGCGTGATGATGGAGGAGAGCGCCAGCATGGCGATGATCTCAGTGACCTGCCCAAGGCTCATGGCGGCGGTGACCTGCTGGATGCCATGGTCGGCCAGATGCAGCACCGTAAAAGGATAGAAGGCCGCAAGTGCCATGTTCAGCAGACCGGCGCTGACAAACACCACGATGTGGTCTGGGTGACGCAACAGCGGCAACGCATCCAGCCCCATGATCTCCTTCACCGTGCGGCGGGGCTTCGGCAGATGGAGACGCTCCTTGTACGGCAGGGCAAAGGTCATGCCCACGGTGATGGCCCAGACCACACAGGCGGCGTAGCCCGAGGTGACAGACGTGTCCGCGTGCAAGACCCAGCTCACCATGAGACAAGCCCCCATCCAGCCCAGCGTGGCCCAGATTCGTACCGGGCCGAACTGCTCCTTCGGCTTGCTCAGGCGGGACATCACCAAGCTGGTGGTGAGACCAAACGTGGGCACCGACCACAGAGCGTGGATCTGCGCCAGCGCCCACACCCATCCCGGTCCCCAATGTTGCTGAATGCCAAAGAAGAGCAGCCCGAGGAAGAACATGGTGCCCAGGCCGAGGAGACGCAGCACCCGCTCCGGAGCCATCCGCTGATCCGCCAGGGCACCGACCGCCAAGGGCGAGAGCAGCGCCGCAGTGGCGTTGCACGCAAAGGTATAGGGCACCAGGCTCTCCAGTCCGTGGGCCTTGAGCACACTGGGGAAGTTCACGCTCCAGAGCCCCAAGGCAGCCGCGTTGAGTGCATAGAGGGCACACAAGCGCTTTGTTCCTGGAGCACCTTTTCCGAACATTCCCCTCTTTCATCGCTTTGCCCGGGCTTGCCTGCAATGCAAATTCTGCAAGCCCACGTCAACATTGGCGTATCGCTGGAGTGCCCCACCTGAGTCCACCCCGCCCTCCTGCCGCCAACCGGCGATTGTCCCTCACCCTCAGGGTGGGAGCCACCTTCCTGCTCCTGCTTGGGCTGGGCCATGCCGACCCGCCAACCCCGGCGCTAAAGCCCCACCCGATGGCACTAAGCAACATCCATGCCCCTGGCGAAGTGGACCGCCCGGAGTTGGTGCCATTCATCGTGCCAGAACCGGCCAAACTCCCAGGCATCGTGGTGGATGAAACCGCCGCCGAGCTGGTTGGCGACTGGCAGTACTCCACCCACACCCCGCCCTACGTCGGTCTGGGCTATTTGCACGACATGAAGGCGGGCAAAGGCACCAAGTCCGTCACCTTCACTCCGGACCTGCCCAAAGCAGGCCGCTATGAGGTACGGATCGCGCACTGCTACAATGTTCGCCGGGCCACCAATACCCCGGTGACCATCCACCATGCCGGAGGCGACACCGTGATTCGCATCAATCAGCAGGAGGAGCCCGCCCACGACCGGGTCTTCCGCAGCCTGGGAGTCTTTGAATTCACCGCCGGGAAGTCCGGCTTCGTGCGCATCAGCACAGAAGGCACCGATCCCACCAAGGTAGTCGTAGCGGATGCCGTCCAGTTTCTTCCCGTCCCAGAGGCCTCACCCCGGCCATAAATTGCTTGGAGCTTGCCCTGGATCGATGGATCCGATTGAATCCTCGTTCTTCACCCCTCACTTTCCACCTGCCTCCCCTTTTCTCGCTCCTCCTTCACCATGCCCCTTCCTCTGCACCACCTTCGCGCCGGCATCATTGGCACCGGTTTCATCGCCCCCGTTCATATCGAGGCTCTGAAACGCCTGGGCGTGCAGGTCACAGCCATCAGCGGCTCCACCAAGGGCACCCAAGCACTGGCAGAGCAATGGGGCACCCCTGAGGTGTACGGCGACTACGACTACCAGAGCCTGATCAACTCCCCCAATGTGGACGTCGTTCACATCACCTCGCCCAATCGCGTGCATGTTGAGCAATCCCTGGCCGCTCTCGCAGCGGGCAAGCATGTGGTGTGTGAGAAACCCCTCGGCATGACCACCGAGGAGACCGCCAAGGTGGTCGCAGCCGCCGCGGCCAGTGATCGCGTCTTTGCGGTGAACTATCTCTGCCGATTCTACCCCGCCATTCTCCAGATGCGCGCCATGGTACAACGCGGAGAGCTGGGCCGCATCATTCATGTGCAGGGGCACTTCTTCCAAGACTGGCTGCTCAAGGACACCGACTACAACTGGCGGGTGCTCTCCAGCGAGGGCGGCAAACTGCGGGCCGTGGGCGACATCGGCACGCACTGGATCGATGCAGTTTCCTTTATCCTCGGAGCCCGGGCGAAGTCTGTCTTCGCCACGCTGGAAACCTTTCACAAGACCCGCTACCGGCCGACAGGTGAGGTGCAAACCTTCACCTCCCAGTCAGACCCCGCCAGCATGGTCCCGTATGAAGTGGACACCGAGGACTTCGGCAGCGTGCTCTTGAAGTTTGGACAAGCCGACCACGGCCATGTGTCAGGCACCCACGCGAACTGTGCCATCTCCCAAGTGGCCGCCGGGTGGAAGTGCAGCCTCTATGTCGGCATCTACGGCACCAAGGGCAGCGTGCAGTGGGAGTTCCAGCAACCCAACGAAATCCAGGCGGGGTATCGCGACCAGCCCAACCAGGTTCTCACCCGCAACACCGCGGGCTTCGACAAGGACGTCGCAAACTTCACCGACAACCCCGGCGGCCATGCCGAGGGCTTCCCGGATGGGCACAAGATGCACTATCGCGCCGTGTACGAGCACATCGCGAGTGGCAAGTCCACGCCGGTGCTCTACGCCACTGCCGATGATGGCCACTATGAAGTGAAGCTCTGCGAGGCCATCCTGCGAAGCAGTGAGAAGCAGACGTGGGTGGGGGTGTAGGTGGTCGAGAAGGCGGCTCCTCGCCTTGGCAGGTGGCGCTTGCCGCTGATGGCCGAAGCTTCACGCCAACGGCGTGACACAGAAAAGCCCGGGGTCAGACCGCGAAGCGATCGCCACCCCGGGTATCGAGGTGAGAGCGCGGGAACTCCAAGGTAGTTCTACAAACCGTCCAGATCGCCTGGAGATGGCCTCCCTACATCCAGTGGACACCTCAGGGACGTGGTCACGATTTGTAGAACTCACTTCGGAGTTCTGGTGCGCCCGCCCGTGTACCCAGGGTGGCGGCTCGTTCCTCGCATTACCCTGGGCTAGCATGTGTGACGCCCTTGGCGTCAGAGGATCCATGCGAGCCAGGGGTGAGAACGCCTCATCTCCCGCCCATTGCCTTGGACTGATTCACACCGTAGTCCAAGACGCTGGCGCGTTTCGAGACGTACCAGTCGATCTGCAACTCCGGTTCTAGGGGGCAACTCCCTACTCCAGAATCTCTTCCAACGCCGGCGTCAGGTGTTCCTCGGGATCATAGATGCCGCTGAACCAGGACTCCAGCCAGCTGATCACCACACCACCGCCGAGGAAGATCGCACCGAAGAAGGCGAGGTTGATTAAAAACATGGCGAGACCACCAACAGCGAACTTGCCATCGCGCTCCAGCAAAGCACCGGAAAGCAGGATCACAGGGACGGCGGGGAGCACATTGCTAAAGGGAATGGGCAGCGGCAACAGGAGCAGGCAGCCGCACGCGAAGATGACGGCACCGTACAGGTGCTGAAACACGGGTGGATCCACCAGCACCGTCCAGCGGGCACGGAGCATCTTCTCCAGCCCGCGCACCGCTTTCTGACTGGCCCCGAGGATCCGTCCGGCCATCTTCGGGGAGAGTTCCACATTCAGCACCCTGTCCGGCAGCCAGGGTTCCTTTCTCAGCGCCAGACGCAGGCCAATAATGGCAATCACCGCGCCGAAGGGCGTGGACAACCCCAGCAGCGGGATGGGCATGCAGAACGGCAGTGAAAGCAGAATCAACAGCATCAGATAGGTGCCGCCATGCAGCACCTCAATGATGTCCCGCAGGCGGATCGGCCGCCCCCCCATCGACGATAACACCGACCCGATCTGCTCCGACAGCGCCGGATGCTTCTTGGGTTGGGCGTCAGCAGCCTCAGAGGCCACTGGGATGCTTGGCAGGGGGGACGTGGGCATCACTTCTGAGGTGCCACACGCACGGACAAGTTGCCAACGGAATTATTCCTTGAGAGCCTGCGGCGTGTCACGATCCAGTCACGTCACACCGGAAGACAGAGGATTTCTGAGACTCAGGCCTCGTCCAGATAGGCTGAGAGCTTCTCCTTGAGCTCATTTCTGGCGCGGAAGAGCAGGCTCTTCACGGCCGAGAGGGACATGCCGAGAATCTCGCAAATCTCTTCGTAGGGCATGTCCGCATCCTTGCGCAGGCTCACTGCCAGACGTTGCTTTTCCGGCAGGCTCTGGATGGCGCGGTCGATCGCGGACTCCATTTCCCCTTGGGCGACGACATTGTCAGGATTCTGCCTGGCTGAGGTGGCATGCTCCCGATGGTGCTCCTCCTGATCCTCCTCCATGGAGACTTCCTTCTTCCGCCCACGACGCCGCATCTCATTGAAGACGAGATTCCGCGCGATGGTGAAGAGCCAGGTGGTGAACTTCGCGCTGGGCTCATAGCGGGAGGCGGAGCGCCACACGCGCACAAAGACCTGCTGCGCGATGTCGTGCGCATCATCCATGTTGTTCAGCATCCGGGCCACGGTGCCGATCACGGCACGCTGGTGAATCTCCACCAGTTGTTCAAAAGCCCGCATGTCCCCTTCCTTGACCCTGAGCATCAACCGCACGCTCTCCTCGTCCGCGGAGGTGTCCACGGCAGGTTGAGATGTTGCGGGTGTCGGAGTCCATTCCGGCATGTTCCAAGCTAGTAAGGCTGGGACGGTTCGCAAGGTCAGGGTGGACATGGACATCGTAAACACACGCTGTTTGAGAAGGTTGCGCTGATATTTCAGAACTTTTTGGCCCCCAGGCGGGCTCTGCGCCTTGATGCCGCCCCCCTTCCGGTGGATGTTGGCAATCCCCTGCCCCATGAATTCCCGCCCTGTAGCAGAAAACATCATCCGCGTACGGGGTGCCCGGCAGCACAACCTGCGCAATGTGGACGTGGACATCCCCCGCGGCCAGCTCGTGGTGCTCACCGGGGTGAGCGGTTCCGGCAAGTCCTCCCTGGCGTTTGATACGCTCTACGCCGAGGGCCAGCGCCGCTACGTGCAGAGCCTCTCCGCCTACGCCCGGCAATTCCTGGACCAGCTCGACAAGCCGGACGTGGACTTCATCGACGGCCTCTCGCCCGCGGTGGCCATCGAGCAGCGGACCGTGGCGCACAACCCGCGCTCGACGATCGCGACCGTTACCGAGATCTACGACTACCTGCGCGTGCTCTACGCGGCGGCTGGGCAGCCGCACGATCCCACCACGGGCGTGCGCCTGCGGAAGATGACCTCCGCCGAGATCGCTGAGGAGATCCTGGCTCTGCCCGAGGGAACACGGGCCATCGTCCTGGCACCGGCCGTCGATCACGAGAAGGGCGACTTCCGAGGCCTGTTTGAGAAACTCCAGCGCCAGGGATTCGTCCGGGTACGGCTGGATGGAGAGATCCTGGAGCTGGACGAAAAATTGCGCACTCCACGCGCCGAGCCTCACTCCATCGAGATCGTGGTGGATCGACTCGTCATCCGGGAGGGTGTACGCACCCGCCTCATGGAGGCGCTGGAGACGGCGCTCAAATGGAATCCGCGGGAGGTGCGCTTTCTCACCGGCCCCGGCGAGGCCGAGGAGGTGCGCACCTTCACCACCGCCTATGCAAACCCGGAAACGGGCTTGGTGCTAGACGACTTTACGCCCAAGCATTTCTCCTTCAACACTCACGTGGGAGCCTGCCCCGCCTGTGAAGGCGTGGGCGCCCTCATGGCTGCGGATCCGCATCTGCTGGTGCCTGACGACACAAAGACTCTGGCAGAAGGGGCCGTGAAGACGTGGTGGACACGCCAGCCGCGCCTGAAGGCCCTGCATGATCGCACAGTGGAGGGTCTGGCCCGACATTTTGGCGCGGAGATGAACGCGCCTTTTAAGAAGCTGCCCGCTGCTTTCAAGGAAGCCCTCTTCCAGGGTACTGGCGAGATCGCCGTGCCCACCGGCTGGAAGCTGGACGGCAACAAACGCAGCCTGGCCAAGCCCTTCGAAGGGCTGGTGCCGCAGGTAGAGCGCATGTACGCAGAGACCAAGACGGACAAGCTGCGCGCCATGCTGGCTCGTTTCATGAACCCGCTGCCTTGCAAGACCTGCCATGGACGTCGCCTGCGCCCAGAGGTGCTGGCCGTGCTACTGGACACCGCAGCCACGACACCCCGCCCCCAGCTCAACATTCATGATATCACCCGGCTGGCCATCCGCGATGCCATCCCCTGGGTAAAGGAACTGGTCCTGACAGATCTGCAACGCACCTATTGCGAGGAGCTTCAAAAGGAGATCCTGAAGCGTCTCGACTTCCTGGATCAAGTTGGCCTGGGCTACCTGTCACTGGACCGGGAGAGCGGCAGCCTCTCCGGCGGGGAGGCCCAGCGCATCCGCCTGGCCACTCAGATAGGGGCAGGTCTCGCGGGCGTCCTCTATGTGTTGGATGAGCCCAGCATCGGCCTCCACCCGGCCGACAACGAGCGCCTCATCGGCACACTCAAGCGTCTTCGAGATCTGGGCAACTCTGTGCTCGTCGTCGAGCATGATGAGGACACCATGCGGGCCGCGGACTGGATCATCGAGCTTGGCCCCGGAGCCGGCCCCCTGGGAGGCCGCATCATCGCCGAGGGCACGCCCGCCCAGGTCATGCGGAATGAGCGCTCCACCACCGGGGCCTATCTGGACCACCGCATCTCCATTCCCGTGCCCCGCACTCGCATCCCGTGGCGAGGATCCCAGAAACAACTCCTGGTGGACGACTCCGCCTCCCATCGGGACGAGCCGGACTGCATCACCGTCCACGGAGCCCGGGAGCATAATCTGCGGAACGTCACCGTCTCCTTCCCCCTCGGCAGCTTTGTCTGCGTGACCGGCCCCTCCGGCAGCGGGAAGTCCTCCCTGGTGGATACCATCCTGCGCCGTGCCCTCATGCGCCATTTCTACAGCGCCAAAGACGAGCCCGGCGAGCATGATCACCTCTCTGGTCTGCACGGCGTGGACAAGGTGGTGGTCATCGACCAGTCCCCCATCGGTCGCAGTCCGCGCTCCAACCCTGCCACCTATGCCGGGGCCTTCACGCCCATCCGCGATCTCTTCGCCCAGCTCCCCTCCGCCAGGGTTCGCGGGTATGACTCCAGCCGCTTCAGCTTCAACGTCGCCGGTGGCCGTTGTGAGAAGTGCGGCGGCGATGGCGTGCTCACGATTGACATGCACTTCCTCAGCGATGTGCAGGTCACCTGTGACCAGTGCCAGGGTCGCCGCTACAATGCGGAGACCCTGGAAATCACCTACAAGGGGCGCAGCATCTCTGAGGTGCTGGAGATGACCGTGGCCGAGGCCTGCCGCTTCTTTGACCGCCAGCCCAACATCTTCCCCAAGCTGCATGCCCTAGAGCAAGTCGGACTGGGTTACGTAAAGCTCGGCCAGAGCGGGGCCACCCTCTCTGGCGGCGAGGCGCAGCGGGTGAAACTGGCCGCAGAACTCGCCAAGAAAGCCACCGGACGCACGCTCTACCTGCTGGACGAGCCCACCACAGGCCTGCACTTTGCCGATATCCAGACGCTGCTGGGAGTACTCACCAAGCTCCGCGACGCGGGCAATACTCTCATCGTTATCGAGCACAATCTGGACGTCATCAAGTGTGCCGACTGGGTCATCGACCTTGGCCCCGGTGGCGGCAGTGAAGGCGGCATGATCGTGGCCGAAGGCACCCCGGAAAAACTGGCCGTGAATCCCGCCAGCCCCACAGGGCGGTTTTTGAAACAGGTGCTGGGGGCCACCACAGCCAGAAGCTAACGCTGGCCCTGCACGTTGTCCGGCATGGCGACGGACGGACCGGGAGCTCGCGGCCGCGCTGGCGAGGACACCAGGACATGGTGATTGCGGATATTCTCCGCGAAATCCCGCAGCCGCGTCTCAGCGGCACCAGCGAGTGCGCGCAAGCACATTACGGACCAACCGCGACACTAAATCTTCAGGTGTTCACAAGGAAAAAAACGCTTGCGCACGTGGATTGCCCATCCTGTAGAATAAGAGCAAGTTTTTCCACTGCATCCAAGTACACTTCGACTGCGGCTGAAATTTTCCACCGGTTCAAGGTCCACCCATTTCACAATGAGCGCTGAAACAAACCAGGAATCTGAGATCAACAAGTTCATCAAGGAGATTGATGGCGTTCTGGACAAAGGCGAGGGCTTCGCTGTTTTTTGCGGCGCCGGCGTGTCCCGCGCTTCTGGTATCATGATCGGTCGCCGGTTTGATGAATATCTGCCCTACGTGTTTTGCCGATGCGTGATGACTGAAAAAGAGCAGATGAACATGTTCTTCGAGGGGCACAAGCGACCCCAGCGGAATCTCTCCCGTGATGGGTGGCCTGACTTTCCCCGCTACGATCAAATGCAGGTTTGTGTGCAATGGATCGCCCTCGTGTTCCTGCGGTGTGCTTTGCTTCGGATCGTGGCTCCAGGCAAGATCGATGACGGGAAAGACCCCGTCGGAAAATGCTGCATCGAACTGAACAAGTGGAAGATCCAGTTGGAATCGAATGGGGACCTGCCCGAGCCTTCCGCGCTCGAACTTCAGTCCTTGGTGGAACAATGCCTGGATCATTTGAACAACCCCAAGCACTTTGAGAAGCTGCTGCTGAGGCCTCTGCTGCCGCGGTTGCTTTCTTTGGGGGATCTCAACGAAGCGCTGCCCCGGTGGGTGGGCATGATTGCCAATGGGAATGCCGACGCAAAACTGGATGGACTCAAGCTGCAGGACGCCCGCATCTTGTCGGCGTGGGGCGTTGCCCATGGCAAAGAGGCCCTCCGCAACCTGACGCTACACGGGATGGTTCCGGGACATAGCTTGTCTGATGCGAGCACGATTCTGGAATCCGGCCTGCGAAGCTTGTGTGACTGGCGGTCCGCCCTGGGCTTCCTGGCACGCCTGCGCCTTCATCCCAGCGGCTATCTCGAAATGAGGGGGGAGACCGAGCAACGGCTCATTGACAGCTTCAACATTCACCTTGTGCAGGGCAGGCGGCCAAACCTCACCCACCGCATGCTCGCGCACCTGTCCCGCCCATTACGAATCGAAACCTACCTGACCACCAACTTTGATACACTCATTGAGGAGTCATTTGAAGACCTCAAATACCCCTTGGCCACGATCTCTCTGACGCTCGATGGCAATCTTCCAGATCCCATGACCGTCCTGGGGCAGCGCACCTTGATCAAACTTCACGGCACTCAACATGACACCCGTGCGGACTTCAGCCTGGATACCATCCCGTCGTTGAGGGATCAGAAAACCATGGCACAGTATCTCCAGTTCGAGGATGAGGAGCCCAATCTGCAGAAACACCTGCCGAACCAGCTCAAGCAGCAGTTGCGGGAACATCTGCCAAACCACGTGCTGCAACAACTGCTGCAACGTCAGCCGAAACACCTGCCGAAGCACCTGCTGGTGCTGGGTTGCTCGGGATCAGATGAAAGAATGAACCAGTATTTCAACGCCGTGCTCCGAATGCGTCCGCAGGTCAAGATCTTCTGGATCGCGCATACCCGTCCGGAAGACTGCCGGCAAAAACTTCGGGATCATCTTGGAAACGGCCGGGTGCATGTCGTTGAATCCAGACACACGGACTTGCTTCTTTATGAGCTCTATCAGCATGTCAGCCACCGTCTTCCACCTTCCGGATACACCTACCAGTTCCTGCAACACATTCCGGCCTGGCACAAGGATCTCGACTCGGATGCGGCTCAAAACCAATTGAAGAACCTGAAGATCGATGACTGCGTCAAGAAACTGGCCGAGCTTCTTAAACCGGCGGAAATTGACTTTGCCCAAAACTGGCAGGCCCAGAAAAACCTTCGGCACTTTAAAGACCTCACCTTCTACAGTTTCCCCGGCGCAATGGACGTCGCAGGAACCGAGCTGCAGTGGGCTCGTTGGACTGCGGTTCCGGGCAACACCCCTGCCTCCAAGATGCCAGCCAAGGATTGGTGCGGGCAGGCATTGGTTATTGATACCTTTTCTGGAGTGTCCCCCATCATGCAGCGGCTCTATGAGACGCTGCAGCGACAGTACCGGGAATGTCTGTGGCTTGAGTCGGAAGATTTTGCAACCCCATCTGCACTGGCCACGGAATGCCTGTCCCTCATGGCGTTAAGACTGGGGCGCTTTGACGCAACGCATGCAAACTTGACCATCAATGAAAGCGATCTGACCGACGAAAGTCTGCCGATGCTGACAAACCGGATCAAAGACCTCTTCAGCCAGTACTTTGATGCCTCGGGCCAGGAGTGGGTGATCTTCATCTATGATCGCAACACTCCCGGCAGCTGTGCCGGTTGGAAAAACATTACCTGGGCGGAGACCAACCCGGAGGAATTTCGCGCATTGAATCATTTCATTACCGCGCTTTTGCAATGCAAGGTCTCTGTGGTTGTCTTGCCATACACCCAGGCGAGGCACAGGAAGTTTCAGCTACGACAAAACTTTGTGCGGAAGAGTGTCGAAGCCAAAGGTGGTGACCTGGCATCCTTGGAGACTGCCAGATGGACCAACTGGGACTCGAACATCCGGGGTAACAAACTGGAGAACCGGTTTTTCGTGATTGGTGCTGATCACAAAGGGAAGCTGACCGATGACAGCTGGCATGGCAGCGCTCTGAAAGCGCCCAGCCGTTTCCACAAGATCCAGGAGTTCCTCAAGGGAGACCAGCCAACCGAACGACTCCGGTTCCTTTACAGCCTCTGCCTGTTTCGCCAATCGCGTCATCCGGCATCGCGCATTTCTCACGCAGCGGTTCTTTGTCCCGACATGTTCAACACGGCATTCAGTGACAATGATGAGAAGCGCTACGCCACCACAGAACAGTGGACTGACCAGCTCGTGAATGGCGGGGTCATGCACCGGAAGACGGGTGGTTACCTGTGGATGTACGCCGACGTGCGACAACCCCTGATCGACTTGCTGGGTGTCGAGCAAGACGAGGATCAGGTGCAGATGCGGTGCTACAGAAGCTCCATCCACTACTGGATTGGAGAATGGTTCCTGCACGCATTCTACTCAAGCGAACACGTTTCGACGGTCATCGAGTCGCTCTACCACCGCTTCTGCGCCATCAGGCATCTGCGAGATGCCACCAACACTCATCTGGAACAATTCCGTGCTCAACGCGGTGGGGTGAACGATCCTGCCTATCGCAGGGAACTCCTGCTCTATCGAACTGACCTGCTTCGCATCTCTCTTCTCAAGGCAGTGAAGACCATGATGGTTGCATGGAAGGCCCTCGCGTATTGGACCCAAACGGACGCCATCATCGGCATGTTTGCCCGCGAGAATCTTCTCGACGCCGTGAACCTGGGCCCGGACTGGTCCCAAAAGACGACTGGTTGGCTTGCTCCTCTGGTTTTTGGTCCCAAGATGTATCCGCTTACCGGTGAAGAGTTGAGCTTGTTGAATGACCTGCAGACGACCTTCAGCCCCCTCGTTCTGGAGCTCCTTGATGCAGGACACCGCATTCAGCTCCGCCTGCGCATCGAGAGTGGGGAAATGGGCTATCTGCCCGGTGACGGTGGCCGTCATGACGTCGTCTCCAGTGGATACCCGGCGTCAGGGGACCGCCTCCTACGTGTTGATCCCTGGCATGCGGAGGACTACCGGATCCACGGCAAACCTTCCTTGACCGCAGCTGTCCTCCGTTCCTCCATCGAGGGGTATCTTTCGACACATCGTGACGACAAAACCAAGAGCGGTGAAAGTCAATTGAGTGAATCTGCCATCAATCTTCTCGGGCTGGGCACCGCCGGCCACCTGGCGACAGACCCGTCCGAGCGTCGGAAGGTGTTTTTCGCCATGCGCGAGACCTTCCTGAGCACTCTTAGACTGTCCCAGAGTGGATTCCTCGATTTCGTCCGGGAAACCATGCTCCCGCTGGTTGTCTGGAACATTCGTGTGGCCAAACTCAAACAACGGATTGAGGACCGGAATCCCCACGGAACTGCACCGCCAGAGTTTCTCCATCATTGGCTTGCCACCACGGTTTGTTGCAACCTTGTCATCGACTTGCTCGCGCACATGCCCGTCGGCAGCCTCCGGGGGGAGCTGGCACTTCGCTTTGAGTTTCACGTCAACTACGCCTTGGCCCTTGGGCATCTGGGCCGGTTTTCGGAAGCCCAGCGGCGGCTGACTGAAGCAACGTTTTTTCTAAAACAAGCCCCTGCCCAGGAGGTGTCGGCGATGAATGCGGTGGTGCACCTGAGAAGGGCTGAATTGGACCTCGTGCAAGCACGCTATTATGCGGCTTACTTCAACGAACACCTGCGGGGCCGCCTTGGCATGGTTGGCGGGCACCTGCCGCAATTGGGCGGCACCCTTTCAAAGGACCCTGTAGACAACAAGATGACGGCCTATGCCCTGCATGTGGCCAAGATCAATGATGCGGTCTCCCAACTGGATATTGCGGAAGGCTACCTGAAAGTGGGTTCACGTTCCACCACCTGGTGGTCGCGGCTGCTGTCCCTCCGGTTCTGGTGCGTGTCATCGCACATGCAATCGCCTGATCCCGAAGGAGTGTCCTTGGAGTCGCTGGTCTTCCGCGGACGCATCAATTACGGAGAGAAGCTGAATTCGTGGTTTGATCACGCAGTTCACATCTCCACGAAACACTCCTACCACCGCATTCGCCTGCTGCAGAATTTTTGTAAAGCCTGCCAGAGGCTGCAATCTCACGAAAAGGATCCGGGAGGCCCGGATAATTTTGTCCGCACGCTTCAGGGGCACGCCAACTTTGCGGGGTTGTCCAAGGGACAGGTCGACCAGAATTCCATCGAAGGGATGCTGGAGCAGTTTGTGTTTGCCTCGAGCGGTGAAACGCTGGACACCCCACTCCTGTCTCCAGAAGGCACAGCATTCTGGGAAACGACAGTGGCAGAGCTCACGAAGGCCATTCTCAGCTCCACCACCCTTCAACCCTAGACGTGGTGCGTCTCCTTCATCACGAGACCCGAGACACATAAACCTGAAAAATAGAGGTCATGGACGTAATCGCCTTGGCGAATTGGGCTGAGTACCCGAAACGAGCAGCACGACCATGAACGTCACCCGCACCCAGTCGCAGCAGCATCTCAATCCTGGTCACGCCCCTCAGCAGGATCTGCAGGGCGGCATCAAGATCAGCCCCAATGGGACGGCCCGGGCCTCTCAGCAGACCGTGGTGGACAGCATTAACAACCGCTTGGGCGGAGACCGCGTCTCCACGGAGAATTTGCTGAGCCGCGGCGGTATCAAGACCGCCATTGGCAGGGCGTCCCGCTACGCGAATCTCAAGGACGGAGTGCTGCGCCTCGCTCACCGGATCAACAACCACCTGGCTCCCGATCCCACAGTTGGCAGCAACCACAAGGCCGCCATCCGCCTGGGGGAACAGTACCACCAGCTCAAGTCCCAGGGCGCTCCAGACGCAGAGCTTCTCCCTGTGCTCAATCAACTCAAGGCCAAGCTCGAGATCATCCAGCGGCATCGCGGCGAGGACGGCCACGGTGATGCCAGCCCCGTCATCGAGATGATCCGGTTCGTGGAAAGTGAGATCCAGACCCTGCCCTGCAAGCACCTTGAAGAGGCCGACCGGCTTGCCGCGTTGTTGCAAGAGCAGGAGCAGGAAGGGGCTCCGGTGGAGACCCGGGTGGAAACTCTCCGCTCCTTGAAACTGCACCTGGAAGGGGCCAATCCCGAAGGCACGGACAACACGCTGAACCTTCGTCTGGCCGAGGCTCATTGTCAGCTCGTGCCGTTGGAGAATTATCAACCTCTCGACAAGCAACTCCAGGAAGGCCGCACTCAACTGCGCCCCACCCCTGTGGACCGGGGCGATGAGTTTGCCCGGGCCAAGCAGGAGATCTACTTTGCCAAACTCGGCGAAGATCCCAATCGCATGGTCGCCCAAGGCGAGGTCAACCGGGAGATCGAAACCTTCTCCCGTGACCGCCTAAAACAGGTCCCCACAGACGAACGCACCGGACTCGCCTCTGCAGTGGAGACCTTTCGCAAACAGTCGCATCAAGTAACACCCCACACCGAGGTGCAGCTGGGCCAGGATGCTCCGCCCCCGTTGGAAGATCCCAGCTTCCGCCATGTCTCCCAGGAGACCCTCCAGTCAGACACCTTCCAGAGCCTGGGCCGACTCCTCCAGGAAGCCGTTGCCAACCGGGACGACGACGCCGTTGAGCACCTCTCCAAAACGTTGGGTGAACTCATGGCCCGGGACCTCCGTCAGCTCACGGAGGACCAGCAACTGGGCTTCATCACCTCCAAAGGACCCGCCTTCAAAGAAGATCTGCATCGCGCGCTCGCCGCCACCCTTGGTATTGAGCAGAATGCCCTGGGGAACTCCTTTGACACCGCCCCGTACGGTGTACGTCTTTTCATCAACAAGGCCTACATCACCGCGGTGAGCCAGCTCTCCAATCACATGGTGGATGCGGAGACCTGCGTGCTCAATGGCCGCACCTACCATCGTGTTGACTACTTGAACCAGGGCGGATTGGGCATCGTCGATCTCTACGAAGCCCGTTGGACGGAAGTGGTCGACGGAAAAGAGGTGGAGAAGACCGAACGCATCGTGCTGAAGTACCCCACCATTGCCAACATGCCGATGCTGGATGAGGAGACCGCCCAGCCCTTCTTTGAGATCTCGGCCCGGGAAGCGCGCAGCCACCACCTCGCCCACGGCGAAGGCCATCCCAACATTGTGGGATACAAAGGGGCCTTCCTCTCGCCCAACGGCCTCGTCTTTCTGGCCATGGAGCTGGCCCCTGGCGGCGATGTCGCCAGGGTAGGCGACCGCATCTCTGATGCGGAGCGGCGCGGCGACATCACCCCGGAGTCAGCAAACCTGGCCCGGCTGACACTGCTGCGCGATATGCTGGAAGGCATGCAACACGTCCAGGAGACCCGGGGCATGCTCCACCTCGACATCAAGCCGGAGAACTTCCTCGTCGGCGAAGATGGCCGCGCCAAGGTGGCCGACTTCGGATTCTCCCTCCAGGGCACCAGTCAGACGTTCCAGGAGAAACCCATCGACAACACCCTGCACCTCGCACCGGAGGTCCTTACGTCCTCTCGCGCCATTGAGTCCGGTGCCCCATTGCCCGGTGAGGAGGAAGGTTTCGTGGTGACTGGCAAGTCGGACACCTGGGCCTTGGGCATCACCGCCTTCCAGCTCTTTCACGGGAACCAGCACCTCTTTGCCACCCTGGACAAAGAGGACCCCAGGTACCTGCAGCAGGTTTACGACGCGGTTTTGCAGTTCGGCACCGATCCTGACCATACCGCCCGCCCGCTGGGAACCGATGGCTCCGGCAATCTTCTCGGTCGCGGTGTCGGCACCTTGGACCGGCTCATCAACCAGATGCTCCATCCCGATCCCCAGATGCGCCCCCCCATCACCGACCTCCTGCAGCACCCCCTCTTCCAGGAACCCGGGATCGGCAGCACCGAGGTGCGGAGCCTGATTCAGGTGCTCAACCGCCCAGAAAGCACTCCGGAGGAGATCCGCAACGCCTCTCGTGACGTTGGGGTCTAGGAGTCACTTGAGCTCTTTCATTTCGCCAGGCCGCCAAAGAAACGCAGGGTCTCTGCCAGGTGTGTGCTCCAGTACCTCCAGGTGTGCCCGCCAGGGTACTCCTGATAGTGATGCGCGATGCCCTCGTCTCGCAAAGTCTGATGGAGTTTCCGGTTGTGCTCGATCAAGGGGTCGTCTGTACCGCAGTCAAAGCGCAACGGAGGCAGGTGCACGCGGTTCATCCGGATCGCTTCGGCCACACAGGTCACCTCACCCGGCTTCAACTTGAAATCATCCAGCGGCTCCTCCACAAACACCTGCTTTTGCTGGTAGTCGGTGATGCTGCTGTGAGCGCTTATTCCCCGGAACCTTCGGGAATGCAGGGCTCCCAGCCGCATCGCGCCATAGCCCCCCATGGAGAGCCCCGCAATGAACTGGGGAGCCCCTTCCACTTGCGGTGCCACCAGGGCGGCCACCTCAGGCACCTCATCCACGATCCATGAAGCATAGTCCGCCTCCTGGTGCGTGAGGTAGCCAGAGCCATCCCCCCACAGACCGTCAGAGGGCATGGCGAGCATCATGGGCGGCACCTCATCCCGGCTCACCAGCCGCTGAAGCATCCGGTGGGCCCCTCCCTTCAGAGCCCAGGCCCAATGACTGCCATAGACGCCATGCAGGAGAATCACGAGCGGGAGGCTCTTGGGTGCATACCCCTGCGGGGTAAAGAGGGCCACGTCCGCACGTCGTTTCAGCGCCTTGCTTTTCACGGTGGCGAAGCGCAGCCCCGGGCCGGTAAAGGCTGGGTCTGAGAGCTCCACGGTGCGAAATGGGGAGGAGGCGGTCATGCGAGTCGGGCGTCTCCCTAGCAGAGGTTCCCTACTTTATTAGGAATATTCGCCCTCGTGCGGCTCAATGATCAGGATCTACAGGCGAAAGGGTCAGATATTACCTCACGCCAGGGTTCTAGACTCTTATTGTTGCATGCTGGGTGCAGTTGAACACCTCGAACCGTCTCAAAAGTACGAACGCAACCAGGAGCGCGACGTTTGATTACATATCGATGTACGAACCTAGAACCGGTCTGCAATGGGAGTGGGGGCCGGTTGGGACAACCGGACTACGCCGGCAGGCGGCAACAGACATGGACATCTCGACTGAACAGGCGGAAGCCTGTGACGACTCTCTCTCCCGTGTAACGGGCTGCTCTACGGCTGAACCGAGAAGTCCGAATCTGCAATCGCCCGCAGCACCAGTTCCCGCGGCACACACCAGTCGTCCATCTCCAGCAATTTGAGGGTCGCATCTGCCACCTGGGCGGGGCTTAGGAACTTTTCCACGGGTGCCTTGCGGTTGGAGGCCCCATCCCAAAAAGCGGTGTCCACACCGCCGGGCAGCAGGGCCGTCACCCGGATTCCATGAGCACCGGCCTCCTCCTGTAAGCCTTGAGTAAACCCGCGCACGCCCCACTTGGCGGCGCAGTACACGGTCTCTGAGGGGATGCCGCGCAAGCTGGCAGTCGAGATGATGTTCACGATATGCCCCCGGCGCTCCGGGATCATGCGGCGCAGAGCCTCCTGGGAGCCCAGAATGGTCCCCTTCAAGTTCACATCCAGCATGAGATCGATATCGGCCTCAGTGTAGTCAGTGATCCACCGGTGCCGGGCCAGGCCGGCATTGTTGATCCACACATCCACTGCACCGTACGCCTCATGAGCCCTTCTCCCAGCCTCCGCCACGGACTCCGCCCGGGTCACATCACACACCACGGGAAGCACCGCTGCCCCCAGATTGGCTGCGGCCAGCTCCAGCGCGGCGGGATCCACATCCGCCATCACCACTTGAGCGCCTTTTTCCACCAGCGCCTTGCAGAGCGCCAGACCGATGCCCCGCGCCGCTCCCGTGACCACACATGATTTTGACTCCAGTACCATGCGGCCCTGTTTACATGCAGAGCAATGATCGTGGCAAGCTTGAAGCGACTGCCAGCGTTTGGTTTTCCCGATCGTTTGACTCGCGTTTGACTCGCCCGCCGTTCCCGCCATTCTCCACCTCCCATGCCCACCCGCCGCTCTCCTGAAGAACTCCGCTCCTACCGTTGGTTTGGCCCCAATGATCTCCGCTCCTTTGGCCACCGCTCCCGGGCGCGCCAGTTGGGTCTGGGCCCAGAGGACTGGCAGGGCAAGCCGGTGATCGCCATTCTCAATACCTGGTCGGAGATCAACCCCTGCCACCTGCACTTCAAGGTGCTGGCAGAGAACGTGAAGAAGGGCGTTCTCCAGGCTGGCGGCATGCCGATCGAAATTCCCGTGCTCTCGCTCAGCGAGAACTTCATGAAGCCCACCACCATGCTCTATCGCAACCTCCTGGCGATGGAGGCTGAGGAGGTGCTGCGCTGCCATCCGGTGGACGGAGCCGTGCTCCTGGGTGCCTGTGACAAGACGACACCCGCCCTCATCATGGGAGCGCTCAGCGCCGACATGCCCTTTATTTTCGTGCCAGGTGGCCCCATGCTGCGCGGCCAATGGCGCGACCAGACACTGGGCAGCGGCACCGACGCCTGGAAATACTGGGCCGAACTCCGCGCGGGCAACATCACTCAGGACGACTGGTGCGAGATCGAAGACGGCATCGCCCGTTCCCACGGCCACTGCATGACCATGGGCACCGCCGCCACCATGACGGCCATCACCGAGACGCTCGGACTCTCCCTGCCAGGAGCCTCCAGCATCCCCGCCAGCGATGCCCGCCACTGGCGGATGGCGGCAGCCTCCGGACGCCAGATCGTGGAGAACGCCTGGAATGACCTCAACCCCGCCAAGTTCCTCAACAAGGAGGCCTTCCACAATGCCATCGTGGCGGATATGGCCGTCGGTGGCAGCACCAATGCCATCGTGCACCTCATTGCCATGGCCGGCCGCGCTGGCATCAAGCTTCCCCTTAGCGACTTCGATGCCGTCTCCCGCATCACCCCGCGTCTGGCAGACCTGCGCCCTGCAGGCCGCTTCCTCATGGAGGACTTTTACTTCGCTGGCGGCCTGCCCGCCCTGCTGAACCAACTCACCGACCTCCTGCATACCGAGTGCCTTACGGTAAACGGCAAGACACTGGGCGAAAACGTGGCCGACGCCGTGATCCACAACACCGAAGTCATCCGGCCCCGTGAACAAGCCCTTTCTCCCGAGGGCGGCACCGCCGTGCTTACCGGGAACCTCTGCCCTGATGGTGCCGTGATCAAACACAGCGCCATGGAGCAGCGTTTCTGGACACACTCCGGACCGGCGGTCGTGTTTAAGGACTATGAAGATCTCGCCGCTCGGTTGGACGATCCCGATCTGCCCATCACGGCTGATTCCGTGATGGTGCTCCAGAGCGCCGGCCCTGTCGGCGCACCCGGCATGCCGGAGTGGGGCATGCTTCCCCTTCCAAAGAAACTGCTCGAGGCAGGTGTACGCGATGTGCTGCGACTTAGCGATGCCCGCATGAGCGGCACCAGCTACGGCGCCTGCATCCTCCATGTGGCTCCAGAGAGCGCCGTGGGCGGTCCGCTGGCCTTCGTGCGGGATGGGGACATCATCTCCCTGAACGTGCCCGAGCGCACGCTCACCCTGGGCGTGAGCGATGAGGAACTGGCCGCCCGCCGCGCGGAGTGGCAGGCACCCAAGCGCAAGGTCGATCGCGGCTACCTGCACCTCTTTCTCAATGAGGTGACGCAGGCCAACGAAGGCTGCGACTTCCGTTTCCTTCATCACACCGGCACCCCGACTCCGGAACCCCGCATTCACTGACCGGCCTCTTTTTGCCCATTGCGCCCCACCTAAATCTTCTCCAACCTAGCTCCCATCTCCCTTTCCCATGCAAACCACGTTCACGCCTTCTGACCTTCAGCGCTCCGTCATCTCCGTGCCCCCGCTCTGTCGGGACGCCAACTTCAAGGTGAGCGCAGCCGAGAACACCAAACTCATTCGCCACATTGAGAACGGCGGCGTGGACATCTTCCTGTATGGCGGCAATGCCAACTTCTACAACATCTCACTGGGCGAATACGAAGAAGTGCTCGACCAACTGGCCGAGGTTGCCGGAGCCAACTCTCTCATCATCCCCGCTGTCGGGCCCTACTTCGGCACCATGATGGATCAGGCCGCCATCCTGGCGCGCAAGCAGTTCCCCACCGCGATGATCCTTCCTACCACGGCCGTCTCCAAACCGGACGGAGTACGTGCAGCTGTCCTGCAGTTCGTGGAAAAATTTGGCCGCGCGGCCGTGCTCTACGTGAAGGATGAAGGCTACGTCACCGTGGATGTGGTGAAGTCGCTCGTGGAAGCCGGAGCGATCTCTTGGATCAAGTACGCTGTGGTGCGCGAGAACCCCGCCGTCGATCCCCTCCTTGAGGCAATCTCCAATGAGGTGCCCCGCGAACTCCTGGTGAGCGGCATCGGCGAGCAGCCCGCCATCATTCACTGGACCAAGTTCGGCGTGCACGCCTACACCGCTGGCTGCGTCTGCGTGGCCCCGAACCGCTCCCAGCAGATGCTGGAGGCCCTGAAGGCGGGCGACATTGAGAAGGCGGAAACCCTTCGTAAGGGATTCCTCGCGCTGGAAGACCTGCGCAATGGCTACAACCCCATCCAGGTGCTTCATCACGCCGTGGATCTCGCGGGCATCGCCGCCACCGGCCCCCAGCTTCCTCTGCTGGCGGATCTGGATTCCAACAAGCAGGTCGAGATCAAAAAAGCCGCGCTGGAGTTGCTGGCTTGGTCCCGCGAGTAACCTCCAAAGCACGGGTCACCATCTTCGCACGCCAGGGCCTTCGCCCTTGGCGTGCTTTTTTGTTTTTCAGAGAGGAGAGACCTCTAACCAACGAGGTTCCCACCCTCAACCGCGCGAATGACGTCTGTCGATCGCCATCGCTTCATCCAAGGTCTCTTTCGAAAGACCTGATCCCCACAGCACAGGATGCTTGCTGGAGAGTGAGCTCTTCACTCCCAGCGCGATCAACTCGCCGTCCTGATTCATCATCGGCGTGCCGCTGTAGCCTTGCCGGGCCGCATGCTCCACCGCTATGAACCAGGAACTGATACCCGTGATGGCCACGCGGTCCAGGGGACAAAGCACCAGTGCATTGGCCTCGCCAAGCACCGGGTTCGAGGGAAAGTACACGGGCTCATTGGGCACTGGGACCGATGAAAGAACCTTCACATACGACGGGGTTCTGAAAGGAGCCTTCAACAGGACGAGGTCGCTGGCGTAGAAGCGCTTCACCACCCGCAGGCGCTGTTCCTTGAGCTTCACCGCCACCGTACGGGTTGACGCCGCAGCCCCCTCCCCGTCACTCCCCGGGATCACCACCTGAAACTCGGCCGGCCCCTTGCCATCCAGCAGAGAAATGTACACGGGCCGGTTTTCCCCATCGCGCAGGGTCAGCACCACGCCGTGGGCCGGAATCCCATGGGCCGTCGCCAGCAGATACCCGTCACTGCTGATCGGCACCGCCAGTGAGGCATCCACTTCCGCGCCTGCAGGCGGCCGGAGAATGGAGGCCCGCCCCTTCTTGGGAGACATCACCCAGATCTGCACGTGCTTGAGGAAGGTCTGCGCCTCCTGGTTGGAGAGTTCCCGGGACTGACCGGAGGAGGCACAACTTCCCAAAGAGATTGGCAGAGCCAGGAGTACCGCAAGGGCTAAGCATCGCAACATGGGCGGGAGATGGCGGGATTGCCCGGCATGCTACCCAGAGGGGCCACCGGTGTCGAATTGGATTTCACGTTTTTGGTCAATCGTGCCGGACCCAGTACGGGGGCTGATTTAAGTTAGACATTGTGCCCAGCCTCACGACCCGCCCGTTTGGCATTGACCGCACCCCCACCCATCGGCATCGTCACCCCTGCCCATGTCCTCTGCTGATCCCGCTGCCGCCCCCGTTTCTGCCCCTGCTCCCACCCCGCAACCGTGGCTGGTGCGCATTTCGGAAGTGTTTGCACCGGTGGCTGAGCAGGTGCTGGCCCGCTTTGGAGCCAGCACTCATACCCGTCTGGGAGCGGACTTCTACTCCATCAAGACCGCCACACCTGAGGCCATCCGGCAGAGTCCCGCAGCCGTGCTCGCCCGGTGGAACATCCCCCTGGAGCACTCCTGGCCCTGCCACCCTGCCAAGATGGAAGGGTTCGTGGAAAAGGCAGCCCAGACCCTCATCAAGAAATTCGGAGCCCGCACGCCCCAGCAGTTGCTCATCGGTCAACTCAATCCCGGCTCACCCGATCCCTACTACAAGAGTTTGGCCTCGAACCTCCGTGGCCGCGCCCTGCAGCTTTTCCCGCCCATGAAGGCCAAAGGCGTGGAGGACCAGGACAGCCAGTCACCCACGCTCTTCTGTCTTGTGGGCAAGGAAGGTCTCTTCTGCGGCCTCTCCACACCGCAGTCTGCGAACGGCTTCTACGCAGGCGGCAGCCTCTATGTCGCCAAGGACACCCCCGATACCATCAGCCGGGCAGGCGCCAAGATTGCCGAGGCCTTGCACTACCTGAAGCTGTACCGCCCCGCGCTCACTCCCGGCAGCCACTGGCTGGAACTCGGGGCCTGCCCTGGTGGGATGACGTCGGAGCTGCTGGTGCGTGAGTTCCGCGTGACCGCACTGGACCGCTCCCCGCTGGATCGGCGTCTGTTTCAGAATCCAGCGCTGGTGTTTCACCAGATGGATGTGGCCGAATTTCGCCCCGCCCGCGAGGATCGCTACGATGCCATCCTCAACGACATGAATGGCGAGCCTGACGAATCCATCCGCCAGGTCATCCGGCTCTCCCGCCAACTCCGCAGAAAGGGCATCATCGTCTTCACCCTCAAGCTGCCCAAAGTCGAGACCGTGGGCGCTCCGCTTGAATTGCGGGATGAGATCGTGGCCAAGGCGGATGCCTCCGGCCTCAAGCTCTTCTCCCAGACCCACCTGACCTACAACCGGCACGAGTTGACCCTGTTTTTTGAGAAAGCGGCTGAATGATCCCAACCCGCCTGCTGCGTACTGAAACACCCGGCAAGTTCCCGCTGGACTTCGCCCCCGGATTCCGCTAGCCAAGAGGCTCTCCGCTGCGGAATTTTTTCACCGTTCTCAGCCACCAACATCCTAACCAAACAGCACGCGACCTTATGGCCAAAATCAAGTTCGGCTCCGAAGTCTACACCTGGTTCATGCAAGGCTCCGGACAAGCCTACAACAACAAGCTCGACCACATGATCAAGGTGGCGGGTGAGAGCGGATTTGCCGGCATCGAGCCCATGCACTTCTGGATGGGCGACCTGGCCGACCCCTCCAAGCTCAAAGAACATCTGGAAAAGAACAACGTCGAGCTGGCCGGTATCGCCCTCGTTTGCGGCTGGAATGAGGCCACGGAAACCGCCGACGAGCGCAAGCAGGCGGACGACACCTTCGCCATCCTCAAGAACTTCCCCGGTGCCAAGCTCTGCACGGTACCCCTCCCGACGAATCGCAAAAACATCCACGAGCGTCGTCTGAACCTTGTGAAGAATGTCAACGCCGTGAGCCGTCGCGCGGTCGAGCAGGGCATTTCCTGCTCCTTCCACCCGAACAGCCCGCCATCCTCCGTGGTGCGCACGCAGGAAGACTATGACGTCATCATCAACAGCCTGGACCCGACCGTCACGGGCTGGACACCGGACGTGGGTCACATCGCCCGCGGTGGCATGGACGTCATCGCCACGCTGGACAAGTGGAGCCATCTCGTGGATCACATCCACTACAAGGACTTCTCCGGCAACGGTCCTGAGCCCTGGGCCAAGATGGGCACAGGCAAGCTCGACTTCCACAAGATCACGGAATGGCTCGTGGTCCGTAAGTTCGAAGGCTGGATCATCTGCGAAGATGAGTGCCATGAAGCCATCGGCGATCCAGACGGCGTGACCCGCCAGAACGGTCAGTGGTGCAAAGAAAACCTCGCCGGCCTCGTCGAGTAGTCCCGATCTTCAAGCGATTAACTTCAGCGTGAACCGGACCTCCGGTTCACGCTTTTTTCTGTCGTCCAGGCATTGTCAACGCGCCCCCATCCCCTTGCTCCGCCGATGAACTTCACCTTGCGACTATGCACCACCACCAGCGATCCGGGCTGGCTGGACTTCCGGCTCGCCCTCTGGCCTGAATCTTCCGCCGAAGAACATCTCGTGGAAATGGAGGATCAGCTCGCCGACCCGACACACCATCACGATCTGCTGGCATTCGACGCCGCTGGCAATCCCGTTGGGCTGGCGGAAGCCTCCCTGCGCCACGGCTATGTAAACGGCACCTCCAGCTCTCCGGTGGCGTTTCTTGAGGGGCTCTATGTGCATCCGCTCTCCCGCCGCCACGGCGTGGCCCGTCTGCTCATCACCGCCGTCATGGAATGGGGCCGGTCCTTGGGCTGCCACGAGCTGGCCTCAGACGCCCTCCTGGAGAATACCCCCAGCCATCTCATGCACGAGGCCCTGGGATTCGAGGAAACAGAGCGGGTGGTTTACTACCGTATGCCGCTGAATCCGTGATGCGGATCAAACTCTCTGACGGGGCACGTGCTTACCTACGGTGCTCCCGCAGGAATTTCTCGATCGAGTCGGCCTGCCTCTTGGATCCCTCCAGCCACTCTACCTGCCACTCCGTCAGCCGTTCACCTGCCGCAGCTTCATACACGCCCTCTTCGGGTTCATTGATGTATTCCATCTGACGTATCAGAACCAAGGGCTCCTCCGCACCGGTGGTTGCCTTGGAGAACGCCAGCGCCTTCTCATACTGGGCGAAGGCCACATAGCAGTCGCCACCACCATCTTCCCTTGGCGCAGCTCCACGCTCAGGATGCATCCAGACGCGATACTCCAGAACGTCATCGTAAAAGTAGCCCGCGCCGGACTTCACCAGCGCTGGATAGGCCCCCACCTTGGCTACCTCAATCGCCAGCGGATGCGCACTGGGTCCGGAAACGGAGCGATCATGATCGAAAGTGGGGAGAGTCTGGCCATCACCGCCACAACCGATCAACCCGGTCAATGGCGCCACCTTCAACAGTCTGCTCAGCCGAGACCAGATGGCGCGAAACCAGCGGATCGGGGTGACCGCAAACGCGACAGGTGTGAAACGTTGTCCAGAAGTTGGCAATGACACGAGCTACAGAGATGATGGGTGAACCCTTCAGAAAAGGAGGGCAAAGGCTCTCGCATCAGCAGCCTTCGCGTTCAAGCACAACTTCAGTCGAGCACATAGCCGGCATCCCGGAGGGCCTCGACAAGCTTCTGCTTGGCTCCCGTCTCGATCAATGTGCCGTGCCCTACCACCAACCGGTCAAAATCGGCCGCGATCACCGGCCTCAAAGATTGGAGGAAACGCTCCTTGTCTTTCACGAAGAGGCGGAAGATCCGGCTCATCCCTGGGTAGCGCTTGAAGCCCGCAAGATACCGGTGGAAGAAGCGATCCCATCCCTTCTCATGAGGGTTAAAGTTGAACACCAGATCCGCAACAATCAGCGTGCGTGAGGGCACATGCAGCACGAGTTGCTCCTCCAGCTTCGGAGCCCCCTCCAGCGGGAACACTTGCAACTCGTCCGCCCACTCGGCGGGGGCCGGATTCAGCGGAGCCACTGGGAACCCTACCACAGATTCAAATCCCGGAGGGCCCAAGAAATTCACGCCGGGAAATGCCGCGCGGCCTTCCTTGGCATAGGTGTCATGCAGCAGCATGGCCTCCACCAACCATCCCGTCGGTCCCAGTGCCCGAATCTCCTCCACATCACCGGCAGTAAATGGTGCCATGGAGTGCACCACGACCTTCCCGGATGAAAGGCGGATGACGGTCACGTTGCGTCCGTGCTGAGTCCCCAGCACCGACAACGGGAAGTGCTGCAGCCAGAGATTTTCGGCGATGGGTTGCAAGCTCACACTCCCTCTACGCACCTCACGACGGGCCTGCGCCCAAAAACGTTGTCGCTCCCGGACCCGCACCCCAGACGTAAACATTGCACTCCCACAATTCTTCTTCACTCCTCATATGATCCCTCCCGTCTCTCCGCCTTCGTTCGAACCGTCCGCTGATCGTGCCGCAGGTGCCATTGTCGGAGCTTTTATCGGGGATGCGCTGGGCCTTGGCCCCCATTGGTACTACGACCTGGATGAACAGCGACGTGACTTCGGCCCCTGGATCAGCGGTTATACCGACCCCAAACCACACGCCAAATATCACGCTGGCATGAAGGGCGGCGAATTGTCGCAGACCGGCATCATCATGCTCCATCTGCTGCGATCCGTGGCTGAACAAGGCGGATACGATGAGGCTGACTTCACCCGTCGGCTGGATGAGCAATTGCTCCCCCTCCTCGATGGCACCCCGTATGTCGGACCCGGTGGATATACCAACCACTCGATCCGCCAGGTGTGGCAGGCCCGGGTGAAGGAAGGCAAGCCCTGGGGCCAAACTGGTGGAAACGCTGACACCTCCGAGGCTGCGGAACGGGTGACCATCCTTGCTGCCCGTTATGCCATGGAACCCGGACTGGCCGCTCGTCATGCTTGGGAAAACACCAACCTTTCCCAGACCGACTCTCTGGTGGAGCAACAGACCGTCGGCTATGCCTGCGTGCTCACCCAGCTCATTCGGGGAGAAGCGTTTGACGAAGACCTCTCTGACAAACTCATGGACCGCGTGCGCAGTGGAGAGATCCCCTTTGTCGCCCCCTCGTCCATTGCCGCATCGTCTTCGGCACCCTCGGGCTTTGGCTTTGCTTCGCCAGATGCCCTGCTACTACCTTCCTGGGTCGCAAAGTCTGCCACCGATCCCGACACGCAGGCCGAACCAGCCTGGAAAGTCTCGCAGGTTTATGGGATGTCCTGCGCCATCCAGTTCGTTCTTCCCGCGGCCTATCATCTCGCCGCCCGGTTCCCAGACAACTTTGAGAGCGCAGTCCTCCACGCCATCAATGGCGGAGGCCAAAACATGTCCCGCGCCTGCCTGGCCGGCGCCTTGGTTGGAGCTCAGGTGGGATTGAGCAAAATCCCCTCCCGCTTTGTGGAAGGATTGGCCGATGGCCCGGAGATCGTCCGGCTCGCCAAGGTGGTAGCAGGGGCTATTTCGTGAGACCAGAGGCGGTCCTGCGGCCCCTCTCTCAACAGGGAGGCAGGTATTCCACGACCTTGCGCTCAAACGTAACGCCCAACCGCATCGATTTCCCAGGCTTTACTCCAAGGAGACGTCGCATCGGGCAATTGCCATCTGAGAAGGGACATTCAAAATCGCGAGAGATCAGTCCACTCTGCACAGCAGCACGTGCAAGGGGATGTCTTGTGCAAACATGCGCCTGAATCGGATCAAGCAGGTAGATCTCGTTGTTGACGAGGTACTCATAAAAATCGTTGTGCCAGAAGCCTGACTTGTCTTCAGGCCCATCCCCGTCCACGAACACCCCTGAGACCCGGACCTCTACGGGTCCAGCCAGGGCTGCTTCCTGCCAGAGCTCAATCACATCGCGACGTCCCGATTCATCGAGATCTTCCCACCATCGATCCACTGCCCCCATGCCGAGTTCCGACATCGTTTCACGCAACAGAAGAGGCAGCGGAGTGAGCATCATGAGGTCTTCAGCGGAGGGTTGACGCTTGCAGGGCCAGAGCGGAACCCGAAAGCCTGATAGATAGTCACCCAAAACGCAAGCTTTGAGTTATCCGTCCCTTTCCAGCCCGTGTAGGCCACTGGAGCGCTACTCGTTCAGAGATCTATGGCTGATCCTACTGCTGGAACATCCCGTCTCAGGCAGCGTCTTGGAGTGCTGGCGGCTTGACGCCGCTTTCGCCCGCCCGCACAACTGCCTCCCACCCCAAGCCCTTTCGCCAGCCGGTAAAGGAGGCGGAGTCTCTGGCCCCGCATGACTGAGGTCGCGCTTGCTGCAGACGGCAAGGGGCCGCTGGATCTGCGAACATCTGCGGCTTCGCTCACCAGCGGGGCTGGGAACCCCCGCCTCCTTTGTCCTCTGCCGCTGCTCCCGCACCCAAGGTTCTAGACTCTCACAAGGGCCGCCAAGGCGGTGTCGAGCCACACGCACTCCGAAGACACTTCCGCGAACAAAAGCCCACCGAATCTCAGGAGCTCTCTCGCTTCGCGCGCCTGCGAGGCTACGACCCACCGCCCCCTACGCAAACAACTGCGTCAGCGGCTGGCCATGATCTGCCACCGTGAAGGGTCGCTTCGTCGGCGAGTAGATGACTTGGTCAAGCGGCAGCCCCACGGCATAGCCGATGGTGGCATTGAGGTCGGGCACTCCGATCTTGTCCTCCACGACTTCAATACCGCGGTCCGTCTTGCCATACACCTGGCCACCCTTGAGTCCCCCGCCCCACATGGCGGAGCAGAAGGCCTTGGGATAGTGATCGCGTCCGTCATTCTGGTTCACCTTCGGCGTGCGGCCGAACTCAGTAGTCAGCACCACAAGCGTTTCATTCAGCAATCCGCGGCGATCCAGGTCTGGCAGCAACGCACCCAATGCTTGGTCCAGCGTCGCACACTTCTCCGGCACGCGGATGAAATTGTCCTGGTGAGTGTCCCAGCCGCCCAGATTCACTTCCACAAAGCGGACGCCATGTTCCACCAAGCGACGCGCCAACAGACACCCTTGGCCGAAGTTGTCACTCCCATAGGCTTCGTGGGCCGCTTCGGGCTCCTTGCTCAGGTCAAAGGCGGTGAGATCCTCGCTCTTCATGACCCGCACCGCATCACGGTACACGTCCGAATAGGCCTTCACTCCCTTGTAGCTATAGGCATTCTGGAATCCGGCGTCCAACCGGGCAGAGAGCCCCAGGCGGTAGTCGAAATCCCCTTCGGTGAGCGAAGCGAGCCGGCTGCTGTTGGCCAGGCCGCCTGCGGGATTGTTCAACACCAGTGGAGCAATGGAGGCATCAAAGAATCCGCCCCCAGGGTGCTTGCTATCCCCAGTGATGATCACGCTCCCGGGGAGCGCCGGATTGTTTCGCCCCTGGAAAGCTGTCATCCAGGCTCCCATGGAAGGATGCCGAGTGGCACCCCGCATGGTGTAGCTGGTGTGAACGAAGTAGTTTCCTTGAGCATGCGCCCCCTGGGTGGAGGTGAGCGACTTGAGCACCACGCCATGATGCATGGACCTGGCCACTGTGGGAAGGTACTCGCTGATCTGCACGCCATCTGCCGAGGTCGCAATGGCCTTGGTCGCCCCCATCTCCTCTGCACCGGGCACCACGCCAAAGGTGTCGAGGTGGCTCATGCCCCCGCTCATATACAGGTAGATCACGTTCTTGGCAGTGGGCACCTGGCGGACTTTCGCCGCCCCTTCAAAGGCGCCATGGGCGCGCGTCCCTGCGAGCACATCCAGCACGGAGACCCCGAGACAGGTCTTGGCGGCCCGCATCACAAAGTCGCGGCGGGAGATCTCGTCTGCTTTTTGAAGGAGACTTTTCATGATCGTGAGGTGGGTGGAAGATGAAACGGGAACGGGTTGCTTACTGCACAAAAACGAACTGACTGCCGGTAAGGAGGGCCTGAATGACGTCGCCGTAGGCGCGGTCACCACGCTCGTGAATCACATCATTCAGCATGGTCCGCTCATTGTTGCTGGGGAGACGGCTCAGGCATGCCATGTAGATGGCGTCCATCTTGGCTTGAGGAGAGGTGGCCTTCTCCACATCCTGTCGGAGTCTGCTGACGGGGCTGTTCAGCACCTCGGAAGTCGGGCCATTCAGGAGGGCCAGCGCCTGCGGCACCGTGGCATCATCACTGGCATTCTGAATCTGCTCACGATCGGACTGGCCGAAGGTGCGCAGCAGGTGCCCGGGCCTCGCCGGGGAGGCAATCTCTGAAGCGCGCGCCGTCAGATTGAGGCTGTTGCCCATCTTGATCGCATCACGCCGCTGCTCCTTGGACATCGTGGCCAGTTGCTCGCGGGTCAGCCCAGCGGGAACGGCGTTCTTGCCGCCCTTCTTGCCTGGATTGTAACCGCGGCGCAGATCATCCGCGCGGTCTTCACCCACAATCGCTTCCAGCATGCCATTGGAGTTTTCCCGGCGGAGACGATTGGCTTCTCTGGCAAGCTGACCGGCCGTGCTGGCATTGCCACTGGCCTGGGCTGCTTCCATCTCCTTGCGGAGGGATTCCAGTTTGGCGTTGGTCGCCTCCCGTTCAGCGGCCCCTTTGCGGGCGACTTCCACGAGGCCTTCCGGCCCCTTGTCCTTCACGGTGTCGATGAGGTACTTCAGGTCACCCAGGTACTGGTGCATACGGTCATCCTTCTCTCCCACCGCACCATCCACGCTGCCCCGAGCCAGGGTCACAAAGCTGTCCCAGATCTGCTCGGCCGACATGCGGCGCAGCACCGGACCAGTGAAGTGGTAGTTCTCACCCAGCTGCACTTCCTCACGGGTGGACATCCGCTGATAGGCCTCAGTGTTGTAGAGCACGCGAAGGAAGGACTTGAGCGAATACTTCTTCTCCACCATGAGCTCATTGAGGTACTCCATGAGCTCGTTATTGGAGGGAACCGTGGAGTCCATCATCTCATCCACCGGCTCGATGAGGCCAATGCCAAACGCCTTCTTCCACATGCGATTGGCGATCACCGTGGTGAAACGGGGATTGTCCGGCGAGGTCATCCAGTCGGCAAACGCCTGCAGCCGGGTCTCCACGCCATTGGCGACAGCGTCATGACCAAACAGCACCTTGGGCGCGATCTCCTCACCCGGCTTTGCATCCGGGTACTTGTAGTCATTCGGCAGCTTGGGCAGCTTGTTGTCGTTCCACTGGATCGAGGTGTAGCGCAGCGGCTTCATCACATCCTGCAGCGTCTTGCGCACCTCCTGCATTTCCTCACGGCTCATCGTTGAGGCAGCGACGGTGCCGCCCTCTTTGCGCTGCTCCGCCATGTAGGCCTTGCGCTCCTTGGGGGTCATGTTCTTGAGCGCTGCCCGGTCCACCTGCGGCTTGCCTGCGTTCTTGGCCAGTCCTTTGAAGTCCAGCCCGCCCCCCTTGGTATCCATCCCATAAGTGAAGGCCGCCATCCCATAGTAATCTTTTTGGGACCACTTGTCGAAAGGGTGGTTGTGGCACTGGGCGCACACAATCTGCGTGCCCAGGAACACCTGCACGGTGTAGGCCAGATGATCCAGCTTGTTCTCATCGCGCTGGTAGAAACCAATCGATCCGCTGTCCCACACCCCGCCATCCGTGGTCAGCAGATCACGGACGAACTGGTCATAGGGCTTGTTCGCCTTGAGCTGCTGCTTGAGCCATTCCTCATAAGCTTGGGCCGTGATCTTGCCCTTCACATTGTCCGTAAGGCGCAAAATGTCCGCCCAGTAGTTGAACATGTTGCTGGTGTATCCATCGGAAGCCAGAAGCCGGTCAATCAGCTTCGTCCGCTTCTGCGGATCTTGAGACTTCATATACTCCTGGGTCTCCTCCGCCGTGGGAATCCGCCCCGCAATGTCGAGATACAGACGGCGGACGAGCACTGCGTCCGGTGCCGCAGAGTTGGGGGTCAGATTGTTCTTCTGCCAGTCCTTGGCGAGAATGGCGTCAATCTTTTGCGCCTCCGGGAGGGAGGCAGCGGAGATGAACGCGGGGGCTGCTAGAAGAGCCAGGAGAGGAAGAAGCGGTTTCATAGCCAGAGCGGTGAAGGTTCAAAAAGTCCCTTGTCGCCGCGGAAACGTGATCGCTGGACAGTTCTTTCTCTCTTTTTGCATTTTTTGGCCAGAATTGACCAAAATGCCCCAGCTTTCAGCAGCCGCCCCTACCGCCGACGGCCGGTCAATCGATTCCACCATGAGCGACGCTGCGGAGACGCTGCCGCCAACGCCTTGCTCTCCTTCAACCGATCCTTTGCCACCGTCAGCGACGCCTTGGCCGTATCACGTTCCCCACGAACCCGGTCCAACTCGCCGCGAAGTTTGCCCAGTTCCCGCCGCAGGTCCACCACCTCCCTGCCCGCCCGGGCGTGAGGAATCTCTGTCTCCAGAAAAAGTGCCGCACGCCGCAAATCTCCAGCGCCCGATGATTGAGGGGGCATCCATCGGAGTGCGTCCTCGTAGTGCCGCAGCAACTGATCCATTGCGTGATCCAGGGAACATTCCACCCGGACGCGATCACTCAATGCCCGGCACGCTACGGCGTCATACAACCGCACCTGCCCGGCCAGATGATCCACGGTCAGCGGCATCTTCATGGTGGTGAAGCCAAAGTTTCGCTCACGCAGTTCATGGAAATTATCCGGAGTGACCATCCGGCCTGCCCCAAAGGAATCACACTGCACCACCGCGCAACCCGCAGCCATCGACTCAATGGCGGCACGCGCCTTGGCGAACACCAGGTCATACTGCGGCAGCAATCCCCCCGGATCCTCAACCACCTGTCCGCTCGCCAGCCCGGCAACATCCAGCTGGATACCCGCAGCCTCGCAAACCTGGCGCAGCACCGGCACATGCGTATCCCTGGAGGCGTGATTGCTAAAAACCAACGCCCGCTCCGGGCGAGACGGCAGCAGACCCCGCTGGGGAAAGCGCTCTGTATCCACAAAATTCAGCAGGACCCTGACCTGTGAGGGGTCAAGCCCCTCCTCCATGACCAGCCTCTCCCGGCAGGCCTCATCCACCGCGATCCAGAAGGCCACATTCGGCAGCCGACAGGGTCTCTCCTGCCAGGCCTTCGGTCCGTGGCAATAGGAAATTACCGGCACATCAGGAAAATACAGGCCCGCTGCGGTCGTTTCCAGACGGTGGTGCCCGTGAATCAGATCCGGTCGGCCGGGCAAGTCGGCCAGCGATGACACCACCAAGATCCCCTCGGCGCGCAGTTCTTCGGCCACCGCACCCAGTTCCGTGGACCAGCACCAGGGCTCATGCCCCCGCTTGAGAAGGGCGACTGCGATGTCCCGGACATAGAGCTCGGTGCCCGCCCGCAGATTCAGGCCATGGTTGGTAAAGAGGACTCGCATAGCTCAGAATTCGGGCGGCAGGCATCCCATCATGCCTGTGCCGCCCACTTCTGCAAGGCCTGGGCGAGGGGCCGCATGTGGGTTTCATGAGTGATCACCTCCATGTAGAGACCTGCAGCCACCTGTTTCCGCCCAAAGGTCTCGTAGTACGGCGGCTCCGCATCCAGCCATCGGTCATCCAACCCGTCCGCTGCCTCAAAAAGGGTTTCCGTGGCCACGGCGACATCGCCGTATTTCGCTACGGCGCGGTCCATCTCCTCCACCAGTTGCGGAAACCGGAGCTCCACGCAGCTCCTTTTGGCGGCGATCTCATCCTTTCCAAGCCGGAGGGTCACTGCTGGCTTGCGCACTGCCATGGTGGCGGCCAGACGCTCCAGCACGATTTCGTAATTCTTCACCGGGTGACCCCGGCGTCGACAGTACCGGCCCACCGCCGCCTGAATGAGCATCCGGCACAGGTCGTGGCCGGTGTTGAACCCCTCCAGCATGTCTCCGGCAATGACGTCCGCATTGGACTCTTCAAGGGTGGCCAGCAGATCGTCCGCCAGCCCGACCACGGCGGCGAGATCCTGGTTGCGGATGATCTCATAGAGTCCCCGGTCTGGATAGCGGCCAAAGACCCGGCCCACGGTGCCTCCCGCATCCTGCACCAGCGTACGAGACGCCTCCAGACGGGAACACTTGCTCGATCCCGAGCCGTCCGTCAGGATCAAAACCACAGGGCGTGCCTCACGGAGCCACTGAAGAACACGCAACTCATGACCGGGGTGGGCAATGCACAATACTGAGGACGACATAGAATTTTGGCAGGGACGCAAATAATCCCGCAATCCGCTGTCATCCAATCATTTCCCTCCTAGCCCATGATTTACCTCCATGGGCTTTCCGGGCACCACCCTCCCTATTGCGGCCTCAGCTCCTTCAGGTACTGGTGGTAGTCCCGGATGTAGTCCCCGGCGTCATAATACTCAGACGCAAACACCAGCAGGGCAGAATCGGAAGTGTGTTTGTACTCCGTCGCCCAGATCATGGGGGGCACATGGATGCCGAACGTGGGTCGGTCCAACAGGTATTCCTCGCGATTCACCCCGTCATCCACCACCAACGCGCAAGAGCCGTGCATGCAGATCAGGAACTGGTGGCAGGTGCGATGCGCATGTTCCCCTCTTAGCTTCGCGCTCGGCACGTCGAAGGTCATGAAGTAGCGCTTGGGCTGAAAAGGCAGGGTGCGCTCAAACTCCCCCACCGTCAGGTTTCCCCGCGGATCACTGACGTAGGGGATGTCGTAGGCGGTCACCCCCCTCACGAGGGACACCGTCACCCCTACCTCGCCGCGGTTGATCTCCCCTTTCCCGGTCGAAATCGGCTCCTTGGCATTCACAAAACCCACCACATGAGCAGGATTGCCGGAGACGATGGCATAGTGCTGCACGGAGTGCGTCACCACCGCGCCTGCATCCACTATGGCATGAGCCCCTACCGTGACTCCCGGACAGATCGTGGCATTGGCACCGATATGGCACCCCTGGCGCAGGAGGATGGAAGGCGTGGTTTGCCCAGATTGCGAAGCACAGCTGTGGAGAGCGCGAGCCAGAGTGGCATTGCGCCCCACATGCACCTCATCTTCCACCACCAGGCCAGCATAGAAGCGTGACCCACCTTCTGCGATCACCTTGTTGCCGAGGCTGACCCCCTTCTCAATATAGCAGTGCGCACCGATCAGGCAGTCGTTTCCCACTCTGGCACCGCTCTCCACATAGGCAAAGGCCTCCAGCTCCGTTCCTTCCCCAATTTCGAGCGAGTGGCACCGGGCGTCTGAGTGCAGCTTTACGCTGGACGTAGTCGTCATATGACAGAAGAGGTTGCGCCCGACGCGGTCGCATTGGTCACGATCCCGGTGTTCCCTATCACACGATGGTCGGTGACACTCCGGACCAGCGATTGCGGCTTGCCAGCCAGCGTCATGTAGGTGCGTCCTACATACTCTCCGATAAGCCCAAGCATGATGAGTTGGGCTCCTGAGAATACGGTGATGCCGGCCATCAACGAGCTCCAGCCCGGGGACTGCACCTTGAAGAAGACATACTCCAGCAGAACCACCATGAACCCCAGCAGCCCCACCAAACAAGATACCACCCCCAACACACTTGCAATCCGAAGCGGAATGATGCTGAAGTTGAAGAACATGTTCATCCAAAGTCGCACCAGCCGCCGCAGAGTGTAGCCACTCTGGCCGACCGCACGCTCTTCATGTGCCACAAGAAGACGCTCAATGCGGTTCGTGGAGCCAATGATCAATCCATCAATATAGGGATAGGGCCCGGTGTAGCGAACCAGCCAGTCGATCAGTTCACGCCGATGCGCCCGGAAGCTGCACAGATAGAGATCACGTGGCTTTCCCACGAGCAAAGTTGCCATGCTGTTGGTCAGCCGGCTTCCCAGATTGCGATACCAGGCGTGCTTCTTCTCTTCGTAGTAAGCGTACACCACATCCGCGCCGGTCCGGTCAAGATGCGCCACCAATCGCAGGGCCTCATTCACTGGATTCTGCAGATCGTCATCCAGATTCACCACATACCTGCCGCGGGCGTGTCGGAAGCCCTCCAGCACAGCGGCGTGTTCGCCGAAGTTCCTGGCCATATCCACAAAGGTCACCGGATACGGCAGGTCTTTGATCAGTCCTGGCACCCGGTCTCCCGTACCATCGGGGCTGCCATCATTCACCAGCACAAGTTCATAGCCCCCAGCAATGTTCAGCTCTCGGAACGCATGAAGGAGCCTGCCAAGGGCATCCCCCGTATTGTAGAGGGGAACTACGAAGCTCACCCAGAGGGATTCGGACGTAGCAGAATTCAAAAAGTTCCGTTCCATGATCGTCAGGAGTTGGGCTTTGCAGCCACGACAAAGACAGACGTGCCAATCGGCACTCCCACCCATCGACAGAGTTTGAGGTCAACCCTCGCCACCCCGGCCAGAACCTTGTTCAACCACCCCGGCAGCTGCGTCAGGTCCGACTTGGCCTCTTCCTTCTCACGCCCAAAACTCAGCAGGCGGCTGAACTGCCGCCACAGGAGGATGGGCGGGAAAAGCCACGCATTCCAGTAGTGTATTTCCTTGATCCGCAGTCCGGCTTCCGCCATCAACTCCCTGACTCGACGCTCATCGTAGCGACGCACACTGCCCACGGCGATGTCGTGCCGACCCATCAGGAAATAGAATGCCGGGAGGTTGAGGATGACATGTCCCCCCGGTTTGGCCACCCGTGCAAATTCCGCCACCGCCCTGGTCTCATCCAGCCCCGCGTGGCACAGCACATCCAGACTGATCACCACGTCAAAACTGCGATCCTCCGCAGAGATGGCGTCCACGCTGCCCTGACTCACCTGGTTGAATCCGCGAAACTTGCAGTACTCGACGGCCAGGGGCGAGAAATCGAAGCCGTGCAGATCCCATGCTTTATTGCGGTCCCGCAAATGGCGCAGCGTGCCGCCGGTGCCGCATCCGGCATCCAACACCCGCCCTGAGCCGTCCTTCAGCAAGTCTGCCACCTGCTGGGGCACATACCCATGCAGCACCTGGTACCACCAGTAGGTGTCCTCCACCTGGCGCATGGTTTCATATTCTTTGTTCAGCATGGAAGGCGTTAATTGACGGGTTACGCGGACAAATATTCACGGACAACTGCACAGGTGTAATGCACGGCCGCATCATCAAGGTAGGGATGCAGCGGCAGGGTGAGAATCTCCTTCACGACAGTCTCGGTGGACGGCAAGGGTGGCGATAGTGCAGCCACCTCTGTGTAGCCGGGTTGCTGGTGAATCGCTGCCGGATAATGGAGGGCCGCGGGTATGCCCTTGCCCAGTAAGTGCTTCGTCAATCCATCCCGGTGCGGAGTGCGCACCACGTAGAGATGATAAGCATGCTCACACTCCGGACGGCAAACGGGCGTCACTAAGTTCGGGCATCCTTTGAGCAGGGATCCATAGAGCGCGGCAAGTTGCCGACGACGGCGCAATCCCACAGGCAATGCCCTTAGCTTGATTCTGAGCAACGCTGCCTGCAACTCATCCAGGCGGCTGTTGACTCCTTGAGAGGCGCTGATGTAGCGCTCCTTCCATCCGTATTGACGCACGACCCGGCAGGCTTCAGCCAATGCAGCATCAGAGGTGGTGATAGCCCCTCCATCGCCAAGAGCTCCAAGGTTCTTTGTCGGGTAGAAGCTGAATGCCGCCGCTCTCGCCAAACTTCCAACACTGCGTCCGCGAGACACCGCACCATGGGCTTGGGCGCAATCCTCCAGCAAGACCACACCGTGGGCCCGGGCCACCTCCTCCAGGCGTTTCATATCACAAGGGTGTCCGTAGAGATGCACCGCCAGTACCGCCTTGACGCGTGCACCGATTGACGACTTGAGCAACTCCTCCAAGGCGTCAGGACAAATTGTGAAGGTGTCTGGGTCAATATCGACAAAGATCGGCTGAGCGCCCGCCCGGGCGATGCCCGATGCACTCGCCACGGCTGTGTGTGACGGCACCGCTACAGCATCCCCCGACCCGATCTCCAACGCACGAAGCAGCACCTCAATGGCATCTGTCCCGTTGGCAACTCCGATCGCCTGCGACGCACCAACAAACTGGGCAAACTCACGCTCGAAAGCCGCCACCTCGGGACCGAGGATATAACTTCCACCGCGCAGAAACTCCTGCAGCGCAGCATGGATCTCCTCCTGGTGAGCCTGGCAGTCTGCCAGGGGGTAGGCGCTGAAGGTGGGTGGATCGAACAGTGGAGCAGACATGCCGGTGACGCAAAACTACGTTGTGCAAATTATTGTTTCGACAGCGCTGCGCCAGTTGCGGCCGCCTGTGCTTTGGGGATGAGCCGGAGATGGTATTTCTCTCCGTAGAAGCCGTACGCCTTCACGCTTTCGGGCGTACCGGGCGGCAGTTGCAAGGACCAGCCAAAGTAATGATCTGGATGCAAACGGAGCGCGGCAACCCGGCGCTCGAAATCCTCCGGCAACAACGGCTTGGTCAGATGAGCGATCCGTTCGGCCCCGGTGGCATCTGGAACAGTCAGAACCACCAGATCAGGCAGTACGTCCATATGCTTGGACGATCCACAAGTGCCAGTTGCAGTGAAGATTCCCGACTCGTCGCGAACCAGTTTCCATGAACCCCATTTCTCAGGCAGGGGCGGCCCCTGGCGATAGCTCCCGGGATCCAGTGAATCCATGAACTTCAAGCCGCGAATCAGGCCATGAGCTGACATGAACTTGGCCACATTCACCGTGTCTGACGGAGCCACCGGTGCCCAGATTAACCCGGGCTGGGGTTCGAGGATCTTGACAAAGCTGAGCACCGCCCGGTCCTGCTGCATACGCCGATACTGCGTCGCCATCATTTGCTGCCCGTCTCCCCAGGCAAAGGCCTGCACCACAATCAACACAGCTGCACCCGCGGGTAATCCCAACCGACCGAACTGTCCTCTTACCCAAAATGCCGCCGCCATCAGGCCAACCGCTCCGGCCACAAAGAAGTGCATGTGCGTGGCGTACCGAGGAGCGAGTGCGGTATCGAGCAAGTTGTTGAGACGGACGATCGAGATCAGCACCGCATTCCCCGCTGCCCAGGCGCCAAAGACCAGCCACGGCATGGCCTGTGACAACTCTCCACGCCGGATCAGTTTCACTGCCGCGACCGCTCCCAGCAAAAGCAGTGAACCTCCCATCACCATCCCAAAGGTGACCGGCTCAAAGGGTGCTGCATCTGCCAGCGTACTGCCCAGTAGCAACAGCCAATAGGAGCCGACCAGCAATGGTCGCCCCGCCTGACGGGCCAGTTGATCCCCCAACCCACCTCCCCCACCCGACTCCGGAAATCCAAACAGGGCCAGATACGCCAGACCCGCTGCCAGCAACGCCCAAACTCCCAGGTGAAGCAGTCGATAACGCCTTTGAGGGCCAAACATCTGGGACAGGATGAGAAGCATCAACAGCCAGGGCACCACAAACCCTGCACCAAAAGAAAAAGTCGCCACCGCTGACGCCAGTCCGCTTAGCGCAAGCCTTACCCAAACGGGCAGCCCACCCAGCATCACCACCACACCTGCTACCAGACAGAATCCAGGAATGTAAGTGTGGAAGGTGCAGTTCCAAAACCACGTGCCCTCTTGCGCTGGCGAGAAGATACCCAGGTTCCACAGGCCGACCAGATACCAGCCCTTTCCGGCCAACTCCTTCCGCCACGAGCGACTTAGCCACCAGAGGCCAACGGCGATCCCCACCGACATCAACCAGCTCAAGTACGGCAATATGGAAAGATCACCGTTGTTCCACTTGAGCGCCGCGAAGAAGATCATCTTGGGCACTGCCAACGGTTGTCCGTTGATCGGCCGGAAAAGATCCTTCAGATCAAATGAGCCTTCGGTCCAATGCTGATACTGGCTGACAAATTCCCAGTCATCATGGTACGGAAGCGGCATCACGTACTGGTTTAGCCACAGCAGCATCGCCAGCGCAGGAACCCACGCCACGAGCCATGTGGCCCATGTCTGGAGTTTCTTACTGGTTGATGGTGAGGAATCCGCGCCTTGGGGGTTTGGCATGGGACGTCAACTCTAGTGACCTAGAAATTGAGACGCAAGCACGACTAAGCAAAAAGTTTAGCATTTTGAGGACTTTTCGGTAGAACCGTCCCTTCAGACGGGGACCACCCTACCGGTCATGGTAAAAATCAGCGCCTTATGAATCGCCTCCGGCTTGAGACCGGTCATCCTCATCACCGCGGGCACGTAGAGCGCCAACTGCGGGGCATAGCCCGCCCCCCCGGGCCGCCATGTCCTCCTCCGTCGCTACTGCATCCGTTTTGAAGTCCAGAATGGTCGCCCGAATGGGATCGCCGTTTTCATCCCATTCCACCACCACCCGGTCCACGATCCCGCTGACCCAGCCGCCTTTTTCGATGTAGTCAAAGCGCCGCTCCATCCAAGCCGTGCGCCGTTGGCCACCTTGTCGGAACCAGGGCTGCACTTCTGGGGCGGAAAGCACCTTTAACACCTCTTCCGCAGCGGGATCACCTGCACCATCCGGAGCCAGATCCGCAGCCACCCAGCCCTTGGTCCTCCAGAGAGCCACGGCATCCGGCACGTCTTCCAGCCAGGCGATGGCGGAGAACAGTTCATGCACCCGCGTCCCGTGCTGGCGCTTCACCTCCCTCGCCGTGGAAAGCAACTCCCCACCACGAAGGACAAACGATTCCTCGCCTGATGGCGCACGGCGCTCCAACGGCTTGTTCACCGCCCGGATCAGCAGGCCCAAGTTGGCATCTGGAACGGCCACGCTGGCGACCTGCGCCTGCACCTTCGTCACCTCATGCGCCAGGTACCAGGACCTTTCCCCCACCTCCCATGTGGCAAGACCGCCCACTCCCACGGGGTCATAGGGCACAGGGTCAAAGCCAGGCTCCAGCCGCATTGCCAGGAGTCTGCCCTCATTGTTGCTGGCTCTCACCTTCTTGGGATCCAGCAGCACATACAGGCCGAGCTTGGCCCGGGTCATGGCCACGTAGAAGCGACACAGCCCCTCAAAGGCCTGCCGGGCCTTCTCGCGCCGCTGCTCGGTGAGCAGCACGTCATCCCGCTCCACCACCACCTTCTCCGGCTTGTCCAGCATCCATCCCACCGTGCCCCGTTTCTTTCTGGCAACGAAAAGACGGTTGCGCTGCACGGCATCGAGCGCCTCTCCCTGTAGCTCCGGCAAGATCACCACGTCAAACTGCAGGCCCTTGCTCTGGTGCACCGTCATCACCTGGATGGCCTGTGCCGAGGCGCTGTCCTCGCGTACCGAGTGATCACGCGCTGTGGAAAGGAATTCACCGACATCGCGACTGCCGGATTCGTCAAAATCTGCGGCCAGATCCAGCAACTGGGCCAGACGCCGGGAGGTGAAGGCATCCTGCGCAGGCAGTGCCTGACGCAAGATTTCCGCCCATTTCTGAAGCACGGGCAGAAAACCTTCATTCGACAGATCCGCCCGCACCCGAGCCGTCAGCGCCGGTCGGGTCAACCTCTGGGTGTTGATGGCCTCCCGCAGGGGCGACATGAGCAGATGCTCCCACGCCGCAGAGTCCCCAGGGTGCACGGCCACCTGCAGCAAGCTCAGCAGCGCCAGGGTGGAGGGGTTATCCACCACCACGTTTTCTTGGGATTCACAAATCACCTCCATCCCGAGCAGACGGCGCAACGCATCCGAGAGCGCCCGCGCCGTCCGGTTGCTGCGCACGAGCACCGCACACGTCAGCCCCCGGCCAATGGGATTGATCTCCCGGATGAGATTGGCCGCCCCCATGGTGATGGGCCCGTCCTCTTCCGTAGTTTCCTCGTCCAAGGCAGCCACGTGGACCAGCGCGGCATGCCCCGCGAGCCGCGCCACCCGGGCCGAGCAGCGATGTTCCTCGAACTTCCACAGCCGTCCCAACCCTGGGAAAAGAGCCTCCAGCTCCCGCTCCGCATTCAGAAACACTCCATTCACCATCCCCAGCACTTGCGGGCAGGAGCGGTAACTCTCGTTCAATGGAGTGGTCTGTAGCCGATGACCGCTCCAGGCCGTCTCCACATGGTGGAAGAGTTCCGGCTCCGCCTGGCGCCAGAGGTAGATGCTCTGCTTCACGTCCCCCACGAGGAAGACACTCCGGCGCTCCTCCGGATCTTGCCGCGCTTCTTCCAGCAGGGGTGACATCACCTCCCACTGTCGCTCGCTGGTATCCTGAAACTCGTCCAGCAGCCAGTGATCGTATTTCGCATCCATGCGGAACTCCAGCGCCGTCCGCATGGCTTCCCAGTCGTGCTCCGCCATCGCGGTGGTCTGCACCCTGCCACACAGCAGCCACGCCAGATCACTGAAGACCAGCCTGCCGCGCGACCTCACCTGCCGGTGGTAGGTGGTTTCATAGATCCGCACGATCTCCCGCTGGGAGCGTGTCCGCCGCAGGTGCACCAGCAGCGCACGCGCCACCAGGATCTCCAGCACATCCGCCAGTGCATTGCCCGCCTGGCGATCCAGCGGCACCGCCTTCCAGATCTTCCACTCCACCCCGCCCAGACGCAGACGGGAGTGATCCCCACGGTCCGAATCCAGCATGTAAACGATGGGCTTGTCGAACTTCTGAAACCCATCGTACTCACGGGCCGCCTGAAAGAAGTCGTCCCACTTCTGAGGCGCGCGTTTGTCGAACTTGGCGTAGTCCAGCACCCCTTCCAAACGATCCACCGCAGCGGCGAGATCTTGACCGGCTGCCGAGATCGGGAAGGCCGGGGAGGCTGCATCCCAGATCGCCTCGGCCCCGCCCCATTTCAACGGATCCGGGCATTCGATGAGCAGTTGATGAAGACGTCCGCACCACGTGGCCAGAGCCTCCGCGGGGCGTCCCTGCTCCGTTCCATGGCTGGCCGCCTTCCACGCTTCCCGCAGTTCATCCAGAGCGGCCGCGTCATTCATTCTTCCGATGGCCAGCAGCAGCGAGTCCATCACCTCCTCTTCCGCCCGCGTGGCTTCGGCTTCACTCATCAGTGCCGCCTTGCCCGTCAGCCCCAGCTCAAAGGGCAGGCACTGCGTCATCGTGGCAAAGAAGCTGTCGATCGTGCCCAGGCGCAACTGATCCATGCGTCGCACCACCTTCCGCAGCAGCGCCAGGGCTGCACCACCACCGGTTGTGCTCATGCTGCGGGTGGCGAGCTCTTGCAGGATGCGCTCGAAGAACTCACCCGCCGCCTTGCGCGTGAACGTCATGGCCGCGATGCGCTCCGGCTCCGCCCCATGCTCCAGGAGCCACAGATAGCGCTGCACCAGGGAGTGCGTCTTTCCCGTCCCTGCGGAAGCGCGGATGAGCTCGTTCTTGAGTTCCGTCATAGCGCCAGTTCCTCCGCCACTTTTTCCACCAGCCAGCGTTCCGGCGGGGCCACGGCCTTCATCACATCCCCCTGAAACAACTCTGCGAAGTCGTCGAATTTCAGATCCTCCACCGGAGGCCAGAACACCCCATCACGAATGCGCTGCACCGCTTCGCAAGCACAGTCCCCGGCAGCGTCCATCAGGTCCGCTTCCAGCCCCTCCCAGACATGCGTCTTCACCTCACTCACCGTAGCGGGAAGCAGGAAATAAGCCGCCTCCACGGGCGCTCCCTCTGCAAGTTTTGCGGAGACAGCCCTCGCATACAGTGGCAGTTGCAGGTCTGTCCAGCAGCGGGCCTTGCCCCTGGCGTCATCGAAGCATTTCCACGATTGGTTCACATCGGCGAGCAGCTCCTTGCGAGCTGACCGATGGTGCGCTTCCTCGGGTTTCTTCCGCGAGGTCTTGTAGTCAATCACCCGCAGCATGCCCGTCTTGTCATTCCTGTCGATGCGGTCGATCTTGCCCGAGAGAATCACCCCGCCCAAGTCCACACCCCAGTCAGCCTGGATCTTCTCCTCGGCCCGCAGGATGCGCCACCCCTGCTCGCGCAGCTCCGCCTGCTTCTCGGCAAAGGCCGCCAGACGCTGTCGCAGTGACTCCACCTGCAAGGTCACGGAGAACAGCGGCTCCGAGCCAAAGTACAACGCCGCTCGCTTGTCGAGCTCAGCCTCCAGCCACGCCGCAATGATCCCTGCATCCCGGCTCTCCGCCACCGCCGTCTCATCAGCGAAGGCCTTGAACACCTGGTGAATCAGATCCCCCACCGTGGCGGGTGAAAGCTCCCTCAACCCTGTGCTTACCGACTCCATGCCCAGCACGTCGGTGAGATAGAAGCGGAACGGACATTGCAAATAACGCCGCAGTGCTGTCGGAGAAATGGCGCTTCGTGTCCACTTCCGCAAGGGAGGCGTCAGTTGGAAGGCCTGCGTCCGCAAGGGGCGCGGCGGAGCCTGCACCTCGTCCTCCGCAGGAAACAAGTGCTTCACCCGCAGTGGCAGATCGTCATCCGAGGCATCCAGGAGCAATCGGGAGGGACGCAACGCATCACCCTCCGCCGTGTGCCGCCCCAGCACCGTGTGCAGGGTGCGACCTCCTGCCCGCTGCTCCGCCATCGCTTTCAGGAAATAAGCATCACGCGCCCGTCGTGTCGCCTGGCAGGGCAGCCCGAGCGCTGCCTTCGCCTTGTCAGGTAGAAAGGGGTCCGCCGTCAGTGTGCCAGGCACATGTTCGTCATTGAACCCCGTGATGACCAACCCCGGAGCCGACTCCCACAGCAGTTCCAGCCATCCGTGCAGCACGAGGTCCGCCTCGCCACGGAGGTCGGTGAGCTGCCCTTCTTCCAGCGCATCAAACACCAGCCCCAGCCATGCCGCCGCATCCGCTGGTGAGGACGAGGCCCCCGCGGCCGCCCGGCCTGCATCCATCTGCATGGCCAGCCGCACCACCTGGCCAAAGAGTTCCCCATGATGCTTCTGATGCTCCCGGCCGCTGTCGAACTCGGTCTCGCCGTAAAGCCAGAGCAGGAAGTTCCTCACCGCCCCCTCGCAAGTCTCCGCGTCCCAGCCCTCGGCATGGCGTACCACGGCACTCAGCACCTGCCCGAGCTCTGCCCAGGCTTCATGCAATGCGGCAAGAGACTGCGCATCCCGGACCGTCGGCGGCAGATGCGTCGCGTCAAATTCGTCCAGCTGCTCATAGTACTTGGTGACCAGCATGCCCGTCTCCGCACACAGGGCGCGTGACACATCGTCCAGCCGCAGAAAGGGCAGCCAATCCCGCCATGACGCACTGCGGGCGGCGCGCCAGCCTGCCCGCAACACCTGTACCAGACCATGCTGCCTGGCCGAACGTCCCGCCGGATTGTACACCCGCACTCCCTGGGAGGTCAGGGTCCCCTCCAGCACACTGTTCAACGCCGGATCACAGGACCCCACTGCCACCTCCTGCCCGATGGCAGCGAGCTCTCCCAGAAGTCGTACGGACAGGCGTGCCTGATCCTCCGCACCGGGTACACGATGCATGCGATCATGCGGCAGCGGGCACTCCAGCCTCGCGTCACCACCCCAGCTCAGGATACGGGGCATCCCGATTTCATCGAACCCAGCCCTCCCCTCGGCCGGTGCCTGGACAAAGACCGTCCCAGGCACTTGTTCAGACACATGACGCAACCACACGCCAAAGAGCGGTGGCGCATCCGCCACAGCGAAGACCTTCACCTGCGTCACCCCCTCTGGCAGTACCGCCTGCTTGGCCGCATTCTGTTTGGCAGATTCTCCATCGGCCAGGCCCCAGGCCTCCAGTGTCTCCAGGTACAGCTCCTCCAGCCTTGCGAGCTGACTCCACCTGGCGGGATCATCCAGCCCAGCCAGCGCCTCAGCCGCCGCTGCCAATGTATAACCTCCGGCCCCCAACGTCTTCCTCAAGGTGCCGACCGTCTCCGCCACCGCAGAGGCCCAGGTCAGATCTTGCGATTCCGGGGCCGCGGGAAACAGAGCCGTCATCTCCCCGAGCGGCACCTTCGCCAGCACCTCCGTCCAGGCCGCCCGCTCCTGCAGAGGCGATGCCAGTGGGATGGCGGTGGCCTTGGGTTGGAACACCAGGCCGGCGTGCCACAGATGCGGAGCCGTCACCACGCTGTCCCGGGCTCCGGCCTCCACCGCCAGAGCCTCGCGCAGTCGCCGCACCGTTTCCGCCGTGGGCACGATGATGAGCGTGTCACTCAGGTCCAGCGCCCCGCTGCTCCACCCGTGGGAAAGCTCTGCCGCAGCCTTGTGCAGCACCGGCGAGTCCCAGCCCCAGAATGTCAGTTTTACACCTGCCATGTGTCGAACGTTGCACCGTCACTAGCCCAGATTGCGCAGGATGTCGCCCACGATTTCATCGGGTGTCTGGTCCACGTTCACAATCATGGCCTCGTCTGCCGTCGGTTCCTCCAGCGTGGCGAACTGGCTGTCCAGCAGCGTCGGTGCCGCAGTGCCACCTGCCGCCTGGACGGTCGTCGAAACACCCTGGAAAAAGTGCCCCTTCCGCGCTGCCATGCGGTCAGCGATGAGTTCAGGCGATCCCTTCAAAAAGACGAACTCCACCACCGATCGCGGATCGCCCCCTGACAGCAGGTCCCGGTACACCGCCTTCAAGGCAGAGCAGGCCAGCACATAGCTGCGCCCCGCCGCTTGTTTTTCCTCGATCCGATCACGCATCGCCTGCAGCCAGGGCCACCGGTCCTCATCTGTCAGCGGGATCTTGGCAGACATCTTCGCCTTGTTCGCCGCGGGGTGGAAGTCATCCCCGTCTTCAAAGTCTGCCCCCAGCGCCTCTGCCAGCTTGCCGCCGATGAGGCTCTTGCCGGAGCCCGACACGCCCATGATGATGAAAGTTCCTGGTCTGCTCATTCTGTCTGCTTAGATTTCTGCTGCTGCGTTCCCGTTTTGTTCCGTCTCATCGGACACCATCTCCAGGAAGACTTCTTCCAGTCGCTTGCCCGTGGTGGAGCGCACCTGGTGGATCTCATCCATGGTGCCCAGGGCGATGAGACGCCCCTTGTGCAGGATGCCAATGCGGTCTGCGAGTTCCTCCGCGATATTCAGCAGGTGTGTGCTCATCAGCACCGTCATGCCAGCACGACTGCGCTCCTTGAGCTCCCGCTTCACCGTCCGGGCATGGATGGGATCCAGCCCCACCATCGGCTCGTCAATGATGAAGACCTTGGGTTCATGAAGCAATGCTGCCGCGATGGCCAGCCGTTGCCGTGTACCGTGGCTCAAGTTCTCGATGCGCTGGTGCGCGTAGGCACCGAGCGAAAACTTTTGAAACAACTCCGCCCCGGTCTTCTCCGCTTTCACCTCGTCCATCTCAAAGATGTCGGCAATGAACCGCATGAACTCCAGCGGGGTGAGTTTCTCATAGAAGACGGCCACATCCGGCACATAGCCGAGCAGCGCCTTCGCCAGGAGCGGCTGCTCCTGCATGTCAAACCCGCCCAGATGCACCGTCCCTTTGACCGGCTTCATCAGCCCCGTCAGCAGTTTGATGGCGGTGGTCTTCCCCGCTCCGTTTGGCCCCAGGAAGGCGAAAAACTCCCCCTGCGGGATGGTCAGCGTGAGTCCGTCCAGAGCACGGAAGTTCCCGTAGTCCATCGTGAGGTCTTTGATTTCAATCATGTGCCGTTGTCTCCCCTGCTATGCCCGCCCGTGTGTTGTCCCTGGTGTGATGAATGTTTGATGCCGTTGGATCCACGTCGCCCGCTGGACTCGCTCTTTTCTATCGCGGTCCCACCCACGCTGCAAGCGTCTCCCTCCATCCTCCCCCAACTGCATTCGACCTTCTGCAAAACCTGGTCTTCAGGTCTTGCCGCCTCCCGCTGTGTCTGGCACGGCCAACCCATCCTGTGGCGGAGCGCCCGGCACGGTCGCGGGCTGCTCCATGGGCGGCACGGGGATGTCCTCATCCTCCGGATATTCTGGCACCAGACCGTAAATCACCGGCTCCACCAGCCTCCAGCCTTCCGGCAGGTCCACCAGCGCCAGCTCCCCAGCCTCCGTGAAGAAGGCCTTCGCCTTCCAGTGCTCCATGGCAGAGAGCTCCATCAGGAAGGCCTGCCGCTCCTGCCCTGCCAGCATCATCACCCCCTGCAGCGTCTTTACTTGGAACAGCGTGGCCACATCCGCACCCGGGGCCAGTCCCAGCCCTTCAGGCAGTACTGGGTCCGCCCCCGCTGCCTGCGGTCCCATGAAGGCCCCCAGCATGGGCTGAATGCTGTTGTCATCCGCCACCACCTGCCCCTTTTGCTTCAGGGTAAAGCGCGGCATCCGCTCGCTTTTGACCCATTCGAAATCCAACACGGTGTTTGTCTCCCCCAGACGGATCTGCCCCTTGGCCCCGGCCCAGGTGTCCAGATCCTCCAGCAGGAGTTCCAGCCTCCAGTTCATGGGCGCGTCCACCATCTCGATCGCGCCCTTGTCCAGCACGCCGGAGAAATACACCCGGTATTGATTCACCCCACCTGCCCATACCCGCCTCGTGCTTACAGAGGCGTGGCCCAGCTTCTGATCCTTCTTGTACACGTGGAGCGTGTTGATCGTGGCCCCGCCTTCCAGAAAGCCTTTGAGCACCAGCCTGGGCGGCACCTCGACAAAGCGGGAGTGGTCTGGGAAATAAACCGTCCGCACCAGCAGCCCCGTCATGGCCACCCAGAAGACCAGAACAGAGAGGGTAATGATTCGCATCATGTTTTCCCAAAATGGTAAGGCACATTCCTCGCCGGACTCAATAGCAATCATATCAGAAAGCCATCCCGTCGTGAAAAAGAGATCAAACAAATGCCGCGCAAAGTTGTCGGGTGATGCAGGGGTTGATTCCGCACACCACCCGGCTTAAAAGGCTTGCGTCCCTGGCGTGGTTTCACGGACACTTTTGTTGAACGAACCCCCACAGCACCCTACACCTCACGCATCATGGATATGCTCCCCTACATTGGCATCGGCATCGCGGTCATCGTCGGTTTCGTCTTCCTGCTCATTCTGCTGAAGTTTTTCAATCTGTGGCTGCGCGCCCTCGTTTCCAATGCCCCCGTCGGCATCCCCACCCTGCTGGCCATGTGGTTTCGTGGTGTGCCCAATGCCCTGATCGTGGACAGCCGCATCACCGCCGTCAAAGCGGGTCTCCGTGTCGGCACGGATGAACTTGAAGCTCACTACCTGGCCGGTGGCAATGTCACCCAGGTCGTGCTGTCCCTCATCGCCGCCGCCAAGGCCGGCATCGAGCTCGATTTCAACCGCGCCTGCGCTATCGACCTCGCCGTCAAAGGCACCAGCAAGACTGTCATCGAAGCGGTCCGTACCAGCATTAACCCGAAGGTCATCGACTGCCCCGGCGCCGACATGGGCAAGGGCGGCAAGATCGACGCGGTGGCCCGCGATGGTATTTCCCTCCGCGTTCGTGCCCGCGTGACCGTGCGCACGAACCTCGACCGTTTCATCGGTGGCGCCACGGAAGAGACCGTCATCGCCCGTGTGGGTGAGGGCATCGTCACCTGTATCGGCTCCTCCGCCAGCTATAAGGACGTGCTCGAGAACCCGGACAGCATCTCCAAGGTGGTGCTTCAGAAGGGCGTGGACGTCGGCACGGCGTTTGAGATCATTTCCATCGATATCGCCGACGTGGATGTGGGTGAGAACATCGGTGCCCAGCTCCAGGCCGCCCAGGCCGAGACGGACAAGAAGATCGCCCAGGCCAACGCGGAAGTCCGCCGCGCCGCTGCCGTTGCTGTCGAGCAGGAAATGGCAGCCCGCACCCAGGAAATGCGAGCCAAGGTGGTCGAGGCCGAATCCCAGGTCCCCATGGCCATCGCGGAAGCCTTCCGCAAGGGCAACCTCGGCATCATGGACTACGCGAAGTATCGCAACGTCCTCGCCGATACGGAAATGCGCCAGAGCATCGCCGGTGAGACCCCGGCCACGAGCGAGAAGAAGTAACCGTCAATCGCCCCGCCGCTCGCAGAGCCCTCACTGGCTCTGCGGGGAGGTCCCCGCTCTCTGCTTTTAATTAGCCCCCACCCCTGTCGCTGTCCGTTTCATGAACCTTCTGCTCCCCAATTCCCCTCTCCTGGCTGCGGCGGATCTGCAGGAGATTGTGTTCGTCATCGTCTTCCTGGTGGTGGGGTTCCTGCAGTGGCTGTTTAGCCTGCTCAAGAAAAACAAAGAGGCTGCCGAACGGGATAGGCAGCTCCCAGTGTCCACCGAGGAGCAGGAGGCCCGTCGCCGGGCTTGGGCGGAGCAGACGCGTCCGGTGGATGACAGCCGCGCCCCGCAAGCTCCCCCCACCCGTATCCCGGCACCTCCGCAGTTGCCGCGCTCGACTCCACCTCCCACTCCCTCCGCACGTCCGGCACCTGCCTCCACCACGCCCGGCTCCCTGGCCGATCTCATGGACACGCTGCGCCGCAGCATCGATGACGTGAGCTCGCCCCGCCCTGCGGCAGCCCCCTCTGTTCCGGCCGCACCCGTCCGCCCACCTGTACTGCCCGGCGCGGCCCGAGCCGCCTCGCATCCTGTCCCGGCCAGCCATCCAGCTCGCATGACCCGGGCTGCTGCCGCCCAGCAATCCTCCGACTCGCCAGACCGCCCCATTCTCGCCACGGTGGTTGCGCCGAGACGCCCCCATCCGCTCACCGACATGCTCAAGACCACCCATGGCTACAAGCAGGCTTTCATCCTGCGGGAAGTGCTGGGCCCGTGCAAAGCCCTGGAAGGGCAGGATTAGCCTCGACAGGCCGATTCAGGACACCCCCCCGCACTTCTGAGCCCCATTCTTGCAGGGTGGGCTCAGATACTTCATGAACAAATGTCCGATTGTGCATAGAATGGATTGGCGTTAGAAGCATCGTCTTTCCGCCATGCTTCCAAGATTCTTCCGCCCGGCCGTTGGAGCCACCCTCGCCACCTCCCTGCTTTCGTCCTCGCTGAGCGTCGCCCTCCCCGGGCAGACTCCGGCCCCCGCGCCAGCCCCGGCAGCAGCCCCGGCAGCAGCCCCGGCAGCAGCCGCGGCCAGCCCGGCTCCCGCGATTGCACCCGCTCCCACGCCACCCCCGGCACCTCCAGCGCCGACCATCGTTCCGACGGACCTCTTCACCGTGCCTGAGGGGCTGGAAGTCACAGTCTGGGCCACGACCCCGCTGCTGAACAACCCCACGAACATCGACTTCGACAAAGACGGCCGTCTCTGGGTCGCAGAAGGCGTCAACTACCGCAGCCATAGCGGCCGCAAAAAGGAAGGCGACCGCATCGCGATCCTACAGGACACCGATGGTGACGGCAAAGCGGACAAATCGGAGACCTTCATTCAGGAAGCCGGTTTCCTCGCACCGCTCGGCGTGGCCGTGCTGGACAACCAGGTCATCGTCTCCCAGCCGCCGGATCTGCTGGTGTACACGGACGTGAATCGCGATGGCAAGTTCGACCCTGCCGTGGACAAGCGCGATGTGCTGCTCACCGGATTCAACGGTCGCAGCCACGATCACAGCCTGCACTCCGTCACTGCCGGTCCAGATGGCCAGTGGTATTTCAACCAGGGCAACACCGGCGCCCTCTTTACAGACAAGTCCGGCAAGACCTTCCGCCTGGGCAGCCCGTATGTGCACCAGAATGGCAAGCAGGTCGTGGACCCCAGCACCATCGCGGGGCAGAAGAGCGATGACGGCCGCGTGTGGATCGGTGGTTTCCTCGCCCGCATGAATCCGGACGGCTCAAACGTCAACGTCATCGCCCACAACTTCCGCAACAGCTATGAGCAGGCGGTGAACTCCTTTGGCGATATCTACCAGAGCGACAACGACGATCCGCCGGCCTGCCGCGTCACCCCGGTGCTGGAGTTCGGCAATGCAGGCTTTGCCTCCGCCGATGGCCAGCGCGCATGGGCCGCAGACCGCCGTCCAGGGCAGAAGATTCCCACCGCCGAGTGGCGTCAGGATGACCCCGGCACCATGCCCGTGGGCGATGTGTATGGCGGCGGCTCGCCCACCGGCGTGGCGTTCTATGAGAACGGAGCCTTGGGCGACAAGTGGCAGGGCCTGCTGCTGGCCTGCGAGGCCGGCCGCAACGTGATCTTCGGTTATCTCCCTAAACCCGACGGTGCCGGCTTCAAGCTGGAGCGCTTCGACTTTCTCACCTCCAACAAGGAGGGCAAGTTCGCCGGATCCGACTTCCTCGGCGGCACCAATAGCGTGACGTCAGAGCTCAAGACTCTCTTCCGCCCCAGCGACGTGACGGTGGGTCCCGATGGCGCCCTCTATGTGGCTGACTGGTTCGACGCCCGCGTTGGCGGTCATTCCGATCTCGACAACACCACCTCTGGTACGATCTACCGGATCGCGCCCAAGGGTTTCAAGTCCGTCGTGCCGCAGTTTGATCTGAGCACGACCGAAGGCCAGGTTGCTGCGCTTAAGAGCCCCGCTCCCAACGTGCGCTACGCAGGCTTCACCCGTCTGAAGACCCAGGGTGAAAAAGCCGTACCCGCCGTGGCGGCACTGCTGCAGGACCAGAATCATTTCATCGCCGCCCGCGCCATCTGGCTGCTCGCTCAGATGGGCCCTGCCGGCATCGCCAAGGTGGAGCCTCTGCTGGGTGCTGGGGAGGAACAAACCCGCGTCATCGCTTACCGCGCCCTGCGCCGCGCCAATCACAACGTGGTCGCCATGGCCCAGAAGATGGCGTCCGACAGCTCCGCCGCCGTGCGTCGCGAGGTGGCCCTCAGTCTGCGGGATGTGCCGTTCGCCCAGAGCGGACCGATCCTCGTGGAAGTGGCCAAGCGTTTCGATGGCAAGGACCGCAGCTACCTTGAGGCCCTCGGTCTCGCGGCCGAAGGCAACACCCGCGCCCTCTATGCCGCGATCAAAGACGCCCTGCCCGATGGCAAGGCGCAGCCCGAAGCCTGGGGCGATGCCTTTGCCTGGCTGACCTGGCGTCTCAATGCCCCGGAGGCCGTCCCTGTGCTCAAGACCCGCATTCTCTCCACCAAACTCAGCCGCGAGCAGCGCAAGCTCGCCCTCGATTCCCTCGCCTTCATCAAGTCTCCCTTCGCCGCCCTGGCGATGGTCGAGGTGGCCGAGGCCCCGGACACCACGCTCAAAGGCGACACCCTCTGGTGGCTCTTCAACCGCCGAGCCAGTCTCTGGAAGGACTACGGCCTCACTGATGCCCTGAAGGAGCGCGGCATTTATGATGCCGATGCCAACGTGGCCCTCACACCCTTCGTCTCGCCCGAGCTACCCACCACCCCCTCGGCCCTGCCGCCGGTGGAAGAGATCCTCAAGCTGTCAGGCGATGCCACCCGCGGCAAGACCGCCGTGGCCACCTGCTACACCTGCCACAAGATCGGCGAACCCGGCGTGGACTTCGGCCCTGACCTCACCGTCTTCGGCAAGACCCAGACCCGCGAAGTGCTACTCAACGCCATCATCAATCCCTCCGGCGACATCGCCCACGGTTATGAAGGCAAGCGCATTGTCACCAAGGACGGCGTCACCATCGACGGCATGGTTCTCAGCAACGACGACCCCGTGCAAATCAAGTCCATGGGCGGCGTCATCCAGGCCGTGCCCAAGCGCCTCATCAAGTCCAATACCGGCATGAAACACTCCCTCATGTTCACTGCCGATATGATGGGTCTCAACGCCCAGGCCCTCGCCGACATCGTCGCCTACCTGAAGTCTGACGAGATCAAATAAGACACCAGACTGCCAGGCGCCAAGGATCAGACCTGAGCTCATTCCACAAAGGCCTCTCCACCCCGGAGAGGCCTTTTTGCAAGCCTTTGACGCGTCGGGCATTGGCCACTCGGTCAGATGCCGGAGGCATCACAGCCATTAGACGCCGGACGGTTGAAGGAGCGTAGCGACTGATACCTCCGGTTCGTCGACATTTGTCGCATCCTGAAGGGATGCCAGCGATGTGCACCTCCAGGGTGGGCGTGCCGCCACTCCTCTGGCAACATCGACTCACATTAGGTCAGGTGTGGATACAGCCAATCCACACTCCCACTCGCCACCCAATCAAAATGCCAAATTCCAAATTCCCACCCGCGGCAATTTCCGCTACGCTTTCCCCATGAAGACGAAGACGTGCCGCGCCACCCTTCTCCTATTCGCCGTCCTCACGACGGCCTTCACGGTCACCACCGCCCACGCCCAGGTCGTTCCCACCACGCCCAACAATTTTAAAATTCGGGGTTCGGGCGGAGGTGCCAATACCGCGGACGTCAACGTCACCCCGGTTCCGCCCCCACCCACCGTGATCCGCACGGTCACGTATTATTCCCTTTCTCACTCCCGCCAGTGGACCAGCGCCGATGGCAAAGCTCTGGTCGGTAAGTTGATCGCGTTCGAGGAACATGTCGTCGAGACCGTCAAAGGCATCCCCGAGTCCCCCACTCCCGCCCCCGTCGCCCTGCCCTCACCTCCCACCGTCATCCGCGATGGAAAGGTGCGTCTCCTCGTCAACAACCAGCCCTACGAACTCCCCCTCACCCGTCTCACCAAAGAAGACCAGGAGTTCATCAACGTCGCCAAAATCGGCACCTCCAAACCCGCCACGAAGTAGCCGCTCCCCACCGTAGCGCAGACTGGCAGTCTGCTGTGCCGCCAATTGGCAATCGGCATCAAGCACCTCTCGCCCCAGGACATCGCCTACCCCCCAAACGCGACTCCATCGTCGCTTCATCTCAAATCAGACAGGAAAAGGATTCGGGAAAGTACCGGCGGTCGGACTCGAACCGACACTCCTTTTGGGAACAAGATTTTGAGTCTAGCGCGTCTACCAATTTCGCCACGCCGGCCTTTGATCTCTTTTCCTGGAAGAACACTGCCCGTGCTGCAATGCAGTTCGGAACAGGGAAGTCATTAAAGCCTCCCTGACGTTTTGTGCAACAAGAACAGCACGGAAAAGTGAGTACCACAGCCATCTTGGCCGTGCGTTCTCCAGGCATGCCATCATCCTCCCTGATAAAGTGACACAGCCATCCTGGCTGTGCGTTCCCCAGGCGTCCCGCCTGGGTCATCGCCACCCCAGACTCCCCGCCAGCCCACCACATCATCCCACCCCCGAAGCCCGGCAACCGAAGTGGTCAACCTGCCGCCACCTCTCCAGATCACTGGCCCACTCCCTGATCCCACCTTCGGGCGGGCCGCCCTCGTAGCAGTCGAGCCGACTGCGCTCCCCATCGACTCCTACTCCACCATCCCACAAAAAAAGCGGGCCACGATCAAATCGACCGCAGCCCGCCAAAAAACAATCCCAACACTCCCCTACTCCATCCCTCCAATCCTCAACCCGCCAACGGCGGCAAACTCCCCTTATCCCTTACCCCTTATCCCTTACCCCTCTTCCCTTTTCCCTATTTCTTGGGCTCCGCCATCGGCAGATTAAAATCCTCCGCCGCTGGCAGCTTCACATGCACCATCGGCTCCTTGGCATCCAGATTCTCGTTCAACTGGGCCTCGGTCACGGCATTCGATTTCACCCCGCCCTCGGGCACTTCCAGGCCAGCCGTCCAGACGATCCCGTTCAGCACCAGCTTGCGGAAGTCTTCCAGCGCCCAGTTGCGGTGCCAGTGACCGCCCGTGAAGCCCACGCCGCGACCGCCATCGGGACGCTGCACGCCCCACATGAGCGTCTGCGGTTTGCCCAGCTCGCCGTCAGCACCGGGATTCCAGTGAATGTACCGCTTGATCCGCTCGCGCGTCGGCGTCGCGGTCAGCAACGACGTTGCCGTCGAAGGCTCAGCGAACCGCATGCGGAAGTACCACTCGTCGTGCACCTTCACCGGCTTCACCCCACGGCTCACCGGGTGCTCCTTGTTCGCCTCCGTATCAGCGTCCCAGTGTGGGTTCACCGAGTACTGGCCTTCATAAAATCCGCCGATCCACTTTTTGAACGGCTCGCCCGCCTGACCCGGCACCACTTCCACCGCATAGTGCATGCACATGATGCCCACACCCTTCTGGGACAAGGCCTCCACCGCCGGAAGATGCGTCACAAAGGGGTGCTTGCCACCGCCGTCCGCGTAGCAGACCACCGCTTTGGCCCCGTTGAAAACCGACTCGTCCTTCGGCCAGCCGTTCGTCACCACCACCGCCTCGACATCCAGCCCGCTCTGCTCATTGAGCGCCTTCGCCAGGAGCTTCGCCCCGGCCGCGAACTCGTGCTGACCGCTCGGATGGCTCTTCTCCCCCGCCAGGATCACGATCTTCGTCTTGTCCTTGGCCGACACCGTCGGCACCGCCACCCCCAGGCCCAGCGCCGCCATCGCAGCCGCACCGGCAAAAGGCAAAAACAGACGTCGGGAAAGAGTCGGACGAGATCCAGCAGAGAAAAGGGTATGGGAACGAGAACGCATGATTTTTGAGGAAGGGAAGATGCAAGCAGTTGACCCGGAATGCAAAGCCAGCGTGGCCCAGCCGCATTCATTTCATTCGTAAACAACGCGATGGGAAGGCAGGAGCCTTTCAGGCTTCCTCGAAAACAGTAAAAAGTAGCCCGGCTCCGACGGGAGACGTCAGACTGCCAGACTCCAGACACCAGACCTAACTCCCCCCAACCACGAACTGTCATTTTCTGCCCACTGACCACTGCCAACTGCCTACTGGAACGCCCCTCCCCGCCTTTCCCCTTGCCTCTCCACCAAAGCTCCCTTAGCATCCAAACGCAGGGGCGCTGACCACGGTCGGCTGAGACTTTTGGCAACAAAGGAACCCTTTGAACCTGATGCGAGTAATGTCGCCGCAGGGAGCAAAGCTCGATCCGGTTCTACCTCGCCAATTTTCTCCGCCCACCCTCCGCCATGCCGCTGCCCAGCCGCATGGCGTTTTCATTTCCCCACACCAGCGCGAAGCGCCAAACTCGACTTTCCACTTTTTACTAATCACTTTTCACTTCGCGCAGCGCCCACTTTTCCCTCTCCCACCCGCTTCGCCGCAGCCTCCCGTCTTCTACCAGCCCCTGCCCATCCACCACTTCCCAAAATGATCGCCACCAAAGATTCCTTCGAGCCCCACAGCAGCGAACAACTGCCCAACAGCACCCGCGTTTACGTCGAAGGCCAGTTGCACCCGGATGTTCGCGTGCCCATGCGCGAGATCGCGGTGTCGCCCACGAAGACCTTCAGCGGGAAGATTGAGGAGAACGCCTCCGTGCGAGTGTATGACTGCTCCGGCCCTTGGGGCGACCCCGCCTTCACTGGCACCCCGGAGGAAGGTCTGCCCGCCCTGCGGGCGAAGTGGATTGCGGACCGCCAGGACGTCGAGGAGTACGACGGCCGCGAGGTGAAGCCCCAGGACAACGGCTACCTCTCCGGCAAGCACGCCGAGTACGCCAGCAAGGCGGAGCGCAACCGCTTGATCGAGTTCCCCGGCCTCCATGGCGAGCGCCGCAAGCCCCTCCGCGCCAGCGCCGGGCACCCCGTCACCCAGCTCTGGTATGCCAGGCAGGGCATCATCACACCCGAGATGGAGTACATCGCCATCCGTGAGAACATGAAAGTGGCACTGGCTTCCAGCCAGTGTGGTCAGCAGGCTTCCAGCCTGCGCATCGCAGACCAAAAGGACGACATCCTGCGCAACGACCTCCACAAGCAGCATGCGGGCTCCACCCAGCTCGGCACCGTCAACCCGTATACGCCGTCGATCTTCGGACGCTTCCCCCAGCGCATCCCCGCGGAAATCACCCCCGAGTTCGTTCGCGAGGAAGTCGCCTCCGGCCGCGCCATCATCCCGGCCAACATCAATCACCCGGAACTCGAGCCCATGATCATCGGGCGCAACTTCCTGGTGAAGATCAACGCCAACATCGGCAACTCCGCCGTGGCCTCCAGCATTGAGGAGGAGGTGGAAAAGATGCGCTGGGCCACCAAGTGGGGTGCCGACACGGTCATGGACCTCTCCACCGGCAAGAACATCCACGCCACGCGCGAGTGGATCCTGCGCAACAGCCCCGTGCCGATCGGCACCGTGCCCATCTACCAGGCGCTGGAGAAGGTCAACGGCAAGGCCGAGGACCTCACCTGGGAGCTCTTCCGGGATACCCTCATCGAGCAGGCCGAGCAGGGCGTGGACTACTTCACCATCCATGCCGGCGTCCTCCTGCGGTTCGTGCCCATGACCGCCAGCCGCATGACCGGCATCGTCAGCCGCGGCGGCTCCATCATGGCCAAGTGGTGCCTCGCCCATCACAAGGAAAATTTCCTCTACACCCACTGGGATGACATCTGCGACATCATGGCCGCCTATGACGTCAGCTTCAGCATCGGCGACGGCCTCCGCCCCGGCTCTATTGCCGACGCCAACGACAAAGCCCAGTTCGGCGAACTCGAAGTCCAGGGCGAGCTCACCAAGCGCGCCTGGGCCAAGGGCGTCCAGGTCATGAACGAAGGCCCCGGCCACGTCCCCATGCACATGATCGAGGAGAACATGGCCAAGCAGCTCGAATGGTGCCACGAGGCCCCCTTCTACACCCTCGGGCCCCTCACCACTGATATCGCCCCTGGCTACGACCACATCACCAGCGGCATCGGTGCCGCCATGATCGGCTGGTACGGCTGCGCCATGCTCTGCTACGTCACCCCCAAGGAGCACCTCGGCCTCCCCAATAAGAAGGACGTCAAGGATGGCGTCATCACCTACAAAATCGCCGCCCACGCCGCCGACCTCGCCAAAGGCCACCCCGGTGCCCAGTACCGCGACAACGCCCTCAGCAAGGCCCGCTTCGAGTTCCGCTGGGAAGACCAGTTCAACCTGTCCCTCGACCCCACCACCGCCCGCGAGTTCCACGACGAAACCCTCCCTCAGGAAGGCGCCAAAACCGCCCACTTCTGCTCCATGTGCGGACCCCACTTCTGCAGCATGAAGATCACCGAGGACGTGCGCAAATACGCCGCCGAACAAGCCATCTCCGAAGAAGAAGCCCTCCAGGCCGGGATGGCGGAGAAGAGCAAGGAGTTTGTCGATGCGGGTGCCGAGGTGTATCAGCAGGCGTAGTTCTCAGGTCTGGCAATATTCATGTCATCCTCTCCTCACCCATTTTGCTGGACAGATATTGCGCGATTCATCCATTCTCCAAGCACCGCCTTGGGAGATTTTGGGTAGAATTGATTGTGCTGTAGGTGTTCTTGCTAACATCGAGCCATCGACCCATTCCACAACGTCTCACTCTGGCCTACTCCGGTGGGACATTTTGTGCTTGGCATTTGGAGGCAGTAAAATTTCAATTGTTCATTTGAACACTTCTCGGTAATCTAAACTCATGAAACCCCAGACAGAGCAACAGTTGTCCTTCATCCCTGGGATAACTGGGCTGCCTCATGAGCTTGCAAGGTTCCCGCGATTCCGCTACATGGGGAGCAAATTCCGCTTGCTCCCGTGGATTCATGAGACGCTGGCAGGTATAGGTTTTGAGACGGCAACCGACGCTTTTTCAGGGTCTGGTGTGGTCTCATACTTGCTCAAGGCAATGGGCAAGCAGGTCCTGGCAAATGATACTCTCGCCTTTCCCTCAGTATTAACTTCCGCGACGGTAGCCAACAATGCCACCCGCCTCAACGCAGACGACCTCCAGTTTGTCCTGGCTTCAAAGGCGCGTTCACAGTCGGAGCGCTTCATTCGTAGCACCTACGAGGGCATCTTCTATACCCCGGGGGAACTTTCCTCACTTGATGATCTTTGGTCCGGCATCCGCCAGCTAGAATCCCCATTCAAGCGCGCAGTGGCGATGGCCGCTCTGTTACGTTCCGCCATCAAACGGCAACCTCGCGGCCTTTTCACTGTTAGCGATCCGACTCGGTACCAAGACGGCAGAAGGGATCTCCAACTGAATATTCTTGAGCATTTCGTCGAGCAGGTTGCAATTTACAACGGTGCAGTTTTCAGCAACGGCCTTCGAAACTCGGCCACCTGCAAGGATGTATTTGAGGTACAGCCCGGAAGCGACTTGGTGTACATGGACCCTCCCTATGTCCCTCTTGCTGACGACAACTGCTACATCAAGAGGTATCATTTTCTCGAGGGATTGGCTTGCTACTGGGAAGGTAAAGAGGTGATGATGAACACCAAAGTACGAAAAATCGCCAAGCCGTTCACCCCCTTCTCCTATAGACACACAGCGCTTGAAGCATTCGACCGACTCTTTCGCCATTTTGCGGAGTCGGTACAAGTGCTCTCCTACTCTTCGAACGCATTTCCAGATCTCGAGACGCTGCGGTCCCTCATGAAACGCTACAAAAAGTCTGTCGACGTCCTTGAAAAAACGCACCGTTATCACTTCGGCACTCACGCCGCAGCCAAGCGAAATGTCGTCAGTGAATACCTGATCATTGGTTCATGAAACGCTATCACCAGACGTTCGAAGAGATTTCAGCATCCTTGATTCCGATCGAAGCCTCCTGGCTCGACGCCCATGCCGAGGAGGTCATCACTCTCCTCAAAAACCTTCCCGTCAAAAGTGCCTACAAGATGCGGACATCGCCGCTCTGCTCGCTGTCAATTTTGACACCGCCACGACAGCTATCCGACTGTTTCTGGATCTCTCGAAGGACGATTACACCCATCAATTGCGTGAGATCCTGGGGATTGGAGGAATTGGCATCAAGAGGTACCTTGCTGACCCGCCGGCCTACCTCAAAGCGCTCAATCAGATGGGGCTAAGTGATATGATGAGCATGGCCGTTCATCAGCCACTTCATTGGTCGGATGTTTTGGTCGAACGGCTGAAAGGAGGACGTGGCAGCGCCATCAAAGGGCAGACTCGCGGCCGTGGCATGGAGGATTATGTTGAAGGCATCGTACGATCCATCTTTTCGGATAAGAAGGTGGCCGTACGCGGACGCTTCACGGGGGCCAAGGGCCAAAGCACCGAAAAAGCGGACTTCGCAATACCCTCATTGGTCGATCCACTCATCCTCATTGAAGTGAAGGCTTATGGTGCTACGGGCAGCAAACAGACCGATGTAATTGGAGACATTGCCCGGATCGTCGGGGAAAAGCGGCCTGACACAGTCCTTCTTCTGGTCACAGATGGGATCACCTGGAAGCAGCGCCCCAACGACCTTCGGAAGTTGGTGGAGCTTCAAAATGAGGGCCGAATCCAACGCATCTATACCAAATCGATGGAGGAGGAGCTTAAGAACGATCTTGAGTCACTAAGGCTTGAAAATGATCTGTGAGATCTAGGCGCGGGCGAGCTGACCAAGCGCGCTTGGGCCAAGGGCGTGCAAGTCATGAACGAAGGCCCCGGCCACGTCCCCATGCACATGATCGAGGAGAACATGGCCAAGCAGCTTGAGGGGTGCCACGAGGCCCCCTTCTACACCCTCGGGCCCCTCACCACGGACATCGCCCCGGGGTATGATCACATCACCAGCGGCATCGGTGCCGCCATGATCGGCTGGTACGGCTGCGCCATGCTCTGCTACGTCACCCCCAAGGAGCACCTCGGCCCCCCCACCCCAACAAGAAGGACGTCAAGGACGGCGTCATCACCTACAAGATCGCCGCCCACGCCGCCGACCTCGCCAAAGGCCACCCCGGTGCCCAGTACCGCGACAACGCCCTCTCCAAGGCCCGTTTCGAATTCCGCTGGGAAGACCAGTTCAACCTCTCTTTGGACCCCACGACCGCCCGCGAGTTCCACGACGAAACCCTTCCCCAGGAAGGTGCCAAAACCGCCCACTTCTGCTCCATGTGCGGCCCGCACTTCTGCAGCATGAAGATCACGGAGGACGTCCGGAAGTACGCCGCCGAACAAGGCCTGGCCGAGGAAGAAGCGCTCAAGGCCGGGATGGCGGAGAAGAGCAAGGAGTTTGTGGAGGCGGGGTCGGAGGTGTATCAAAACGCCTAGTCGACCCCTGAATGAATAGGTCTTATAAGTCCTATAGGACCTATTCCTCCTATCCCCAAACGCCACCCCCCCTCTCCTAATGCCTCCAGATCCCGGCAGCTTCCTCCCAAAAACAGGAAACTACCGGGAGCTTC
>NZ_BATQ01000094.1 GCF_000739635.1 Verrucomicrobium sp. BvORR034 | reverse complement strand
CTCTCCTGATACCCTTCGCTGTCCAGCAGCGTCCAACTCCCACCGCAAACCCCTCCCCCTACCGCGGCAATTCCCGCAACTTCGCATCCTCCGCCCCCGGCTCCAGAGTCTGCCCGCACAATAAGAACTCCGTAATACTCTGTACGGAGTCCAGTCTCGTATGGGGAACTACTCACGCCATCCCCCCCTCGCTGAGCCCTACACCACACCAATCCTCGGTGTTCAACGCTAGCAAAACGACGTATCAATTGGCTCACTGGAGAGATAGGCTAAATACTCAGCATATCCAAAAGGCAATTTGCGAAAGTGTGATTTCAGAAACTGGCGATCATCGTCCAGAAGAGCAGTCTTTTCAAATGGAAAGACTCCAACCCTCATCCGCTTTGGATCAAATGTGTCTTTACAAATCACACTGCCATCCATGATCGATCCAACGGACAAAAAGCGATTGTTCCTGGCGCGATATCCAGGGCCTCAACTATTCCCTCTTCTGGCCAAAGGTATCCGAACCTCCGGCTAGCCGTCTTTAGTTCCACCTGTGCAACTGGTAAAGCAGCTGCAAAGCACTCTGCTTCCAGCCAGCTTGGGAATCGCCTCCCTAACAGCGACATCAGAACAGACGAAGCGTGCACGACATCAATCCCCCAAACCTTAAGTGCCGCTGAAAGTTCTGAATCCATCGCCAAATCAAACCAATTTTGAGTCATGACGCAAGCAGCTTTCCCGATACTACCTTGCCATTTCTGATACCCCCATATTTACAAGCGCAGATGCTGCGATCAGCTTCGAATCAGGCGAAAGCTGCACTCGGGGTTCATCACCATACCCTCCCGCTGAAGCTGCCATTGTCCATTCGCATCTGCCGCACGAACCCTAGAATAGGTAACTTGATTGAAGTTACCCAACCCATCGTGGCACCTAACGCCGTCGAAGCTAATGACAACATCAGCGCGACTTGCCCGTGGCACGAGAGAGGCGGCAAACAATGCAACGCAGCTCAGAACGAATTTAGCGAACATCGCCTTCTCTGAGGCAACTCGTTTGGCCAGCTCCGGCCGGGCCCGGGAAGAGCGCGGCCAGAAGAACGTGCCTGCGTCCAGCCGCTTGGTCAGCAGCCACATTCCGGCGCCATCGCAGTAGAGGATCTTGAGCCGGGTACGCCGCTTGTTGGCAAAGACATAGAGG
>NZ_BATQ01000095.1 GCF_000739635.1 Verrucomicrobium sp. BvORR034 | reverse complement strand
ACCAACGCGGATACGGCGACCATCCTCAATATCTCCCCTGGCACAGTCCGAGTCCACCTGGAGCGCATCTACCCCAAACTGGGTGTGGAAAACCGCATGTCCGCCAGCCGCATAGCTCTGGAGAAACTGTACCCGGCCAGGTTCGGAGCATAGCTTTCCGCTTCGAGAGCCCAGTAGCCCTACAGGGGAGCACTCTTGTCCGCCAAAACTTTGCTTTCCAAGTCTGCTCTGGCACTCCACAATGGCGTGATGAAAACCAACTTCCTTTACATGGCCGTTGCCGCGGCCCTACTGGCTGTCGCCGGGGAAAGCCGGGCTGACAACACGGTGTATCCGGAGTTCAAGGGCAAGCTCGTCGAGTCCAAAGGGCGCAAAGTGGAAAAGTTCGACGATGCCCCACTCGCTCAATCCAAGCACTACGCGATCTACTACTCTGCCTCGTGGTGCGGCCCGTGCCGGGCTTTCACCCCGGATCTGGTGCGCTGGTACAAGCGCAACAAGGCGAAGAACCCGCAGTTTGAGCTGATCTTCGTGAGCAGCGACCGATCCGCTGAGGATATGGCGGCCTACATGAAGGAAGACGGCATGGACTGGCCGGCGCTCGCCTTTGACAACAAGAAGGACACTCCGGGCCTCACCAAGTACTCCGGACGTGGCATCCCTTGTCTGGTCTTTATCGATGAAACAGGCAAGGTGCTCTCCGACTCCTATGTGGATGGCAAATACGTGGGACCGCGCAAAGTGCTTGAGGATATGGAGAAAATCCTGAAAGGAGGAAGCGCCGCAGGTGCCGGCAGCAGCACTTCAAGTTCAGGGCTGGACAGTTTGAAGAAGCCCGGGTCTTGAGTCCGGGCCAGACAATCCCCCCCTGCCTCGCGGCTCAACGCCGTGAGGCAGTTGTTTTTTGATCACGGGGTGGTGCCCAGAATTTCATCGGGGTGAATGCACTCATCCATGAACTGTCGCACCCGTGCCTCATCACCTCCGAAACGCCGCCACGTGAAAAGCATGACGGCGACACAGCGGCGGTCATACGCCGAGGTGATGGAGGAAGTGAGCTCCACGAACCTTTCAAAGTCGGCCGCGGTGTAGGAGAAGTAATAGTGACCGCTCAGCCAGTTGGCCAACTGAGCGGAAGTCCACCCGTCCGCTCCGCTCAGAAAGCGACTCCAGAACTCCTCCCGCCATCCAGCATGTGCATCCACCTGCTGCACCGCAGCATAGGCGGCTCCCAGACGGGGCGGGAAACATTCCGCCGTAAGAATGGCCCAGCAGGCAGCCTTGAGAGCCACCTCATCGCCAGACTGAACGAGCGAGTGGAGGAGTTGCTCGGCATCGAAGTCGTCGGCTTCTGAGGTGGCAAGATGGGTGAAATCCATGGCGTGAGGCAACCAACGTGCATGCCGAACCGTGGGACTTCAAGACGGAAGCGGTGGGGCTTCGCGAGACTATTCATACGAAACCAGCCTCTGTTCTGTATGAGGCTGACAAATCCGACGTCATCCGACACCTGAAGAGATAGAGACTCCCGCGTGTCTTCGCCTGAACGATGCCCCTTGGTCCCCGCGCCCCCTTTTCTCCAGCCACTAATAATTCCTCACCACCGCTTTGCGCGATGCATTCACTTGACGGAAACCGGGTGTGAGCGATGATCCTTCGACTCCGGGAACCTAAAATCTGAAGTTAAGTGGTGCGGCATGGCGACATCCACGCCCTGCACTCGGCGAGCTCTATTCACCCGCTTTTTTGAGTCAACAGCGCATTGCGCGTCTCTGATGGCCGTCTTCATGGGGACCCGTTCCCTGATGGTTCCCCTTCCGCCCGCCGCACATTCATCGGCTGGGGATGTCCACGTCCAGGTGTCTCCTCCCGAACGCTGACGGAGTCAATTCATCATTACATCGAACCGTCCAACCGCCCCCAGTCTGATCGGGTTGCCAGCGCCCCCACCCCTCACCTTTTATTCTTCCCCCTATGAAACACTCCATTATGATTCTGCGTGTCCCCGCCCTGCGTGCGACCCGCGATCCCATCACTGGCCCCCTCGCGACCCCCGGACTGGAGGCGGCAGTGAACATGGCCGCGGCCAGTGCGGGCATGACCCTTGAAACCGTGTCCGGCGTCACTGAGGCGGAGATCCGGGACATCAATCGAGATCCCGATGTCGTCGTGGGTGCCCCAGTGATGCCGTTGAAACTCATTGAACCCCGTGACGCTGGCCCAGGATTTTCCGCGGATCCCGCCGCCACCAACACGACCTGGGGCGTGACGGCCGTGGGAGCCGATGTATCCCAATTCAACGGCGCGGGTGTGACCGTCGCGGTGCTGGACACCGGCATCGATCAGGACCACCCGGCCTTCGCTGGCGTGAACCTCGTCACCCGGGACTTCACGGGTGCAGGCAGTGTGGAGGATGACAACGGCCACGGCACCCACTGCGCAGGCACCATCTTTGGCCGCCCCTTGAACAATCTGCGTTTCAGCGTGGCCCCGGGCATCACACGAGCAGTGATCGCCAAGGTGTTGGGCGGCCCGTCCGGCGGAGGCAGTGACGTCCTGGCCCTGGCGATGCAATGGGCCGCTGATGAAGGCGCGACCGTTATTTCCATGTCCCTCGGGATCGACTTTCCTGGGTTCGTGGACCGCGTGGTGGGCCAGGGATTGCAAGTTCAGCCCGCGACCTCCCTGGCGTTGGAGGCGTACAGGGCAAATGTGATGCTCTTTGAGAAGCTGGCAGCCTTTTTCGCCGCGAGAGCCGCATTTGGCCAGGGCGTCACGGTAGTGGCGGCCACCGGCAATGAAAGCGAGCGCACGCTGCCGACTCCCTACACCATCAACCTCTCCCCACCCGCCGCAGCCCCTGGTATCATTGGGATCGGCGCGTTGGGACAATCCCCCACAGGCCTGCGCGTGGCCCCCTTCTCCAACACCGGCGCCACCCTCGCTGGTCCTGGTGTGGCAGTGAATTCTGCCTGGCTCAACGGAGGCATGAATACCATCAGCGGCACCAGCATGGCCACGCCGCATGTTGCCGGTCTCGCCGCCCTCTGGAGCCAGCGTTTGGCAGCCTCCGGACAACCTGTGAACCCGATGTTCCTCCAGGCCCGACTCATTGCCTCCGGAACCTTCACGGGCCTGGTCACAGGCACCACTGCGGCGGATGTGGGCGCAGGCCTGGGCAGGGCACCATAGGCTCAGTGTCTAAGGAGCCTGCCAATTCGCAAACCGTCATTACCACAAGGTTTTCTCCCAGACGATTCGCCATGACAAGGTGCCAGCAAACCTCGACACCAATCACTCCTACAGCCTCCGCATCAATACCCGGCCGGGTACCCGCGGGGGATCTTGCGCCGGAAAAGCGAAGGTAGCAACCATGTCATGGGATCGGCTGCGAAAAGTGCAGCTCTCTCGAGCAAGTTGCAACCAGAACTCCTTGTCCCCCAATTGTTGGAGTCGGACAGGGTCGTCCTTGGCTGGCAAGAGCAGAAAGCTGCTCCAAACATCTCCTCCCTCCGCCGGTCTGTGAAGAGCTATCCGCTCACCATCCACCTCCAGCCACCACTCGTCATCACAGTCCAGAATAGGGCGACCCGACTCATCCCGGCACAGAGCCTCTGCAGACAGGCTGTAGCCAGTGGCATGGAACAAGCGGCGAAACAACTTCAGCATGCGATGGTGGCTCCTACGATGTGGAATTCTGGCTGGTTCTCAATCGGGCGCTCTGAAGCAAAGAGTGATCGTGCCGTATCCGCATGGATGAATGAATGCAACACCAGCAGCAGACCTGACGTTGGGTGGCAGCCCCTTCGCTCTGTCGCGGCGGGGACAGGACTCTTTCTGCGGCCATTCACGTCATTCTCCATGAAACCATTTCGTGCCGTCCTCTTGCTGCATCTCTGTTCGGCAATCCTTACCGGTAGTGGGCGGGCGGCCGATGATGACAGCACAGTCGCCGTCCCCCTACCCCTACCTATCGAAGCAGGAGCACTGATCGTGAACGAGGACTTCTCCGGGGCCGACGCCATCGCAAAATGGCGGCTGGGCAAGGGGTTGTGGACCGTGAGTGGCGGCGTGCTCACGGGGCTGGAGAAACCGGAGGACAAGCATGCAGCCGGCCTCGCGTGCCAGCGAAAGTATCACGACGCAGTCATTCACTTTCGCTTCCAGTTTGCCTGCCCCGGAACCAGGAGCGCGACGCTGCTCCTGCGCAATCAGTTGGGCAATCTATGCCGTGTCATCGTGACGCCCCAGCTTCTGACGATTCAGAGGGACAGACCCAATCTGCCAAAGGATAATGCGGAGAAAACTCAACTGCTGGGCAAAGCAACCGTGAAACTTCAACAGCACACCTGGTATGACATGACAGCAGTGGTGAAAGGCACCGAGTTCGCGGTAACACTTCACAACCATGACACCCTAAGAACCTGTTTGGATAAAAACGCTGGGGGTGTTGCGAGGCATTTTGAGGCTGGACAAGGCGCGAAGAGGGCGTGAATCGAGATTCACAACCGATGAGCAACGCCGTCCAGGCTCAAAAGGACCGCAACCCGGAGGGGGCAGTTCTCAGGCTCGGCGAAGCCGCTTTTATCTCATTCCCTTAATTGAACCTGCCACACCCGGATGTTTTTATCCAAACAGGTTCTAAGAGGCAGCCACCCGGCACTGGATGTGGACAAGACTGAAATCGAGTTCATGTCCAGTGGGGAGGAAGCGGCAATGTTTGATGACCTCCTCGCCAGCGTGGCCAGGGACACAGGCGCGCGAGACAGGTCTCCCAAAGCACCGTAGGCGGCAAAAGATTGCCGGCGGCTCCCTGCCTCCCCTTCGGCGATTCAGCCGACCATTGGCCAATAGCTAGACCGCGCCAACCTCCATCAGTTCGCGCCAGCGGGACTGGATGAGGTCCGCCAGATCATACTCCGAGTAGTCGTCGCCGTAGAGTGCGGCCTCACAGAGGCGCACCTGCCAGCCAACCAGACCGGGCAGTTTCAACAGGGCTTCGATGACTTCGGGTTTGAACTCTTGCATGGGGTTAAATAGCATGGCTCCGGGAGAGCATCTGGTACGCCATGTGGGAGCCGTATGCAAGTTCCGCGGCAGCCTGCGGTTGCTAAAAAATGCTGGACAGATTTGAGGGGGCTCACACCATCTCTGTCTCACCTACGAGTCCCCCATCGGAAGGGACACCGCTGATGTGAAAATGTGAATAAAGGTTCGGCACCCCCTTGCTGGGTCCGGCTGCTCGCAGGAGACCGGGTTCATGAAATTTCAAACCACCCTGATTACCAGGCCCCTCCAAGAAACTTGCCTCGAACCGTCATTTCACAATCAAAGCGCCTGGCGCATGACACATACGAAAATCTCATGCGTTGGAGAACATCCGGAACACTTCCTCAATAGGGGAAAATCAGCTCACGATCAGAAGTATTTGGCAGGAGACGCAGGAGGTCGTCCCTGAACCAGCACGACACTCCCGTGAACGGGTTCAATATCTCTGGGGCGGGACCCGGAGAGCCCGGTGCAGTCCCCACCTCAGGCACGTAGGGCGCAAAAGGCGACTCCGCGACGTAGGCATTGAATGAGACCTTGGGCAACAGGGAGAGCTCCATGACCCACCGTTTGTGCACTTGCACCTCAAAGCCAGGATTGGGGTACAAGTACCTGCGCCCCCTGTTCCACGGTATCTGGCTGGCGAAAGAGGGCGGCGCAAACCATCGCGTGGCCAGATCGGGATCATCCAACCATGCGGGCAGGCGGCTTTTCCCGGCATTGATCGACAATGGGCCCGGTTGCTGGTAGAGCGGACGAAGAAAGCCAGGCACCATCAACATGTTCCTGGGAGGCAGCAGCTGCGGCTTGCGATCTGGAGGACCGCCGGACTCAGCCCCTGCCGCGCCCGTGGCGCATACGCTGGCATTCAAAATAAACACCACGGCGAAGAGGTCACAGAGGGTTCTTTTCATGACGGCCGAAGAGACTGGCGGACGATGCCACATTGCCACGGTTTCAGACAACGCTTTCACGCCGAGAAATCATACGAACCACCGAGCCAGGCTGTTCAAAAGGCCCCAGCACCTCAATTGCTTGGAGACTTGTCACCGACACCTGAGCTCGCCGAAAGTCGCCGCATCTCTCTGAAGAATCGCCCGGTCTAGGCAGAGCGCCTACTCAAGATGAGCACCAGCGGACGGTCCAAACGTGACTTTCGTGGCAGTTTACCCTCAGTGATGAATACGGTGAAGAAAGTCCTCAAGCGCCCGGCGCTTGCCCTCGGGCTGGCCACTGCGCTAATGACGGCGATTGGCGCACTGGACTACTTCACGGGTCAGGAATGCCAGGTGGTGGCCCTTTACCTGCTGCCGGTGTCTCTTGTCGTATGGGTCGCAGGACGGCGCTGGGGCATGGCGTTCAGCTTGCTCTCCGCCTGCACCTGGCTCGCAGCGGAAGTCGGGATCGGCGGCATTCATGCCCGTCAATCCAGCCTGCTCTGGAATGCGCTTATGTTTCTGACGGTGTTCCTCATGGTGGCCCTGTTGCTCTCCGCCCTCCATGACATGATGAACTCTCTGGAGCGGCGCGTACGCCTGAGGACCAGCCAGCTGCGGGAGGAGATGACGCGCCGTCACGACGCAGACCTGGCGAGGCTCCGGGCGGAACGACTGGCACAAGTAGGCACCATGGCCGCGCAGGTGGCCCACGAAGTACGCAATCCCCTGGGGGCTATTTCCCTGAACCTAGACCTTCTGGCCTGCGAGGTGACGGAACTTGCCGACGGCATCCCCACTCCAGCGTCACACACGCCGTATGAAGCCCTCACCCTGGTGGAGCAGATCCGTGCCGAAGTGGATCGGGTGGAGAAGGTCGTGCGGGACTACCTCGGATTTGCGCGGCTGCCCAAGGTGATGCCAGCCCCCCATTCTTTGCACGCTTTTCTGGATGAGAAGCTCGCCCTGCTCCTGCCCGAACTGGGCGCGGCTCATGTGCGCCTCATCAAGAGCTACGATCCGCGGGTGCATACCGCCAACATCGATGTGGTGCAGCTTTGGCAGGTCCTCCTCAATCTCGTATTGAATGCGCGGGATGCCATGCCAGAAGGCGGCGTGTTGCGGGTGACCACCCGGCAGACAGGGACCACCCTGCAGATCGGCGTAATAGACACCGGCTGCGGCATTCGCACAGAGGACCTGCCCAGCCTCTTCACCCCCTTCTTCACGACCAAGGCCAAGGGCACCGGACTCGGATTGGCGCTGTCCCAACAGATCATCGCCGAGCACAACGGTGAACTCTCCTGCCAGAGTGTCTCCGGGACAGGGACGACGTTCACCATCACCCTGCCCTACATGTTGGATGAAACACTCCCCACCTCCGCTGGCCCATCCTCTGGTTCACTCGATCACTTCAACCCCCGAGCCTCATCGTCCCATGAACTCCATGCCCAGCCTTCCCCTGCCTGTTGAACAATCCTCCTCACTCACCCTTGCGCAGTACAGGCTGCTGGTGGTGGATGACGATCTGCCCATGTTGCGCGCCGTGACCAAGGTGCTCAGCCGCGCCGGAGCTCAGGTGTGCTCCGCTTGCTCGACGGCAGAAGCCATGGCGCTGATGTCGGATCCACATCTGGGATTCGACGTCGTCCTGACCGATCTGCGCATGCCCGTAACCAGCGGCAAATTTATTCTCAGCGTTATCAAGAGCACGCATCCCAGCCTGCCCGTGCTCATCATGAGCGCGTACTGGACTCAGGAGACGAAGGACGAATGCACCCGCCTTGGTGTGGCAGAATGTCTAGACAAGCCCATCACCTCCCACTCACTCGTCCAGGCGATCAATCGGGTCATGCATGGCGAATTGCCAAAAAACTGACACCTCGTTCAGGCCGCAGTTGAACGCCCCTTCCACCTCTGCCATACACCAACTATCACTCATCGTGACCTCAATGCCCGCTCTGCCGTAGCCAGCTCTCCCCCTCCTCCATGTTGACCATGCGCCCGGGAGCGTCCGGCATTCGCCTCCTGATCGCAGTGGTCTGCACCATTTGGCTCTCCCTGCCGCTGGCAGCTGTCCTTGGCCAACTGGGCGTTCTTCGTTCCACAGTGAACTTCAAGCCGGGGCTGCTCATTCAAAATGGCGATACCCTGCGCGCCAAGAAGGGCGCACTTCCCGCCCTCACCCATGCGGATCTCCGTCACGCATTTGTCACACGCGACGGACAGCGTTACGCGAAGAGACAAGCCATTCACGAACTGTCGCAACCGGGAGCTGAGGCATCCTTTGTCCTGCGCACGAGTTCGCTTCACATCCGGCCAGCTGCCTCCATTGCTCCTGGAGTCCGTCCTAAAGGATACACTTTGGTGAGGGTTTGGGCGTCACCTCCGTGGCTCTGGTGGTCATGGGCAGGGATGTGCCTTGTCGTTTCGACCGCCCTGTGGCGCAGCCGATGGAGGGTGACTTGCATCGGGGAGGTCAAGAGAGATGGCATGCTGCCATCCAAACCTTTGAGTGCATTGAATTCCACCCTGCAACGTTGGTGGCCTACGCAGCGGCCACCTCAGTCTCCCTCGCAGCGGCCAACTGGCAAAAGTTCAGCGCCCCCTATTTGGTGGCAGAAGATGGTCCCATCTTCATCGAAGACAACCTCTCCTATGGCATCGGCAGCCTGTTTGTTCCCTATGCGGGCTATCTCCATATGCTGCCCCGTTTGATCGTCTGGGTGGGCAGTATCTTCCCGCTGGAGTCACAGCCCGCCGCCCTGGTCTGGATCACGCTGGGACTGCTGAGCGTGACGCTTTATTTCATCGGTGCCTGGACAAGCTGGGCAGAACGCATCGCCGTCGCAGCCTTCTTTACGTTGGCGCCTATGGGCGGGTACCTCATGTACTCTCCCACCAATCTGCATTGGTTCACGGGACTGGCGCTTGCTTTGCTGGCCGTCCACCCAGCCCCGAGGCCAGCCAGGCTCAGCGGGCAAGTTTTGCTGATCTTGATGGCCACACTTGCCGCGCTTTCAGGCCCCTTTGCCATCATTACCCTGCCAGCCATGATCTGGCGGGCGTGGCACAGTCGCACCCGATTCGAGATCATTCTGGCGCTCTCGCAAGCCATCGCTGCCATCGCCCAGATCAGCGTATTGACCCTGGCAGCCCACCAGCCCGCCGCCCCCGACATCGCTCGTGGCCCGCTGCTGCCCTGGGTGGCAGACTTTGCATTAGGGCTCTTCGGCAAATCTGTGATCTGGTCTCCAGGCCAGGAGGTGCTCTGGGGAACAGTCCTCGCTGGCGGACTTCTGCTCCTCTTCATCAGTAGCCTTTTCTTCTGGAGGGGCGAGCAACCGGGACGTACCCGTCTCCTCTGGATGCTGGCCTTCGCCGCGCTCTTCGCAGCAGCGGGATGGGCTAGAAGCTCCGGCACGAGCCGCTCCTGGCTCGGTGGAGAACGCTACTATGTGATTCCCTATGCCCTCATCGTGGTGGCGCTGGCAACCCTCCTCTCCTCACGTCAGCGTCTTCAGCAGGGTCTCGCGGCCGTCCTGCTCGCAAGCATGATGCCCGGCCTCTGTGCCACCGCCCCCACAGCGATTCGCCCACCCCACTGGTCGACCAAGGTTCAGGAGATTCCGCCAGGCGGACATGGTCTCATCGAAACCTATCCCCCTGATGACGATCAGTGGTCTGTCTTCATCGCTAAAGACGATGAAGGAAAAGCCCTGACTGGTTCCGAGTACTTGAGCACCAGGGCCAGGCTTGACACCCGGACGAAACGCCCGGGCGAGGCTAAATAGACGACATCGCAGGATGCCAGTTGCGCAATGCCCGTACTTTCAGAAGTCGGACTTGCAGTATCTCATTCGCAATCGACCTCACCCCACCGGCTTCCTGGCCACCACGAGAAACTGTTTTCCAAAAAAGCGCCACAGGAAAGGCAGCTTTAAGTACAGACCCACCAGCGCCACCGGCGGTGTCATCCCCAGGGACATGGAGTACGGCAGGAAGCGGGGCACCGCCCGCTCCACCGCATATCCTGTCAGCGTGAGTACCTCCGTCATCGTCCGGTCACTCAGTGCGAGGTAGTGATCCCAAAAGTCCCAGTAGGTCCCGTGCAGCGCCCGGATGTTGGGTCCCAAGGCGATGAGCCGTCCCCCGGGCTTCAGGCAGCGCAGCCCCTCGATGAGCGTACGCCGCAACGCGTCTTTGGTGAGCAAATGCTCAAAGAAGTTGCTGGTGAAAATCACGTCCACAGAATTGTCCGGCAATTGCCAAGTTTGGGAGCAGTCCTGCAAAATGGTCTCCACCCCCAGGCCTACTCTTGCTGGCATGTCGGGATTCAGGTCCATCGCGATCCGGCGCCCCGCCTGGATGTTCCGGGTGAACTCCCCCCATCCAGCGCCCAAGTCCAACACCGTGGCGTTGCTTTCGATGTAGTTCTGGAAAAAACCTTTCACCAACACTTTCCAAACCGCGTCCCGATAGGGTGCCAGTGCCGCAAAACGATTTTGATATTCTTTTCCCAGATCCAACAGCGTTTCCATTGGGATTTTGCCATACATGGCAATGAGAATCGGGCAATCAATAAGCCGAAAAATCTTCTCTGCCCGGCCCCCGAATAGTTGAACCATTCAACCACCTTCTACTCGGTGACCTCGCGAAAGCGCGTGGTCAGAATCCACCGCACGCCCTCACCTCCCCACCCGTACGCAAACCAGCTCCCGCTGGTTTCTCACAAACACCCTTCCCCCTGCCAGTGCCGGGGCAGACCAGTTGACCTTGTTGCCCCCAAATGGCTGGTCGGGTTCCAACAACTTGGCGCGACTCCTTTCCTCGTACCCAGCAGGCGACAATCTCGCCAGGATCAGTTCCCCCTGGTCGTTGTAGAGCAGCGCCTCACCAGTCTGGGAGGAGGCGCCGATGATGTGCACCGTTGCCCCCTGTTTACTGGCGGTGACTTTGTCTGTCTTCCACACTTCTTGACCCGTGGTGGCGTCCAGGCAGACAAACTCCCCGGTCGCCTTGGCGGAGTACACCTGACCTCCAGTAACCCATGCCGTGGAGGTGCTGCTTAGCACCCGGTGCGAGATGGCCCGGTTTTCCGGCCAGATGGCCCGGGCACCAGGTTCCTTTTCTCCCAAGCGAAACATCAATCCTCCCACCAGCAGCAGGTCGCCATCCCACACCGGAGTAGAGACCGCCTTATCCGAGCTGGTCAGCAGTCGTTCGCTCCACCAGATCTGGCCCGCGGCAACGTCCAGAGCCGAAACAGATTGCTGGCTCCAGATCACGAGTTGACGTCGGTCGGCTGCCCCAATCACTACGGGTGAACTGTTCGACATCGCTTCATCCAACGCACGCCACCTCTCCATACCCGTGCGCCTGTCCAAGGCGATCACACCGGCCCCCTTCGTCCCCGTCATGGTGATGATCAGGAGTTCGCCTTCTACCAAGGGTGAGCCATTCCCGGTAAACTCCTTCATCCCATAGTCGGCGTCAAAGTCGCGCTGCCACACCAGCGCTCCCTTCGTGGTGTTGCGACAGCAAACCTGCCCCTTCTGCCCGAGCGTATAGATGTTCTCCGCCGCTATCACTGGCGTTGAAGTGGGCCCATTTTCCTGACCCGCTACGAAGCAGAATTCGGGGTAAGACACCTCCGTTTCCACCTGCCAGAGCACGTTGCCGGTCACTGCATCCCGACAGGTCAGACGTTCCCAGGCCCTCGGTCGCTCCAGTCTCGCGTCGAACACATAGACCTTGTTACTCAGCACGACCGGCGTCGACCAGCCCGCACCGACTTGCGCTCTCCACAACACTGGGAGTCCTGCCTCCGGAAACTCTGGCAACTCCGCCACCTCTGCTGACGTGCCATCTCGGTGTGTCCCACGCCATTGCGGCCAGTCTTCGGCCATCGCCATCCCCGCCAGTAACTGCAGCACCAGTGCGGAACAGACTCTGCCCATCCTATGAAAACGCCAGCCGGGCTCACTTCTCGCGTCCAACCTTCCATTGTGCCTCTAGCAATCCGGGTGAACCATCCAACCGCGCCCGACCCGCTGCACGATCTCCTGTTGAAGGTCAATTTGTCCTTTTATCCCTTTCCGGACTCCACTCCAGCTATCCTCATCAACTCAACCGCACTCCTCTATGAATTCGCCCAAAACCGACGCATCCGCCCCCGAAGATCCAGAGATCACCGCCGACGCCATCATCGATGACCTGAACACGGAAGACGTTCTCCCTCCCGACGAAAGCGATGTCATCCCGGACACAGAGGAACTCGATGACAACGATCCGACGCGTGAAGAAAGCTGGAGCGGCCTGGGCGCAGACCTCGGCCATCGTGTCGGCAAACCACCGCTGGAAGACGAATTCGCCGCCACCCAAGATCTCGTGAATGCCGGTGTCGAGGAAGCCGATGATGAACTGAGGGAGCTAGAGGACGAGGATGCAGATGAAGATGATTCCAACGGCTGAGGAAACGCACAAGCCCCGCCAGGCTCTTTACGGAGTCCAGTCCCGCAGGCGGGACTGCTCAGTCGATCTTTCGCAACGCATCCTGAGCAAGCCAAAGTTTGCACTACACACAGCTTTCTCCACGGGCGTAGTCCGGTTGTGCCAACCGGCTCACGCCCCAAGCGTCCCTCGACGATCTCCCCCACCGCGCATTCTCTCGCCACCCCCATCGCACGGTTAAAGGACTCACCACCACACAAGGCCCAGCGAAAGCGGCGATTCTCGCCGCACTCCACAGCGACTGCGTCGCCAGATGCTACACCCGAATCTCTGGCTCCAGCGCAAAAGAGCCTCCGATATCGAAGGCTCTCCAAACTACCCCGTTATCTCACGCTCCCAACACCTGAGCGCACAGCGCTTTTGGGACTGCGGAGAGCATCACCGCTTTCGCTCGCCTTGTGATCTCCTGT
>NZ_BATQ01000096.1 GCF_000739635.1 Verrucomicrobium sp. BvORR034 | reverse complement strand
AAAGAGCGTCAGAAGGTGGTGCAGACCGCCGACAAGGTGCGGCCGCTGATGGAGCAGTATTATCACCAAAATCCCGACGGCCCCATCGCGGTGAGGCAGATCCAGCTCATGCGCCATGACAAGGCACCCAACACCGGCGGCCCACCCCATTGCGTCTTCCAGGTCTCCGGTGGCGACCTCAAACAACCGCTGCCCGTGATGGTGGAGGAAGAAGGAAACAACTGGAAGGTGGACTGGCTGACTTTCACCGAGTTCAAGGACGAACTCCTGCAGCGCTTCCTGGAAAGTTATCAGGACGAGCCCAAGCGCTTCCACGTCATGATGCGCCGTACGCACTACTTTGACGACGACATTCCGGGCCTGGACAAGCTCACCTGCTTCGAGATCCAGCCCCCCATGCCAGGGTTCACCGGACACGTCTTCGCCCGGCGAGCGACTCCGCTCACGCACGACCTGGACCGCTACGTAGGCTGGGAAGTCTCCAAAGCCGCCGCCATTGTGGAAATCCAATGGCGCAAAGAAGGCAGCCAGCAATGGGTCGAGCTCACCGGCGTGCCCCAGTACAACTGGCGAAATCCAGCTGCGGGTCCGGCGCCAGTGAAGGCAGAGTTGGTTGAGTAGGGCCGGGCGTGGGCGGTACGTCGGTACGTGGGTGCGTCGGTACGTGGGTGCGTCGGTGCGTCGGTGCGTCGGTGCGTCAGGGGCATCAGGGGCGTAGGCCAAGCAAGCTCATGGGATGAATTGGTCAGAGCATGCGGGAGCGTCTTGCAACAACACTTGTTTGGTGCATCGGCACATCAAGTGACATGCGCACTGTCCGCCTGCTGTTGGAGCATGATTGCAGAAGCGCATAACCGCTTACAAGGCGCCAATGCCGAAGGCACCTCAGAAGGTAGCCAGGGACCGGGCGAGTCTGGCGAGCCCTGTCCCTGGAAGAGCAAAATGAGAATTCCATCCTGAAGGGATGGTGGAATCGATCTTTTCACATAGAACCCCGCAATCCCATCCTCCGCCACGTTGCAGCTCCGTACGGGTGATAGGGCACCAGTCCCCTATTTCACACCACATGCCCCACCTCAAGGAGCGGCGGTTTGTGCCTCAAGCACAACCGCCGAAGGTGAGCGAAGCGCAATCACCTCCTTCTCACCAACAACACCCAAGCTCGCCCGCGCACCGCCTGATGCCGATTGCCAATCGGCGGCACAGCAGATTACCAATCTGCGCTACCGGTTTCCGCACGCACTCCGCTACCCTGCTCCGTTTCGAGCTCTACACAGGCCTCCCCAAAGCGGCGAATCTCGCCACACTCCATCCGATGCATCGGGACAAGCGGGGCCAGATGTTGTTTCCATGATTCATTCGAAGCTCGTTCCCACGGCCAGCGACATCGGAGGCTCTCCCGTCCCCAATCAATCCCAGCGCTCTCTCCACCTGGATGCGAAGCATCTTTGGAGTGCGCGCGGGAACCGCCGCTTTCGCTATTCTCGCTCCATTCCCCCTGATGCCGATTGCCAATCTGCGCTACTGGTCATCACTGGCGAGGCCCAATCCCACACACACCCACCAAAGGAGCCCCGATGCGTCCGCGCCCCTGACGCACTGACGCACTGACGCACTGACCTACCGAAGCACCACCCTACTCCTTCGGCGTTCCCATGGGTTTCAGGTTCGAGGGGCCACGGGTCTTCTTCCCACCGATGAGGGCGGCAAGAACACTGGTTTCCTCAGGTGCAACACTGGGATTGTCGTTGAGACGCTTCAAGTTCTCCTCCTGGGCTTTTTGTTCAGCCTGGGCAATTTCGGCATGATGGCGGGCTGCGCCGCGATCACGTTCGGCATCAATGATGGCAGACTTGAGTTCCGCCAGCTTGCGCTCCATTTCAGTGATGCGGTCGCGACGCTTCTCCTCCTCCACCTCGGCGAGTTCCAGTTTGCGCTGGACGGTGGCAAATTTTTCCTCTTCGCGACGGATCTTGGTTTCCAGCTGGCGTTCCTGCTCACGCAGCATGGGTTCACCCGTCGATCCTCCCTTGGTGCGCAGCTCCTCACGGGCGCGCTCCTGACGCAGGAATTCAAGGCGGGTGGCCTCACGCTGCACACTTTCACGCAGGCGGTTGAGACGCGCTTTAAGAGCCATCTCCTGGCCCGTGCCAGAATGCATGGCTCCAGTGCCCGTTTGACCAACATTGCCGCGCTCTTCGGGCGTCATTTCATCAGCACTACCACCAGCACCGCTGGAGAATCGCCCCTTGCGGGACGCCAGACCGCCCGCCTTGCGTGATTCATCACCATCCAATGCTCCCACAGCTTCGTCCGTATGAGGCACATCGTGGGAGGCAACACTCTGCAGACTGGGAGCGGTAAGCCCACGCAGCACGGCTTCACTCAGGCTCACGCCGCGGGTGCCCCCTGGGGAACCGACAATAAGATTGCGCAGGTTGGACTTCTCCCCTTCGATCTCCCGCCACAGTTCACGGGCCGCATCTGAATCCTCCGGCAAGGAAGCCAGACGGGCATAGCGGATGTCCATGCACTCCTTCCACTCCCGCAGGGGTGTCAGCTTCAGTTCCAGGTCAGCCAGCTCACGGCGTTTGCCGTCCAGCTTGGCCAGCAGGCTCTCGCGCTGCTCATTGTGCTCCTTGTCGGCCTCAGCGGTAAGACGGCGCAGGGCTTCAAAACGCTCGCGCTCATTGCGCTCCCGGTCAGCCAGCTCATCCAGCACCTGGCGCAAGTCCTTCTCACGAGTGCGCAGCACTTCGAGGCGGCCCTTCGTGCTTTCCTCATCCCCGTGCAGACCACCCACGATCTGCTCCAGGCTGTCGCGCTTGCCCTCCAGCGCCCGGTTCAAGGAATCAAGCTCCGTCTTCTGGGCCTCGCTGCGCTGCAGGGAGGCCTTGGTTTCGGCGAGCTTGGTGCCGGTCTCAGCCAGCTCCGCACACTGACGGTCCAGCTCCTCCCGCTGGGACATGGTTTCGGCCAGCTTCTGGCTCTCCTTGGCGAGATCGGCCCGCAGGGTCTCAAGCTGCTTGTCCAGCGCCTCGCGATAGCTCTCCTGTTTGGAGCGAGCCTCGGACGCCACGGCCTGGAAGTCCTCGTGCGTTTTCTGGTCGCGGGCCAGGCCGGCACGAGACTCGGTGATCTCCACATGCAGGCTTTCCAGCCGGGTCTGAAGTTCGCCAATGCGGGACTCAAGTTCCGCCGCCTCGGCCTTGCCGATCTGGAGCCGGGTGCTGACTTCCGTCAACTCGTCACCTGCCCGCACCTGGGACTCTTCAGTTTCCTTGAGCAGCTGCTTGGCGGCGAGGAGTTTTTCCTCGGTCCCCGTCAGAGCTTCAATGCGCTCCTCAAATCCTTTTCGCTTGGTCTCCAGCTCGGCCAGCACCTGCTGACGCTCACGGGCTTCATCCTCACGCTTCTCCACGAGGGACTTCAGCGAGGCAACGCGCGCCTCCGCCTCGTCCGACTGTTTGCGCATGTGGGTGAGGCGAGAATCAATAGCCTCCTGCTCCTTCAACAGACTGAGCAGGTGCACAGACATCTGCTCCTTGTTGGCCGTCATTGCCTCCAGCTCGCGCAGCGCCCCCTCAGAGGCATTGTGCAGACGCTGAATCTCCGTTTGCTTCTGGTCGTGCTGCTGCCCCAACCCCTGGATGGCCGTCAGCCATCCGGCATGTTTGGCCTCGGCGTCGTTGGCGGCTCCCTGGAAGGCGAGTTCCCGCTCCTTTAGAGCCTCCAGCTCGGCCTGCAGACGCTTTTCATCCGCCCCCAAGCTGTCGAGTGTCTGCTGCTTGGACTGGATGTCGGTTTCGATGCCCCGGAGGGTGGCCTCTGTCGTCCGGAGGCGGACATCCGTGTCCCGCAATTGATCTTCTGTGCTCTGAACCTTGGCCCGTACGGCCTCAAGATCCTGTGTGGAAGCCGTTGATGCATCGGCGAGCTGCTGCAGCTCCAGCTGCCGCTTGCCACAGGCGATGTCAAGGTTCTCCAGTCCACGGACCAGTTCCTCGTGGCGAGCCACTCCCTGGGTGATGGCTTCAAGTGTCTGGGTGAGCTTCTGCTCCGCCTCGGACAGTTCAGCCTGGCGGTGGGAGATGGACTGCACATACCACTCGTCCTGCGCGGACAACTGGGAGATGCGATCCGCCTTTGCCCGAACCTCTTCTGTGGCGTTCTTGAGATGATTGTGAGTGACGTCGTGCTGTTCGGCAAGAGCCTGCAAAGCCACCACCATCTCGCCGTAGCGCCCCTCCCCTTCCATGAGGGCCGCAGTCACATGCGCCAGACGCTGCTCCTCCGCCTGGAGGCGGGCGACCATCTCTGAGCGCTGTTGCAACTCCTCTGAAGCGTGGTGCAGATCGGCCTCCCTGGCCTGACGTTGCTCAACCAAAGCATGCAGGATGACAACGAGCTCATTGTGCCGGACTTCTGCTTGTTGCAGAGCCGTCGTCATCGGGGCCAGACGCTGCTGCTCAGCAGTAAGCTGGGTGAGATGCGCATGCCGGGACTCCGTCTCCCGATCAATGGCGCGCAGCTCTTCCTGGCGGGCCAGGATCTGATTCTTGAGCCCTTCCAGCTCGGTCACCGAGCGGCGGACCTCATTCATCATCCGCTCCATCTCCGCCTGGGTGGCGTGTTTCCTGTCAGTCAGTGCCCTGAGGGACTGCATCAGATTGCTCTGCTTGCCCTCGAGGTCTTTGACGAGTTGGGAAACATGCGCGCGATCGGCATCCATGGTGGAGGGGGGGAACGGGGGTTGTTCTGCTGCCGTTGGTTCTGCACCCTGCCCAGCCGTTGCTGGGGCAGGCTTCACCTCAGGAGCCACCTCTGCGGCCTTGCCTGTGACTTCCGCTACGGGCACCGATGCAGGCGCCAAGGAAGCTGCGGAAGACGAAAGTGACGCTGCCACAACGGGAGATGCGGACAGGGTGGGAGCCGGGGACGATGCTTTTTCCGGCTGGGGCGGTGCGGCGGGGGCTGCGGCAGCAGATTTACCCTCCGGCGCAAGATTTTCTGCTGGTGCTGGGGTTTTGATCTCAACACTAGCGACGGGAGTTGGAGCCTGGACTACCACCTCAGGAGAGGCTGGCTCGGCCTTGGCTTCCGCCGGTTTGGCTTTCTCGACGGTCTCTACCTTCGCCTCGGACTCAGCCGGCGCGGCTGGTAAGGCCGGTGCAGGAGACTCTGACCGCTCTGCGATCACGGGCTCAGCCTTCGGCGGAAGAGTTTCTGAAGAATCAGCTACCGTGGAGCCAGATGACCCGACCTTGTCGCTTGGAGCTGGCTCTTCCTTGGGAGCGGCAATCACTGGGGCCACAAGATGGGTGGCCTCCGGCTTCGATTTGGCGTCGCTGACTTCGATCTCAGGAGCGGAAGCCGGAGCCGTGGCAGCGGATTCGGAAACCGTTTTCACTTCCTGCTCAGCTTCGACTTTGGCCGCAACTTCAGGTCGGGCCTCTTCCGTCTGAACAGCCTCCGCTACAACCGGCTTCACAGCGGCCTCTGGCAGCGGGGACGGTTTTGGTTCCTCAATCGGTTCAGGAGCCAAATTGACGGGTGCCAGTGTTTCAGCCTCGACAGGAGTTTGAAGGGCAGAGACTGGTTCGACTGCCGGTTGGGGAGACGGGCTTTCAGGTGCCTTGGCCTTGTTCTCCACCGGTGCGGGGGCCACTGTTGCGGGCGGTGCCACGACTGGGCGCACCTCAGCCTGAACTGGCGGGGCTGCGGGGACTGGCACAGGCGCAGCTACAGGTGCCGGTGTGGCAGTAGATGCGGGAGGCGACTCAAGAGGAACCGGACCTGGCAAAGGAGCCGGCGCAGCGGATACGCCTCCTGTTCCAGTGGAGGGCGAAATGCGGACCTTAAACCCGCTGCCTGCCGCCCTTCCCGTAGTGGGCAACACTCCAGGACTTTGACCCGGCGAGATCGTGCTGCTGCCAGGAGAACTCAAGCCAGTAGAGGGCAGCACCGGAGTCAACGGAAGTTCCGGGAGCCCCTGCTTCATGGTCGCTGGCAGAGCTGGCAGCGGCGGCAAGGGCGGACGCACCATGCCCGCTGGCATGGGCGGAAGCGGAGAAAGCGAAGACGGTGGCACCGCCTGCCCCGGTGCCGGGGAAAGCGGCTGCTGCGGCAACGGTTGCTGCGCATAGTAAGACTGCGCCGGTGGAACCAGAAGCTGCGTCGGACGAGGCATCTCCTGGCTGGGGACAGGTGCAGAGAGCGTCTCGTCTTCGCGACGACGGGTCTCCTCATCTTGCGGAGCCCCGGGACGCGCCTTGGGCTGCACCGCATAGGTGTAAACCGGCACGCGCTCGATCAATTCGGATTGGGAAGCTCCCTGGCCCCCCGTACCGTGACCAGCATCCCTCGGCTGCGGCCCCTTGTTGATCCCTGCCAGCGGCTTCACTCCACTGCTGGTCTCGCGCCCCTGAGTGGCACCACGCTGGGTGAGGTGCACTGGCTGCTGCTTATGATGCTGGGAAAGATGTCCCGTCTGGTCTCCGCTAACGGGCCTCACCACAGGTTGGCTGCCGGCGCGCTCGTCGTCACGCGACGGCGGTGCCTGACGGGGGCTCACCGTATTGCGGGTTTGCTCCTCGGCAGGCTCGTGTTCTTCGTGACGGATGGCACCGACACTGCGCAAAAAGGACTTCAACACTCCGCCCGTGCCCTTGCTCGCAGGAGGCTTGCCTGCGCCCCCGGCAGCTTTCTTGTCCAGCGGCTCATCGTAAGGCGAACGTGGGGACGTGACGCTGGAATGCGGTTGCATGAGGCGTGGTGTCACCACCATGCCTGAATTGCCGGGAACTGGCGACGGTGCTTTTGCCTCACCCGCACCGGAAGCAAAGGCGTTGCCCGTGAGACGGGGGCCGTCCTGCTCTGCGTGGGGGCGCACGGAGGTGGACTCCAGTATGCCCGTGAGGACCGGGTGCGCCACCGAGCCAGCGGGGCGCTGACGATTCACTGGGCGCTCCGTTTCCTCCATGAGGAAGATGCACTTCAGAGGGCCAAAGCTGAGCTTGTCTCCCGGGTGGAGGAGACGCCGCTCCTGCCGCACGCCGTTGATGTAGGTGCCGGCCTTGGAGCCCAGATCTCGCACCTCGTAGTTCCCGTTGCGGTCCCTCACGACGACGGCATGACGCGCGGAAATTCGCGGGTCATCCACAACAACATCGTTTCCTTCCTGGCGGCCGACTGTCACCTGCTGAGGCAGGGGGACTTCGATTTCCTGTTCGTCGTCGAGGATGAAGATCAGTTTCGCCATTCCAGCCGGGTTAAAAAATAAAGTTTTCCCATCAAAACGCAGTCGAAGCAAGGAATCAACCTCCCAATTGAGACTCGCGTATCAAAAAAGATGCCCAACCCTGGGGAACCGCGCTGGGAAGCCGGTTTCAGGGCCAAGCAAGATTAAATTCAGTGCGAAACAGCTCGTGCCGTTCCCTCCAAAACCGGACCTGGAATTGGTGGGTTGCGCTTGACCCCCGGATCATAAGCCCTCTATAAAGCGGCGCAACCCCTGACATGAAAGAAACCTACTCCCTTTTTGAAGGTCTGGAGCACGTGGATTTTGCCCGGGTGCAGGAATGGCTGTCCAGCTCCTACTGGACACCGGGCATTGCCCAGGACCGTATTGAGCATGCCTCACAGCACTCCGCACTGGTGTTGAGTGCGTACACCTCCACCGGAATCCAGGCGGGATTCCTGCGCGTGGTGTCTGACAAGGCCCGCTTCGCCTACCTTTGCGACGTCTGGGTGGACACTCCGCATCGGGGACAGGGGCTGGCCCGACGCATGGTGCAGCACGCCCTGCAGCACCCAGACTTTGCCACGGTGAGCACCTGGACGCTCGGCACCAAAGACGCCCAGCAGGTGTATTCGGGACTGGGTTTCAGCGACATCACAGAGCCCGGAGCCTACCCGTACACCTTCATGGTCCGCCGCACGGCGTAACGCGAGCCCTCCTTCGACTCTCGCCCCTCGCGTAATGCCCTAGAACTTGTCGAAGTCACCTGCCCCACCTCCCCATGAGCCCCCCGCCAGCTTCACCCTGCGCCCCGCCACCCGGGAGGATGCCGGGGCATTTCTGCATCTCGTCGAGGCTCTCGCGCATTTTGAGAAACTAGAGCCCCCTGATCAGGCAGCCCGCGCACGCCTGATCGAGGACGCGTTTGGCCCCCGCCCCCGTTTCGAGCCCTGGCTCGCCTTTGTGCCCGGTCAGGCCGCACCCGTGGCTTATGCCATCTTTCTGGAGACCTACTCCAGTTTCCTCGCCCGCCCCACCCTCTACATCGAGGACATTTTTGTGGATGCTCCCTTCAGGAAGCAGGGCATTGGGGGCGGACTGCTCCACAAGGCAGTGGAACTGGCTGCCGAGCGAGAGTGCGGGAGAGTCGAGTGGACGGCCCTGGACTGGAATGTGAACGCCCAGCGCGTGTATGAAGAGAAGCTCGGAGCCCGCCGCATGAGCGAATGGTTCTTGTACCGCATGACTACGAAGGAGATGAACACCTATCTGGCTCAGCGTCCTGCCGGGAGTGAGTAAGCAAGCCGGAGATCTGCCCTGCCTGAGGAGCTTTGCGTTCTGGTCAAACAAGTTTCCCTTTTCAACAACGTTTCATTTACCTGAGTGCCCGCGTCGCGCCGTCTGCCCACCCTCACGCTCTATTATTCCATGAACCCGACGTTGTCCTGCTTCTACTCCGCGCTTGGACTTGCGCTATTCTCCCTCGCGAGCCCCCTTCCCGGCCAGACGACCCAGGCCACCCCGGCACCCGCGACAGGTTCCACGTCGAGTCCTGAGCCAGCTCCCGCCCCGGCCACGCCTCCCTCCGCCGGACCGACGTCACCCCCTTCCCCGCCCGCAGGCGAAGCGCCTTCTCCCGCTACACAGCCCCCTACGGCTCCCGCCAAGCCCAATGTCCTTTTTGTTCTCTGCGACGATCTGCGCTGGGACCACCTCGGATGCGCTGGCCATCCCAACCTGAAAACGCCCAACATCGACCGCCTGGCCAAAGAGGGCGTGCATTTCAAGAACGCCTTCTGCACCACCTCCCTCTGCTCCCCCAGCCGCGCCTCGATTCTGAGTGGCATGTACGCACACAAGCACGGCGTGCGGGACAACTTCACCGAGTTCCCCACCTCCATCGCCAGCCTCCCCCAGCGTCTTCAAGAGGCTGGGTATGACACCGCCTACATCGGCAAGTGGCACATGGGCGAGGACAACGACGAAAAGCGCCCGCACTTCAACTACTGGGCATCGCACAAAGGCCAGGGGAAGTACTTCGACACCGAATTCAACATCGAGGGCGAACGCAAGGTACTGCCCGGATACTACACCACCAGCGTCACCCAACTGGCGACCGACTACATCAAGAGACCGCACGACAAACCTTGGTGCCTCATGCTCGGCCACAAGGCACCGCACAGTTTCTACACGCCTGAGGAGAAGTACGCCCACACCTTTGACGACGTCCGCGTCCCCTACCCCAAGAGTGCCTTCAATCTGAAAGACAAGCCCCGCTGGTACCGCGACCGCCTCAATACCTGGCACGGCATCTACGGCCCGCTCTTCGAGTGGCGTAAGGAGTTCCCCAACGACAAGCCCGAAGGTGTAAAGGACTTCGAGAACATGATCCACGGCTACTGGGGCGTGATCCTGAGCGTGGACGACAGCATCGGCGCTCTCACGAAGCAACTGGAGGAGAGCGGTCAACTCAACAACACCGTGGTGGTCTTCATGGGCGACAACGGTCTGCTCAATGGCGAGAACGGCATGGTGGACAAACGGGCGATGCATGACGCCAGCATCCGCATCCCCCTGATTGTCCGGTACCCGGGCCTCGTCCCTGCCGACAAGCCCAAGGCCGTGCCCCAACAGGTGCTAACCCTGGACCTCGCTCCCAGCCTCCTCGAACTCTGCCACGCCGCCCCGCTGCCCGAGGCCCAGGGCAAATCCTGGGTGAAACTGGTCAAGTCCGGAGACAAATCCTGGCGCACCGCGTGGTTCTATGAATACAACTACGAGGCTCAATTTGGATACACCCCCAATGTCCGCGGCATCCGCACCGCGAACTGGAAGTACATTCACTACCCTCATGGCGATGACTCCGAAGACCGCCACATGGCCGAACTCTACAACCTGAAGACAGACCCCGGCGAGAACAACAACCTCATCAACCTCCCCGCCCACGACGCCAGGAAGCGAGAACTGCAGGTGCAACTGGCCGTCCTAATGGACGAGGCGGGGCTCAAGGAGGACAAGATGCCGATTGATGAAGGGGTGAAGAAGGAGCTGCCGGAGGCGAAGATCCGGTAAAAATGCTCATCATCGAACAAACCTCCTGACAACTCGAACGCTGAGTAAAGAAGGCGGGATCTCCGGTCCCGCAGGTTGACGGAGCATAGAGGGTCCAGTCAACAGATCAACTCCTGACCGCCTGGGTCTTTCATCAAGCCCCTCTGGACAAACTCCTGCGCCATCTGCCCGTGCGAGCTCCCCGACACTGCGAAACGCGCAAGGAACCAAACTTGAGCAGTTCAAGTTAATCACGCCATCACCAAAAATCTTAATGAACGCAGATCCAGCCAATCCATCTGACTCTGCTGCCCCCGTACGGCTCTTCTGACCGGGATCCTCAACGTCTCATTCTGAGAGCGGGCTTGCCGGGGCTGCAGACACCGCTACACAGCCATGAAGTTCAGGCCTTCTCATATCCTTCTCGCGCTCCTGGCTGTTGTCCTCCTGACCTTGGGACTGCTTTACGCCCGCACTGAGTTAACCTTGGCAAAATTTGCCGCTCTGGATCAGACTTATGAGGGGGACCGTTTCGAGCCCGGATTCTCCAAACCCCGATGGATGCCATCGATAGGTGATGAAGGGATAGCTTACCTGACGCGAAGGTTGACCGCAAATGACGAACTGGCCTACTACCTGCACAACCGCCTTCGCGGCACATTGGGTGCCAGGCTCCCCCCCATCTACCTTACGAATGTAAGGTCCATCAAGCCCGGTTTCTACGACACTTTGCGGCAATTCTCGAACGCGACTGCCGTCGTGGTCAACTTCTCCACTAGTTCCAACGGGGCGACCGAGGCGGACGCCACTCAGGTCTGCGAGGCTTTGCGCGACCTGCCCCGTCTTAGGAAGATCGATCTGGCCGGAGTTCAGTTCACCGATTCCTCCATCGCACCACTCGCGGGACACCCGACGGTGAATACGTTATGTCTGCCCGCAAGCCATATCACCCGCGCGAGCATCCCAACCCTTGCCTCAATGCCTTTGTTGGGCAATTTGCTCATTCAGACGGGCACGGGCAACATCACCCCAACTGAAGAGACGCTTGCCATAAGAGCGGCGCTATCCGGCCGGGTCACCGTCCTACAACGCTGAATCGCTGGCTTCTTTTCTTCTGCAGATGAGTGAACGAGGTGCGCCATACCTGCAGGGCATGCATGGCCCAACTTTCTAAGTATTTCTCCACACCCCGCACCAGCTGTCAGAATGGTGCCCATCCAGTAAACACCCCCTTCCCTTCATTCTATGCTTCCATCCTTTTCCCGCCGACGTTTCCTCTCGACATCCGCTTCTGCAACCGGCACGCTTTCATTGATGATGAAAGCATCGGCTGCTCAAACTGCCGCAGCGAGCGGAGCGCAACCGCACCTGTGCATCACCTGTGGATCCCAGTTCTCCTCCACAGACGGACCGCCCAAGGAATGCCCCATCTGCCTGGACGAACGCCAGTATGTGGGAGCCAATGGCCAGGAGTGGAACACCCTGGAGGCTATGAAACAACAGGGCACCTGGAAGAACGTCATCCGGGAACTCGAGCCGGGGCTCCATGGGATTGGCACGGAGCCAAAGTTCGGGATCGGTCAGCGGGCCCTGCTGATCCAGCGCCCCCAGGGCAACATCCTGTGGGACTGCATCAGCTATCTGGACGAGGCAACGATCTCAGTCGTGAAGAAGCTGGGCGGCATCTCGGCGATCGCCATCTCCCATCCGCACTACTACAGCAGCATGGCCGAGTGGAGCCGGGCCTTCGGCAACGTGCCCATCCATCTGCACGAGGCGGACCGCCAGTGGGTCATGCGACCGGATGCAGATGTGAACTATCAATTCTGGAAGGGCGCAACGAAGAAGCTGGGTGAAGATCTCACGCTGATCAACACCGGCGGGCACTTCGACGGATTTCAAGTGCTGCATTGGCGCAACGGCGCGCAGGGTCAAGGAGTCATCCTAGCCGGGGACCAGCCGCAGGTGGTGGCGGATCGGAAGTGGGTGAGCTTCATGTATAGCTATCCCAACTACATTCCTCTGAACGCCCCCGCCATCCGCCGCATCACGAAGGCCCTGGATCCGTACCCTTACGAGCACCTCTACGGGGCCTTCTGGCCGAGCATCGTGAACCAATCTGCCAAGGAGAGGGTCCGCCTTTCGGCAGAGCGGTATCTAAAGGCGATTGGGGGTGAGGTTTAGAGAGGATTTACAAGATTTTGAAGGATTGGCAGGATCGGCTCTGAGTTTTGCTTCCGAGTGAACGAACAGCGGATCGCAGAGCCCCAGTCTGACGCACCGGCTCCAGGCCACGGGCACATTCCCCTTTCCCGCGGCCGAAGTTCTGCTCTCTTATGCGCCCTTTCACCCATTGCGCTCCATGAACCTCCCCTCTCCACCTGCCTTGTCCGCGGCTGAATGCCGTCGGTTCAATGATCATGTGGCTGAGCTCTATGCGAGCGCACTGAGAGAAGAGCCGCTGCCTGTGATTGCCCGCACGCTGGCGACCGTCGTAGGCGGGACGGTGGCAGCAGCCTGTCTTAGCCCGGCTTTGCCAGAGAAAGCGCCGGGATTTGCCCTCTCTGAGCACGGGGCCTTCGACTGGAGCCCGGAGCAGTTCCTCCTTTTGCAATCGCATCCGCGTCTGCAAACGGGGCCGCGCGGCGAAGTGCTGAGCGTTTCCGACTTTCTGAGTCAGGCCCGCTGGCAGCGTACGGATCTGTACAATGTGGACCGAGGTTCCGTGCGTCTGGAAGACGATCTGGGCGTGGATCTGCGCCTGCCAGGGGGAGAGCTTTTCCAGGGATGCGTCATCCGCGAGGAGCGCAATTTCACGGAACGAGACCGGCTCCTTTTCACGCTGCTGTTGCCCCACCTGCGCAACCTCTTGATGTTGAACCCACCGAGTTCAGCTTCCTGCGCACCCGCACCGGACCGCCTGGTGGGCCTGGGGCTCACGCCCCGCGAACAAGAAGT
>NZ_BATQ01000097.1 GCF_000739635.1 Verrucomicrobium sp. BvORR034 | reverse complement strand
CTTGTCCAGACTCAAAATGCCTCGCAACACACCCAGCGTTTTTATCCAAACAGGTTCTAAGGCCTGCTAAAGACGATGCCGTGCTCGGCACTGATGGCCAGGATGCGCTCCATGTCAGGGCCTCCAGGCTTTTTAAACTCCTCGGCACACCGGGCAAAGAAGGTTTCTATCCCCGCCGGAGCCACCGTGATGAGTTGTTTCAAAGGGGTGTCACCCACGTTCTTGAAGCTGTGGACAGTGCCTCTGGGGATGAATACGGTGCTCCCAGGCGGCACTTCCACCCACTCACCATCTTTGAGAAATGCCGCACGGCCTTCCAGGACGTGAAACCATTCATCCTCGCCGGTATGGTGGTGGGGCGGTGGCCCCCCGCCTGGTGAGGTGACCTCGGTGAACATGCAGTAGCGTCCCCCGGTTTCTTCAGCCCCAAGGTGGATGTACATCTGCTCTCCGAAGGCGTGGATAACCCGGCTGTGACCAGCGAGAGTGATCCAGGGCTTGGCGGTGTCGATAGTGCTCATGGTCGATGGTTGGGATAGATTGATTGGGCGCTGGCAGAGGGTGGCTTTCCACCTGCGGGAGATCTCAAGACGGTTTCAACATCCGCGAGTATCCGCTGCAGCTCACGTATCGACTTGGCACCGAGTTCCCTCGCAAGCTCCTCTTCGACCGCGCGGCTAGCCGACAAGGCGGTCTGAATGAATTGCTTCGCTTTGGTCGTCAGGTGCACCCGCTTGGCCCGGCCGTCATCAGGGTCGGGGCTCACGGTCAAATGCCCGTGCTCCACGAGATGGTCCACGAGGTAGGCCATGCTCTGCTTGGTCATGCCGACCTCCTTCGCCAGGACCGTGATCCGAGAACCCTCCGGCAGGACGTGCTGAAAGACCACGCTGTGCGCTGGCCGGATCTCAGGGAAACCTGATGCCGCCAGCTCGCCAAAAACCCGCTCTTCCAGCAGCCGGCAAGGACGGCGGAGCATGGCCCCGAGGCTTTCTTGTTCAGTTGGATGCAGCGAGTGCATGAAACAGGCAATATCGTCAGATTATCTGACAATATTAGACAGTCAATCTGACTTTACAAAAACGATCACCCGCCTGTGGATCAACTGTCCCGATGAGCGACCCTGCTCTCTACCTCATTCCGCCCACTCTGGGCGAGCCGTTTCAAACACCATCCGTTTCCCCGTCAGCGGGTGTTTGAAGCCCAGCTTCCAGGCATGCAGGCACATCGGCGGACTGCCCAGTTCAAGCGTCTGGGTATCCCCCAGGCTCCCGCCCTGCAAGTAGGTCGGATCCCCTACGATGCTGTGGCCGAGGTGCGACAGATGCAGCCGAATTTGATTCGTCCTGCCTGTCACCGGGCGGGCTTCCAGCAGGCTGGTACCATCTGCATCGCGACTCAGCACGATGAAGTCGGTGCGCGCAGACTGTCCCGCCTCTTCATCCACAGCGTAGGAGCCCAAGTGACCGGGCTCAGCGCTGATGGGTGCATCGACCGTAAACTGGTCCTGCACCGGATGCCCCTGCACCCGCACCACATACACTTTCTCGATGCTGAAGTCCTTGAACTGCTTTTGCAGCAGATTGGCAAAATGCCGGGTCCGGGCACAGATCACCAGGCCCGTGGTATTGGCGTCCAAGCGATGCACCAGCCGGGGACGCTGCGGGGCATACACCTGACTCAGGATGTACTGAGCGGTATTGCGGTTGAATCGGCCTGCCGGGTGCATTGGCAGCGGGGCCGGCTTGTCGAGCACGACAATGGCTTCGTCTTCATGCAGCACCTTCAAATCGGCATTCACCGTAGGTTCGACCGCGGCCGGGAAATGTTGGACACAACGATCCCCTGCCGCCAGCACGGTCGAGGCCGTGAGGGGCTCTCCCGACTCCCGCGTGAAGCGCCCTTCCTCACAGCGGCGCTGCCACTCCGCCGCATCGATCTGGGGAAAGAGGGCGATCACCGTCTCCAGCAACGGCCTGCCATCGTGCTCGGAAGGCACATTAAGCGGCCGCTCGTTCTCGTAGGGAACGCTGCCTGGGAGCGGATGCACCAGTTTCTGAATGGCCTCATTCCTGGCCAGCACGGCGTCGTCGCGCTGTTGATCCGTGGTCTTGTAGCAATAGGGGCAGGACGTGCTGGGCACAAAGCGGGGGTCCTTCTGGTCCTCCAGATCGAGCGGGGTCTGGCAGGCAAAGCACAGGGCAGAGTTCGATTCCTGCAGGCTGGGGTCCACACCCACCCGCTGGTCAAAAACAAAGCATTCGCCCTCATAGTGGTCGGCACCGCAGTCTTCGAAGTACTTCAAGATGCCACCATCGAGCTGATAGATTTGCTCGAACCCTTCCCGCTCCATGAAGGGGCCCGCCTTTTCACAGCGGATGCCGCCCGTGCAGAACATGACGATGGGCTCTTTTTTCAGGGAGTCAGGGAGCCTCCGCACGGCTTCAGGGAAGTCCCGAAAGTGATCAATCCCAGGAATCAGTGCCCCTTTGAAGGTGCCCAGCTTCACCTCGTAGTCATTCCGCGTGTCCAGCAGCGTCACCGGCCGACCTTCGTCCAGCCACTGCTTCAAGGTGGCGGGGGCCAGCTTGGGGGAGGTGTGTACGCCAGGGGAAATCCCTTCCACGCCAAAGGCGATGATCTCCTTCTTCAGACGCACGAGCATCCTGCGGAAGGGCTGGTGGTCACTGTCGCTGTACTTGGGGGTGAGGGCCTTCAGCCCGGGAATCGCCCGCAGCAGGTTCAGGAGGGACTCAATTTCTGCGGTACCTCCCGCGACAAACAGGTTGATGCCCTCTGGGCTCAGCAAAATCGTCCCCTTCAGATTCCAAGCCTTGCACTGGGCAATGAGGCGCTCCCGCAACGGCTTGAGATCGGCAAGCGTGGCAAACTTGTAGGCGGCGATGTTCGTGAAGGCTGGCATGGGGCGGACGGACAATATGGAGCACCCCGGGGCGCTGCCAAGCTCCTTCTGCTTCCCCACACGCCCCTCCACCACGCAACTGTTTTGCAAACTGCACCACTCTGCGCATACTACTCAACCCATGTCTGAATCCGCCAACCGTCTGCAACTCCACGACACGCTGACCCGCACTGCGCGTGAGGTCTGGCCCTCTGAGGCCGGCACCCTGCGCTTTTACGGTTGTGGACCCACGGTTTACGGCCCGGCGCACATCGGCAATTTCCGCACCTTCATCGCCCAGGACGTCTTCCGTCGCGTAGTGGAGCTGAGCGGCACGCCCACGTTGCATGTGCGGAACATCACAGATGTTGATGACAAGACCATTCGCGATTCCCAGAAAGCGGGACAGACGCTCATCGAATTCACCCAGTACTGGACGGAGCGCTTTCACGCGGATTGCGCCGCGTTGAACCTGCTGCCTCCCCACGTAGAGCCCAAGGCGACTGATCACATTGCGCACCAGATCAAGATGATCGAGGACCTGATCGCGCACGGCAACGCCTATGCCGCGCCGGATGGATCGGTGTACTTCCGGGTGTCTTCCTATGCCGACTACGGCAAGCTTTCTCATTTGGAAGATCGGGAACTGAAGGTCGGGGCCGCCCAGACCGCGAACGACAGCGACGAGTACACCAAAGACTCGCTGGCGGACTTCGCCCTATGGAAGGCCCACAAGCCAGATGACGGTGAGAACTTCTGGGAAAGCCCTTGGGGCAAGGGCCGCCCCGGCTGGCACCTCGAGTGCAGCGCCATGGCCCTGGAGTACCTCGGGGTCGAGTTTGATCTGCACAGCGGTGGGATTGACCTTGTCTTCCCCCACCATGAAAACGAGATCGCCCAGAGCTGCTGCGCCACCGGGGGCCGGTTCGCCCGGCACTGGATGCACATCGCCCACCTCATGGTGGACAGCGGAAAGATGAGCAAGAGCCTGGGCAACCTCTACACCCTCGCGGATCTGGGCCATCGGGGCTATTCACCCGCCGTGGTGCGCTACACCCTGCTCAGTGGGCACTACCGCCAGCCGCTCAACTTCACGCTCCACTCACTGGATGCCTCGCATCAGGCGCTGCTGAAGCTGGCCAAGTTTGAGAAGCAACTGCGCGCTCTCACGGGAGCCACTGCCGCGCCTTCGCTCGATGAGCTCAGGGCCGCCGGCAAGGCGGACATCTTTGCCGAAGCCTGGGCGGATCTGCTCAATGATCTGAACGTTCCCGGTGCCATCGGAGCCGTCTTCGCCACGATCAACAAGACCAAGCCTGCCACCCTGTCCGTAGAGGCAGCCAAATCCGCCTGGGTGGGCCTGCACTTTGTGCTGGCAGCACTGGGGCTGGAACTACCCGTCATCAAAGACGAAGGTGAAGTCGAAGCCCCTGAAGAAGTGAAGGCCCTGGCAGACCAGCGCTGGAACGCCAAGCAGGCCCGAGACTGGACCAGCGCCGACGACCTGCGCAAGCAGATCGAGCTGCTCGGTTGGATCGTGAAGGACTCGAAAGAGGGCTACACCCTCACGCCCCAGGCGTAAGCAGTCTTTGGCACCTCTTTTCTTCGTACACCCCTCAGAGTCTATCCCCTCAGTGCGCCCGTTTTCCTCGTCCTCACCCGTCATGGACCTCCCCATCCGTCCCCGCCGCAATCGTCGCACCGAAGCCATCCGCGGTCTGGTGCGGGAAACGGAACTCACGGCAGCGCATCTCATCTACCCCCTCTTCCTCCATGCTGGCACCGCAGACCAGCCCATCGATTCCATGCCGGGCTGTACCCGCTGGAGCCTCGCCGGTCTTGTGAAAGAAGCTGGTGAAGCCCACGCGCTCGGGATCCCGGCGATCGTGTTGTTTCCTGCGATCTCCGACAAGCTCAAGACGAAGGACGCCCGTGAAGCCTGGAATGCCAAGGGCTTGGTCCCCAAGGCCATCGCAGCCCTCAAGAAGGCCCACCCCACGCTCACCGTCATCACGGATGTGGCACTGGACCCGTACAACACGGATGGCCACGACGGACTGGTCGCCGACGACGGACGCATCCTCAACGACGAAACCGTCGCCGCCTTGGTGAAGCAGGCTCTCTGCCATGCCACCGCCGGTGCCGATATCGTCGCCCCCAGTGACATGATGGACGGTCGCGTGGCTGCCCTGCGTTCCGCGCTGGACAAAGCCGGCTTCCAGGACGTCGCCATCATGTCCTACACCGCCAAATACGCCTCCGCCTACTATGGCCCCTTCCGCGGCGCTCTGGACTCCGCTCCCAAGTTTGGTGACAAGAAGACCTATCAGATGGACTACGCCAATGCCCGCGAGGCTCTGCGCGAAGCCTCCTTGGATGAAGCCGAAGGCGCTGACATCATGATGGTGAAACCCGCCGTGCCGTACCTGGACGTGATCTATCGCCTCCGTCAGCACAGCCCCCTCCCCGTAGCTGCCTATCACGTGAGTGGCGAATACCTCATGATCAAAGCCGCCGCCGCCAGCGGCTGGCTGGATGAGAAAAAGATCGTCCTGGAAACCCTCACGAGCATCCGCCGCGCGGGCGCAGACATGATTCTGACCTACTTCGCCAAAGATGTGGCGACCTGGCAGAGTGAGGGGAGATAGGAAATAGTGGGAGAGAAGAGGCTTCTAAAATAACCACAGAGGCACAGAGAACACAGAGGATTGAGCCAAACAGCAAGGAAAGCTTTGCTGTTTGGGCTCCTTTTGAAATTTGTCACTGATGATGTTGAGGTCTCTCATGGGGAAGCACCTCTTACGGCTAATCCTGATTGACACCCTGTTGACGCTATTCACTGCGTGCCAGGCACCGTCATCCGGGGCGAATAAACCCGACTTGCCCGCTCCAGCCGTTCAGCCGTCGGCAGGTCGCTACACTTCTGCAAACTCAGGCCATGCAGACGGCAGGTTCACTGAGGTCAGCATCACCCAAGCGGGCACCCAATACTCTCTCGACTTTGGCTTTGGTTACCTTGATGGTCACGGAGCCGCTCCAGATGCCTCCGGCACCGGCTCACTGGACGCTCACGGCGTGCTTGACTTCCAATTCGAAGACAGCTTTTCCAACAAAGGTCGCGGCACTTTTCGCACCGATCAAAACGGCCATTGGCTCTCCATTCAGATTGATCAGGTAGAAGAGCCACGCTGCCTCCCCTTCTACAGCAAGACGCGCATGGTTTACCAGAACAGAAACTCGCAGGATTAGCCAATCAGCTTCGAGTTACTCACAGAGAACACGAGCAATTTAAAGCAGAGTCGCAGGGTTCGATGCAACACCTCATCCCAATTCCGTAAATTCCGTCAATTCTGTCTAAAACCCCTGCATTCCATCCTGTTAATCTCTCAAAAATCTTGTTCATCCTGTCCCAAAAAAGCGTCTCACCTCATCCCGCTAAGGATCCTTCGAGTCAATACTGCCCGACTTCCGGATGGCCCGGTACAGCCTCCAGCCTAGATAAAGGGAGATCATATACCCGGCAGCTCCGAAGATGGAGATGTCCCACACCACCGGCGGCGCTTTCATGCTCCAGAGCAGAGATGAGCCCAGGAACATCGAAGCCATGATGATGCCCATGACCAGACGATTGATGACGTGGTCTAGGTGACGGTGGTCCAGGTGCACCTGGAAGTTGCCAGTGCGAATGCGCTGAAGGGCATCGCCCAGGTCCCTTGGGAGGGCTTGGAACAGCAAGTCCCAATCACGGAAGGTGCGCTGGAGCCGTAGCAGCATGCGTTTGGGCGCGAACCGCCGCTTGATCGCCCGACGATAGAAGGGCTGGATCACCTCACCCAGGCTGAACTTGGGACTGAGCAATTGAGACGTGCCTTCCAGCAGCACCAGGGTGCGCAAAAGCAGGGAAACCCCGGGCGGCAGGACTACATGGTGATGCCGGATGATGCTCGTTAAAGCCGAGAGGGCCTCGCTCACGTCCAGCTCGCTGATGGACTGAGAAGCATAGTCGGCCACAAAGTCGGACAACTCCGCAATCAACTGATCATGGTCTGCTCCGGCCGAAACCGAGCCCAGGCGGCACACCGCATCAGCCAGCGCCAGCACGTCCGCCTGCCCTACGGCGAGCACGAGATTCTCCACTTCATCCCTCAGCCGCTCATCCAGCCGCCCCGCCATGCCGCAGTCCAGCACCCCCACCACGCCACCCGGCATCAGCATCAGGTTCCCTGGGTGCGGATCTGCATGGTAAAAGGAATCACGGAAAATCATCGCCATGTACATGTTTGCCCCGCGGAGGGCAAAGGCGTTGAGATCTGCCCCAGAGGCCTGGAGGCTTTCGCGGTCATTGCCAGGAATGCCGTCCAGGCGCTCCATAGTCAGCACTCGCTTGCTGGAGTACTCTGCGTAGGCTCTGGGGAAGCGGACCGTGGCATCCCCCGCAAACCGGCGGGTAAATTCCTCGATGTTGCGACGCTCATGGTTGAAATCCAGCTCGTGCATGAGGGTGCGCTCAAACTGCCGCACCAGCGCCACGGGTTCATACTGCTTGGATTGCGGGGCATGCACCTCTGACATCTCCGCCAACCACGCCAGAATGGAGAGATCAGCCTCCACCTTGCGCTGGATGCCGGGCTTGCGCACCTTCAAGACCACAGCCTCGCCTGTTTTCAAGGTGGCATGATGCACCTGGGCGATCGATGCCGAGGCAAAGGCATGGGCGTCATAGGTCGCAAAGATCTCCTCTGGAGGTCGGCCCATGTCCTCAATGATCACTTCGCGGATGGCCTCCGGGGGATCGGGCGGTGTGCTGGACTGGAGCTTGGAAAGCTCCTCCGCCAGCTCTACACCGATCAGATCTGGCCGGGTGCTGAGCACTTGTCCCAGTTTGATGAAGGTGGGACCAAGCTCGGTGAGCACCAACCGCACTCGTACCGACATGGGGGCCTCGGCGATGACATCCCCTTCCCGGCTGGTAAAAAACTGCTGCAGGCTTGCGAACGGCAGCGGGCGCATCCAGTCGGCCAGTCCGTAGCGCACAAGGGCCTTCATGATCTCGGCCACGCGCCCGAAATCCCGCTGATGCTTCGCAAGCGGATTCAATTCCATGGGGCTGGTATTAGCTCTCGAACCCTGGTTGCACAATGGGAGTTTCTCCAGGAGCGGCATGGAGCTTGGACTCCAGGAGTTCGATCCGTTGCTTGAGGGAGTCGATGTCCTCCTGCCGCGCCACCTTCAGCCTGCTGAGCACGTCGTCGATGCGTTTGTCCACCAGGCCTTGAATACCGTCCGCCGCCTGGCCTGCAGTACGTTTGATGCCAGCCTTCACAATGCCCAATTGCACCAGCGACTGATCGATGCGCTTGTCGATCTCCGTCTCCAGATCGCCCTTGGACGCATCCACCTGCTGTTGCAGTTCCTCTTCGAACTTGCGGCCCTGCTCCTCCGTCAGCTTGGCCTCACGGGACACATCCGCCGCGAACTGCTGGACTTTGTCCTTGGTCAGGCTGGCCAGCCCGAGTCCCATGTAAACGCCTTTTTTTACGATCTCAAACATGTTGGTGTGGTGTTGAAAGGTTAACCGTCAGTACGTTGGGACAGGACATTGGGGGATCTGCTCATCAAAAATCTTGTTCATGGAAGCATCGATTGTGAACACCTTGACAGATGCATGCGTCTTCACTCATCAGCTCAGTGGCCGCCTCACGTCTTGAAGGCCGTTGACGAAATGCCCCCAGCCCCTTATTTCTGACTGACAACATGCGCATCCTCATTGTGGAAGATGAACGAAGGAGCCGGGAGTTCCTCGCCAAGGGACTCCAGGAGGCAGGTTATGTGGTGGATGTGGCCGACGATGGCGAGGAGGGGCTGCAGGCGACCCGGGAGAACGACTTCGACCTCATCGTGCTGGACGTGATGCTCCCTGTGCGGGACGGCTGGCATGTGCTGGAGCAGCTCCGCACCAGGGGTTGCGAAACACCTGTGCTCTTCCTCACAGCGCGCGACTCGGTGCCAGACCGGGTGCGGGGCTTGGAGCTGGGCGCCGACGACTATCTGGTCAAACCCTTTGCCTGGACGGAGTTTCTCGCCCGGGTCCGCACCCTCCTGCGTCGCAGTCCGGTGCGCACGGCGGAGATCATCAAAATCGGCGATCTGGAGCTGGATCTGCCTCGCATGAAGGCACGGCGGGGCCGGCAACCCATCGACCTCACGGCCAAGGAATTCCAGCTCCTCAGCCTGCTGGCCAGAAGACGCGGAGAGGTCCTCTCCCGCACGACCATCTGTGAGCAGGTCTGGGACATGAATTTCTCCACGGACTCCAATGCCGTCGATGTGGCCATGGGCCGCTTACGCCGCAAGGTGGATGAGCCATTTGAGAACAAGCTGATCCACACCCAGAGGGGCCTGGGCTACATTCTTGAAGACCGTGCCCAGTCCTGATGCCGCTCCCATCCGTCGCCCTGCGCTAGGTCTCACTGAGCGCCTGGTGCTGGGGTATGTGCTCGCGGCCCTCTTTACCTTGTCCGCGGCGGCTGTCTTCCTCTATCACACTCTCTATACCAGCTTCGAGATCGAGGACGCGGAGCTGCTGACTGACCACGTGAATACGCTCCGCCACGAGCTGGAGCGCACTCCACAGAGCCTCCATGAGGCGGAGGAAATCATCCTCTCCACTGCCACCCATCGCACCCTGGAGCGCTACTATGGCCAGTTGATCGACCACACGGGCAAGGTGCTGCTGGAAACGCCGGGCTTCAGCGAGCTGGTGGAGAAGAACGCGGCCTTCCCTGTGGCAGCTCCCAAAGATGGCAACATCTCTGCCGTCGCCCGCCACGTCTCCAGCAGGGGCATCCCGTCCTTTCTTGCGGCAGCTTTGGTTGCCCATGAGCCAGGCAAGCCGCCGTTGGTTTACCATGTGGCGCTGGACGTAAGTCATCTGGAGGAGTGGCTGGGGGAGCTGCGCCTGCAACTGATCCTGGTGGTGGCGACGGGCACCGCTCTCTCTGGCCTGCTGGCCTGGATCCTCACCCATCGCGGTCTAGAACCCGTTCGCGAAATCACCTCCACCATGAAGCGTGTGGGAGCGGAGGGACTGGATGAGAGGCTGGGAGGCAAACCCTGGCCCAGGGAGCTGGCGGCCATGGCGGGTGAATTTGACCTCATGCTGCAACGCCTGCGCGACGCTTTCGCGCGCCAGTCCCAGTTCACCGCCGATGTCGCGCACGAGTTCCGCACGCCTTTGAACAACCTCGTGCTCTCCACCAGCCTGACCCTCTCGCGCGACCAGGCCCAGGAAGACTACCGCCAGACGCTGGCCACGCATCTGGAGGAGTACGACCGTCTCAAGCACATGGTGGAAAGCCTCCTCTTTATCGCCCGGGCGGACAATGCAGAAGCCTCTCTCACCAAGGTGGAGGTGGATACCGCCGCACTGGCGGAGGAAGTCGCCGACTTCTACTCTGCCCTCGCGGAAGACAAGAGCGTGATGCTCACCTCATCCGGGGAAGGATGCGTGATGGCAGATGCCTCTCTCATGCGCATGGCGCTGGGCAACCTGATCTCCAATGCCATCCGGCACACCCCGGCAGGTGGGAAAGTCTCCGTGATGATCGCCCAGGAAGCTAACAGATGCCTGGTCTCGGTGGCAGACACCGGCACCGGCATTGCCGCTGAGCATCTGCCCCGGCTGTTTGACCGCTTCTATCGTGTTGATTCCGCACGAAGCAGCCAGGGCAGCGATGCAGGCGCAGGACTGGGGCTGGCTCTCGTGAAGACCGTGGTGCAACTGCATGGCGGCACCGTCACCGTGAGCAGCACACCCGGCTCAGGCACAACCGTGGAGATGCGATTCAATAGCAACATGAAGAAGGTGACTAACTGAAAAGTTACCCCCATGTCATTCTCTGGTCATGCCTGTGACTTAGCATGCTTCGCTTTAACCGGACAATCAGCCCCCGTCCGGGACTCGCGATCGCATGTCTTTTCTCCAACACCTGGACCTTTGGTTGTTTCATCTAATCAATTATGACCTTGCCGGTCCCGCGTGGGATCCCGTCATGATCTGGTTGAGTGGGAATGCAGCCTTCTTCCCTCTGCTCCTCGTCCTGGCTTTCGTCATCATTAAGAAAGGCGGCAGCCGGGGGGCGGCATTTGTGATGGTGGCAGTGTTGGCAGCGCTTGTGGCGGGCGATTGGGTCGCCGCTCCATTGAAGGAGTTCTGGCAACGCCCGCGCCCGGCAATGGTCCTGCCTGATGTGCGAGTGGTCGGGGGCAACGGATATGGACATACGGCCATGCCGTCCGGCCACGCGACCACATGGGGAGCTCTCGCCATCGTGGTGTGCCTCTTCTACCGCCGCGCCGGCTGGCTCGGTTTTCCACTGGCCTTTCTCGTGGGTTACTCCCGCATCTACCTCGGCGTGCACCACCCCTCTGATGTGGTGGCGGGTTGGATTTTAGGCGCACTGACCGGCCTTGTCGTCGCGGGGCTGTCGGCCTGGCTGTGGACCACCGCGGGCCGTCGCGCCTTCCCCGTCTGGTGGCATAGTACACCCAACTTGTTGCGCGCAACCGGAACTTCCTATGTCTCCCTGTCTGAGCGGGACCAAGAACTAACCTGGCGCCACGCCACCTGGCTGGTGCTGGGCCTGCTGTTCGTGGCGCGACTCTTCTACATCGCCGGAGACACGATCGAGCTGAGCGAAGACGAGGCCTACCAGTGGATGTGGAGCCGTCGATTGGATTGGGCCTACTACAGCAAACCACCGCTCATCGCCTGGATCCAGTGGCTGGGCACCCACCTGTGGGGACATACAGCCTTTGGTGTCCGCTTTTTCTCTCCCGTCTTTGCACTCGTGATGGGGCTCGTGCTTTGGAACTTTCTTCGCCGACACACCAACGAGAGAACGGCTTTCTGGGCCACTCTGGTCTTCGCCGCCACGCCTTTCTTTGCCGTGGGTTCCACCCTGCTCACAGTGGATTCACCCACTGTTCTCTTCTATACGCTTTCCGTCCTGGCCATGTGGCAGGCACTGGAGACGGATCGCACCCTGTGGTGGCTGCTCGCTGGCATGGCAATGGCTATGGGATTCTTGAGCAAGTTCTTCTCCCCTTTCCTCTGGGCCGGTTTTTTCCTCTATGCCGCCTTCACTCCCAGTGCGCGAAAACAGTTCAGACGTCCGGGCGTCTGGCTAGCCCTGGCCATGAACCTCCTCGCGCTGGCACCCGTCTTGTGGTGGAATCAGCAGCATGACTGGGTGACCCTGGTCCATCTGGGTGAACGTGGTGGGCTGCAGGAACCCGGAGGATTCCGCTTCCAATACGTAGGCACCTTTCTGGGCTCAGTCGCGGCGCTTCTGAATCCGGTCTTCTTCGTCGCTGTCATCGGTGCCGTCGTGGGATTTTTCCGCGCCCGCAGCCTGCCATTGCTTCAGCGCTTCCTGCTGTGCAGTGCGCTACCAGTAATCGTCTTCTATCTCGCGCTGGCCTGCCACGCGAAAGCCCAGCCCAACTGGATTGCTCCCGCCGCTCCCGCGTTGTTTCTATTCGCCATCCTCTATTGGCATGAACGCCATACTGCTGGAAAAAAATGGGGTGCAAGGTGGCTGACCGCAGGCCTCGTGGTGGGCCTGCCCGTGGTCACTGTGCTGCATGAGACCCAATGGTTGCACAAAGGACTGGGCGTGACGCTGACGGAAAAAAATGATCCCCTCACACGGGTTCGAGGAGCCTCTGAACTGGCGAGCTTGGTCGAAGAACACCGCCAACACCTTGCCGTCGAAGGACAGCCCGTCTTTGTGATTGCCGACCACTATGGCCGGGCCAGCCTCTTGAACTTCTACCTGCCCGAGGCACGGCAACTCCTGCCTGAGGACCAGCTGGTTTATGTGCTGGCCACAGAAAAACCTCAGAACCAGTTCTGGTTCTGGCCCTCCTACGACTCACGCGCGGGTGAAAATGCCATCTATGTGGTGAAGTCGTCCCGTCATCACAATCCACCCCTGCTGCTGACCCAGCAATTCAGATCCGTGCAGAGCCTCGGTCTCTTCAAAATTCGCCACAGGGGGGAGCTATGCAGCGAGGTGCAGCTTTTTGCCTGCTACAGCAAGAAGCCTTCCTTTCCCCAGCTCACCGGTCAACCGTAAGAACCTGTTTGGATAAAAACGCTGGGTGTGTTGCGAGGCATTTTGAGTCTGGACAAGGCGCGAAGAGGGCGTGAATCGAGATTCACAACCGATGAGCAACGCAGTCCAGGCTCAAAAGGACCGCAACCCGGAGGGGGCAGTTCTCAGGCTCGGCGAAGCCGCTTTGAACCTGCCACACCCGGATGTTTTTATCCAAACAGGTTCTAAGGGGGCAATTGGTAAGATGATCTTTGGGCCATCCTTTGCTGGGGCGCGCCCGGTGCGGCAAAAGAGCGCAGCGCTTGAACCCGGCCCTCCCATGCAGTAAGTCACCGGGATGAAGAACCCTGTCACCCTTCTGCGCAAAGTGGCCCTGGCCGAAGCGGTTTCCTACCTCATCCTGCTGGGGATCGCCATGCCGCTGAAGTACGTGTGGCACATGCCGCTCGCGGTGAAGTATGTGGGCTGGGTGCACGGAGCCCTTTTTGTGGTGTTCTGCCTTTCCCTGTTGCAGGTTTGGCTGACTGCCAAATGGCCCATCTTCAGGGCGGCGCTGGTCTTCATCGCCTCCCTTCTGCCTCTGGTACCTTTCTTCCTGGACCGCTGGATGGGTGGGCAGGAACTTGCCTATGCCCGCCAGAAAGCTGCGAACTGAAGGTGACTCATTTCAAGGCTTCAGAGATTCTCTGAAGCCTCCATGGTGGGATTCGGTGTCCGGGAGGGCAGCCAAGCTTAAAGCTCGCCCATGCGCATCATGATCCCTTCGGCTTTGTCGAGGGTGGAGGTCACCCAAACGTAGATACCAGGTTCTTTTTCCTCCTGAGAACCCGCAATGTTCAGACGACGAACCCGGTGCTTGTCCATGAAGGCGACCAGCTTTTCAGAGCCGGCCAGGATGCCCCGATGCAGGTGCAGACAGGGCTTTTTCAGTTTGCGGGCGAAAGTAACCGACTTCAGAGCTCCGCCGGTGGCTTTCTCTGCAAAGGTGAAAACCACCGTGGCGTCGGCATCCCGCACGTTCCACTCCGTGCGCTCCAGGGTCACATCTTTTTCCGTTTCCTTGAGCTGGTACTTGGCATCCAACACGCCGTCCAGGGCCTTTCTGCCCTTGGGACACCACCCACCATGCGGCACATTGTGGGCGATCGCCCAATCCAGCGCGGCCCGCTGCGCCCCGGTTTGTCCCCCGGCAAGAATGCTTTCAAATTTTACCATTGGTTTCTTAACCTCATAGAGGGCTGGGTTTCAAGCAGGGATGGGGGCGGGAATGCATTTTAGCCCGGCCAAACCCCTTCCCCAAGGAAAAGTTTGACCAGGTTTCCCCTGCTTGAGTCCACTCCTGCCTCCCTCACTTGAGACTGTTGACGATGCCGGGAACCAAGTAGCTCTCCGGTTTCTGCGACTCCGTGTACACCTTGTTGTCCAGGTTGAACCTGTTGCCCAGCGCCATGGAGCCATAGACGGAGTCCAGTCCCGTGCCCTTCTTGTAGGCGGTTTTGGCTTCCGCGAGGGTCAGAAAGTGGGTCCCTTTCATCGCGGCCAGATAATCCTTCACATCGGCTCCCACCTTGGCGGCGAGGATCGAGGCCGCATCCTCCTTGGTTTTCTCGTCCAGGATGTAGTCCACACACTTGTAGTACACTTTCACCACCTTTTCCCAGTCAGCCTTGCGCTGGCTGTAGCTCACCGGGTTCACGCAGAGCCCGTCATAGATGAGCCCTTTAGCGTCGCCGCTGGTAAAGAGGGGCTTGGACCCCGCCACCGCCTTGAGCGCCTGGTTGGAAACAGGGTACCACGCCCCGATGGCGGCCACATTTCCGGATACCAGGGTCTGCGGGGTCTCATTGGTCGCCGTGTTCACCAGTTCCACATCGGATGGGGCCATGCCGTTTGCCTCCAGCGCCTTGAGCAGCAGCAGATGCTCCACGAGCGTGAGCTCCAGCGCCACTTTTTTGCCCTTGAGATCCTTGATGGAGTTGATCCCTGCTTTGCCAATGATCATGTCGCCGCCATCACTGTAGTCCAGCAGGCAGATGATCTTGCTCTTGGCACCGTTGGCTCCCGTCACCATGGCATCCGTCGTGACGCAGGTCACCGCGTCCACCTTGCCCGAGGCAAAGGCATCCAGGGACGGGAGATAGTCAAACCAGACGAGTTCGACATCGACCCCGGCTTCTTTGAACCACCCCTTCTGCTTGGCCACCTCGATGAGGGTGAATCCCGGCCAGTCGGAATAGGCGATCTTCAGCGGTTCCGCATGGAGACAGGCGGAGGACAACGCAACGGCGGCGATGGACAACAGGCGTTTGGCGAGTGTTTTCATGGCTTTCTGGATGGATGTGGGTTGGATGGGTTGTCTGATGGAGATGAGTGGATGGAGTCCGGGGGACCCGGAGGGGTGACGCTGTCAGGGTGACCAGCTCAAGGGTGGAGCCTCCGCACGGGCCCTCTGAATGAGATCCGCCAGCGCCTCCCCCATGCGGGAGATCAGCAGAGCTCCCTGCTCCGCAGTGCCCAGGCTGGGCTGCCCTGTGACGCCATTGAGACTCGTGTGGGCCACCCGGTGGGGAAAGACACACCCCGCCGTGCGATCCGGATCATCTGCGATGGCCATGCGTTCGCGCACCACGGAAGAGGGATCTAGGAACAACATCAGCGATGTCTCCGCCTCATTGGCATGCCAGTCGGCCGCATCGTGCGTGAAACGCCCGGCAATTTCCGGAGTGAGGTCCCAGGTGTTCCGGGTGGCCGTGAGAAGGCTTCCGCCTAGGTCATGGCGGAGGCGGTCCACCGCGCAGCGGAGGGCGGCATCGTTTCCGTAGTGGGAGTTCACGATGAGGAGCCGCTTCCAGCCGGAGTCGGCCGCCCACCGGGCGATCTCCCGCACGGTGAGCATGAGGGTTTCATGAAACAAGGAGAAGGTCCCCGGCCACTTCACGGTGTGACCGAGCGAGACGGAGTACCCCAGGGCGGGCAGGACCGGTGCCCCAGTGAGGGCTGAAGCAAGCTGACAGGTGGACTCGGCAATGACCGTGTCTGTATTCAATGGCAGATGGGGACCGTGCTGCTCCATGGCCCCCACCGGGAGCAGGAGCACCTCCTGCAGGGTGGACTCAGCATCAGGCCAGGCCAGGCGCTCCAGCAGAACGGGGCTCTGATTGAGAGGCGCTGGCAGTTGGGCAAACCAAGACGGCATCATGACGCGAGGAAGTGGGGTTGGGAGTTCATCAAAAGAGACTCGCGTACTTCTGCACTTCCCACGGGCTGATGGTCAGGTGGTACTCCTCCCACTCGGCGCGTTTGCACTCGATGAACTCCTTCTTCAGCGCAGAGCCCAGTACCTGCTCAGTGAAGGGGTCATCCTCAAAGGCCTGCACCGCCTCTGCCAGCGTGCGCGGCAGAGCTTGCACCCCGCGCTCGGCCAGTTGCTCATCCGTCAGTTCGTAGAGATTCTCCGTCTGGGGTTGACCGGGCATGAGTCCCTCCCGCACCCCTTCCAATCCCGCTGCCAGCACCAGCGCCCCGGCGAGGTACGGGTTGCAGGAGGAATCCGCATTCCGCGACTCGCAACGACCGCCAGCCATCGGCACCCGCACGGAATTGGTGCGGTTGTTGGTGCCGAACGAATTGAACACCGGAGCCCAGGAATAGTACCCCATGGCCCCACGACGGATGAGCCGCTTGTAGGAGTTCACCGTGGGAGCAAACGCAGCGCACAATGCTCGACCGTGCCGCAGAATTCCCGCGATGAAGGAGTATCCCAAGCTCGTGAGCCCCAAGCCATAGGCATCAGGTTCCCCAGTTGCCGCCTTGAAGAGGTTGCGCCCGGTCTCCAGATCGCTCAGCGACATGTTGAAGTGCGCCCCATTCCCCGTCTTGTCTGCGAAAGGCTTCGGCATGAAGGTGGCAAGCAACCCGGCATCTGCTGCCAGCTTCTTGGCCAGGAAGCGGAAGAACACATAGCGGTCTGCCATGGTCAGGCCGTCGGAGAACTTGAAGTCGAACTCGAACTGTGAGTTCCCGTCCTCGTGATCCAGTGAGTACAGATCCCATCCCAGACCGTTGATGGTGGTCGCGATGCGATCCACCAGGCCATACACATCCATGAAGCGCTTCACGTCATAACAACTCTTCATGAGGTTGTCATCCGGGTTGGGCACCACCAACCGCCCCTCTTCCTGCTTCACAAAGTAAACTTCGCACTCGATCCCGAGGTTGAACCCGAAGCCCATGGAGCGGGCCTGCTCCAGCACGCGACCAAAGGCCACCCGCGTGCTGACTTCGTAGGGCTGCCCGTGGAAGGCGAGATCCGCAGGGTACCACATGACCTCCGGCTGCCAGGGCAACTGAACGCCTCGGCTGAGATCCGGCACGCTGGAGAGTTCATCATCATTCGGTCTCTGCCCCAGGCCATCCAGTGCGTAGCCCGTGTACAGCTCTGAACCTTGAGCAAAGTTCTCGAAGTGGTTTACCGGCACCACTTTGCCCTTGGGCACGCCGTGGATGTCCACATACGCGCCGATGCAATATTTCACCCCTTTGGCAATGAGGTCTTCCTTGATGGCCGTGAGTTCGGCGGGAGTCGTTGAAGTCATGCCGGACAGTGCGGCAATCGTCCCGGTCTCGATATAGGTCGGCGGACCTATGCCACGTGCTTTTTGGGCTGCGACTGCAGGGCGGCGGCAAGGCGGCTCTCGACTCCCAGCTTTGCCAGCACCCGCTCCACATGCCGCTTCACGGTGTGCGTGCTGATCCCCAAAATGACCCCAATCTCAGGATTGCTCTTCCCCTCTTGAAGCCACTGCAACACCTCACGTTCCCGGGCAGTGAGGGCATCAGTGGGCTCCTCGATCCCACTTCTGGCACGATGATCCTCCTCCACGATCAGCAGGGACATCCCGGACTCTGGATGCGGCGCATGCTTCAGTCGCAGCGAGTCACTGCCCCGGCGCAGTGGGGCCAGCTCCGCCGTGCCCGGCAGCCCGCGCACCCTGGCGATCTGCCGGAGGATGCCGGGCGGTATTTCCTGAACCAACCGACGGCCCACAAAGGAACTTAACAGCTGCCGGGTACGCGCACTCAAGTGGTCGATCCTGCCTCTCGCATCCAGACGCACAAATCCGCGATGCAGACTTTCCTCCAACTCCTCTGCTTCTGGCTGCAACAGTCGGTCCATCTCGATGTCGACTCCCGCCGCTCCGACACAGCGGCCCTGGTGAAAGATCGGTGCCACCTGACTGATGATGAACTCCTTGCGTCCCGCCACCGGGAACTGATAGGGATCCATCACCGTCTCCCTGCCACACCGGGTGGGCACCAGATACCAGTCCCCCTGCCCCGGCACATCGTAGTTCACGTTGGGCTCCAGATGAACCACGCCACCCGCCCTGTTCCACAGAGGCACGAAACGCCCCGTCCCATCGTGACCCGGAGCATGGGCAAACTCGCGATCACGACCATCCAGCGCATTGGGCTCCCAAACCGTCCAGACACCAAGGTACTCCGGATGCTGCACCAGAATGCGCTGCAGAATGTTGCCATAGAGCGCCCGGTCCAGGATCCCCAGTTCTCTCATGCCGCTGAAGGTCAGGGCAAGGGCCTGGGCCGTGCTGATGACGTTGGAGGGGGAACCTTGCATGATAGGCCAGGGATGAACTGCGAGTTTGCGGAGGGCGCACCGAGGAAGCTCTCAGGAAGCAGAAGCCAAGCCAAAGCAGGACGGCAAGAGGAAGGGTGAATTCGCTCCTGCTGGTCCGGACACCAATCCCCTGCTCAACAAAAAGCCCCCGCCCAGCACATGCCGGACGGGGGCTGCAATTGCTTTCAGATGGATCAACCGGCAACAGGTGCGGCCTCAGCATGCGTCCGGTAGGGGCGAATGCTGACCACCTTCACCTTGCGAGTGCCGTGGGTATCCGTGGGCAGTTCGGCCTCGTCGCCGACTTTCTTGCCGATGAGGGCTTTGGCCATTTCGGACAGGTAGGAGAGAATGCTCTGGTCCGGATCGCCATCCCAAGCACCGAGGATCGTCTGGGTCTCAGTCTTTCCGGTCGCGACGTCCTGAATGTCCACGATGATGCCAATCCCGACGGTCTCTGTGCTGACACCGACGAAGTCCGTGCCGCGGGCGCGGCGCAATTCGCGCTCATAGGTGGACTGCATGCGCAGCAACACCGCCTGGTGCTGACGGGCGGATTTGTACTCGAAGTTCTCCCGAAGATCGCCGTATTCACGGGCAATCTGGATGTCCTTCTTGTTCTGCGGGATTTTGACGCGCACAAGCTCTTCAAGCTCGATCTTGCGCTTCTCCATGCTGTCCCAGGAGACGACGAGGGACGCAGCCTGGTTGTTGCCAGTGTCGTCCATCAGTTCCTGCGTCTCCGGCCGGGCTTTGATGAGGCGGCCCATGAGGGAACGGCGGGTCAACTCGTCAAACACCGGGCTGGAAAGGATGCGCTTGGCAAACAGGCGCAATTCATCGGCATCGGCATCGCCCACCATCTCACCCACCAGGCCGATGTCTTCGGCGAAAGCGTCATGCAGACGGCCGGTGCGCTTCGGTCCGCCAGCGATGTGGTCGTCCTCGAGGGCGCTGATGATGGCGTTGCCGAGGTCCATGTCGAACACACCCTCTGCCTTGCCTTTGCGCTCCTTGCACATCCAGATGAGGAGGTCCGTGCTGAGCTGACGGTTGCGCACGGCCTTCTTCAAGAAGTCGGCGAGCAGGTCAATCTCATCGTTGGCATCCAGCACCGCCGCGATCTCGGCCACAGCGCGGCCGCCCGTTTTGGTGAGATGATTCAGCGATTCCTGAACCCAGGCGCGATCCGGGAACGCAGCCGGGAAGGCCTTGTACACGCGGCTGAGCAGCGCGACTGGCAGGCCATTCACGGCATCTGCCAGCTGCGGCTTGGCGTCACGCAGGAGTTGTTCCACCGTCAGAGAGCCTTCGGGAAGCTTGGCGCCCTTCGCGGAATCCAGCAGCTCATCGCGGGAGAGCAGAAGGTTCAGAGCTTCCTTCAACTGCAGCTTCCAGGACTTGCGAACTGTAACATCCAGTTCCTGGAAAACGGGAATGAGATCTGAAGCGTGGTTCTCAAAGAGGTCGAGATCCTTCTGGATGCGGGCCAGGGCATTCAGCTTTGCCCTGAGGTCGCGGGCATTCCTCAGGTCATCCAGCATGGCATTGCCATGTCTCACGTCCTCGTCACGCAGCACCAGCAACTCCGTGCGCTTGGCGGGCACCACGATGTGGCGTTTGTCCTTCAAGGCCTTTTTGGCGGCACTCCACCAGGCTTTGTAGTCGGCCTCCTTGATGACGCGGGGAATGAGGAGACTTTCCAGCGCGTCCAGAGACATCGTCTTGCCGCTGCTCTTCAGGGCCAGCGTCACGAGTTCCGCAGGACGCTCCTTGGCCATGGCCTGCAGAGCGGGCAGATCACCCACCCGGCGGGCCAGGATGTGCTCCGAATCCAGCGGCGCTAACGAGCCCACGGCAAACCCAATTTTCATGGAGTGCCCTGGCTTGCCTTCGAAGTCGATCACCACCCGGTCTCCCAGCAAGTCCCATTCCGCGATGCAACCTGCACCCCAGCTCTTGTGCTGGCAGAACGCTCCCACAGGGAGGTTGGAAAGCTTTTCACCATCGGCGCGCGACAGCTTGCCGGCATTGACCAGTTTCTCGACTTCAGGGGACATCATGGGAACCGTGAACATAAAGAAAAGGGGGAGGGGCGCAAAGGAAATGTCTGGGAGCCACCTGGCTCTTGGCCCGAACTTTGCTCGAAAAAATCTCGTCCCCAGGTCACTCACCGATGTCTCTTGGCATGTTTCGTGTTACGAATCCGCACATTCCTCACACCCAGCACCCCATGCCCAAGCGCCAAGGCTCCAATCTCATCCGGTTCAGTGTCTCCATGCCCGCCAGCGCCGTCGAAGGCTTGGACCGCATGGCGACGGGCCGCGGTTTCGCGAACCGGTCCCAATGCCTGACCGCTCTGGTGCGAGATCACCTCGTAGCCTATGCCAGTGAGCTGGGAGACACCGTGATGATGGGCGTGATCAGCCTGATCTATGATCACCAGAAGCGGAACCTGCAGAACACGCTGACCGACATCCAGCACAAATACCTGCGGGAGATCGTGACGATCCAGCTCGTGCATCTGGAGGACAACCAGAGCCTGCAGATCATGCTCGTACAGGGCCCGGCCCGCATCCTGCGGGAGATCAAGGAAGAAATGAGCGCCCTCAAAGGCGTGCGTCACGGTCAGCTCCAGCTCAGCACCACCCTGCTGCCTCCCCTTCACGAAGCCGGGGAATCCCCCACCCCTGCCCCCCACAAAAAGATCCGCCGTGCTGCTTCTCCCGCTGAGTAAGCCGAGCTCTCTCCACGAGTCCCCCCTCCATTCCGAATCCAAAAACTCCACCTTCCACATTCCCATATGTTCTCCCCCACCCCTGACATCCCTGAAGACAAAGTCCGTTTCCGCGAGGTCGTGCTCGGCGGTGCCAGTTGGTCGCATGTGCTAAAGCGCGGCAGCACATTGCGCATCATCGACCCCCAAGGCGGTGCCAACGTGTCGGCCCTGTTTTTCAACTTTGAGTTGATGGTGGAGCGCTACAACATGTCTGACACGCTCAAGGCCCAGCACGTGGCCTTTCTCACGACCGGTCGCGCGTTGTACTCGGACATGGGCCGCATTCTTGTTTCCGTCACAGACGACACCAGCGGCTGGCATGATACAATCTGCGGTCACAGCACGGCCTCCCTGGTTGAGCGGAAGTATGGCAAGGCGACCTTTCAGGAGCACCGCAACAAGTACCATCGGAACGGGCGCGACAGCTTCCTGGTGGAGTTGGGCAAATATGGACTGGGTACCAAGGACCTAGTACCGAATGCGAACTTCTTCAGCAAAGTGACCGTGGATGACACTGGCGGTCTGCACTTTGACGAAAGTCACGCCAAGGCCGGTGCTCACGTGGATCTGCGCGCCGGACTGAACACGCTCGTGGTGCTGAACACCTGCCCTCACCCACTCGCCCCCTGCGGCACCTATGATCCCAAGCCTGTGCATCTGGTGGTGTACTCCTCCGAGCCCGCTGGGCCTGACGACGTGGTGCGCAAGTTCCGCCCCGAGAACGATCGCGGCCTGATCCTTACCGATCGTTATTTCATGTAACGCGGAGCACCCTCCACCAATCACTTTCACTCCCACTTTTCACTGTCCCCGCCATGAGCCTGACCTTGAGCCCACTCAATCCCGAGCAAGCAACCTACGACGAAGTCATCGAAGCCGGTGACGGCTGGATGTACGAGATCAAGAAGGGGCAAACCTTCCGCATCGTGGACCTGGAGGGCAACCAGGCCGTGGACATTCTCTTCTACAGCGCCGCCAATGCGGACGAGCGCTACAGTGCCGTGGACACCATCCGCGAGCAGAGAGCCATCTACCTCACCACCGGATCCACCCTGCTCTCCACCGAGCTGAACCCCATGCTCACCATCACCGCAGACACCTGCGGCCGTCACGACACCCTGGGCGGCGCCTGCGCTGCCGAGAGCAACATGGTGCGCTATGCCCTCGAAAAGCGCTACATGCACAACTGCCGCGACACCTTCCTCCTCCAGATGGCGGAGTACGGCCATGACTACTCCAAGCGCGACCTCACCAGCAACGTGAACTTCTTCATGAATGTGCCTGTCACTCCCGATGGCAAGCTCACCTTTGAAGACGGCATTTCCGATGCGGGCAAGTACGTGGAGATGAAGGCCGAGATGGATGTGGTCGCATTGATCTCCAACTGCCCGCAGCTCAACAACCCCTGCAATGCTTACAATCCGACACCCATCAGATTGTTGATTTGGAACTGATCTCCTGAGCCGCCTAAAGGCGGTACTCCAACCCTGCTGCGAAACTCAAGTGGCAGGAAGCGCGATCCAGAACGGCATCCCCTCCACTCCACCCTCAGCCCCCCATCGAAGCCGGTTGGAGTACCGCCTTTAGGCGGCTGAAGCTTCTCCCAGCACTCACTCTCATCTCTCCCATGTCTTCCACGCCAAAGGTCCTCATTGCCAATCGCGGCGCCATCTCCTGCCGAGTCTCCCGCACTCTCAAGCGGCTCGGATACGGGTCCGTTGCTGTGTATTCTGAAGCAGACAAGGCATCTTTGCATGTCGATGCGGCAGACGAAGCTGTCCTGATTGGTCCGCCAGCCCCCAAGGAAAGCTACCTGGATACCGAAAAAGTCTTGGCAGCCGCCAAGGCCACCGGAGCCACGGCCATTCATCCGGGCTACGGATTCCTCAGTGAAAATCCTGAGTTTGCTCGTGCCTGTGAAGCCGCGGGCATTGCCTTCGTCGGCCCCACGCCCGATCAGATGGTCAAGTTTGGCCTCAAGCACACGGCCAGGGAGATCGCCATGGAATCAGGAGTGCCGTTGCTTCCGGGAACCGGACTGCTTGCTAACGTGGATGAGGCGGTGGAAAGAGCGCAAGGCATCGGCTATCCCGTCATGCTCAAGAGCACGGCTGGTGGCGGTGGAATCGGCATGCGGGTCTGTGAGAACGATTCGGATCTGCGGGCGCAGTTCGAATCCGTGCAACGACTCAGCATGGCCAACTTCAAGGACAGCGGTCTGTTCCTGGAGAAGTTCGTCCGCCACGCCCGGCATATCGAGGTGCAGATCTTCGGCGATGGTGCAGGACGTGTGCTTGCTCTGGGTGAACGCGACTGCTCGGTGCAGCGCCGCAATCAAAAGGTCATCGAAGAGACCCCTGCCCCGCATCTGTCCACAGAGGGACGGGCCGAACTGCTCTCCTGCGCGGAGCGGCTGGGCAAGGCGGTGAACTACCGCTCCGCGGGCACTGTCGAGTTCGTGTACGATGCTGACAGCAGGAAGTTTTATTTCCTCGAGGTGAACACACGTCTCCAGGTGGAGCATGGGGTCACCGAGGAGGTGCTGGGCATCGATCTGGTGGAGTGGATGGTGCGTCTGGCCGCGGGGGATCTCGGATTCTGGCCAGAAACACTGCCCGTTTCTCGAGGACACAGCATTCAGGCACGTGTCTATGCAGAAGATCCTGCCCGGAACTTCCAGCCCAGCAGCGGCCTGCTCACCGCCGCCGCCTGGCCGCCGGAGGCCCGGGTGGAGACCTGGGTGACCCAGGGGGTGACCGTCTCGCCCTTCTATGACCCGCTCGTGGCCAAGGTCATTGTGCATGCCGCGGATCGCGAGCAGGCCGTGGCAGCCCTGAGCAGCGCCTTGGAGGGCACGACTCTGGCAGGCATTGAGACCAACCGCAGCTACCTGCAGTCCGTCCTGCAGCACGCCCCCTTCCTAGCGGGCCACGCGACCACCCGCATGCTCTCGGAATTTGCCTGGCAGCCCCACACCATGGAGGTGCTGGAACCGGGCGCAGTGACCACCGTTCAGGACTTCCCCGGCCGTCTCGGCTATTGGGACATCGGCGTGCCGCCGTCCGGGCCCATGGACGATGTCTCCTTCCGTCTGGCAAACCGCCTCGTGGGCAACGACGATCATGCCGCGGGTTTGGAAATAACCATGGCTGGCCCTACGTTGAAGTTCCAGCAGGCCAGCACCGTGGCGCTCACTGGGGCCCGCATGAAACCGACCCTGAACGGCGAAGCGGTGCCGATGGACACGGCCATCGCCATCCCCGCCGGTGGCATCTTGAAAACAGGCCGTCTGGGCGACACGGGCGTGCGCGCCTATCTGGCCGTGAGCGGCGGCCTGGATGTCCCGGTGTATCTCGGCAGTCGCTCCACCTTCACCTTGGGTGGCTTTGGCGGACACGCAGGTCGCGCTCTGCGCGCGGGCGACATCATTCACCTGGGGGCAGCCGTGGAGACGGGCATCGCCCCGGCCGCGGAAGTTGCCGCTCCGAGCTGGAAAAACGAGTGGATCATCCGCGTCACCTACGGCCCGCATGGCGCGCCCGACTTCTTCACGAACGAGGACATTGAGACCTTCTTCGCCACGGCGTGGAAAGTGCACTACAACTCCAACCCCACCGGCATCCGCCTCATTGGCCCCAAGCCCCGCTGGGCCCGCACGGATGGCGGAGAGGCCGGTCTGCACCCATCCAACATCCACGACAACGCCTACGCGATTGGCGCGATCGACTACACGGGCGACATGCCGATCATCCTTGGTCCGGACGGCCCCAGTTGCGGAGGATTCGTCTGCCCCGCAGTGATCATTCGGGCGGACCGCTGGATGATGGGGCAACTCCGGCCAGGCGACACCCTGCGCTTCCTTCCTGTCACCCTCACGGAAGCCGAGGCCGCGGAACGCACCACAGACGCCGGACTGGACGCACTGAACTATGCCACGGCTGCCGAGATCCCCGGCCCTGTCGTCGCAGCGGCTCTTGAAAGCCCCGTCGCGGCCCTGCGCCCCGCCACCGACACCCAGGTGGAGGTACGCTACCGCGCCGCAGGAGACAAGTACCTGCTCGTGGAATACGGCCCCCTCGTGCTGGACATCACCCTGCGCGCCCGGGTTCACGCCCTCATGGAATGGGTCAGGAAACAACACCTGCCGGGCCTGATTGACCTCACCCCCGGCATCCGCTCCCTCCAGTTCCACTATGACAACCGGGTCATGCCCCGGACCGAACTCCTCGCTCTGCTGGCCCGGGCGGAAGATGAATTGGGCGACCTCCAGAACTTCGAGGTTCCCTCCCGTATTGTGTACCTTCCCCTTTCCTGGGATGATCCGGCCACCCGGCTCGCCATTGAGAAGTACATGCAGTCCGTGCGTCCCGATGCGCCCTGGTGCCCGAGCAACATCGAGTTCATCCGCCGCATCAATGGCCTGGAGAGCATTGAGGAGGTGCAGCGCATCGTCTTCGATGCCAGCTACATGGTCATGGGGCTGGGTGACGTGTACCTGGGCGCCCCAGTCGCCACCCCGCTGGACCCCAGGCACCGGCTCGTGACGACCAAGTACAATCCCGCCCGCACCTGGACACCGGAGAACGCTGTGGGCATCGGGGGCGCTTACATGTGCGTCTATGGCATGGAGGGGCCGGGCGGCTACCAGTTCGTGGGCCGCACCATCCAGATGTGGAACGCCTGGCGTCAGACCCAGGATTTCACCGGAGGGAAACCGTGGCTGCTGCGCTTCTTCGACCAGATTCGCTTCTACCCGGTGAGTGCCGAGGAGCTCTTGAAGCTTCGTGAGGAATTTCCCCTCGGTCGCTTCCAGCTCAAGATTGAGGAAACCACTTTCAAACTGGGTGACTACCTGGACTTCCTTGAACAGAACGCAGAGTCCATCGCCGATTTCCGCAGTACTCAGCGCCAGGCCTTTCAGGAGGAGCGCGAACGCTGGGCCGCAGCGGGGCAAAATGTGGTCGCCTCCGAACCTGAGGCTGAGCCACCACCTGTGGAGGATGAACTGGCCCCGGAAGGGTGCGAACTGGTGCGCACCCCGCTCACTGGCAACCTCTGGAAGGTGCTCGTGGAGCCCGGACAAGAGGTCAAAGAAGGCCAGGCTGTCGTCATTGTGGAGGCCATGAAGATGGAAGCCGAGATCGTCAGCCCCGCTTCAGGCAGGGTCCGGGAGATCCGGGTGGCTGCGGGCAAGCAGGTCCAGTCCGGCCAGGCCCTGATCGTGGTGGACACCGCCGCCTGATCCAGGAGCCTTCCAAAATTACTGCATCCACCGGCCAAACAGGCACGCGACATGCTTGAATAGCTGGATTGATCATCTTGACCACCGCTGACCTCTACCTCTCACCCTTTACCTCCCCGTGCCCGCTTCCCCCGCTGAACGCCATGCCGCCCTCTACGCAGAACGCAACGGCCCCGTCTGGATCGACGTGGTGTCTCCTGAAGCCTTCGCGACGGAACTGGCGGCTGCCACGGGCCCACTCGCGGGCAAGGTCTTTGCCGTAAAGGACAACATCGATGCCCTACCCCTGCCCACCACCGCAGGATGCCCAGCCTACCGATACCAACCCCCAGAGGACAACCCCGTGGTCGCCTCTCTGCGTGCAGCCGGAGCAGTCGTGGCGGGCAAGACCACGCTGGACCAGTTCGCCACCGGTCTGGTAGGCGTGCGCTCTCCGTGGGGACCCTGCCGTAATGTCCTGAACCCTGCCTACATCTCTGGAGGCTCCAGTTCCGGCTCGGCCGTGGCAGTGGCCAGTGGGCAAGTTGATTTTGCCCTCGGTACCGACACCGCAGGCTCGGGTCGCGTGCCCTGCATTCTCAATGGGATCGTGGGTTACAAGCCGACCAAGGGTGTGCTCAGCACCCGCAATGCCGTTCCTGCCTGTCGTTCGCTGGACTGCATCACCCTCATGGCCAGGACCGTGGCCGAGCTGCGGGAGCTCGCGCCTCATGCGCGTCGCTACGATCCCCAGGACCCCATGTCCCGCCCCTGGCACTCCGTTCGCGATGGCCGGGGTCAAGGCACCTTCACCTTTGCCGTGCCCCTCCCGGAGCAGTTGCAGTTCTTCGGCGACAGTGAAGCCGCGGAACTCTATGCAGCGGCTTGCGACAAGCTGGCCAGCCTGGGTGGCACCAAGATCGAGATCGACTATGCCCCCTTCGCTGAGGCAGCCGCGCTGCTCTACCAAGGCCCTTGGGTGGCAGAGCGCTATGCGGCGGTCGGAGAGTGGCTTGAAGAGCACGCTGCGGAGGCGGATCCCACCGTGGCCAAAATCATCCTTGGAGGTCGCGACCTCAAAGCGAGTGCGGTCTACCGGGCTGCGATCAGGCTGGCTGAACTGAGGCGGATCAGCGATGAAGTTTTCGAAAAGGTGGACTTCCTGGTTGTTCCCACCGTCCCCAGTGTTTACACCATCGCCGAGGTGGAGGCGAACCCTGTGGAACTCAACAGCCGGCTGGGCACCTATAACAACTTCGTGAATCTGCTCGATTTGGCCGCAGTCGCTGTTCCCGCTGGCCACTGGAGCCACGGAGTAGGTTTCGGTTTGAATCTGGTGGCTCCGGCCTTTGCCGATGACAGCCTCTTGGATCTCGCCGCTCGTTTCCTGGGGGAGCCCTTGCCCAAGCGCATGGCGTCACCTGAAGGCCCCGTCTCGCTCGCTGTGGTCGGAGCTCATCTGCACGGCCAGCCACTGCATGGGCAACTCGTCCAACTGGGTGCCACCCTGCAGCAACGCACCACCACCGCTGCCGCCTACAAGCTCTATGCACTCGCCAACACTCAGCCCGCCAAGCCCGGCCTGGAGCGCGTCAAGGCGGACGGCTCCGCCATCGAGATCGAAGTGTACACGCTGTCGGCCGAGGCTTTTGGCCGTTTCACCGCCGGAGTTCCCGCCCCCATGACCATAGGCAATCTGGAACTAGCAGATGGCACCTGGGTGAAAGGCTTCATGTGTGAACCCTATGTGCTGGCAGATGCCACGGACATTACCTCATACGGTGGATGGCGGGCGTACTTGAGCAGGTAGGTCGCCGCGCCTTTCGAGAAGAATCAAAATCAAATGTCGCCGCAGGCGCAAGAAACCCTTTTCCCTACCCCCTCTTCCCTCTTCCCTTCCCTCCCTCTCCCGCGTGACCTACCTGCCTCTGTACCTGCTCGCGCTGCTGGTCACCTTCTATGTGTGGCTCATCATTTCGCGAGTGTTTCATGAGGTGGTGCGAGGTATCACAGCCAGGCTGGTGGGCTATGCGCCTCGCACCGTCACCATTGGTATCGGTGATGTGTGGTGGAGCCGTCGCATCGGCCGCACGTGGGTTGAGTGGACCCCCGCCCCTCTCTTCAGTCAGGCCACCCTGCACATGCCCTCCCAGTTGGGGCTGACCTGGCGATGGTCCACCTGCATCCTTGCAGCGGTGGCGATGGATCTGGCGCTGCTGGCCGCCATGATGACCGGGCGCGATGCCCTGCACACCGCGTACCCCGTGCTTCCCCTGTGGACGGTGCCCATCCTTTGCCTCCCATATTCACAACTGTTGGTGACCGTGCTAAACCTCATGCCTGTGGAGATTCACGGCGAGTCCAAACACGAACCCGTGTTTTACTCGGATGGGAACCTGCTGCTCGCACTTCTCTGGGGGAGATTCGCTGAGGTACCTGGAAAGATGGTGGACCACTATGTGAAGTCGGTCCAGGCATATGACCCGGGCTTCCAGAAGCAAGACTCCCCCATCCTGTCCCACATGCCTCCCACCATCTGGAGGCGTTTCCTGGAGGTCCATCTGGACTCAGCCAGTGGCGACTATGATTCCGTGGTCTGGCATTGCAAACGGCTGCTTCACACCGTGGAGTTTGCCCCTGGGGAACGCGCCCGGTTGCTCGACACCATCGCCTCCATCCCGGTTTTTCACGATGCCCCAGATCTCCGTCATCGCGCGCTGCGACTCGCGAGACAGGCCCACTCTCTATTTCCTGAATCCGCCAAGCTCCAGATGACCCTGGGATGCCTGCTGATTCAGGACGGCCGCATTCCCGAAGGCCTCGCGCTCCTGGAACCTGTGGCGGAATTGGAGCGCCTGACCAAGGCGGAGCAGTCCATTTGCGCGAGTCACCTGGCGATCGCGCATCACCATCTGGGAGATCTGCTGGAAACGAGGTACTGGCTCACAAGCGCTGACGAGAAGGCTTCGAATCTGACGACCAAGGCCGCAGTGGACCGCCTCTGCGTCAGAGTACGCCCTTTCGTGGCCCAAGGCTGACGACCACTGCATTCATGAAAAGGGTTGTCCGATGCCCCTTTCATCGTCACCGGACGTCGATGGCACCTCCATCATGCGGCAACTCGTCCGTCTTGAGGGTCTCCATCTGCCCTTCGGCGTTGACGAATGCCGTGGAGTAAGGCTCTGGCGCTAAAAGCCTCACCATCCACCACTGAACATCGCCCTTGGCATTGGTCAGACGCACGGAGCCATCGTCCTCCTGCACGGCTTCCCTGGCCGGATAGAAGCCATTCTCATGACCGAAAGCGAGCTCACCGTTCTCGAACTTGTATGGAACGGTTTCCATTGCTCGTCGTCCACAGTCATCGAACTCCCAGTAGCACAGGCCTGCCCCGGTGAAGTGATAGAGGGTCCTCCCATTGTAGCGCGGCTGGGTAGATCGGACGAAACGCCAGCTTCCAACCATATTGCCTGTGAATAGGGTTTCCATAGTGGCTGTCGATCACCAAATACCTACCGTCGTCGCCCTCTCGATCTGTGTGGTCCCGAAACGTCCGCACCTTGTCTCAAATTGCAGTCGCACAGGAAAAAACGTCGCAGGTGAAGGATTCGGCTTGCCACAACGTTCTCTTTGCGGTCTAAACAGCAGACCTCACCCCTCCACATGCCTCGCGCTCTTGCCTGGATACTGATTGCCATCGCCTCCCTGCGTCTCGCGGGTGGCGATCTTTTGGTGCTGCAGGTGGCCGCATGGAGCGGCATGATCGCGACGCGCACGGCAGAACAGGGCCTGACGGAAGCGGTCAAAACGACGTTTGATGGCGACCATCCGTGCCGCCTCTGCTCGATGGTCAAGGAAGCCGCGGTGACGGAGGAAAAATCTCCCGCCACCTCGTCCAGCTCCAAGGCTCCGGCCAAAGGTGAACTCGCGAAGCTCAAAGAATTTGTCCCCATGAGCCCGCTGGCCCTGCCGCAAGCTCATGAGGTCGCCAGCCTGCCCCAGGCAGAATGGTTCAATAACTTCACAGCTGGGCGTCATGATGCGCCCCAGCTTCCGCCTCCCCGGATTCCCGCCTAAGAGAGAGGTGATGTTGGCCTCTTCGCGCGGGATTGCGCCAGCTTATGTCTGCTCTGTCGTCATGACAGCCTGACTTCTCTTTCAAGGGCATCCGAATCTTCGGAACCTCGCTGAGAGATAGAGCAAGCGGATCAGCGCACAGCTAGTGCCACATCTTAAGCAGAGTCGCTACAGGGACCCTCATGGCTGGACGTCATGAGTGCACCAAATCGAGGATAGCCATTCCCGTGCCGTCTTCCGAGCTCCGAGGAGTTCGCCTTATCCCTTGGCCCTCTTCCCTTCTCCCTCTTTCCTCCCCTTTCAGGTCCTGAGCAGAGTACCTGGAACATCGCGGCACGTCCCCCTCTGCCACCGGTATTGGCAGAGGGGGCGGGCCGTCAGCGGACTGCGCATGTCCAGAATTGCTTCCGACATGCGAGCCGGTTCGCCGCTTCTATTTTCGCCATTCATCGTCAAATCACAACCCACAACACATGAAACACACTCAATCCCTGCTGCTCCTACTGGCAGGCGTGCTCCCCTCCCAGCTCAGTCACGGGCAAGCGCCCGGGGCGAGCGCCACAACTGCGACGGAACTCCCGACCGTCACGGTGACGGCCACTCAAGAGTCCCTCACGGTGCCCACCATCGCCCAGGCGGAGCAAGAGCTCGCGCGGGTCACCGGGGGTGCCAGCGTGGTCAATGCGGAGGACTACAAGAAAGGACGGGCGGTCACACTCAAGGACGCGCTTGATTTCGCCACTGGCGTCTTCACCCAGCCGCGCTTCGGTGCGGAAGAAGCGCGCATCTCTGTGCGCGGCTCCGGCATCCAGCGCACCTTCCACGGTCGCGGGCTCAAGGTGTTGCAGGACGGCGTGCCCATCAATCTGGCGGACGGCGGATTCGACATGCAATCCATCGAGCCGCTGGCTGCTGACTACATCGAAGTGTACCGCGGCGCCAATGCCTTGCGCTATGGCTCCACGACGCTGGGCGGTGCCATCAACTTCGTCTCTCCCACAGGCTACACGGCTCCCGCCTTCCAGGGTCGATTTGAGTACGGCAGCTTCAACACCTTCCGCGGACAGTTGAGCGCAGCGGATGTGCTGGGCAATCTGGACTACTATGCCACGGTCACCCACTACAGCACCGAGGGCTTCCGTGACCACAGCGACCAGAGCACGCAGCGCTTCTTCAGCAACGTGGGCTACAAGTTCTCCGAAGACGTGGAGACCCGCTTCCTCCTCACCTATGTGCACACTGACTCGGAGCTCCCGGGCAACCTGACCAAGGAAGAACTCCGCAACCATCCGGACCGGGCCCAGCGCAACGCCTTCTCCAAACAGTTCGACTACATCGACAGCGACTGGCAGCGCAACTTCGAACTCTTCCGCATCGCCAACCGCACGACGTGGAATCTCGGTGAAGATCAGCAGCTCTCGCTTTCCAGCTTCTATGCCTACAAGGATCTGGACCACCCAATCCTTTTTGTGATCGATCAGGTCAGCCATGACTTCGGGTTCGACCTCAACTACCTGAACAAGGCAGACCTTGGTGGTCACAAGAACCAGTTCATCGCCGGCATCAGCCCCACCTTCGGCCTGCTCGATGATGTGCGCTTTGCCAACGTGCTGGGCGAGCGGGGCGCGAAGTTCGCGCAGAACTACCAGCAGTCCACCAACGTGGACTTCTACATTGAAGATCTGTATTACCTCACCGACCGCTTCGCAGTCTCCGTCGGTGGCCAGATCAGCTATGCACGCCGGGACAATGAGGACCGCTTCCCTGTTAGCGCCACGAACCCTGACAACAGCGATGTGCAGGACTGGTGGGGTTACAGCCCGAAAGTGGGCTTGCTGTATGAACTGACGGAGAGCGCCCAGTTGTTCTTCAACGCTAGCCGCAGCTTCGAGCCGCCGTCGTTCGGTGAGTTGAGCAACTCCGCCCTCGGCGGCGCGGGCCTCGTGGATCTGGAGGCACAAACCGCTACCACGGTGGAGATTGGCACCCGTGGCAAGAGCGCCAACAACCGCGTGAAGTGGGACATCGCCTACTACTTCTCCTGGATCGATAACGAAATGCTGGAGCTCTCCGTGGCCCCTGGACTGACTCAGACGGTCAACGCCGGACGCACGATCCACCAAGGGGTGGAACTCGGTCTCGATGTGACCCTGCTAGAAGGCATCTTTGCCCGTGGCACTGTCGCTCCTGCGTCGGCCCTTGCGAGTGCGAAGGGAGCCAAGGCCGTGCAACCCGTGGCCGCCCCCGCCCCGCAGGACCGCCTCGTGTTCCGCCAGAACTACCTCTACAACGGGTTCCGGTTCGACAACGACAAGGAGTTTGGTGACAACCAGCTCGCAGGGATGCCCGAGCACTACTACCGCGCGGAGCTCGTCTATGAGCACCCCTCCGGTTTCTACCTAGGGCCAAATCTTGAGTGGGTCTTCAGTGACTACTCGGTGGATTTCGCTGGCACCCTCTCAGCCGACTCCTATGCCATTCTCGGCTTCAAAGTTGGCTACCGCACCGCCAAGGGGCTGTCCTTCTATGTGGATGCCCGCAACCTGACGGATGAGCACTATGCCGCCACCACCGGCGTCATCAACCGTGCGGGAGCCTTTAACCAGGCCCAGTTCCTGCCCGGGGACGGACGCTCGTTCTTCTTCGGCGTAGAATACAAGTTCTAGCCTTCGTTCCAATGCCAGGGTGCCTCTCCACCTCCGTGCGAGAGGCACCCTTTTTCAAGTCAGGGGCAACCGAAGATTAACCACAGTGACGCCAAGCTCTTTGCATCGGCGTATTTGTGGTTAGCTTTCCGCCTCCTCCCCCATGTCACCTTTCGCCACCCTCCCCTCCCGCCTGCTGCTCGGCACATGGCTTGTCGCCACTGCCGCCCTGCCTTCCGCGCTCATTGCCTCTGAGAAACATGCCGCCGGACACCACGGCAACGAGGGCTTGGCTGGCACACAATCTCTGGATATCGCAGCCCAGGGCAATACGCTGGACCTCTTTATCGGCACCTATGCATCGGGCGAACCACGCGCCCGACTGGAGCATCTCCGCTCCCTGGATGGCGGCGGCACCTGGAGCAAGCCCACCCAAGTCGATGCAGGCCTGACCCAGGCGCACATGCCCCACCGTGGGATGGACGCCCAGATCGCCGCATCGGGCGAGAAGCTGGTCGCGGCCTGGATGACCCCAGGAACGGATCGCTTTGGCGGCGGACCGATGGCCACCGCCCTCTCGGCAGATGGTGGCAAAACCTGGACCGCAGGCCCCAACCCTGCGGACGATGGCTCGACCACCGGGCACGGCTTCATCGACATGGCCAGCGGTCCCGCCGGCACCTTCCATCTCACCTGGTTTGACACCCGAGGTGAGCAAAGAGGTCTGCGCTACTCCCGTTCCACCGATGCTGGGAAGACCTGGTCTGCCAATGAGACTCCGGATGCCGATACGTGCGAATGCTGCTGGAATGCCATCGCTGCCGGTCCAGACGGCAAGGTCGCCATCCTTTACCGGGACAAGTCGCCCCGTGATATGAGCTTGGTTGAGCTGCCAGGTGCTGAAGGTGCCAAAACTTGGACCAAACCCGCGACCGTCGGAAATTTCGACTGGCAGTTCGAAGGGTGCCCCCATGTGGGTGGCGGCTTGGCCATGGGCGGACCGTCTGCAGGAGCAGCATTGCATGCTGCGGTGTGGACTGGCCAGCCCGACCGCGTCGGCGTTTATTATCTCAATCAAGGACTGGCGAGCGGAACCAAGTGGAAAGAGCCGGTGCGACTGGGGGACAGCTCCGCATCTCATCCGGATGTCGCCGTCGCTGGCAGCCAGGTGGCCGCCGTCTGGAATGCCAAGCAGGGCGATGCCGCGGTGATCAAAGGGGCCGTCTCCACCGACGGAGGCAGCACCTGGGGGGAACCCATCGTCCTCTCAGACCCGGTTTTCAGCGCTACGCACGGGCGGGTCGTTGGCACCGAGGCCGGTTTTCGCGTCTTCTGGACACAAAGTCACGGCGATCACCCTGCCGCCTGGACCTCCAAAACGCTGACCGCGCCAACCTTGAGCAAGCGCTAGCTCCGAGTGCAGGCACCCCACGACCAGGGCCTGTCACGCACCCACTTACCGCTGCCAGTGCTGGATCCAGCCCACGAGGGCGATTCCCAGCACGATCACGGCGAAAGCCAGTAGGATCAGGCCGGGGGTGCCGCGAGGTTGATTGGTCGCCATGGCTCTCTATATAGAGTACAACCCCTCACCTACCACCACCAATTTGCTCCGGAAGGTTCTTCACTTTTTCACAATTCATTTGACTGTCCGAAAGATTCTCCTACTTTTGCCCTCCCAAATTCTAGAACCCTGTTTAGCAACCAACACAAGACATGAAAACGTTTTCCGCCAAAGCCGAAGAAGTCGAGCGCAAGTGGTGGGTCATTGACGCCAAAGACCAAGTGCTCGGACGAGTGGCGGTGACCGCAGCAAACATCCTGCGTGGCAAGAACAAGCCCATTTTCACCTCCCATGTGGACACCGGCGACCACGTGGTGATCATCAATGCGGAGCACGTGCGCCTTACCGGCAAGAAAGAAACCGACAAGGTCTACACCTCCTTCTCCGGTTATGTCGGCGGTCATCACAGCACCAATCCTGAGCGTCTGCGCCAGAAGCATCCCGAACTGATGCTTGAGAAGGCCATCAAAGGCATGATTCCCCACAACCGCCTTGGCCGCGCTGTTTACACGAAGCTCAAGGTTTACAAGGGTGACAAACACCCCCACGAAGCCCAGCGCCCGGAAGCACTTCAACTGGCCTAATTCCACTCCATTCTTACTCTCAGCAGTTAGCTCATGAGCACCACTTCGTTTGACGCCACCGGCCGCCGCAAGAACGCCGTCGCCCGGATCCATCTCAAGAATGGCAGCGGCACCATCACCGTGAATGGCCGTCCCCTCGACGACTACTTCCCGACGGTGAGCCTTCAGAACCAGCTTCTCGCTCCCCTTCAGCTCACCAACTCGGCCCAGAGCTATGACATCAACGTCCGCACGGACGGTGGTGGCGTGACCGGCCAGATGGGTGCCATCCGCATGGGCATCGCCCGTGCGCTGATCCTTGCGAATGCCGAGAATCGCGGCGTCCTCAAGCAGAACGGCATGCTGACCCGTGACTCCCGCATGAAAGAACGTAAGAAGCCCGGTCGCCCAGGTGCCCGCAAGCGCTTCCAGTTCTCCAAGCGTTAATCGCTGCTGGTTTCATTCTTTGTGTTTTCAGAAAAGCACCGGTCTATCCGGTGCTTTTTTGTTGCTTGGCAGGAGGCTCACCGTTGGGGGTTGCTGCTTGCCCAAGGATGCGCCGCGAGAGGTAATGTTTGAATTGCACGCCATGGCCAGCAGAGGGCCTGAAAGACCCACAGAGTCCAAGCCCGTCCATCAGGCCCGAATAGCTACTTCCCAGCGAGCTCCGCGACAGAATCCGGTGACTGATGCAACGCGGCCACCTCACCTGGAGTGAGGGCTCGATTGAGCACGAGCAATTCATCGAATCCTCCCACGTAGCTGACCCCGATCGTAAGGGCGCTGCGGGCGGCATCCCAGTCGAGGATCTGTTCACGACGGAAGCGACCGACTTCCTTCCCATCCAGATAGAGCGCTCCTTCCGCTTCCTTGCCTTTCACGTTTACGCCCGTGAAGGTCATCACCACATGGGTCCAGCGATCACTGCGGAAAGGAGGCGTCACACTTTCAGACATCAGGCGGGGCTTCTCTGGCGAGTCCTCCCATTTCACGTTGTCGGGATTCCAGAGCTGCTTCACCGGCCGAATGGCAAACCGAAACCGCCGCGGAGTGTGATCCTTGCTGAACTCTGCAAACATGTGGCCCGAGTCCCAGGCCTGCCCCACCAACTGCAGAGGGTCACAGTAACCTGGCTCCAGATCCTTGTCCGGATCGAGCTTCAGCCAGAAAGAGATCGTGCCCTGCCAGTCGCTGGGGCGGTGTGCCATGTTGGGGCCGCCCTCGAAGAAGACGACAGGTTTCATCTTCTTGGTAAAGGCCAGCATCCCACCAGTGCGACCACCATCCGGCAGACGCTGGACCAATCCGGTCGCAGGCAGTCCTGGCTGTTTGTCGAGCCGGGCTGCCGTACTGGCATGGTAGAGCCTGCCATCACCCGCCGCATGCTCCGCATCCACGCCGTTGTTGAAAGAGGCAGCCAGCACGACGTGCGGGCTCAACGCGGCAACGCTGGGCGCGGCAGCCAGCGGTGGGGCTCCAGATGCCGCTTCTGGAGTCTGCGCACGCACTCCTTGTGAGGCGCCGACCAGCAGGGTGATTGAGTGGACGAGTGGGAGCAGCAAGTGAGTCGGGCTTTTCATGCAAGACCAATACGCCGTCCCAACCGGCGATCAGCGTACTCACGAATCTCTTATTGATACGATTGTAACGATCAGGATCTGGGTTACCTGCCCTCAGCCACATCCGGTTCCCCTTGCCTTGATTGGGATTGATTGATATTTTGCCAGCTGATGAGACAAACCTTGAAAGCAAGCCTTTCATGTCTGAGCCCCTGAGGGGATAGCAGGTTTCAATCATCTCCTTGCCCAGCTGCAGACATGACCCCAACGCCCACCGTGATTCATTTCACCTGCCATGCCTGCGGGATGCCCCTGACTGTGCCAATGGAGCTGGCAGGCGCCTCTGGGCCCTGTCCTGGCTGTGGGTCAATGATTACCTCACCGAAGCCGGAGCCCGCTGCACCGGCTCCTGGCCTGGGGTCGGGGCCGAATCTTCCTCACGGGGCACCTACGAGCCCTCCTCCTGCGACCTTGCCTGGAACCGGTCCTTCGGTGCTTCCCTTGGGGCAGCAGGCTGCCTCACCCCTTGGGGCAGGCGTGGCTGGACTTCCGGCCCTGCCTCCCGCTCCAGTACCAGTACCGAAGGCGTTGGACCCGCACCCCACGATCGTCACCAAGGACGCTCCTGCCTGGCCCAACCCGCCCGCCAGTCTCCCTCCATCGAGTGGCCCCTCGCCAGTCGCCTCACCGCTGCCCCCGTGGCCAAATGCCCTGTCGCCCCAGGGTTCACTCCTCCCTACCGCCCCGCCAACGAGACCTCCGGGAGCTGCTCCCGCCGTTCCCGATAGTGCGCACCCTGTGCTGAGCCACGTGCTCCAAGCGCCTTCCGTGCTTCCCACTCACGGCGCTCCGCCTCACGTTCAGGGACTTCCTTCGCCATTGCATCAAGGAGCGGGTCAGGGAACCGGCGCGGCCACTGGCATCGGATCTCATCCCGGCCTGAGCGGTGGCAGCTTGTTACCTATTCAGGGTGCTGGCACCCAGGCTGGACCCGCCACGGGCGCAGGTGTCGGGCTGGGCGGCCTACCAAGTCCCGCTTACAGCCGCCCTGGCAATCCAGATCCCTCGGCCCCTTCGGTCCCTAAGACTCGCCTTCCAGCGATGCCTTCCAACAGCCGGCGGCAGATACGCTCCGCTCCAGCCGGGCGTCGCGGTGCCATGGTCGCCACCCTGGTGATGGCTCTGCTGGTGCTGCTGGGCATTGGCTGGTTCTTCCGCGACCAGATTCGCGTGGCCTATATCACCTATACGTTGCAGCACGCACCAGAAGAAGAATCCAGCGCCCCCACGGTGAACGCGTCCCCAGCGGAACCTGTCCCCGCCTTTTCACCCAGCCCAGCCCCGGCTTCGCCCCCGCAGAGATCTGGAGACACACCGCCCGCACCGACTCCTGTCGCACCGCAGGCCGCGCCACCGGCGGCTGCCTCCAGCGTTGCGAAAGCACCGCCCCCCACGTCCGATCCGGCAAGGCTCGCCCCACCGCAAGCGATGCCGCCCACGGCCCCGCCGGTGACCGTGCTCCCTCCGCTTCCAGTCACCGCCGAAGATCGCAAGTCCATGGACGGGCCGCCTGCCTCCATCCGGAAGTCCGAGCAACCGGTGTCCTTGAGCCCCAACGCCGCTCCTCCCCGGATCTTCGAGAACGCCACGCCTGAGAGCCAGGGTGCTGTGGATGCCCTGAAGCAGTTCCTGGCGGCGCCA
>NZ_BATQ01000098.1 GCF_000739635.1 Verrucomicrobium sp. BvORR034 | reverse complement strand
GCTCGGCCCGCCCAAATCGAGATTGAGACGACCCGCAATAAAGAGAGCGTTGTCCCGAACGAACTCCGCATCTAGGCGGCGGGGATTCTGCGAAGCCAGCAAGCGGTTGTTGGGATCAACGTCCTTCAACTCTGGTCGCAGGCTGGAGCTCTGGCGGTAGGTGTGGGAAAGCACCATCAGGCGGATGAGGTGTTTCACGTCCCAACCGCTGTCGCGGAACTCTGAGGCGAGCCAATCCAACAGTTCAGGATGGCTGGGAGGCTCCCCTTGGGCGCCCAGGTCATCCACGACGATCGAGAGACCATTGCCAAAGAACTGCTTCCAGAGGCGGTTCACAAAGGCCCTAGGCGTGAGCGGATTGTCCTGTGAACAGAGCCACTTGGCCAGATCAAGCCGGGTTGCGCGGGGTTGCTCTGCGCCCGCCCGGAAGGAGGCAGGCAGAAACTCCGGCACCGCCGGCGGGGTCACCTCCCCCGTCTCATCCATCCAGTTCCCGCGTGGCAGCACTTTCACCGTCAAGGGTGGCATGGCTTGCGTGACCATCGTCCACGTCTTGCCTTCCCGGCACTCCAGCCACTGGCTGAACAACTGGCGATACTCTGCCGTCGCGCCACCCGGCTCCATCGAGGCAGAACGCAAAAAGGTCTCCGCCAGCCGGGACGGGACATCAGGTGAAACAAGGTCGTCCCTCATTGATGCCAACGCTTCAGGAGCATTGGGTTTCACAGGGGCGAAGGGCGAAACCTGCACCCGGTAGCTGGCTGCACTGTTGGCATCCAGCTTCACCACCAGCCTGTCCCCTTCCTTGAGCGACACGGGTCTTTCAAGCTGCCACACGGACTGCTGGACGGCGTTCCATCGGGAGGAGGCCGTCTTCCAGCCGTCCTTGAGGTTCAAGACCTGCACGGTACTGCTGTAGCGGGGATCTTGGAAATCGGCGTCCGCATAGGCAACCGCCAGGCCCTGCTCCTTCTCCGCACCCTGCCTCTTTACGGCCACGGACACCTTGACCATCGTGCTCCCCTCGCCCCCGCTGCGCAAGATGGAACCTCCTGTCCCATGGGGACGCAGCTGAATCCGCACCGCGGCCACGCTCATGGCACCTGGACTCAACTCAATCCGGGAGTTGTCTGCCGCCTTTGAGCTGGCAGTGATCCATTGCTCCGCCCCCACCAGCGGGGCTGGCACCTCCTTTTTCGCCTCAGTGGGAGGAGTCGCCGCCTTCTTGCCCACAGGCGCGGCAGACACACTCACGGTGGGCGGGAGCGTGAGCCAGCCGTCCTCGTGTTCGTTCAGGAACTTTTCCGCCTCCGTCCGCCAGGCCCGAAATGCCTGCTGGACTGCTGGCTGTTTCAGCTCCCCGGCTGCGAGCGCCAGCATGCGCTTTCTCAGCGATTCGCTACGCTGCTTCAGGTAAGGGCTCGTGACCTCGATCTCGGGCGGAAAAGGATACTCATTGTTCCAGCCTTTGAGCTCGGGATTGGGGGAATAACCATAGTCCGAATAGACTCCCCACTGCTTCACATCCGCAAAGAACGCCTGCATGGCGTAGAAGTCCTTTGCAGTGAAGGGATCGAACTTGTGGTCATGGCACTCGCTGCAGCCCAGCGTGGCCCCCATCCAGGCACCGCCGACCGTTCGCACGCGTTCTGCGCCGTACTTGCTCAGGTATTCCTTGGGCTGGGCACCACCTTCACGGGTCACCATGTTCAACCGGTTGAAGCCGGTTGCCACCAGTTGCTCCTTCGTGGGATTCGGCAACAGGTCTCCTGCCAACTGCTCGATGGTGAACTGGTCAAAGCGCTTGTTCTGGTTGAACGCGTCGATGACATAATCGCGATACGGGAAAATCCGTTGATTCTGGTCGCCGTGATAACCTACGGTGTCGGTGAATCTGGCCACATCCAGCCACCAGACCGCCATGCGCTCGCCATAGTGAGGTGACTTGAGCAGGCGTTCCACCTGCTGGGCGTAGGCATCGGGGGCGGCATCTTTGACGAAGGCCTCCAGCTCCTCCGGTGTCGGTGGCAGGCCTGTCAGGTCCAGACTCAACCTTCGCAACAACGTGCGCCGGTCCGCCCCGGCAGAGGGTTGGATGTTCTTGGCGGACAGCCCGGCCTGAATGAAGGCATCAACGGCCTTCTCCCCGGTAAGCTGGGCGTTTGCCCCGGGAACGGGAGGCCGCACCAGCGGGGTGTAGGCCCAGTGCGCTTCGTAAACTGCCCCCTCGGCCACCCATTGCTTGAAGATCTCTTTTTGCTCCGGGGTCAGCTCTTTGTGAGCCTCCTCCGGCGGCATGAGGTCCTCATGATCACTGGTGAAGATCCGCTTGATGATTTCGCTCTCGTTCGCATCCCCGGGCACAATGGGAATGGCACCGCTCTTGCCCGGCTTGAGCGCCTCTTCCCGAATGTCGAGTCGCAGGCCTCCTTTGCGGGAACTTTTGTCCGGACCATGACAGTGAAAACACGTGTCCGACATGATGGGACGGATGTCCCGGTTGAACTTGACCTTTCCCTCGCCTTGCGCGGTGGCGGTGACCAGCAGGAGCAGGAATATGGGTGGGAGGAACTTCATGGGCACGGAAGCAGACTGTGCGTGACAGGAATCAGAAACGTCGCGTCTTCCCGCACTCTGTCCTGCACCTTCGCATGTCCTATTTGACTCACCGTGCGGGCGAATCGTTGCAATCCCCTGAGCGTAACCTACTCGCTGGTGCCACGAGGCACCACCCGGCCGCGCTGAAGCTCCCGGCGGCAGCGGATGTGGAGTTCCCCAAAGCTTTTGGGCACAATCTCCAGCCCCTCTTGCAACAGTTCCTGGCGGGCCGACGATCCACGGGGCGGCACGACCAAGCCCACCCACTTGACCGGCTCAAACGAGGGCCATCCCTCATCTGATCCATCGGGCTGAGAGGTGGCGTTCACACAGGCAATACGCACCTGCCTGACCGGGTGGTCGGGAGGCAATTCACAAAGCTCTTCCCTTGCATTGTCCTTGGGCTGGCCGTCCCTTGTGCCATCGTCCCGGCCGCGTCATGAAACTCGTCTGCCACGCTCCGCACCCGCCCCTGTCCCAGTGGGTGGAGATGATCTGGCACTACGAGTGCGCCCCCCTGCCTTTCTCACTGGAGAAGCTTATGCCCACGGGACGGGTGGATCTGATCATCAACTTGAACGATGAAGCCCTGCGCGTTCATGATCCCGTAGATGTCCGGCAGATCGAGCACTATCGGGGCCCCCTCTTCTCCGGCGTGCAGGGCTCCTTCTCGGTGATCGATGCGAGTCAGCAGACACTGATCATGGGAGTGGCCTTCAAGCCCGGTGGTGCCCATGTGCTGCCAGGGTTTGGTGTCGCTGAGATCAGTGACACCCATCTCAGCGCTGCCGATGTGTGGGGCAACGAGGTCCTGTTTCTGTGGGAGCAACTGGCGGGTTTGCCCGATGCCTGGAGCCGCGTGCACGCACTGGAGCGCGCCCTGATCAAAGTGATCGCACGAGGCAGGCAACGAGACATGCACGCCTCCGTACAAATGGCACTGCAGGAGTTTCATCATTGCCCCACGGCCACCAGCGTGCGGGAGCTGGCAGATGACAGCGGCCTCAGTCAACGGCGATTTATTGAGCTCTTCACCCGTCAGGTGGGCATCACGCCCAAACTCTACAGTCGCATCCAGCGCTTTCAACGCACGCTCCAGCAGGTGCATGCCCGTCGCCAGGTGGACTGGTGTGAGCTCGCCTTCGATGCCGGCTACTATGACCAGTCCCATCTCATCCGGGACTTTCAGCAATTCAGCGGTCTCTCCCCCACCCAGTATCGAGCGCTCCGTACGAAACACCCCAATCACGTGGGGCTCACAGACAGCGCCCAGGGGTAAATTTTTTCCAATACGCGAGGGTCGCCTCCGCTTACGATCAGGGCATGAGCACACCCTACCGCCCCGAAGGTTTTTCGGCCATCACGCCCTATCTGATCGCACCTGACGCCGCCCGTCTTATCCAGTTCCTCATCGAGGCATTCGACGCCAAGGAGAAGATCCTGGTCCATGACGATGCCGGGAAGGTGCGACACGCAGGGTTCCTGATCGGCGACTCCAACATCGAACTTGCCGACGGCAACCCTCAATGGAAGCCGATGACGGCGGGGCTCCACCTCTACGTGCAAGACACCGATGCCGCCTACCAGAAGGCCATTGCAGCGGGCGGCACCTCTCTCTACGAACCCACAGACATGCCCTATGGCGAGAGAAGTGGCGGCGTCATGGATCCCGCAGGCAATCACTGGTACCTGGCGACCTTGCTTCCGGCCTAAGCGTACTCGCGTAAAGGTCTTACGCCCCGGATATGAGGCTCCAGCTTATTCACGGTCCGGGCCGTGCTCGTATTCGCATTGTGCATTCTCCGCACCATGCTTAATACTTTATACCTAGTTCACGATGAATACTTTCTGACAAATTTCATGTGCTGCAACACTGGGCTGGGGACAAATGCTTTCAAAGCCTCCTTGTTCCCATGTCGCACCACGAGCCCCTGACCGTTCCCAAGTCGCATCACTGCCCTCGCCATGCCTTTCGCAAACGGCCTTGGCGCTTCCAGATTCTCGCCTGGATCGGCATCAGTTGGCTAACCTCCACGGCCCTCGTTCCCGGCGCGAGCTACACCTACGATGACGACGGTGATACCGCCAATGGCATCACCGATGGATCCAGCGCAGGCTGGAACACAACGGCAGGCAATGCCGTGTGGTTCGATGGCAATGGCAATCTCGTCTGGCCCAACACCGACACCAGCATCGCCATCTTTGGAGGCGGCACCAGTGGCGTGGCCGGATCTGTCGCGGTTGGGACCGTCATCGCCAACGGCATCGTTTTCAATGCCACCGCATCTGGCACCTACACCCTCGCTGGCGGCAGCATTGCCATGAGCGGCTCCAACCCGACGATCACAACCAACGTCGATGCCGTTATTTCCTCGGTGATTTCCGGCTCCAGCATCACGAAGGCGGGCGCGGGCAAGCTCACCTTGTCCGGCACCAACACGTTTACCAGCCTCACGGTGACGGGTGGACTGGTCGAATTTACGACAGAAGGCAGCGCAGCGGGCGGTCAGTTGGGCAAGGTGCCGACATCAGCCGCCGCGGGCGTAGGCAACATCACTCTGAACGGGGGCGGGATCTCCTTTGCTTCGGGAATACAGATCCAGCTGAGCGCGAACCGGGGCATCGCCATTGGCAACAACGGCGGCACCATCCTGAACAACACCGCAGCGACGAATTTCGTCAACGGTGCCATCACCAACGTGGCGGGCGAGGTCGGGACGCTCACAATCAATGGCAGCGGCACCCTTGCCTTCAGCAACAACTCCAGCACCTACAGCGGCGGCACCGTCATCTCCGGTGGCGTGGTGGTGGTGCCTACGGTCAGCTCCGTCCTCACAGGCGGGGTCATCACGAGCGGACCGTTCGGCACCGGCACGATCACCTTCAACGGAGGGCAAATGCGCCCCACCAGCGGAGGCAGCATCACTTTGCACAATGCCATCGTCTTCAATGCCAACACCATCTTTGCCTCCGGAGGCGGCAGCAATGCGCTGACGTTTGCCGGGACCGTCCTGCTCACCGGCACACGGACGATCACGAACTCCAGCGCGGGCGCTGTCATCTTCACCAACACCATCAGCGATGGAGGCCTGGGCTATGGCTTCACCAAATCCGGGAGTGGCACCGTCACCTTCAGTGGCGCCAATACTTACTCCGGCACCACCAGTGTGACGGCCGGCACCCTCTCCGCAGGGGCCGTAAATGCCTTCTCCGCCAGTTCTGCCGTGACGCTCACGAACGTTGCAGGAGCCATCCTCAATCTCGCCGGGTTCAACCAGACCATCGCCTCTCTCTCCGGCGGCGGAGCATTGGGCGGGAACGTCACGCTGGGAAGTGCCACCCTCGCGACAGGAGGAAACAACACCTCGACCATCTACGCGGGGATCATCTCCGGCACCGGTGGGCTGACCAAGGTGGGCACTGGCACCATGACGCTCGCCGCAGCCAACACCTATACCGGCCCCACCGTGGTTCAAGGAGGCGGATTGACGTTGAACTTCTCCGCCAGCACGGCCCCGGTCAGCAACATCATCGCTGCAACGAGCGCCCTGACGCTAAACGCCGCGAGCCTGACACTGACGGGAAAAGCCTCCACTGCGAACACTCAGACCTTCAATGGACTGTCGCTTACTGAAGGATCGTCCACGATCACCCTGACTGCCAACGCCACGGCCAATCCGCTGCTACTCACCCTGGGCAGCATCACCCGTAGTGCCACGGCCACCGTCAACTTCGCCCTGCCCGCAGGCACCCAGGACGCTACCAACGGCGTCCTCACCACCAGTACCAACACCAACCGCATCCTGGGCGGATGGGCCACCGTCAATGGCACGGACTACGCGACGGTGAATGCCTCGGGAAACATCGTGGCCTACACTCCGGATGCCCTTGTTGACCGTTTAGGCGGCGTCATCAGCAGCCTGGCAGGGAGCAATGTGAAGATCGTGGACGGCGGTGCCAGTGGCAATATCACCCTCACCGGCGGAGTCAGCGGCGTCTTTGACATCAACACGCTTGCACAGAGCGCCACGGGCGGCACGGCCACGATTGCTCCAGGCACCACCGACATCCTCCGGTTTGGAGCATCGGGCGGCATTCTGCTGGCCAGTGGTGCCAGCTCGCTGGTCATTGGCACCACTGCCGGGGATGGCCGATTGACTGCAGGCGGGGCTACGAACGCCGCTGGCGAGTTGATCATCTCCAACTTCAATGCCGCCTCCGGCAGCTCCATCACGATCAATTCTCTTATCATCGACAACGGCACCGGAGCGGTCAGCCTGATCAAGACCGGGACCGGAACTTTGATCCTGAATGGCACCAGCAACACCTACAGCGGCAAGACGTACATCCAGGGAGGCATCCTCACCGCCGCGGCGGACGGCAGCTTGGGCCTGCTGCCGGGCAGCACCCAGGCAGACAACATCACGCTCAATGGCGGCACTTTGCGCTGGGGCGCGGCCTTCACGCTGAATGCAGCACGAGGTGTGACTCTGGGAGCTGCGGGCGGCACCCTCGATACGCAAGCCTTCAACACCACTTACTCCGGAGTCATCGCTGGCAGCGGGCCTCTCACCAAGTCCGGCACCGGGGCTCTGACGTTGACAGGAAACAACACCTACACCGGCATCACCACCGTCTCGGCCAATGCCCTCCTTGTGGTGGGTTCCAATACGGCTCTGGGTTCAAACACCGCAGGCACGGTGGTCGCCGCGTCCGGAGTGAACTCCGGGATCCTGCGCCTGCAAAACGGTGTGACGGTAACGGGAGAATCCCTCAGCATCGGCGGCACCTCACAGGTGGCTGGCGGGGCACAATCCAACCGCGGCTCCCTTCAGGTCGAAGCGGGTGCCACAGGCACTTGGACCGGGAACATCCTGCTCACTGATCACGCCCGCGTGGGCACCCAGGACAACGGCATTCTGATCATCAGCGGGGTGATTGATGACGGGGCAAGCACCTACAGACTGCAGATCAGCGGGGATGCCGACTTTGCCCATCGGCTCACCTCTTACACGATGCTGTCCGGAGCCAACACCTACAATGGGACCACAGAACTGATCCGCGGCACCCTCAAGCTTGGGGCCACCAATACGCTCACCACCACCACGGTTCTGGATGTGCACCAGGCGAACAGCAACACCACCGACTACGCCGGGCTTGACATGAATGGCTTTGACCAGACGATTGGGACTTTGCAGAGCACTGGTGTGACCTCTATAGCGACCGCGTCGGACAAGGCGCGCATCTTCAACAGCTCTACCACGCAAAGCACCCTGACGGTGAATCAAGCGTCCAACACAGACTATCTGGGCATGATTGAAGGCAACATCGCTCTCGTTAAGGCCGGTGCTGGGATTCTCACCCTCAGTTCCACCGGCAGCAGCAGCGCCTATCAAAACAGCTACACCGGCGCAACCACCGTGAGCGGAGGCACGCTGCAGGTGGGCAAGTCAGGCATTGGCACCACGGGCACTGGTGCCGTCACCGTCAACGGCGCAGGCAGCGTGCTCGCTGGCACCGGCACCATCCGCGGCGCAGCAACGGTGATCCTCGGCACGATTCGCCCAGGGGACAATGGCGGAACGTCTGCCGGCACGTTGAACTTCGCCCAAGGCCTGACCTTTGCTCCCACCTCATCTTCCACGGTGGCTGTCCTCAATGTGGACTCCACCGGGGTGGCGGACAAGATCCAGGTCACCGGCTCCCTGACCTTCAGCAGCAACAGCAAGATTGAGCTCAGCTTTGACGGTGGTTACAACCCGACTGTCGGCTCCACCTGGTCACTGATTGATTGGAGCGGTTTGCTGACGTTGAACGGCTTTACCAACGGTTCCAATCTGATCTTGCCCGATCTGACTGCGTACAACCCAGACTGGTACTATGAAATCTCGAACCTGGTGGACGGCGCTACAGGCGGCAGCCTTGTGGTGACCATCGCCCCTGAGCCCACTTCTACCGCGTTGCTGGCGCTGGGGCTGTCGGCTCTTGTGTTGCGACGTCGGAGGAAGAAAGCGTGACCATTGCAATGACCTAGGACGACGCTTTGGGCGTGGTCCGATGGTCCCCATTGGCTCAATCGCCACAGAGACGCACGATCAAGATCCCTGGGAGCCTTCTCCGGTTCAGTGAACGCCCCAGAAGCACCGCCACCCCCAACGTTGGGTTGGCAAGAGCAGTGAGTTTACTCCGAAGGAGTTTCGGCGGTCTGTTGACGAGCGACATCCGAAGTTACCCCCGCAAGGCCCGCGCATCGATGACCCTTGGGGAGCGCAGGCGGCTCCCCTGCTGAATCCGTTCCTCCAAGGGAAAGGAGTCTGTCAGAACCCAACATTGGACGCCCCTCAAGCGCCCACGCCAAACAAAAAAGCCGGGCATCGCATCACGACGCTCGGCTTGCTTAATCTCACTCCCTACTACCTTACGCGACGCTCGGCGCAGGCAACAGAGCCGGAGCCGTCTCCCCTGCCCCTTCTTCTTCTTCACCCTCTGTCTCTGGCTTGTGCTGCTCAGCAATGAGCGAGTAGAACACCGGCACGACGAAGAGCGTGAACAAGGTGCCCACGACCATGCCGGTCACGAGCACAATGCCGATGCTGTTTCGAGCTTCCGCACCCGGGCCGGTCACCAGGACCAGCGGGAAGTGACCGAACACGGTGGCGGCGGAGGTCATCAGCACGGGACGCAGACGGGTCATCGAGGCCTCACGCAGCGCGGCCATCTTCTCCAGACCTTGCAGCTGCAGCTCATTGGCGAACTGCACGATCAGAATCCCGTTCTTGGCGATCAATCCCACCAGCGTGATCAACCCAACCTGTGAGTAGATGTTGATCGTGGTGAAGCCCAGGAAGGTGAAGATCAAAGCCCCAGAGATGGCCAGTGGCACTGAACCCAGCAACACGATCAAGGGATCGCGGAAACTGCGGAACTGCGCTGCCAGCACGAGGTAGATGAGCACCACGGCGAATCCCAGAGTGACGGTCAGAGCAGAACCCTCCTTGCGGATCTGGCGGGACTCCCCGGCATAGTCCAGGGTTACGCCAGGTCCTGCCGCAGCTTTCGCGGCATCCTCCAGTACGCGGAGTGCTTTTTCCTTGGTCACCCCCGGTTGCACCCCGGCAAAGATCTTCACTGCGTTGCGTTGTTGGAAGCGGTTCAGTGTCCGCGGCGCGGTATGGGCCTCGATGCTGGTGAATGTGGACACCGGCACCAGATCCCCTTCAGGCGTCTTCACCTTGAGATCTAGAAGCGGCCCCACCGTGGCGCGGTCACTGTCGCCGATCTGCGGAATGACCTTATAGCTGCGGTCGAAGTAGTTGAACCGGTTCACATACGCCCCGCCCAGCAGGGTGCCCAGTTCCTGCCCTACCCCGGCCAGATCCAGGCCCAGGTCCGCCAGCTTCTCGCGGTCAATCATGACCCGGGCCTCCGGACGGTCGATCTTCAGATCCGTGTCCACATAGAGGAAATTACCACTCTGGTAGCCGGCCGCGATGACGGCGGATGCTGTCTCCAGCAGTTGCTCCACCGGGGCATGCGTTTGAAGGACGAGCTCGACATCATATTGTCCCGGAGTCGGCAGCGGCGGATCCAGACGCGGGAACACCCGCAGCCCCGGCACCTGCGAGACGGCCCCGTACACCTCGCCATACATCTCGGCCGTGGAACGGCCGCGACTCTTCCAATCCTTGGCCACCATGCCGCCGAAACCACCCCAGCCGGCCGTGAGCGACCACATGTACTCTGCCTCTTTGAAAGCAGCAATGGCCTCCACCAGCCGGAGTGATTCACGGTTGGCAGATTCAATCGTTGAATCAGGAGGTGTATCGAGGAAGAGGCTGATGTGGCTCTGGTCTTCCACCGGAGCGAGCTCTTTCTCTGAGAACATGTAGAACGGCCAGGCGGCAAACATCACCATCAACCCCACCAGCACAATGGCCCAGCGGATCTGCATGGCTCCGTCCAGCATCACGCCATAGGCACGGCGCACGCGCTCGAAGGTGCGGTTCACCAGACGCGTCAGCCAGCCTTCCTTGCCCTGCGGATGCACGAACTTGGAGCTCATCATGGGGGACAAGGTAATTGCCACGAACCCTGACACAACCACCGCTGCAGCGAGGGTGATGGCGAACTCGAGGAACAGCGAACCCGTCAGACCGCCCTGGAAACCAATTGGCGCATACACGACGGCCAGGGTAATGGTCATGGCAATGATCGGCCCCACCAGCTCCCGTGCACCGATGAGTGCTGCCTGCGTTCGAGACTTCCCGGCATGCACGTGACGTTCCACGTTCTCCACCACAACGATGGCGTCATCCACCACCAGACCCACTGCCAGCACGATGGCCAGGATGGTCAGCAGGTTGAGGCTGAAACCACAGGCCAGCATGATGGCTGCCGCGCCAATGAGCGAGATGGGCATGGCAATGAGCGGCACCAGGGCCGTGCGGAAGGAGCCCATGAAGAGGAACACCGCCAGGCCCACAATGAGCACCGTCTCCACCAGGGTCTTGCTGATCTCCTTGAGCGCGGACCGCATGAACATCGTACCGTCCCAGACGAGACTCATTTCAATGTCCTTGGGCAGCGTAGGCCGGATGCGGGCCATCTCCTCCTCCAAGTTCTTTGCCACATCGATTTCATTGGAGCCAATCAGCGGCCATACCCCGAGGTACACGCCCTCTTTCTTGTCGTGTTTGGCAATCAGGTCGGGATCCTCCGCCCCCAGTTCCACATTGGCGACATCGCTCAGACGAACGATGGCCCCGTCACGATCCGCCACGATGAGGTTGGCGAACTCATCCTTGGAGCGAAGGTCCGTATTGGCCAGCAGATTGATCTCCACCAGGTTGCCTTTGGTGCGACCTACGGCGGCCAGGTAGTTGTTGCGGCGCAGAGCACCGTGCACGTCTCCTGGCGAAAGGTTCAGCGCCGCCAGACGATCAGGGTCGATCCAGATGCGCATGGCGATCTGGCGCCCCCCTTCGATGGTGACACGCTGCACCCCGGGAAGGGTGGCCAGCTGCGGCTGCAGCGTCCGCGTCAGCCAGTCGGTCACCGCAGGTACAGAGCGTTCGCTGGAACTGAAGCTCAGGTAGAACGTCGCATAAGGCCGGTCCGCACGTTGCACCTCCACCACGGGAGGTTCTGCCTCGGGTGGCAACTCCGTCCGCACTTGTTGAAGCCGGGCCGTCACCTCGGCAAGTGCCGCAGTGATGTTGTGGTTCAACTTTAGGTGCACGGTCACGGTGCTGATGCCCGCACGACTGGTAGAGTCCACGTAGTCCACGCCCCCAATCTGCGAGACCACCCGCTCGATGGGGGTCGTCAGGAAGCCTCTGGCCGTCTCCGCACTCGCTCCATAATAGAGCGTGGTGATGATGATGGAGGAGCTTTCAATCTTGGGATACTGCTGGACTGGCAGGGAGCTGATCGACTTCCAGCCGACCAGGACGATAGCCAGGTTGACCACGATGGCCAACACTGGGTGTTTGATGAAGATGTCTGTGAAAGATGAGCGCATGTAAACGGGGCATTTCTGCGGTTGGGAGTGAAAGGCGTTCTTCAGTCAGCCTTGCCGGTGGCCATGGTGGTGACGGGGGCCGCGGCCTTGGCTTCGGCCACGAGCACCGCCTCACGTAGTTTGAAGGAACCGGAGGCGGCGACCTCTTCGCCCGGCTTCAGGCCGGATTCGATGAGCACCTCGTCGGACTGCACGGCACCGCTCTGAACGATGCGTTGATGAGCCCGGCGGGCACCGCTGGCGTCCGTGGCGACCACGAAAACGTGATCCCCTTCCGGACCGCGACGCAGGGCGCTCACTGGCACGCTGACCACCTTCCGCATCGGTCCTACCGGGACGCGAACGCGAACGGACGCGCCTGGGCTGGGTGCCTGGGTGGCGTCTTCGATCTTGGCACGCACGCCAGCATTGCGAGTCTTGGGATCCACTCGGGAATCAAGCGCCACGATCTTGGCCAGGACGGGTGCGGAATCTAGAGATGCGAGCACCTCTACGGTCTCCCCTTCCTTCAGCGTCCCTGCCACTGCTTGCGTGACGGTGAAGTCCACATGCACCGCTTCATCCACCCCCTGCAACGTGGTCAACACCGTGCCTTCCTCCAAATATTGGCCCGGGTGCACATCCGCAAGCCCCACCCTGGCCCGGAAGGGAGCCAGGATGGTTTTGCGAGCCATCACCGCCTTCGTGCGGGCGGTCTGGGCCAGGGCCACATCCCGCTCCGCCTTGGCGCGATCCAGTTCCATCTCTGGGGTAGCGCGGTTCTCTGCCAGTTTTTCCATGCGTTTAAGCGTGGTTTCTGCGAGCGCGGCTTGTGCTTCTTGCGCCTTGAGTTCCGCCTCCTCTACAGAGACATCCAGAGCCACCAGCACGGTTCCAGCCTCAACAATCTGCCCAGGTTTGAGGGCAGCGCGCTCCACGGTGCCGGCGATTTCATTGCGCAACGTGATGGAGCGCATCGCCAGGACAGTTCCAATGGAGGTGGTGACTCTGCGATGCTCGCGCTCCTTGGCAGCAGCGACGATCACAGTTTCCATAGGCTCCGGCTGATTGGCCGCCTCAGCCGCCGACTTCTCCAGTTCCGAACGTTTCCAGGCGGCGAGGGCAAGCCCTCCTGAAGCCACAGCGGCGATCAAGATAAAGGCTCCGATCCAACGAATGATTTTCATGGTGTGAGTGTGTGTATGAGAGATTCTTTAAGCGGCGGCTTGAGCCACAGATTTGAGGGCGTCATCCAGGGTCAGTTCCAGAGCACCCCGCATGCGATCCAAGTCGCCTTGGTTCACAGGGCGCAACCGCAGGACCCAGTAGAACCAGAGGCCATCCATGGCCGTGGTCACTGACTCTGCGACGCCAGGAGGCAGGCCGTCCTGTTCCACGTAGTGGTAGAACTCGGTGTAGGCCTCCCTCATCGGCTCAATGAGAGCTGGGTTGTGAGCCAGGGCGGCAAACACGGAGCCGAAGGCGCGACGCAGCGCCTCTGTCCACGTCTGGGCATCTGTGAAGCAGCTCTTGAGCAGCCCCCGGGTCATGCGCCCGGGACCTTCCGGCTCATTATCGTAGGCGGCCTTGAAGTAGTCCCGCCAGCGAGTGGCGGTACGCTTGACCATGCCCTCGATGAGCTGGTCTTTCGTCGTGAAGTAGTGGAGCACTCCCCCTTTGCTGACCCCGGCCTCGGCAGCCACGGCGTCAAAGGTGAGTCGAGCCACCCCATCCCGGGCGGCGATCGTTTCGGCTGCGTCGAGCAGGGTGTCTTTAATGACGGGATTGGGGCGGGACATAAGAAAGGTGGTGATCCAGACCGTCTGGACGGTTTACGCATACCGTCTGGACGGTTTGTTTCGGATTCGGGCTAATCAGATGAATTGAAGTCTGTGGTTCTCGTCGCTGGAATGACGAACCAGCTAGGCCAGATGTGACATTTCCGGCCGAAATCTTCCGCTCTTGGCGGGAACGGCCTCATCTGGTGCAGTCGCTGGTAGCACGGGCCGAATCGTTGTGTTCATGGTCGAGAGGGGGTTTTTGGAATGCTGAACTGCCAGCCCGTGGACTCCACTGGAAATGGAGTTTGTGCTACCGCTTGGGAGAGCGGCAGATTGAAGCTGGCTAATTCTGTAGAGCGAATACGGCAATCCCTACCCGCCAGATGCGCGAGAGCTTAAATTTTTTCTGATGACGTCCGGGCACCCTGGCAAATCCTGCTTAAACCACGACGTGGACCCTCTCGTAGGCCGCCGACTTGGCGGGATCAGCCCCTATCGGGCCCAACTCTGCCTTGGCTCCCCTATCATCCCTGTTTGGCCAGATGTTCCACGGAATTCTTCAACAGCGTCAGACCGGCGCGCTGGCTCTTCTCCGGATGGAACTGCACGGCGATGACACGATCGGTCACGATGCCGCTGGCAAACTCACCAGCGTAGTCGGTGAAACAACCTGCGAGGTTCCGATCCGCGGGCTGCGGGTAATAGGAGTGTACAAAATAGAACACGTCCTCACTACCGAGGCCTTTCCACGCGGGATGGGCGGAGTCGGCAAACCGGGCGGTATTCCAGCCCATGTGGGGCACCTTGATGCCGGGCAGGGATGGGAAGCGGGGCACGGTGCCCTGGTATTTTGCGAGGCCTTCGACCTCGGGATTTTCCTCGCCCCGCTCAAACAACAACTGGTAGCCGAGACAGATGCCGAGATAGGGACGATCCTGGGCGAGCCATTCCTTCAACGGCTGCCACAAGCCCGTTTCCTTGAGCTGGCGTACGGAATCGCCAAAGGCTCCCTGACCGGGAAAAACCAGCAGGTCCAGAGAGTCAAACTGGTCAGGCTGGGTGATGAGGCTGGCGTGCTGGTCAATGGCTTTGAACGCGTTGATCACACTGCGCAAATTGCCGCCGCCGTAGTCTAGAATGCCGAGTTTCAAGGAAGGAGCGATTGGGGACGAAAACTGAATTGGAACTGGAGAGATGCCCTGCTTTAGAGAGTCTCTTTCGTGGAAGGTACGCCTGTCACACGCGGATCGTGACGGGTGGCCTGATCCATCGCGCGGGCCAAGCCTTTGAAGAGAGCCTCAGCCATGTGGTGGGCGTCCTTTCCGTACTGGATTTCCATGTGGAGCGTGGAGAGCAGCGCGCTGGAGAATCCGCGCATGAACTCCTCCACCAACTGGAAGTGGAAGCCGATGCCGATGGTGTCCACCCGCTCAGGAGCGCGGAAGACCAGCAGCGGACGGCCGCTCAGGTCGGTGGCCACTTGGGCCAGGGTTTCGTCCATGGGCAGAAGGCACCAGCCGTACCGGGTGATGCCTCTTTTGTCTCCGAGCGCTTCCTTGAACGCATTGCCCAAAACGATGCCGGTGTCTTCCACCGTGTGGTGAAAGTCCACCTCGATATCCCCCACGGCGTCCACGGTCAGGTCGAAGAGGCCATGCTTGGCAAACAGGGTCAGCATGTGATCAAGGAAAGGAACCCCGGTCTTGATGCTGGAGGCTCCCGTCCCGTCAACGTTGAGGGTCAGCCGGATGTCGGTTTCGGCGGTCTTGCGGTGTTGCTGGGAGGTGCGTGTTGCGCTCATGAAATGGACTCCCAATAACCGCCACGCGGGCGCAGGAGTCAACCCTCAGCTCCTGAGGTGACGGGACAGAAAAAAGCCCGCTGGCCGGTTCTCGGCACAGCGGGCTTGAAGGGATGTCGCGGTCCCGTGGGATCACGGGAACCGCTGGGTGAAGGTCAGTCCACCTTCTTTTTCTTGCCGAGGAAGATCACGGCGAGGAGCACCACGAGCACACCACCTCCCACGATGGGGATGTACGGCCCGAGCTTCTCCATCATGCTTTCCGGCTCTGCTGCAGAAGGAGCGGCGGCGGCAGAAGCGGCAGGCTTGGCGGCCTCTTCCTTCTTCTTCTCTGCTTCTTTCTTCTTCTTGGCCAGCTCCTCCTGCTTCTTCTTCATGGCCTCTTCCATCGGATTGCCGACTGCACCTTCCGCGGTTTTGGCTTTTTCATTGTCATCTTCCGGAACCGCTGCGACCGCGCCGCTGGTTTTGGCTTTGGCCTGCTTCTGGGACTCGATGACAGCCGCCTTCACCTGCTTGTCCACCGCAGCGTAGGCCAGCTTGTTGTACACCTGGCCCTTGGCGATGCGGGAAAGGGTGTTTTGAGCCTCGGTGGCATTGCCATCGGCAATGTACCGAATGGCGGCGGTGAGCACTTCATTCTCAGCCTGCAAAGCAGCCAGATTCAGAGCCTTGAGATCTGCGCGCTCCTTGATCACGGCTGCCATCGCGTCCTGGAGGGACTTGAGGTCATACTTGTAGGTGTCGCGCCACTTGGTCTTGTTCTTGAGCTGGGCGTCAGCCAGCGTCTTGTAGTTGGCTTTCTCCTGTTCAATGGCGCTCTTGCTGAGTTGCTGGTCGGAGCCGCTGAGCAGCTTGAGCCCGTCTTCACGCTGTTTGTTGATGATCGGCTGCTCAACGATCAGGCCGGAGAGCTGCTTTTCATACTTGTCCAGAATTTCCAGCGCCTCAGTGATGGAGGCCACATACTGAAGGGAGGCCGGGTACTGGGTGCGAAGGGAGTCAAAGGCGCGCAGGGCGGTCAGGTAGCGGCTGTCCACGTTTTCCCCGGCAGCCTTGTTCATCTGCTGACGCAGACGGAAGGCTTCGATGTTGTAGGCGTCGCGCTTGGCGGTCTCCGAGTCCAGCCAGCGGCCTTCCACTTTCACTTCACCCTTTTGCACACGAGCTTTTTCCTCGCCGAGGGTGACGATGATCTTCTCCACCTCGGTGGTTTCCGGTGTGCCGGGGTGCTTGGCGGTGAAGGTGCGCAGTCTGTCCTGAATGATGGCTTCATACTCCGCAGCGCTCAGCAGATCCGGCGTCGGCAGGATCTTGGCCAGACCGCGTTCTTCCATCTCGATCATGGCGGCACTCTGGCGGACGTGCTCTTTGATATCCGCCTTGTTGAGGACCTTCTTGTCCTTGATCTTCGGGGTGAGATTGTACTCGATCGTGACCGTCGAGGCGTCTTCCGTGATCAAGGGGCCTTGATAACGTTCACCGGATTTCATGGTGATGATATCCGCGTGGGCCAGTTGAAGCGTAAGGAGGCCAGCAGCGGCGAATACGGGGAGGCGAAGTCGATATCGGGCAATCATGTTTGATGAAGCAGAATCAATTTTCTTGGAAAACATCTTCTAAGATTAGGGAGTTTGCAGATTTGAGTAAAGTTTTTTGCCGCGACGGCCCTTCGCCTGCGAACAATTTCCAAGGGCAGCCACTTTTCCCTGCAAAGCCCCGAATCCCCGCTAATCTGCCACCGTGATCGCCCTCGCCACAGCCAGTCAAAAAGGAGGAGTGGGAAAAACCACCATCTGCATCAATTTGGGCCATGCCCTCGCCCGGCGTGGATGGAACATCCTGCTCGTGGATACCGATCCCCAAGGGGGTATTGGCCTGTCTCTCAGCAAGAGCACCCGCAAGAAGAAGGGGTTCTATGACTATCTGGTGAAAGGGGGAGAAATCCGCCCCTTCATCCTGCCCACGCGCCTGCCCGAGTTCAGCATTCTGCCCTGCGGTCAGCCGGAAGAGTTCCTGCGCCGTCATGATCTGAGCGGGTCCGAGCAACGACTGCGCGACCTGCTCAAGCAGGCAGAACTGATTGGGTATGATTGTGTCATCCTCGACACCGCGGCTGGGCTCACCGGCCTGAGTGAGGTGGCGGTACGAGTCTCAGACTGGGTGGTGATCCCCCAACAGGCGGAGCCTCTGGCCATCCGCAGTGTCCCGCTCCTGCTGGAGACGTTGGCCCGCTTCCGCGCGGAGGGCGCTCCGGTGCGCTTTGCCGGACTTCTTCTGACGATGTTGATGGAGTCCCAGCCCGCCAGTGCGAAGGTGGCCAAGGAACTGCGGCAGATGCTGCCGGCCCAGCTGCTTTTCACCCAGGCCATCCCGCGTGACCCCCTCTTCCTTGAGGCCAGTGCCCTCGGACTTCCCCTTTCCCTTCTCCGCAAGAACCCACCCCCTTCAGCGCTGCTCTTTGACCAGCTCGCCGCCGAGCTGGAAGAACGCATCGGCCTGCAGCAATCCAAAGACCAAGTAGAAAGCCATGCAAGTCTCCTGGATTGACGAAGACGAACTCCGTGCCCTGACGAGCCAGTTGCAGGGTGCTTTCCCTGAACCCAAGGCTGAGGCTCCGGTCGGAGCTGCATTCCCTGAGGTGAATGAGGCGGTGATCGCGAGCCTGCTGGAAGGCGGTCCGCTGCCCTCGTCGGCCTCGTTCGCGAGGCCTGCGCCAACTGCTCCGGTCCCCATTCCGGTTGCAGATGCGTCCACTGCCCTTGTCCCTGCTGCAATTCCGGTAGTGACGCAGCCTCCCGTTGCGGAGGTCGCTGTGGTGGCCACTCTGGCCGTCGCCCCGCAGATGCACGTCTCCGTCATCACCCCGGCTCCAGAGCCGGTTGGCACGGTTCCAGACGACAGTCACCGACCTGAGGTGGCCCATATTCGTGACCGGCTCAAAGCCATCCGCGACCGGGCTCAGGCTGCAGGACTACTGCCCCCTGCCCCTGATGTGCCGCCGGTGCCGGTGGCCGAGGAGGCCCCGGCTGCGCCTGTATGGGCAGCCGCCGAGGAACAGCCCAGACTGACACCAGATTTTTCATCGCTGGCTCAAGCAGTGGCTTCCATCTCGGAGTCAGACGTGAATCCACCTGCCCTGCATCTGCCCGAAGACGGCACGATGGCGGAGCGCCTGGAAGGTTACACGCACTGGGCAGCGCGGCTCACCCGTGCTGAGCAGATCATTCTCATGGACGACTATGGGGATCTCCTCTGGGGGAACCCGGAGAGCAATGACCTGATCCTCACTGCAATGCTGGCGCTGAATGCGTCCAGCCGGTCGCGCATCCCCGGTACGCCTGCCTTTCTGCGATCACAGCTTGGGCAGAATCGGGAACTCCACGCCCTGCCCACATCCACCCGCTTCGGTACAGTGACCCTGGCCTTGATCAACCCAGCCGAGATCAGTGTGGCGACGACCGGGCTGCTTCAGGATGGATTGGTCAGGAGCATTGAGGGCAGCGTTGCGTCGGCGCATGGTTGATGAGTGGCACGGTTTGCTTCCGATATCGAAGGCTCTGGTGCGTCCACGTCAGGGATAGAGTCCGCACCTGGGCGCGCAGCGCTTTTGGGGAAGAGCGGCAAGCATTGCCGCTCTCGGGAGGCCTCGGTTGGGGGTAGAAACCTAGCCTTTAAGCTTCCAGGCTCGCGGTCAGTAAAAGGAGAGAAGGACATTCCTGTCCCGGTCGGATGCGCGCCAACCCTGACGTCGTAGAGCCCATTGCACTAAAACGCCCAACACACGCCATCTCTCCGCTGCGACGGCCGGTTGAGACAATCGGACTACGCCCGCAGCGACAGCTGAAAGTACTACCAGTCCCGTAGACAGGACTGGCACTACCTTTTGCAGCCTCACCGAGTCCAAGTCTTGAGAAGTTCCGGCAGAATCACGTCAGCCGAGCCTTGAATGACCTCAAACCCCTCCACCTTCCGCTTGGCATCCAGATCCACGTAGTATTTGAGCGCTTCATCGTGAGCCACTGAGCAGAGCCCGGCGGCGGGATAGACCTTGAGGGAGGTGCCGACCACCAGCACGCGACCGGCGTCTGCCAGTTCATCAGCAGCGGTGTCGATGAGTTTCACTTCCTCTCCGAACCACACGATGTGCGGACGAAGCTGGCTGCCTTTCTCACAATGATCCCCGAGAGCGATAGGTTTCGCCCCGATTTCATAGACCAGTGATTCGTCTTCGGTGCTCCGGGCTTTGGACAGTTCTCCATGCAGGTGAATCACCTTCGTCGAGCCAGCACGCTCGTGGAGATCGTCCACGTTCTGAGTGATGACGACGACTTCGAACTCCCTCTCCAAAGCTGCGATGGCCAGATGACCAGCGTTGGGCGTAGCGTCGGCTGCTTTGGCGCGGCGCTCGTTATAGAACTCCAGCACGACTTGCGGTTGCTTCTTCCAGGCATTGGGCGAGGCGACATCTTCAAAGCGATAGGTACGCCAGAGGCCGTTGTTGTCCCGGAAGGTAGAAAGGCCGCTGGGCGCGCTGAGCCCGGCACCACTGACGACGACGACTTTATCTTTCTTGATGGTTGTGCTTGGGGAGTTCACTTTTCAGGTGGGTTTTTTAACAATGCTGAGACGCCGCCATCTGAGACAGATTTGCCATGCGCAACGACGGTCAACCCGTCATTAGGCATGGCACTGCTCTCTACGTTGATTGGGCGCTGGAGGATCCAAGGCGGTTCACCCGCCTGTTTTCCATCGACAAACGAGGGTCGGGCATCACGCTCCAGGCGTGACCACCTCTTCGACCATCTTCCAGGTGTAGTCGTACTCACCCTGGAACATGTCCCACTCCTCTGTGCTCACGGTCTCAAAACTGGGAGCATGAAAATCTTTCTGGCTGAAGCGGGCCTTGTTCATCTCACGGCTGAAGTATTTCAACCAGGCGAGGTCCGGGTGGTAGAGCTGCCCTCGCATCTTGAGCACGTGGGACTGGGGGAATCCCTCCAGATCGAAAGTGGTGATCTCCGCGTTATCGGGAACTTCGACGTAATGCTCAATGGTGACCTTGATCGTCTTCATGGGAGTGGTCGAGGGTGCAGCTTAAATGACGGCAGTTATGTCGATTCGAAAACATGCCGTTAACGCCTTGGATTTGAGCACGATTTTCTCGGGATGCGAGGAAAAAGGTGATCATAGCATAGGAACAACCCCTATTTTGACCTTCCCCTACCCTAATTTTTTTGCGGAGAAAGCCCTATAAACTTCCGCGACAGAATCCCCATTTTGCTTCCATTGGCCCGGTTGTCTCTCCACCTACAACGATGTGATGGGCAACGTATTATAGGGAAAATTGGTATTCTTCCGCCCTCAGACAGGCCTTTAGCGAGAATGAAGGTGCGTTCATTCTTCCGGGTCGGAAAAATCGCCTCTGCAAAATTCTACTAGCTTCTAAGAGGAAAAATCACACTCGGAGCGATCTCCCGTCGAATATCTGGAAAAAATTCTAGAAAATCGCTCTGAAATTCATGGTAGTGAGTCTCAAGCACGGCCATTGCCGGGCAGAGGTCCACCGGTCGCCTGAGTCGTCTGCCCATGCGATCCAGCACCTGGGCCAGTTCGTTGACGTTGCCGTACTGGCTCATCCAGCCGTGATCGCGGATCTGGTCGAGCCGCTCGGTTGCCAATGGCGGGAGCGTCTTCCGCCAAGGTTCGACCGAGCGGAAGAAATCGTCCAGGAACTGCGGCAACGCCATCTGGCAGTAGCTGTCCCAGTGCGTCGTCAGAAAGTGATCGTAGAAGAGGTCAGCGAAGACCTTCCCGAAGCGCCGCAGCGGAGGATCAAACCGTCTCGCGCTCCGGGTGACCACGGGATGGGCATCCGCGTAGGCATCGATGAGCCGGTGCTGGTGGACTCCAGCGAGCATCTCGTCTGGCAGCGCGATCAAGTCGCTACCCCGCACCAGATCCGGGAGCAGGTTTCCGATGCGGAATGCTCCGCCCCGGTCAGACAAGACGAGGTGCGCCAGCCAGTTCACGGGGTGTTCTTTTTTTCAAATGCGCCCTGGCCAGCATCATGTTGCAGGCGGGGCGCAGTGGTCAGCCGTCAGAGCTTGTGGCCCATCTTGGTCCGCTTGGTTTCCAGATAGCGGGCGTTGTGCTCGTTGGGCTCCAGTTTGATGGGAATCTGCTCGACGATGTGGAGCTTGTGCCCTTCCAGACCAACGACCTTTTTCGGGTTGTTGGTCATGAGGCGGATGTTGCGCACGCCGAGATCGAAGAGAATCTGTGCGCCCAAACCGTAGTCGCGCAGGTCCATGGCGAAGCCGAGCTTCTCATTGGCTTCGACGGTATCGAGCCCCTCCTCCTGCAGCTTGTAGGCGTGAATCTTGGCGGCGAGTCCGATGCCCCGGCCCTCCTGACGCATGTAGAGGAGGACGCCGCGGCCTTCTTGCTCAATTCGCTTCAGAGCGGTGTGGAGTTGTCCGCCGCAGTCGCAGCGCCGGGAGCCGAAGACATCGCCCGTCAGGCACTCGCTGTGCACGCGCACGAGCACGGGCTCTCCGTCATCGATCTGGCCTTTGACCAGCGCGAGATGGTTCTCCCCGTCCAGCTTGCTCTTGTAGAGGTGGAGGTCGAAGTCGCCGTAGTCGGTGGGCATCTTGATGACCTGTTCCCGCTCGACCAGCTTTTCGCGTTCCTGCCGATAGCGGATCAGGCTCTCGATGGTGCAGACTTTGAGGCCGTGCTGGCGTCCAAACTCCAGCAACTGCGGGAGCCGGGCCATTGTGCCATCGTCGTTCAGGATCTCGCAGATCACGCCGGTGGGCTCGAGTCCGGCCATCCTGGCCAGATCGACTGCCGCCTCCGTGTGCCCGGCACGACGCAGAACGCCGCCATTCTTGGCAATGAGGGGGAACACGTGCCCTGGCTGGACGAGGTCGGTCTCCTTGCTCTGGAGATTGGCCAGCACGGAGATGGTGTGCGCCCGGTCCTGGGCACTGATGCCCGTGCTCACGCCGTGAGCGGCGTCCACGCTGACGGTGAAGTTGGTGGAGAACGGATCCTGGTTGCGCTTCACCATGGCGCTGAGCCCCAGACGCTGGGCGTACTCCTCGGTGACGGGCACGCAGATCAGGCCGCGGCCGTATCTCGCCATGAAGTTCACCGTCTCTGCGGTGGCAAGTTCCGCAGCGCAGATGAGGTCCCCTTCGTTTTCGCGATCCGCGTCGTCCGTGACGATCACCATCTTTCCAGCCCGGATATCGGCAAGTGCAGCTTCAATGGGTGCGAAAGGAGAGTCATCTGGCATGGGACGGAGACGTTCAATTGGTCTGTTGCAGGGTTCAAGTACTTCTTCGCCTGTGACCCGCCTTTCGTTGCAACAAACTGAGGCTCCGCTCAGAACTGGAAATAGAGGAACTCGCTCGACTTCACCATGCGTAGAAGGCTGATGGCCAGCCCGGCAGAGATGAGCAGCGACCAGGCAAGCGAGGGACGCCAGAAGAGCCGCTGCGTCCAAGCCTGGCCGGTGGGCGCCGCCTGCCGCATGAGCTCCTGGCTGTTGGGCAGATACTTCACCACCACCAGCAGAGCGGCCAGACTGAGCCACTGGCTGATGCCCCGAAAAATGAGCCAAGGAGAGTCTGTATGGGCCGAAACGGGCAGCCAGCCCAGACCCAGCCGATGGAGGAACCCGACGTAGGACTGCGGAAGCTCCACCCCGTTCAAGCCGGTCATGGCCTTAAGCATCTCCCCGGCGCGGGTCAGAGAGTCGGACCGGAAGACCACCCAGGTGGCGATGATGAAGAAGAAGGTGGCCAGCCAGCCAGCCTCCCGCTGCCACCAGGATGGAGCCGACGACTCCCCCCCTGCCCCCTCCGACCGGCGGAAGCCCCAAAGATGCGCGACAACGAGGGCGGCCCCATGCAGGCCACCCCAGACGATGAAGCTCCATCCTGCCCCGTGCCAGAAACCGCCGATCAGCATGGTGAGCATGAGATTGGTGTACCGTCGGGTCGGCCCCAGGCGGTTGCCACCCAAGGGGATGTAAACGTAGTCTCTGAGCAGCTGGGACAGGGTCATGTGCCAGCGACGCCAGAAGTCCACGATGGAGGTCGCTTTGTAGGGGGAGTCGAAGTTGAAGGGGATCCGAAGCCCAAACATCCAGCCGAGTCCGATGGCCATGTCTGAGTAGCCGGAGAAATCAAAGTAGAGCTGGAAGGTGTAGGCCAGAGCCGCTGTCCAGGCATCCAGGAACGTCAAAGAAGTGCCTGGTACGGCATCGAACACTCCCCCCACCCATTGCCCCACCCCATCTGCGATGCCCACCTTCTTGAAGAGGCCGATGACAAACCACGTCAGCCCCAGTGAAAGCTCGGCGCTGCGCAGCCCCTGCATCGGGTGCTGGTCGAACTGGGCAAGGAACTTACGGGGATGCAGAATGGGACCCGCGATGAGGTGCGGGAAAAAGGAAACCACCAGTGCAAAGATGCCCGGGCGCCGCTCTGCGGGAAAGCCGCGGTACACATCCACGGCGAAGGCCACGAGCTGAAACGTGAAGAAGGAAACTCCGAGGGGCAGCGCAGCGGGAACGTGAAACATCTCCACCCACCGGGGCAGCGGCAGGTTCTCCAAGATGAAGCCGGCATACTTGTACCAGCCCAGGACCAGGAGGTTCGCGGTAACAGCGGAGCCCAGCCACCACTTCCGGGCCGGGCCGCGGGCAGAGGCGATCCCGCGGCAGAGGAAATAGTTGGCCATCACCACCGTGCCCAGCAGCAGGACATGCGGCGCATGCCAGCCGGAGTAGAAGACCAGCGAGCAGACAAGGAGCCAGTGCAGCGCGATCTGGCGGCTCAGATACCGGCTCGCCAGATGCCAGCCCACCAGCGCAATCGGGAGGAAGATGAGAAGAAACTGGAAAGAGTTGAAGAGCATGGGGTCCAGTCAGCCTGATGGCGTGGGTGTCAGATCAACCGTTGGGGAACCTCACCGGGGCACCTCGCTCCAGCGTTGCCGGAGACGTGCGAGATGGCCGGGCAGCATGGCAAAATCCAGCCGCACCCCGCAAGCAGGATCGGGCCCTGCGGGATCCAGCAGGACTCGATCAAGAACGAGGTCCCCCCAGCCTCTGGGTGAAGTGCGAGGACTCCAGATAGAGGGGCAACGTATTGTGAGGATGGCTCTTCATCTCCTCCATCAGTGCGGCGGGTGACATGCCAGCGGCTTCCGCCAGAGCAAAGTCCCAGATGACGGGCATCGGACGGCCCAACCTTCGCGAGCCCGCATGAGCTTGCCGGAGCAGTTCAGACCGCCAGGCCACCACGGTGTCCATGTTCTCCTCTTCAATGCAGCGCTGCCACAGCAGGTCATGCGTTGGAGAGATGACATAGGTTATTTCCACGTCATGTTTGGCGGCCAGATCGAAGATGTGCTGCAGATGTTCCCACTGGCGTCCGACGCTGAGACGGCCGGAGAACGGGATGAGACCGAGGCTGAAGTTCGCCTCCCAGCTCCAGCCCGGGTTGTCGCGATGTTTTTCCTGTAACCGCCGCCAGCAGTCCTGATTGTCGAGCTGACCATCGGGCAACTGGACGTTGTCGCATCCGTTGGTGAACAGAGTCTTGAGTCCAGTGGAAGTGACCGCCCAGGACAGCAGGGCTAAATGGAGGCGAGCCGCTGCCTGGGAGTCACGGGCCCCGTCTTCAAATTGGTCCAGCCACCGATCACGAACAGCGGGCTGGAACCCTGGCGGCGTTTCTTTGCTGGCGTAGTCCAGCATGATGAGGGCGTTCTTCACGGGAGCGACAGCCACTGCGTGCTCAAAGTGCTTGGCCAACACCTCCAGTGAGGCCCCGGCGACACCGAAATTGTACACCGGCTGCCGGGGCCAGCCAGGATGTTGCGGGGAGAGTCCGATGTCCGCGCGGGAGGAGCCTAGAATGACTGTCTGCGGTTGCTGGCGGATCACTGCACAGGCTTTGGCGAAGCGCTCCTGGCTGTGGAGGAAAGGTTGCCGGTCATTGATGCCCTTCAGCACAGGCGGATCAAAGACGTTGTAGGGATTCATCACCCAATTGAACGCTGCCGCGACCGTCAGCACCAGCAAGGTGGTGGCCACCAGGCAGAGGAGGTATTTCCGCGTGGAAAACATGGATTCCCGAACCAGGGGCAATGGCTGCCGGGCGGGCATTTCCGGTGCTGGTTTTGGGAGTGGTTTCAACTGCTGCATGGCGCAACCCTGAGGCCCCAGATTGGACGTTTTTTTGCATGCAGCAAGATAAATTTTCTGAGATGTCTGTAAGCAGAAGAAAATAAGGCGGTTGGGAAAACCCAACCGCCTCGAAGCGATTCTACGCGATGTGGCGCGATCAGATGATGTTTGACTGACCGCGGTATTTGTCGTGCCACTCGGCGTACACCTTTGGTGAGATCTCGGAGGGCTTAATTTCACTGCGACCGCCCCAGAAGACGTTCGTGTACAGCACGGGAATACCGATGCTCTCCAGATGGCGGTCGATGGCGGCCTTGTGCTCCAGCACACGCGCTTTGTCCGTGCCGTGAACCACGCCCATGATGTTGGCATTGGCGAAACGGGGTCCGCCTTCACGCCAGTAGGCATGCGTCATGATGTGGTGACGCCCCACCTCGCTGCCGGCACGCTGCTGCATGCCCTCTGGCACACGCCAGTGGAAGAGCGCGTTAAACTTCGTCACGCGCACGCCGGTTTGAGAAGGCTTCACATGTTCCAGGAAGGTGGAGAACCGGCCGAGAATGCCCTTGCGGTCAAAGCCCTCTGCCACTTCGCAAAAGCGGTCCACGCTCACGCCCGCCTCTGCCGCACGAGCCACCCAGGGCTCTGGGACGATCTCCTCAGGTGTCAGGTCGCGCTTCATGGCCACGAGGACATCCCATTCCTCTTTGTCCAGATCCACGATGTCCGGGGTGATCATTTCCGCGGGCTCATCGGACTTGTCGCCGATCTCCATCGTCTTGCGACGCACGTGGCCCACTCCCAGGGCGAAGATTCCCTTGGGCTGCATGATGATGTACTCCTCCGCGCCCAGCAGACGCATCAGCGCATCAGCATGCTCTGAGATCTCCCTGCCTTGCGGCACTTTGATAGTCGTCCAGAGTTTGAAGTCGGAGCCACTCACTTCGCGGTCGGTGGAGCGCAACACCACGTGACCGCTGAAGGGGTCTTCCTTCACCATGAAGTCGAAAGCGGCATCGATCTTGTCGCCGGGAATCTTCCAGGCCACCAGGCCGCCGTCCGCCAGCTTGTTGGCCAGCAGGGTCTGGCGCACGCGGCGGATCACACCAGCACGGAGCATGGCCTGAATGCGCTCAAGCACGGTCTCCAGGGGGAGCCCGGAACGCTCGGCCACAAAGTGGAAGGGATGCCGGTGGAAGCCTTTGATCTGGTCCTCAGAGACCTCGAGAATCTTCGCGTTGATCGAATCGGTGTGCTCAGTGGGAAGAGGTTCGGCAATCATGAAAGTCATGCGTGGGGTGGGAAAGCGGCAGAACTTAAAATACGTCGGCTCAGAGGCGTTTCTGGACTTTAAGCGGGAAAGACCGGTCGAAATTTGCGCCCCCCTGCCCTTCTTCGGTCGCTTTTTAGAGCATCTGGTCCAGGAAAGTCTCGGGCACAAAGGGCTCGAAGTCATCCATGTGCTCGCCCGTGCCGACGAATCGGGCCGGAATGCCCAGCTCCTGCTGGATGGCGACGAGCACGCCGCCCTTCCCGCTGCCGTCGAGCTTGGTGACAATTACTCCGGTGAGCGGGACGGTCTTGTTGAACTCCTTGGCCTGCTGGAGGGCGTTTCCTCCTGTGGTGGCATCGACCACGAGCAGCACTTCATGAGGCGCGGTTGGGTCTTTCTTGCCCAGGGTGCGTTGCACCTTGCGCAGCTCCTCCATGAGGTTGTGCCGGGTGTGCAGACGTCCGGCGGTATCGCAGATGAGGAAGTCCGCCTTGCGTGCGATGGCGGAGCTGTAGGCGTCAAAACACACGGCGCTGGGATCCCCGTTCGGAGGTCCCTTGATGATGGGAACATCCACGCGCTTGGCCCAGACTTCGAGCTGCTCCACCGCGGCGGCGCGGAAGGTGTCGGCAGCTGCCAGCACGAGGCTGTGCCCCTGCTTCTTCAGCAGGTTGGCGAGCTTGGCCGTGGAGGTGGTCTTGCCCGTGCCGTTCACGCCGACGATGAGCAGGACCTTGGGCTTGTCGCCAAAGGGTTTCACCGGGGCGACGGTCGCTGGCAGGATCTTGCGGATGTGCTTCTTGGTCACCTCCACAATGTCCTGGTCATGAAGCTTGCGGGCCTGCTCTTTCAGGTCGTCCACAATCTGCACGGACAGCTTGGCCCCGAGATCTCCGGCGATGAGCTGTGCCTCAAGGTCATCCCAGTCAATGTCCGCCTTGGTGAAGCGCTGGATGAGTTTTTTAAAGAATCCGGCCACGGAGCGGGTAGGAGGAAAATGGGGATTACGGTTGGGGGGCGGACGGGGCCTGACGCCCCGGGATCCGCTTGGCGATCTTGTCCAGCACGCCGTTCACAAACGCACAAGTCTGGGTATCGCCGAAGACCTTGGAGATCTCCACGGCCTCATTGATCACGACCGGCACCGGCACCTCGGTGTGGAGCATTTCATAAACCGCGAGGCGGAGGATGTTGCGATCCACCACGCCGAGGCGCTCAAAGCGGAAGTTTTCCAGGGTGGCGGCGATGCAGTCGTCGATCTGCGCCTGATGGGTCTTGATGCCGGTCACCAGAGACTCGGCATGGGCCCGGATGTCCTGGGAGGCGCTGTGCAGCGTCCAGAACGCCGCACGATCTGTGTCTTCCACCTTGCCATGCACATCGTGCGCAAAAAGGAACTGCATTGCCGCCTGGCGGCCTTCGCGTCGTTTACCGATGGCCATGAGCGTTATTTGGAGGACTGGGAAAAAGGGAATGTGAGGCGGAGTTTTTCAAAGAGCTGGACCATGTTTACGGCCACGCGACCGGCTTCGGTGCCGCGGTTCAGGCGGTCGCCAAAGCAGCGCACCTTGGCCTGCTCCTCATTGTCGAGCAGCAGCACCTCATGGACGATGGGGGTGCAATGCGCCACGGCCATGCGCTGGAGGGCATCGGTCACGGAGGCACCGACGAGGTCGCCGTGCTCCGTCTCGCCGCGGAGGATCACGCCCAGGGCGATGACCGCGTCCGGCTCAGTGTTGCGGAGCACAAACTCAGCGCAAACCGGGATCTCAAAGGCACCCGGCACGCGATAGGTCATGACCTGGGCCTGGGGCAGCAATTCATCGAGTTCCTCGCGCACCGAATCAAGGAGGGCCTGGACGTAGGTCTCGTTGTAGAGGCTGGCCACGATGGCAATGTTCGCCCGGCTGGTCGAAACCTGGGGGCGTGAGGGTGCGTCTTGGGACATGGGGCGGGAGATTTAATGTCGGATGAGCAAAGATTCAACAAATTGTATGCTCCCAACGCTCTCAGGGTGACATGGCCCCGGTTTCTGCGAGCAAAACCTGGAACTTCAGGCCGCGCATGGGGGCTCCGCAGTTGTGAAAACGGACGCCCCGGTACACGTAGTCCTGCAACGCGAGATGCGTGTGCCCAAAGTAAACCGTGTCCGTACCGCTCTCGGGCCCCTGCCCCACCTCCCCGAGGTAGCCCAGCAGCCGACGCGCCACCAGTCGCTTCGGGAAGATCAGGTTGGCCCCGGCGCGGTGCAGACGGAGGCGGATGGCCCCGCCATAGAGGAGATTCATGGCCCGACCCCGGGTGCGATGGTGGGCGGTCCGGCTGCGGGAGCGAATGAGCTTGGCCTCCGTGCAACGGGGATTGGCCGAATCGCCATGGAGGAAAACCGTGTTGGCCACCCGGAAGAGGTAGGTTTCCACGACCAGTTGCGGTGACTCCCCGGCCAGGACCTCCAGCCTCTCCCGGAGGGCGGGGTGGTCATCGTGGTTCCCCAGGAGCATGACGAAGGTGTGGGCCGGGTGCGTGTGCATCAGCGCCTGGAGCCACTGGGTCGCCGCTTCCGCCGTGGCTTGGGCTGAGCCGTGGATGGACCACTTGAAGTCGAAGACGTCCCCTCCCAAGACCACCAGTGAACTTTCGCGAATGCGCTCATGCAGCAGGGGCATCCATTGTTCTGCGAGGCTACGCTGGGAGAACAGGTGAAGGTCGGAGACAAAGCAAATCTTCATGAAAAGGGGGCGCCAGGCGGCTTGGGGTAGGGTCTCAGTCCCGCCGGAGGTCCCATGCGTTCAATCGTGCGCGAGCGACCCATGCCACCGGTCTGGCGGCCATGCGCGATCCAGCGGCATGAGTTCCATCAATGACAACCAATCAGAAGACAATCGCGACGACATGTCCGGAGCCAAGGCCGTGAGCAAGATCAAAGAGCTTGTGGACAAGGCCGAGACCTGCTTTTTCGTCACCGGGGCGGTGGTGGAGGGCTCCGGCGGGGCGCGGCCGATGAATGTCCGCAAGGTGGACGACAGCGGCAACCTGTGGTTCCTGAGTGCGTCCGACAGTCACCTCAACGAGGAGCTCGCAATCGATCCGGACAGCGTGCACCTGTACTTCCAGTCCTCGCCGCATTCGGGCTTCCTCCATCTCCAGGGGGCCGCCACCGTCTCGCAGAACAAACAGGTCATCCACGAGCTGTGGGAGCCTGTCTTGAAGACTTGGTTCACCGGTGGTGAGGAGGACGAGCGCATCACTGTCATCAAGGTGACTCCCAACGGAGGTTATTATTGGGACACGAAGCACGGCTTCCTGGTGGCGGGCATCAAGATGGTGATCGGAGCGGTGGCAGGCAAGACGCTGGATGACTCCGTGGAAGGCACACTGAAAGTTGGATGATGAAGTGCTGAACCGGGTCTGAACAGAGTTGCCTCTGCGCCAACCTCCGTCATAGAATCACCGTTTTCGTTTCGCCTTATCGCCTCGTCGCCTGCCTCTGAAGGTGACCACGCTCCTCTCCCTCCCCATCACGAATGAAAGCCTTCCGGTGCTGTTGCTCCAACACCCTCTATTTTGAAAACAGCCACTGCCTCCAGTGCGGTGTGCAGGTGGGGTTCGATCCCGCCACGTCCACGATGGTGCCGCTGACGAAGGATTCTCCGTTTCAGTGGTGCAACAACGGCCTCCAGCATGGCGTGTGCAACTGGGTGGTGCCGAGAAATCCCGCAGGCTCGCTCTGTGTGGCCTGCCAGTTCAACCACATCATCCCGAACCTGAGCGTGGAGCCGGGTGTCCCGGCCTGGGCACGGTTTGAGCGCGCGAAGCGACGGGCCCTGTACTCAATCCTCCAGCTCGATCTCCCCCTGGTGAACCGGGTGGCGGACCCGGTGTACGGCCTGGCGTTTGATTTCCTCGTTCCCACCCCGGCGCTGCCCGTGACCACCGGGCACCAGAATGGGGTGATCACCATGAACCTGGAGGAGGCGAACGACTCCATCCGCGAGCGCAACCGCGAGCAGCTGCGTGAACCGTATAGAACCCTGCTGGGCCACTTCCGCCATGAGCTGGCGCATTACTACTGGTACCTGTGGTTCGAGAAGCCACCGGTGAACTTCGATCTCCTGAATGGATTCCAAAAAGTGTTTGGCGATCAACGGGTGGACTACGCCTCTGCCCTCCAGCGGTACTACACCTCCGGCCCACCGCCCGGCTGGCAACTCACCCACGTGTCCTCCTACGCGACGATGCACCCGTGGGAGGACTGGGCGGAAACCTGGGCGCACTACCTGCACATCACCGATGCGCTGGAGACGGCCCGGGAGTTCGGCATGAGCGCGGAGCCCGTGGCGAGTGAGACGAGTTTCGACCCCGCCACCATCCTCCTGCCGCCGCCTCTGACCGAGGAGGATCCCTCGGACTTTCTCGAGATCATTCACCGCTGGTCCGCGCTCTCCCCTGCCCTGAATGAGATCGCCAGCAGTCTGGGCCAGCGGAATCTGTACCCGTTTGTCCACTCGACCACCACCGTCACGAAGCTGTACTTCATTCACCAGATCATTCAGCTGGCGGAGAACCGGGCGCAGTCTCTCCCTGCCGCACCGGTCCCGCCCGCTGCTCCGGCGACCGCGGCGGCACCCCCTCCCAGTCCGGGCTCTGCGCCTGGGGTTGCCCCGCTTCCGTCCGAAGTTGCACCGGACAATCTCACCAAGGACTTGCACACCGCACAGCCTCAAGCTATCCGCAAGGGATGAGTAAAGTTCACAAGATCGCAGTCCTCGCCGGTGACGGCATTGGCCCTGAAGTGATGGCGGAAGCCATCAAGGTGCTTGGCACCATCACCAGCAAGTTTGGCACCCAGTTCGAGTTCAGCGAGCAGCTGGTGGGCGGAGCGGCCATTGACGCGAAGGGCAAGGCCCTGCCTGAGGACACCCTGGCGGTCTGTGAACAGAGTGATGCGATCCTCTTCGGCAGCGTGGGCGGTCCCAAGTGGGAGAAGCTTCCTCCGAATGAGCAGCCTGAGCGTGGTGCGCTGCTGCCCTTGCGCAAGCACTTCGGCCTCTTCGCCAACCTGCGCCCCTCCATCTGCTACCCCTCTCTGACACACGCTTCTCCGGTGAAGGACGAGCTGATCCAGGGCGGCTTCAACGTCCTGTGTGTGCGTGAACTCACGGGCGGTCTGTACTTTGGCCAGCCCAAGTTCCGCAAGGAGATCGATGGCGAGATGACCGCAGTGGACACGATGGTGTACAAGAAGAGCGAGATCGAGCGCATCGCGCACGTCGCCTTCAAGGCCGCGCAGGGTCGCCGTAAGGAGCTCACGTCCATCGACAAGGCGAACGTGCTTGAGAACGGCCTGCTCTGGCGGGCCACGGTGGAGGAGGTGGCCCAGTCCTACCCGGATGTGAAGCTCTCCCACCTGTATGTGGACAACGCCGCCATGCAGCTCATCAAGAACCCGCGCGGGTTTGATGTGGTGCTGTGCGAGAACCTCTTTGGCGACATCCTCAGCGATGAGATGGCCATGATCGCAGGCTCCCTGGGCATGCTGGCCAGCGCCAGCCTCGGCAAGGCCAAGGGCGATGGTCTGTACTTTGGCCTCTTCGAGCCGAGCGGCGGCACCGCCCCGGACATCGCAGGCAAAGGCATTGCCAACCCGATTGCCCAGATCCTTTCCACCGCGCTGCTCCTCCGTTTCTCCCTCGGTCTTGAGGCCGAAGCGCAGGCAATTGAGACGGCCGTTCGCAAGGTCATCGACGACGGACTGCGCACGGGCGACATCTACAGCGGTGCTGAAGGCACGCGCAAAGTGAACACGCGTGAGATCGGCGAGGCGATCTCCCAGGCCATCTAACACTCTCAAGGTGACGAGGTTGAAACAAGTTGTCCCTTGCGGATGCCGTTTCGGCCTCGTCACTGTTTTTCCCTGCCCTCATGGCGTCAACCATGCTTCACAAAACCAAAATTCCGCCAGTTGACGCCTTACTGACTCTCCACTAGTTTCGCCAGAATGAAAGTGCACCCCGTCCTTCGTGTCACATTGACCACTGCCACTGCGCTGGCGATTGCCGTGCCGTCCGCATCGGCCGTTGACCTCGGCAAGGCAAATCCCCTGAAGTGGTTTAAATCCAAGGAGGATGCTGTACCTTCCGTGTCGGAAAAGCAATCTCAGGAAGCTGCCGCTGATGCGATGCTGCGCGATGCGCGCACGGCTTCCTCCACCGGCAATGCTGGTCGTGCCCAGTCCATCTACAAGGATGTGGTGGCCCGCTACAAGTTTACGGACGCCGCAGCAGAAGCCCAGTTTGAGCTGTCCCGCGGCCTGCGCGCCTCTGGCAAGCTGCAGGATGCTTACGAAGGCTTCCAGAAGTTCATCGACAACTACCGCCAGAGCCCCCGTTTCAGCGAAGCGCTCCAACAGCAGTTTGAGATCGCAGAAGAAGCAAAGGCCGGCAAGAAGCAGCCCTCCCTGCTGCTCATCCCCATGAAGCTCGACAAGTCCGAGCTCGTGAAGATGTACGAAGGCGTGATCAAGAACTCCCCGTACGGCAAGTATGCTCCGTACGCCCAGTTCGCCATCGGTGAGGTGTATCAGGACGACGGCGACAAGCCGATGGCCAATGCCTCCTACCAGGCCGTGGTGGAAAACTACCCGAACACCAAGCTCGCCTCCGAAGCCCAGTTCCGCATTGGTGCCATCAGCAGCGCGGCTGCCCGCAAGACGCAGGACGCGCAGAACCTGACCGCGACCCGCGACGCGCTTGAGACCTACAAGATGGCCAACCCCTCCGGTGAGCGCACCGGTGAGGCTGAGTCCCTGATCCAGGAGGTGAACACCTCCCAGTCCTACCGCTCGCTTGAGATCGGCAAGTTCTACGAGAAGGCTGGCAAGCCCAAGGCCGCCGCCATCTACTACAACGAAGCCATCAAGTTCGGCGCTCCTGACGCCGCTGCGGATGCCCGCACCCGCCTCTCCGGCCTGGCCGCTGCCTTCCCAGAGGAGATGAAGGAACAGGTCGCCAGTGGCAATGCAGACTACACCGTGCCTGCTGCCGTCAATCTCAAGAGCCGTGACGAATACTCCGGTCCTCCCGCCCCGCTCATCGCCAAGGTCAATCGCAAGCCTGAGATGCGCGTGGAGCCCGACAGCTTCCAGCCTGTGCCCCTCAAGGAGCCTGAGCTGCCTACCCGCCCCGGCGCGGTGGACGCTGCGGGTCCTGGCATGATCCTGCCCCCGGCTGCTGGTGGCGAGCCGCCAAAGCCTGCTCTGGCTCCCCTGCCTGTCCCTCCTGCTCCTGCTGGCCAACTTGAGGCTCCGTCTCTTGCCCCGCTTCCCGTTCCTCCGGCCCCCTCGCCGGAAGCTGTCCCTGCGCCAGCTCCCGCTCCCGCGCCGGAAGCTCCCAAGGCAAACTGATTCACTGGCATCACTCCCAAGTTCCCGGCCAACCTCATCACTCCCAATACATGAAAAAGTTTGCCTTTTTGCTCGCTCCTCTGGCCCTCTCTCTCCTCACTCAGTGCGCTGGCTACCAACTCGGAGCCAGCAAGCCCGCCAAGATGGTCAACGTGACCAAGCTGGCGGTGCCGACGTTCAAGAACGACACGCTTGAGCCCCGGCTTGAAGTGCTGGCCACGAATGCGCTGATCAAGAAGCTCCAGATGGACGGTGCCTACAAGATCGTACCAGCCAGCGAGGCTGATGCGGTGTTGAACGCCACCATCGTGGACATCCACCGCAGCCAGTTCCGCGCCGTGCGCAGCAACACCCTGCGTACCAGTGAGCTGCTCATGCGCTTGCAGATCCGTTACACGGTGAATGACACCGCAGGCACGGAGCTCCTGGCAGGCCAGGCCTCCGGTGCGTCCAACATCGTGCTCGACCCGAACGTACAGCTCACGGAGCGCCAGGCCCTGGCCGATGCCGCCGAGCGTCTCTCCACGTCTCTGGCCAGTCAGATCTCGGAAGGCTGGTAAGCGCCCGCCTTTTTCCGGCAACCATCACTCCCTACTCTCCCCGGGCGCTGCACCAGCAGCGCCCGTTCTTTTTCTGCCATGTCTGATGTGACAGCGCCAAGCTCCGGCAAGCTGCAACTGGTCGCCACCCCCATTGGGAACCTGGGCGACTTCTCCGTGCGGGCCGTGGAGGTGCTCAAGGCGGCCACCCTGGTCGCCTGTGAGGACACCCGCCGCACCATCCATCTCCTCCAGCACCATGGGCTGCATCTGCCGCTCGTCTCCCTGACGGAGCACAACGAGGCCCGGCGTATCCCGGAGTTCATTGAGAAATTGCACGAGGGGGCCAGCATCGCCCTCGTGTCTGATGCAGGGTTCCCCACGGTGTCAGATCCCGGCCAGCGGCTCGTGCATGCGGTCATCGGCGCTGGTATCAAGGTGGAGGTCATTCCCGGTGCCACAGCCGTGCTTACGGCCCTGGCGGGTTCAGGCCTGCCGACGGTTCCGTTTTACTTTGGCGGGTTCCTCCCCCACAAGAAGGGGCAGCGGGACAAGGAGATGGAAGTGGCCATGGCGCGCGAGTGCACCAGTATCTACTTCGAGTCCCCCTACCGGCTGGTGGATACCCTCCAGATGATCGCCAACCGTGCGCCCAATCACCCGGTGGTCGTGGCCCGCGAACTCACGAAAATGTTTGAGGAATTTCAGCGCGGATCGGCTCAGTCCGTGCTTAACCACTTCGCAATGAAAGCTCCCAAAGGAGAAATCACGCTGCTCATCGCCCCGGCGGAACTTCCCAAGTGGATGACCCGCCAGAACAGCAGCTCTGACGACAAGGAATAACAATTTCCTGGGTCCACCCAGCACCCCATCACAAACGCTTCCCTCCCAACGATTCAACATCATGTGGCAATCCGAATCCACCCCCTCTCCTGAAGCGCCCGCACCTCTGGATGACGCCGAAGTGGCGGCGTCCCTGAAGGCCTCCATCCGGAACCACCTGCTCTTCACCCTGGCGCACGATCCGACGACAGCGCGGCGGGCGCATTGGTGGACGGCCACGTGCATGGCAGTGCGGGATCGCGCGCTGGCCATCTCGTTCAAGACGATGGCCGCCCACCGCAGCAAGAACACGCGGCGGGTGAACTACCTCTCCCTGGAGTACCTCATGGGGCGCCTGCTGGAGAACAACCTGCGCAACACGGGCCTCTATGATGCGGCCAAGTCCGCGCTCGGTGAGCTCGGCCAGGATCTGGAGACGATCATCAACGAAGAGGCCGACATGGGCCTGGGCAACGGCGGCCTCGGCCGTCTGGCAGCTTGTTTCCTTGATTCCCTCTCCACGCTGGACCTTCCGGCGGTGGGTTACGGCATTCACTATGAGTTCGGCCTCTTCCGCCAGGAGTTTGTGAACGGCCGTCAGGTGGAGCAGCCGGATCCCTGGATCCGCGATGGCAACCCCTGGAACATCGTGCGCCCCGAGTACAAGGTGGAGGTCAATCTCTACGGTCGCGCCATCCAGCACTTCGACGACCGCGGCAACTCCGTGTACACCTGGGAGAACACGAAGAAGATCGTGGGCCTGCCGTGGGACATCCCGATCATCGGCTTTGATTCCAAGACGGTGAACTTCCTCCGCCTGTGGGAAAGCCGCGCGACGGATGAGTTCAACCTCCGCGTCTTCAACGAGGGCTCCTACATCGAGGCTCTGCATGACAAGGCGGCGGGCGAGACGGTCTCCAAGATCCTCTACCCCAATGACGCAACCGAGAGCGGCAAGGAGCTGCGCCTCGTGCAGCAGTACTTCTTTGTCGCCTGCTCGCTCAGCGACATCATCCGCCGCTACAAGCGCGACAACCAGGGCTGGGATGCCTTCCCGGAGAAGGTGGCGATCCAGCTCAATGACACGCACCCGGCGGTGGCGATTCCCGAGCTGATGCGTCTGCTGACGGATGTGGAGAACCTTCCTTGGCTCACCGCCTGGAGCATCTGCCAGCGCACGTTCTGCTACACGAACCACACCCTCCTGCCCGAGGCGCTGGAGACCTGGAGCGTGCCGCTCTTTGAGCGCGTGCTGCCACGTCACCTGCAGATCATCTACGCGATCAACCAGCACCTCATCACGAATGTTATTTCCAAGAAATGGCCGGATGACGTGGAGAAGATCCGCACGCTGTCCCTGATCGACGAGAACGGCGGCAAGTCCGTCCGCATGGCGCACCTCTCCGTGCACGCCAGCCGCCACACCAATGGCGTGGCCGCGCTGCACACCCGCCTGCTCAAGGAAAAGCTCTTCCCCGAGTTCAACGAACTTTATCCGGACCGCTTCCTGAACATGACGAACGGCATCACGCCGCGTCGCTGGCTCATGGTCTGCAATCCGGAGCTCACGTCCCTGATCAACGAGTCCATTGGCACCGAGTGGACGCGGGATGCCTCCAAGCTGCGTGCGCTGGAATCCTTTGCGGATGATCCCGAGTTCCAGCAGCGCTTCCGTGCCATCAAGCGCCTGCACAAGGAGCGCCTCACGCATGTCATCAAGGACCTCACAGGGTACTCGGTGAGCGCGGATGCGATCTTCGACGTGCAGATCAAGCGTCTGCACGAGTACAAGCGCCAGCACCTGAACCTGCTGAACATCCTCACGCTCTACCGCCGCCTCCTGCAGGATCCGGGGTATGACATGCAGCCCCGCGTGTTCATCTTTGCCGCCAAGGCCGCTCCTGGGTACTACCTGGCCAAGAACATCATCTTCGCCATCAATGCGGTGGCCGAGAAAATCAACAACGACCCGCGCATCCTCGGGAAGCTCAAGGTCGTGTTCCTGCCAAACTACGGCGTCACCCTGGCCGAGAGGATCATCCCCGCCGCGGACATCTCCGAGCAGATCTCCACCGCAGGCAAGGAAGCCAGCGGCACCGGCAACATGAAGCTGGCCCTTAACGGCGCGCTCACCATCGGCACACTCGATGGCGCGAATGTTGAGATCAAAGACGAAGTCGGCGACGACAACATCTTCATCTTCGGCCTCACGGTCGAGGAGGTGGAGGACCTCCGCCAGAAGGGCTACAACCCTTGGGACTACTACTGGAACGATCCCGAGCTGCGCAATGCGATCGACTGGATCGGCAGCGACTTCTTCACCGGCAACTCGGACGACTTCAAGCCGCTCCGTAGCAGCCTGCTCGAAGGCGGGGATCCCTTCCTCTGCTGTGCCGACTACCGCACCTATGTGGACGCCCAGGGCAGGGTCGACGCCGCGTATCGTGATTCCGCGAACTGGACGCGCATGAGCATCCTCAACACCGCGAGAATGGGCTTCTTCTCCAGCGACCGCACCATTAGCGAGTACGCAGAGCAGATCTGGAATTTGCCCCGGGTTGAGGTGGGGTGAGTTGAGTAGCGCTAGTTCGAAAAGCTTGCTGGCCCAGCCGCGGATGTTCCGGGCTGGGCCAGTTTTTTAGGAAATACAGGACCGGAAGACACAAGACGCAAGACTTGAGCGATGTGCCTGTGAGGTCTCAGCAGGCGTAGTCCGGTTGTCCCAACCGGCTCACGCCCCAAATGGCCCACCTCATCGCCTCCCCCAGACACACCTGTAGGGCAAGTGCCCCGCTTGCCGCGAGCGACCCCTGACCTGGCAACCGAGGCGGTCGCCCTACAACCCAGGATAACATCCAACATCCGCGAAGGCGTATTGGAATACCCCTGGCCAAGGAGCGGCGGTTTGTGCTTCAAGCACTACCGCCGAGGGGTAGCGAAGCGGGAGGTAACCAACACCTCAGCGCTGTCTGAGGTGTTGGACGCTCAGACACAAGTGGTGCCTCATGCCCTCCGGCCACCAACGGCGGTTGTGCTCAAGGCACAAACCGCCGCTCCTTGGTCAATCGCCCCAGACACCTGTAGGGCAAGCGCCCCGCTTGCCGCGAACGTCCCCTGATCTGGCAACCGAGGCGGTCGCCCTACAACCCAGGATAACATCCAACATCCCGCGAAGACGTATTGGAATTGCCCCTGTCCAAGGAGCGGCGGTTTGTGCTTCAAGCACAACCGCCGAGGGGTAGCGAAGCGGGAGGTAACCAACACCTCAGCGCTGTCTGAGGTGTTGGACGCTCAGACACAAGTGGTGCCTCATGCCCTCCGGCCACCATCGGCGCTTGTGCTCAAGGCACAAACCGCCGCTCCTTGGTCAATCGCCCCCCGGCCCTCATGTCTTCTGTCTTTCGTCTTCCAGTCTTCTGTCTCCCGCGCAGCGGGCCGGTCATGCCAACCTCGCGACAATTTTTCCGCCCCCAACCCCTTCCCAGAAGCGAACTCCCTTTGACAATGAAAGGGTGATTCATACGTTCGTATGAATTCAAGCAAGCTCCATGTCCGTCACCCTTGGCCAGCCCCCGGCCGCATACGCCCCTGACCGCCCCCGGAGTTCCAGTACCCGGGAGGCGCTGCTGGATGCTGCCGAGCAGCTTCTGGTGGAGCACGGCGTGGCTGGCACTTCCACCCGGGCGATCATCAAGGCTGCCGGGGCCAATCTGGGCGCGGTGAACTATCACTTCGGCACCAAGGAAGACCTGGTGCTGGAGGTCTTTGCCCGTCGACTGCGCCCCTTGAATCAGGACCGCATTTCCCGCCTGAATGCTCTGGAGGCTGAAGCCCAAGAGCAACCGGTCCCTTTGGAAAAGCTGGTGGAGGCCATCGTGCGCCCCTCTGTGGAGGCGCGCGAGACGCAGCCGGGCACCACCATGGCGCTCTTCCGGCTCATCTGTCGCGGCTTCCAGGATCCCAATCCGCAGCTCAAGGCCTTCTTGAACAAGGAGTGTGCCGAGTTCGCCACGCGCATTGATTCCGCCCTGCTGCGTGCCCTGCCCTGGCTGCCCCCGCAGGAGCTGGTCTGGCGGGAGCGCTTCCTCTTTGGCGCCCTGAACCACGGGCTCGATTCCTGGGTGCACTTCGACAACCTGCCGCATCCCAACCCTGAAATGCAGCCCATGCGGCCGGACCGCGAAGGCTTCATCCACAGGATGGTCTCCTTCATTGCCGCCGGGTTGTCCGCGCCTATTGCCTGAGCCTGGCTCTACGCCCGCACGGCGTTCCTTCTCCCCCCTGATAGACAAAAAATCCTTCACACGTCTTCTCATGAAATCCCCGATCCTCAAGACCTCGACCGGTCCCGGCCCGCGACCCTTATTTCATCGCCCCTACGCCACTCTGCTCGCCGGGGGCTTGTGCCTCGCCCTCCTCTCTGCCTGTGAACAGAAGCCTGGCGGACCTGCCGCAGGCGGGACTCCTGGGGGCGCGCCGCCTCCGGTGGAAGTCGGCTATATCACGATCGAACCTCGCAAAGTCACCCTCACGCAGGATCTGCCCGGCCGTACATCCGCCTTCCGCGTGGCGGAGGTGCGGGCCCGGGTGAATGGCATCATCCAGAAGCGCCTCTTCACCGAGGGGGCCGATGTGAAAGAAGGTCAGGTGCTCTATGAGATCGATTCCGCCCCGTATCAGGCAGAGCTGGACCGTGCTCTGGGCGCACTGGCCCGGGCTGAGGCCAATGCAGATGCTGCCAAGATCAAGGAACAACGCTACCAGCAGCTCATCTCCACCAAGGCGATCAGCCAGCAGGACTATGATGACGCCATGGCCACGCTGAAGGCCTTCGACGCGGATGTGCTCTCCAACAAGGCTGCCGTGCAGAGCGCCCGCATCAATCTGGAGTACACCAAGGCCGCCTCGCCCGTGCCAGGTCGGGTGGGCATCTCCCAGGTGACGGAGGGGGCCTATGTGCAGGCGGCCAATGCCACGCTCATGGCCACCGTGCAGCAGCTGGATCCGATGTACGTGGACGTGCTCCAGTCCAGCAATGACCTGATGCGTCTGAAGAAGGCCCTCGGCAGCGGCGAACTGAGCACCGACAAGGAAGGCCGGGCCCGGGTGAAACTCCTGCTGGACGACGGCACCGAGTACGCCCAGGAAGGCGCGCTGCAGTTCTCCGACGTCTCCGTGAGCCCCAGCACCAGCTCAGTGACCATCCGGGCGATATTTCCTAATCCCAATGGCATGCTGCTTCCCGGTCTCTTTGTCCGGGCCCGCCTGGTGGAAGGCAGCAAGTCCGACGCCATCCTGGTGCCGCAGCCTGCGATCACGCGCAACTCCAAGGGCGAGGCCACGGCCTTCGTCGTCGGTGCGGGAGACAAGGTGGAGCTGCGGGTGCTGGAAACCGGCCGCACGGTGGGCAGCGACTGGCTGGTGCTCAATGGCCTGAAGGCAGGTGATCGCGTGATCATGAACAACCTCCAGCGCATCCGCCCCGGCGCAGCCATCAAGCCCACGGCCTTGCCCCCGGCAGGAGCCGCCACGGCAGCGACCGCTGCCGCTGACACACAGAAGCGCTAGTTCATCGAACCGGACAACTTTCCTTAAACCCCCGGGCGGCGGCTCATTTCCGCAGCCCGTACCCCCTCTCCCTCATGTCCCGTTTCTTCATTGACCGGCCGATCTTCGCCTGGGTGGTCGCCCTCGTCATCATGGTGGCAGGTGGCATCTCCATGATGGCCCTGCCCATCTCGCAGTACCCCAATATTGCCCCTCCCGCGGTGGCCATCAGCGCCACCTACCCCGGTGCCTCCGCCAAGACGGTGGAGGATACGGTGACCCAGGTCATCGAGCAAAAGATGAACGGCATCGACAACCTCCGTTACATCGAGTCCGCCAGCGACTCGAACGGCGGCGCCACGGTGACCATCACCTTCGAAGGCGGCACCGACCCCAACATCGCCCAGGTGCAGGTGCAGAACAAACTGCAGCTCGCCCTGCCGCTGCTCCCGCAGGAGGTGCAGGCCCAGGGCGTGCGCGTGGCGAAGGCGACCAACAACAACCTCCTCGTGCTCGGCCTCGTGTCAGAGGACGGCAGCATGGACAACACCGACCTGAGTGACTACCTCTTCGGCTCCATGCAGGACCCCATCAGCCGTGTGACCGGCGTGGGCGACATCCAGACCTTCGGCTCCCAGTATGCCATGCGCATCTGGCTGGATCCGGACAAGCTCGTGCAGTACCAGCTCACCGCGGCGGATGTGAACACCGCCATCCGCTCGCAGAACGCGCAGGTCTCCTCCGGCTCCCTGGGGGGCCTGCCCGCCGTGCCGGGACAGATGCTCACGGCCACCATCGTCACCCGCGGGCGGCTCCAGTCGCCTGAGCAGTTTGAGAGCATCCTGCTGCGTGTGAACACGGATGGTTCGAGGGTACTGCTGAAGGATGTGGCCCGCGTGGAGCTGGGCAGTGAGAACTACAACAACCTCGCCCGCTACAACCGCCGCCCCGCCGCGGGCATGGCCATCCGCGCCGCCGCCGGGGCGAACGCACTGGAGACTGTCGTGGCCGTGAAGGCCAAGGTGGACGAGCTCTCCCGCTTCTTCCCGCCCGGCCTGAAGGTCGTCTATCCCTATGACACCACGCCCTTCGTGCGCCACTCCATCACGGAGGTGGTGAAGACGCTCGTGGAAGCCATCATCCTGGTGTTCCTCGTCATCTATCTCTTCCTGCAGAACTGGCGGGCGACAATCATCCCGACCATCGCCGTGCCGGTCGTGCTGCTGGGCACCTTTGGCGTGCTGGCGGCGGCCGGGTTCACGTTGAACACCCTCACCCTCTTCGGGCTCGTGCTTGCCATCGGTCTGCTCGTGGATGACGCCATCGTGGTGGTCGAGAACGTGGAGCGCGTCATGGAGGAGGAAGGGCTGGCACCTCGCGAGGCCACGCAGAAATCAATGGACCAGATCTCCGGTGCGTTGGTCGGCATCGGCCTTGTGCTCTGCGCCGCCTTCATCCCCATGGCATTCTTTGGGAACTCGACTGGCGTGATCTATCGCCAGTTCGCCATCACCATCGTCTCCGCCGTGGTGCTCTCCGTGGTGGTCGCTTTGATCCTCACACCCGCTCTTTGTGCGACCATGCTCAAGCCCGTGCACAAGGGAGCCCATCACAAGCAGCGGGGCTTCTTCGGCTGGTTCAACCGCGTGTTTGATCGCACCGCAGATGCCTATGCCTGGACCGTCGGCCACCTGCTGCGCCGCAGTGCCTATCTGCTCATCGTGTACGGGTTCATCGCTGCCGGGGTGTTCTATCTTTTCAAGCATCTGCAGACCGGCTTCCTGCCGGATGAAGACAAAGGCGTGATCTTCACTGCCGCCCAGTTGCCTCCCGGATCCACGCGTGAGCAGTCGCTCGCGGTGGTGCAGAAGATGGAGGATTATCTCCTCGATAAACAAGGCGACTCCGTGGCCGGGGTGTTCGGCGTGGCAGGCTTCAGCTTCTTCGGCGCCGGTCAAAACCAGGTCATCACCTTCTCCCACCTCAAGGACTGGAAGGAGCGCCAGGGGCCGAACCAGGGCGTGAAGTCCATCCAGGGCCAGACGATGGGCGTCTTCATGCAGATCAAGGAAGCCATGGCCGTCGCCTTCGCCCCGCCTGCCGTGCAGGAGCTCGGCAACGTGAGCGGCTTCGACCTCCGTCTGCTGGACCAGGCCGGTCTGGGGCATGATGCGCTGATGAATGCACGCATGCAGCTCGTCGGCATGGCCTCGCAGAATCCGGCGCTCTTTGGCGTGCGGCCCAACGGCCTCAGCGATACGCCGCAGTTCCAGCTGGATATCGATGAAGAGAAAGCCAGCGCCCTGGGCCTTTCGATTGCCAGCATCAACTCTGAGCTCGCCAACATCTGGGGCTCTGGTTATGTGAACGACTTCCTGGACAAAGGCCGCGTGAAGAAGGTCTTCATCCAGGGGGATGCCCCCTTCCGCATGACGCCGGAGGACATCGGCCGCTGGTTCATCAGAAACAACCGCGGCGACATGGTGCCCTACTCCGCCTTCGCCACCGCGCGCTGGATTATGGGCTCGCCCAAGCTCGAGCGCTTCAACGGCGCGCCCTCTGTGGCCATCAGCGGTGAAGCCGCCAAGGGGCACAGCTCGGGTGAAGCCATGAAGATCATGGAGGACCTCGCCAAGCAGCTGCCCGCAGGCATCGGCTACACCTGGGCAGGCATCTCGTATGAAGAGCGCCTCTCCGGCTCCAACTCCGCCGCCTTGTACGGCCTGGCGTTGCTCATGGTGTTCCTGTGTCTGGCCGCCCTCTATGAGAGCTGGGCCATCCCCATCTCCGTCATGATGGACATGCCGCTCGGCGCACTCGGCGTGCTCGCCGCCGTCTCCATCCGCGGCCTGCCCAATGACGTGTATTTCCAGATTGGCCTCATCACCATCATCGGCCTCTCGGCAAAGAACGCCATCCTCGTGGTCGAGTTCGCCAAGGAGCGTTTCGATGCGGGCGAGAGCCTCATCGACAGCGCCGTCTTTGCCGTGAGACAGCGTCTGCGCCCCATCTTGATGACCTCCATCGCATTTGGTCTTGGCGTGCTCCCGTTGGCCTTCAGCACCGGCCCCGGCGCAGGCAGCCAGAACGCCATCGGTACCGGCGTCGTGGGTGGCGCCGTGACCACCACCATCCTCGGGCTGTTCTTCGTGCCGCTGTACTACGTGGTGGTGCTGAGGATCTTCCGCGTGAAACCGGTGAAGCCGAAGGACGACAAGAAGGTGGTGCCGGCTGTTGATGGTGATGCGCATTTGATCGCGCCACAGGCAGGCTGAGTGGCAGCGCGATGGGCGAAGCAAGTAGTAAAGAGTCCCACATGCGGGACTCTTTACTACTTTCAGCATCCGCCTCAGGCGATCGGGTCGAGCTGGGGAGATTACGCTCCCCAGCCCTCCCACACCACCGGACATGCGGGTCTCCATCCGGCGGTTGGATCGGCTGGTTTTAACCTTTCAGTTCTGATGGCATCTTAAACCCAAAGCGTTTCCCTTGCCGCCTCAACGGCCTGATGCGCGCTGCGTTCAGGGCGGAACCTGTGGCTGCTTGCGCTAAAGCCAGGGTCAAACTCCAGTTGCAACACGCCCAACAGCATCTGCTGCACAAAGCGGTCCTGCACAACGGGGATGCTCAGCGGGCGGGCTCCGCCGCCTGCCTTGGCAATGTCCTTGCGCCTTGCAGCTCCAGGCTGGTAACTGCCTTCAAGCAACCTTCTCTTGAGCACCTCCCCATGTCGGGCAAGGTGCGTTCGTAGTTCCGTGGTCTTCATCCCGTCGGGTCCGGGCGCCCCTGCGTTGCGTTCCAGCGCTCGCAGTGAGCCCTCCCAGTGACCGAAAAGGCCCAAGTCGCGTCACACCCTCAGTGGGAGGTAAGATATCTAGGGTGTTTGATTCTGCCGCGCCTCACGGATATCGTGCATTCCTTCAGCGCATCGAGGATCGCAAAGCCGGGGATTTCGGCTACATCACCAGCCAACCGATGATCGCCCCAACCCTTGTGGTCAGCATTTCGGCATAAGAAACCCGCAGAGCTTTGATCATGCGAGTCTGCGGGCGAAACAAACACCTAGGAGGATGGTGCGCGATACAGGGTTCGAACCTGTGACATCTTGCGTGTGAAGCAAGCGCTCTACCACTGAGCTAACCGCGCGTCGCCGAAGCGGAGGTTTATGTACCTCAGGTCGCGAACTTTGCCACAAAAATTTTCAGGTAGACGAACTTTTTTATGGGCCCTGCCCAGTCATCACTCGTTGCCGCCGAACAGCTTCTCTCCTCTTTTGATCATCTCCTCTGGAGACAAATCCTCGATGCGGGTGGAGAACATCCACCAATGCCCGGAGGGGTCTTCCAGTTTGGACGAGCGGTCCCCATAGAACATGTTCTCTGGTTCCATCAGGACCTTGGCACCGGCTGCCCTGGCCTGCTTCACGAGGGCGTCCACATCCGCCACATAGACCAGGATGCTGCACCCGGTACCGCCGATGGTGGCAGGGCTGAAGCATTTCCAATCCGGGAACTCATCCGCCAGCATGACCCTGGCCTTCCCGAGTTGAATCTCAGCGTGTCCAATCTTGCCGCCCGGCATCGGCATGCGATACAATTCCTCCGCTCCAAAGGCCGCCTTGTAAAAGTCCAACGCCGCAGCGGCATCTTTACAGACGAGATAGGGCGTTGCCCCCTCGTAACCAGCGGGGATGAGGGAGGCAACTGACATGGCGGCAAATGGCTGGGGTTTGGACACGAACTACGCGATCCGCCTCACTTTCGGAGAGAGGCTGGCCCCCTCCAAATCGCTCCCCTACCCCGCCCCGGATGTAGGGGCATGGTGCCGCGGCAAACGCTGCGAACGCCAACTTCCCCCCTGCTCAACCCGGCTTCGTGGCTGGCTCCCAAGATTCGGCGGCTTTTCCGGTGCCCACGAGCTCGAACTCCTCCTCCTCTTCCTCTTCTTCATCAAGCGGGGCAAAACGTTCTGAGCGGAACCCAAGCTCCTGCTTCACACTGGAATGGGGATCATCTGGATTGCGCAGTTCTTCCAGCAGCAGAAGGAGGTCGAACTCGGCCCCGCTCAGCTTGATCTCGGCGTCATCATTGACCACAAAGGTGGGATTGGACCGGCCCACTCCCACGGCCCGGACCTTGTAGATCCGGTTCTTCTTCGGCAGAGCCCGGTACAGGTCATAAACCCACGGGTCGAATTCGTCGTTGATGCACACCACCTGCTGGCCGGTCTTGAACATGATCGTCGGGTCGGAATGAAGATTGGTCGCCTCGGGTGAGGGGGAAACCGATAGCACAGGGTCCGAAGCGCCGCCACGAATATGAACAAAGCAAAAGAGGCGCAGGTCTCCCTGCGCCTCTATCTGGGGGCCGACGATGAACTTCAGCCCGTTACCTCACCAGCGCGGCAAAGCGGTTCCGCTCCGTCCACAACAGGAACAAGGAAAGTACCGCGGCCAGCAGGGCTGGAGGATTGAATCCCTTGGACAAGAACAGGTCGTAGAGGTTGATGTTGATGATGATCGGCCCAAGCACCAGCAGGCCCAGGGGCGTGAAGCGCTTGCTGAGAACCAGCAGGCCACCGACAACCTCCAAGGCCTTGATCACTGCCAGGTAGCCACTGAGGAACATGGCACCGAGGAAGGCTCCGGCCTGACCGCTCGCTGGTGGTACCGGGATGAGCTTCAACCAGAAGTTGAGCCCAAAGACAATGAAGATCAAAGCAAGGAGAACGCGGGCAATGAGGGACGCAGTTTTCATACGGAAGACGTGCAAAGGAAGGATGACGGGACGTGGAAGGTTATGATCCTCAGGCTTGGGCGGGAACGGTGTTGAAACGCAGCGCCACTTCCGCCAGATGGCGGCCATAGGTTTCCGCGGTGAGCAGGTCGCCAGCGTCAACTTTTGCAGGAGCCCCAGGATTCATCGGCGTGGCACCAGCGGCACCCGTGTAGAAGCCGAAACGGTTGAGCCCATCGTCCTTGCCGAAGTTGAAGGACGGGATCTCTGGGAAGTTCACCCAGATCATCGCCTGCTGGGCAGCCAGAGCACTGAGGTAGTTAAGCGTTACCACCTTGTCACCGCTGGGTGACCCACTGTGGGTAAAACCACCCGCGATCTTGTTGCGCCAGCCGCGCTGAAACCAGATCATCCCCGTGGCATCGGCAAAGGCTTTGAACTGCGCAGAAGGCCCCGCCATGTAGGTCGGGGTACCGAAGACGATGGCATCCGCAGCGGTTAGGCGGGCCAGGACGTCATCGTTCTGGTATCGGCCTTCGACGATGTCCTTGCCTTCGATGGGGATGAGCGTGACATTCACCCCCTCGACAGAGCTGGCACCGCCTTTGACGGCCTCAGCCATGAGAGCAGTGTGACCTGAACCGGAGAAGTAGACGATGGCGATGTTTTTCATGATGTTGCTGTTCTGAAAAGGTGTTGTGGTTGACACCCGGAGCGAACCATCGGACCGCGCATTGTTCTAAGATGATCTAACTTGCCTTGGCATACTCCAAAGGTATGCTGGAGCTACATGGAACTTCGTCACCTCCGCTACTTCGTCGCTGTTGCTGAAGAGCAGAACATCACCCGCGCTGCGGAAAGGCTCCATGTCTCCCAGCCGCCGCTGAGCCGGCAGATTCGGGATCTGGAGGACGAACTGGGCGTGGATCTGCTGGAGCGGACAGCGAAATCCGTGAAGCTAACCCAGGCTGGGCGGGTATTTCTCAATGAAGCCCGGGCAGTCTTGCAGCGGGCTGAGGAGGCCATTCAGGCGGCTCGAGATGCGGCACTGTCCCAGCTCAGTGAGCTGCATGTGGGGTATGCCCCCTCTCCCACGGTGGAGATCCTGCCCCCTGCCCTGCGGGCCTTCCGCGAGTCCTCACCCGGGGTACGAGTCACCCTGCATGACATGACCTCAGCAGAAATGCTGAACGGGCTGCGCAAGGATGAACTTCACCTGGCACTGCTGGTGGCTCAACCCCACAACATCATGCCGGGCATTGTGTACCAGCCCCTGCGCAAATACCGCGTGGGTGTGGCTGTGCCTCCCGGACATCCCTTCACCCTGAAAGAGGCGGTAACCGCGCAGGAAGTGGTCGCAGAGCCGCTGGTGGCATACACCCGCAAGGACTACAACGACTACCACGGCTGGCTCTCCCGCATCCTGGGAGTGCCTGCCAAGAAACTGCACATCGAGGAAGAATGTGACGGAGCGCTGAGCCTCATTGCCGCCGTAGAGGGGGGCCGCGGCATTGCCCTCAGTGCGGAGAGCCTGCTCTGCATCTCCGGCCCCCGCATCCAGTTCGTACCCATAACTCCCGCTCCGCCCGAAATGGAAGTGGTGCTGGCCTGTCGCGATGACCTGCAGGACGCCACCGTGGAGCGGTTCATGAAACACGCCCGCACGGTTGCCAAAAATGTGCCCTCCCAGCGTCCGCTGTAGAAGGTCGGGCGGTGCCAACTAAGAACCTGTTTGGATAAAAACATCCGGGTGTGGCAGGTTCAATTAAGGGAATGAGATAAAAGCGGCTTCGCCGAGCCTGAGAACTGCCCCCTCCGGGGTTGCGGTCCTTTTGAGCCTGGACTGCGTTGCTCATCGGTTGTGAATCTCGATTCACGCCCTCTTCGCCTTGTCCAGACTCAAAATGCCTCGCAACACACCCAGCGTTTTTATCCAAACAGGTTCT
>NZ_BATQ01000099.1 GCF_000739635.1 Verrucomicrobium sp. BvORR034 | reverse complement strand
GCTCGCAGTTCCTTCGGCCCTTAGCCTTCCAGAGGGTTCCGGTGTCATCCTTGACGATCCCTCTCGGGCTCCCGGCTCTGTCAGATTACTATGGTCTCTGCTGACTCGTTGTCCGCTCTCACAGACAAGGTCTCCCACCCGATCCCGCCCATCAGCAAAGCGCAGGCCGTGACCGGCAGCAAGCTGATCAGCCGCTTGGCGGATTGCACCAGCGTATGCAACGGCTCATGCCTCAGCGAAGCCATCAGCACATCGTCATGCCACAAGAACCCCACTTCTCCCAAGTACTGCCGTCCCGACCCACCTTCTTCACGATCGGCCAGCACGTGCTCCGCTACCACGGGAGCATGTACCTTCAGCAGTCTGGCAGCGTCAGCAGTGCGCTTCAGCGCTGCATGGAGATGAAAGACCCAACCCACCAGCATGGCGATGATGCCTGCGGCGAAGACGAGCTCCTTGACCATACAGAGTATCCAACCCCGGGATTCGTCTCGAGACAAGGGTGAAGTGCGTCAGTCGTCCAGCTCCTGTCATCCAATGCCTCCTTTCCCTGTCGTGGTGTGGCTGTCCTCAGCCGTTTAGAACCTGTTTGGATAAAAACATCTGGGTGTGGCAGGATAAATTAAGGGATTAAGATAAGAGAAGCTTCGCCGAGGCTGAGATCTGCCCCTCCGGGTTGCGGCCCTTTTGAGCCTGGACGGCGTTGCTCATCGGTTGTGAATCTCGATTCACGCCCTCTTCGCGCCTTGTCCAGACTCAAAATGCCTCGCAACACACCCAGCGTTTTTATCCAAACAGGTTCTTAGGATGCCGAAACATCGGGGGCAGAATGCTGGGGCCAGAGTTGTTTCCTGGTCATTGCCCAGCAGTCACTCCGTTCAGTAGCCGGTTGGGACAACGGGACTACGCTGCGGGCGGCAGCTGAATATCGTGCAGATCTTTAGGTGCCGTTGGATGACGGGGGCCGGGCGACAGACGCGCCAGCTCCTATGAGGCAAACGCGTCTTTCCGCAGCGAATTGTCCGCTACTTGGCAGTCGCCGGAGTGCCTGGAGTCGCAGGTTCCGCTGCCTGCTGTAGTTTCCTTTTCCCCTGTCCCTGCCCTCTCGGCCCTTGGCCGGGCTTGCGCCCGCCGTAGAACCACGGCTCCTCTTTCTCTGGGACCTTCAGTTCGGTGCGCAGGCGGGTCAGCTCCCCTTTCAGATCGTCCGTGATCTTGCTGTAGTCCGGGTTGCCGTAGAAGCTCTTTAGCTCCTGCGGGTCCGCCTTGCGGTCAAATAGTTCCCAGTAGTCCACATCGGGTGCGTAGAAATGCACGAGTTTGTACTGGTCGGTGACGACGCCGTAGTGCGGTCTCACCCGATGTGGCTGGGGAAATTCGTAGTAGTGGTAATAGAAGCTCTTCCGCCAGTCACCGGGCGTTTCCCCTTTGAGCAGCGGCACCAGGCTCTTGCCCTGCATGTCCCCAGGCACCGGAACACCGGCGGCTTCCAGGAAGGTCTCGGCAAAGTCCAGGTTGGACACGATGTTCTCATTCTCCACGCCTGCCTTGGCGACGCCAGGCCAGCGCACCATGAGAGGTGCCCTCAGGGATTCCTCAAAGATCCAGCGCTTGTCGAACCAGCCATGTTCACCCAGGTAGAAGCCCTGATCGGCGGAATAGACGACGATGGTGTTCTCAGCCAACCCCTCATCATCCAGATACTTCAGCAGCTTGGCCACGCCTTCATCCACGGCTTTCACGCACCCCAGATAATCGTGCATGTAGCGCTGGTAGCGCCAGCGCACGAGATCTTTGCCCGTGGGTTTTGACTTCTCGAACTCGGCGTTGCGGGGTGCGTAGTAGGCCTCCCATTTCGCTTTCTGTTCCGGCGTCATGCTGGCTGGGGCCACAAATTTTGCGTCCCTCGGGGTGAAGGTCTTCTCCAGCGTCATGTCCTGGTCACGCTCCGCCACACCGCGATTCTCGTAGTCATCGAACAGGGTCTCAGGCTCGGGGTATTTGCGATCACTGTCATGACCGAGATGGCGTAGCGCGGGTTCCCACTCGCGGTGCGGTGCCTTGTGTTGGCACATCATGAGGAAGGGCTTGGTCTTATCGCGATTCTTGAGCCAGTCCAGCGTGAGGTCCGTGATGATGTCCGTCACATAGCCCTCGTGCTTCACGGGCTTGCCGTTGTCATTCATGGGCGGGTTGTAGTAGATGCCCTGCCCTGGAAGGATCTGCCAGGAGTCGAATCCGGTGGGGTCTGACATAAGGTGCCACTTGCCCACGATGGCAGTCTGATACCCTGCGCCCTGCAGCAGCTTGGGGAAGGTCTGCTGACTGCCGTCAAAGACGGAGTTGCTGTTGTTGAGGAAACCGTTCAGGTGATTGTACTTGCCCGTCAGCACCACCGCCCGGCTCGGCCCACAGATGGAGTTGGGCACCACACAACGCTGGAAGAGCATGCCCTCCTTGGCGATGCGATCCAGGCCTGGAGTCTCGATCAGCTTGCGGCTGTCCTTGTAGGCACTGATGGCCTGATAGGCATGGTCGTCAGAGAAAATGAAAAGGATGTTGGGCTGCTTGGAGGCGGCAGCGGCCGGAACGGCCGTCACCAGCGCACCGAGCACCAGCAACCCCAGGATCGGGAGGAACTTTCGTGCGGTCATGAGCGCATGGTAACGAATCAGGCAGCCAAAGCTATCTACGAAAACTCGTACTCAAACTCCTTCTGTCCCTGCGGGGAGTTTCGCTGGCATGGGCTCACCCTTTTGGGACTTAAGCAGGTCACGGATCTCCATCAGCAGCTTCACATCTTCAGGCATCGGCGGTGGCACCGCGCTGGTCTCCGCCTTTTTCATGGTGATGTCCCTGAGCTTGTTCATGGGCTTCACGAAGATGAAAAACAAGATCGCGGCCGTAATGAGAAATCCCATCAGGGCGGAGAGAACCAGCCCCACATTGAGCACCCAGATGTGCAGACCAATCTGAGGCGTGCCGCCAAAGGCACCCAGCAATGGGTTAATGATGCCTTCCGTGAACTTCTTTACCACCTCACCAAAGGCAGTACCGATCAACACACCCACGGCGAGATCAATCACGTTGCCCTTCATGACGAAGGACTTGAATTCTTCCAATAGAGCTTTCATGGCAGGAACGGGATGGTATGGGGGACCTTCGCCCCATTTTCCTGCGGGTTCGGGCTCAGCGACTAGGATGGACGTACAATTTCCAAGTCCCCCCCACCGTCCATGGTCAGAAGTGCGGGATTTGTCTCCAGCCTCCGACCTCGCATTTTTTCGAGCAAGCGTTTATCGAGATGAACCCGGAGGTGCTCAAAGCCCTCGTGAAACACAGGCGTACAGTGCTCCCGCTCCAGATTGGCAAACGGAAGCTGAGCGGGTGCGAACCAGCCGAGACGGCCCACGTTGTCGTCCACCAGTTCAGAGACTGTCTTGCCCACCAGGTGAGCGATGCCCACGTAACAGCCCAACTCCACCGCTCGGGCAGAAGCGCAGCGCCCGATGCGGTCCACTCCCATGAGACTCTCGGTAGCGCTGGGAACAAGAATCGCGTCCACCCCCTTGCCACGAAGGGCTGCAGAAAGCTCTGGGATCTCAATATCCAGGCAAATGACGACGGCAAACGTAATGCCCTGTAGTGTGAAAAGCCGGACCTCGCTGCCGCCGGTGAATCCGGTCTCCCAGGGAGTGAGAAAAATCTTGTCCTGATAGGTGGGCGTCCCTTCACAGAGGATGGGAGCCCGGTTACGCATGGACCCGTCTTCGGCAATCCACGGCGCGGTGCCGAACACGACCGCTTTTCCTGGAGCTGACAGCCTCTGCTGAAGTTCCGGCCAGAGCGTCTCCCAAAAGAGCGCCGCCACCCCGGCCAGCTTGTCCTGGTCCGGTACGAATCTCTCCAGGGACATCCAGGAGTACTCCGGGAACAGGACCACGTCCGCGCCATTGGCCCAGCTGGATTCGACCATCTCCACCATGTGCTGCACACAGCTCTTCGGCGAGCTGACGACTGCACCTACGTCCCAGGTCCGGAGGTCAATGTTCATGAGAGGTCTTTGAGCCAGAAAGTGAGTGTTTTGGGAGATTCGGATGCCTCGCCGGTTTCCTTCCACACAAAGGTGGCCTGGAGTTCAGGATGCTTCTGGTAGCCTTGCGACACCCAGAAATCGTCCAGAACGCGGTATCCAGCGGGACGCAAAGGATGATCGGCCATACGATCCACAGCGCAGAAGGCGGACCATCTGCACCCCAGTTTTCGGGCGTGAGCCTCGCGCCGCTTGAAAAACTCCTTGCCGAGGCCCTGGCCGCGCAGCTGCGGGAGTAGAATGCTCTCGCCGAAATAGCAGATCGAATTCACGTCGTAGCCCGCAGCGAGGAAAGGTGCCTGAAACTCCGGCCCCTCGTCCCGCAACGGAAGACAGGTGGTCGCTCCCACTACATGCTTCGCATCGTCCACCACCAGCACCACGAGGCTGTCTGGGGTGTTCACATAGGTCCTCAAGTACTCCCGCTCATACTCCACCGTGCCATCGTACAGGTAGGGATATTCGCGAAAGACGCTGATGCGGAGTTCTCCCAAGCCATCCAGCCAGGGTTCCACCTCAGCGCCGTGGAGATCAAGAAGTGTGAATGAGGCATCCATGAGATTCCCGTCTAGAAACGGCAATCGCACCGGACGTCAAGCAAGGATGGCTTGGATTCTGTGGCACCCGAATCATGGCTTGCTCGGATCCCACCAGGCATCGAGCTTCTTGGTGAGAGATTCCACCACCGCTGCCTCTGCCGGGGCCAAGTTGGTCTGTTCATTGGGGTCAGATTCGATCAGGTACAATTCCGGCTTCTCCGTAGGCTCATTGCGGGAATCCGGAACAATCAGTTTATAGCCGCCATCAATGATCCAACGCCAACGCAGGCTCGCTGACGGCTTTTCCAGATCCACGGAGTTGTGTGTGAAAATCTCTGCCGTGATCGACTTCCTCGCGGCCAGTGCAGCATCATCGAGCAGGTTCAGCCCGGTCATCTCCGCTGGCGGCGTCATCCCCACCGCCTTGAGCACGGTCGGCGCAATGTCCACCGAGCTGGCAAGAGTGCCGTCCATCCGAGGCTGCACCTTCCCAGGCCAGCGCACCATGATCGGCGTCCGCAGCCCTCCATCATACTGGCTTTGCTTGGAACGCGGGGCGTACTTGGGCGCATCTGGATTCTGGATCCAGCCATTGTCTGCCACATAGATGACGATGGTGTTTTCTGCGAGCCCCTTGTCCTTCAGGAAGCCCATGAGCTCACCACAAGTTTCATCAAACCACTCCACCATGGCCCAGTAGCGGGCCACATGGATGGAGGGCGTCTTGTCTTTGTACTTGGCCAGGAGACGATCCGGCGGCGTGTGGGGATCATGAGGCATGAGTGGAGCGTACCATGCCAGGAAGGGCTTCTTGTCCTCCACGGCCTGATTGACGAAGTCGTAGATCGGCTGGAGCCCTTCGCGCCCAATCTTGAGACCGTCATCACCATGGCGATCCCCGCGGGTCATACCGTGAGTGAATCCTCCGCGAGCAAAACTCCCCTGCCACCATTTGCCTGTTTGAAAACTCACGTACCCCTTCTGTTGCAGCAGACGCGGCAGCGTGGCGAGCTGATCCATGTGCTGATTGAACCGCTCCCTGCCCGCCACAAAAGCGGGATCCTTGAGCCCAGCTCGCTTCTTACCCTCCGCTAGGGGTGGGTCATTGCTGGTGATGAAATTTTGGTGCGGGTACTGGCCGGAGATGATGGTGGCCAGGCTCGGGCAGCACAGACTGGAGGGCACATAACCTCGCGTAAAAACGCGGCTCTCAGCAGCGAGGCGGTCCAGGTTCGGAGTCTGGATCACCTGGTGACCCATGAAGCCGTAGTCACCCCAGTGATGGTCATCAGACACAATCAACACCACATTCGGCGGAGTCGAGCTGGAGGTCGCAGTGGACTGGCCGTGAGTCATGCCAGCCAGGAAGGGCAGGCAGACAGTAAGGATCGTGAGAAGGCGGGCAACGGTCATGGGCGAGATAAACGCCCACAACCGGTGAAAATGTCAAAAAACACCGGACCCTCAGTCAGAAATCCAGCGTCATCGCTTAACCTTGCTTTTTGGTCTTCTCCTTGGTCTTCTGAGTGGTTTGGCGGCGCTTGTCCACCAGGGCTGTCTTGCGTTTGCGCAGCTGTCTGGCCAGCACGCTGGAGGCTTTGTCCAAGGCGGCATAGAGATCAGCGTCTGCCACATCTGCATGGATGTCTGGACCTGCCACGGCGAGGTGGGCTTTCACCCGGAACCGCTCCTTGGGCTTGGTGGTCTCATCATGAATGAGCACCACGTGGGTCGCGATGATCTCGCCGAGATTCTCAATGGCCTCGATCTTCTCCGCTGTGTACTGGTGAATGGCGGCGGTGAGCTTTAGATTGCGAGGGCTGATGTGGATTTGCATGGTGTATGAGGAAGGTGGGGTTGCTGCATGATGATCCGTCAGGATCGGACGAAGAGGCGCAGTTGCGCATTTTGCGTCACTGCCATCGTAGCAGGATGTCGCAGCTTCCGCTCACCAGTAATTGCGAAAAACTCGCTCTGGATGGCGTCGAGTTCAGCGATGACCTGGAAGCCATAGCGCTTCACCGCCGATTCCACGGCCACGGAGGGCAACGGGAAGAAGCCCTGGGCCTCCAATGCGAACACCTGCATGAAGGCCGGATCATCGAACTCGGCGATGATCTTGGGCTGCAGAACACGTTCCTCGAACCACTTGTCCACCTGTCTGCGCATGGCGGAGTGTTCCGTGGGCAGCAATGCGGGAGCTCCATGCAGGGACTTGGGAAAGCCCTGCCGCAGCTTGGAGGCGATCTTTGCCGGGGCGCACAAGGTGATCCCACACGCTCCCAGTGAGTGATTGTGAGCTTTGATTTTTGCGCTGCTCGGGGCGGGCTCATCGGCGAGGATGGTGTCCAGCTTGTGCGCGGCAAGTCTCTGAAGCAGGTCCCCAAGGTTCCCCTCATGGCAGACGATGCGTGATGGCTCCGGCAGGAAGAAGACGGGTTTCAGAATCTCACTGGCTGCGGATTTAGGCACCGTATCGGTCAGGCCGACGTGAAACGGAGCCAGCTTGGCATCGCGATGCTGCACCGCCCCCAGCAAATCGCGACCGAGGGAGAAAATCTCCTCCGCGTAGTCGAACACCACCTTGCCTGTGTCGGTCAGCACCTGTCCCCTCCCACTTTTGCGAAAAAGGGCGGCACCCAGAGATTCCTCAAGCTGATGGATTTGCGCGCTGATGGACGGCTGGGAAACCCCCAGTTCCTCGGCTGCCTTGCGCAGGCTGCCTTCGCGGGCCGTATACCAGAAATAACGCAAGTGGTGATAGTTGAGCCAGTCCATGGGGTCTGCGGGGGGATGATTGTTAGCTTTAAGCTAAGTATCATATAGAAACTAAGTATCAAACAAAGTTTCACCTCTGTGCTCTAATCCTGCATGCCCACCTTCCCCCAAGGTGAAGCATGCAACCCCCAAACCCAAAAAACCCCACCCTAAAAAAGACCCCACCACTTTCCTCAATTCAACCCGATACCCCATAGAAACTCACTATTATGTTACCTGCCATTCTACTCTTTGTCGGCACTCTGCTGCTGTCCCTGTGGGCGCAGTGGCGGGTGAAAAGCGTTTACAACCGCTACCTTCAGGTGCCAGCCCGCTCCGGGGTGACCGGAGCCCAGGCGGCTGCCCAGATCTTGCGTGAGTCCGGCATCCACGATGTGGAGATCGTGCCTCACGACGAGATGCTCGGGGATCACTACGATCCCACGAACAAACGTCTCGTGCTTTCCAACGCCAACTACTATGGCAACTCGTTGTCTTCACTGGGCGTAGCCGCCCATGAAGCGGGCCATGCCATCCAGCACAAGGTGGCCTACGCACCGCTGCACTGGCGCATGGCCGCTGTGGGGGTGACGAACTTTGCCAGCCAGATCGTGATGTGGCTGCCGCTGATCGGTATCTTCACCGGTATCATGAGCGCCTACACGGGTGCGATGATCATGGGCCTCGCCTGGGGTGTGATCATGCTCTTCAACCTTGTCACCCTGCCCGTGGAGTTTGATGCCTCGCGGCGTGCCAAACTGGTCCTGGCAGACATGGGCATGGTGGAAGGCTCCGATGAAGGCAAGGGCGTGAGCCGTGTGCTCAGAGCCGCAGCCTGGACCTATGTAGCCGCCTTCATCACCTCTCTGGCCTACCTGCTCTGGCACATCGCTCCGCTGCTCTTTGGCCGGAACAATGACGAATAAATTCATTCACATCCAACCTAACAAACCCGCTCCAGCGTCTCCTCCTTATTACTCATGACTCCCATTTGGTGGTTCATCTTTTCAGCATTCGTTCTCGGCATGCTTGCCCTGGACCTTGGCGTCTTCCACCGGAAGGCGCACGTGGTCAAGGTGCGAGAGGCCTTAACCTGGACTGCCATCTGGGTGGTCCTAGCCTTGCTCTTCAGCCTGGGCATTGCCACGGGCTTCGTAGGGGCTTATCCGGAAGGCCTGCAGCAGCAGGCTTCCCTGGAGTTCCTCTCCGGGTATGTGCTTGAGAAATCGCTGAGCGTGGACAACGTCTTTGTCTTCGCCCTGCTCTTCGCATACTTCAAGGTCCCCCAGCTCTACCAGCACCGCGTGCTGTTCTGGGGCATTCTGGGTGCCTTGGTCATGCGAGCTGTGTTCATCTTTGCCGGCGTGGCTTTGATCGAGCGCTTCCACTGGATCCTCTACATCTTCGGCGTGATCCTGATCGTGAGCGGTGTGAAAATGTGGATGTCCAAGGACGTGGAGATTGATCCCGCGACCAATCCTGTGCTGCGCCTGACGAGACGTCTCTTGCCGGTGAGCGAAACCACGCATGGCCAGGACTTCTTTGTCCGCCAGGGTGGCAAGCTTCTGGTGACGCCCCTCTTCGTCGTGTTGATCTTCGTGGAATGGAGTGACCTGGTGTTTGCCGTGGATTCCATCCCAGCCGTTCTGGCGGTCTCTCGAGATCCGTTCATTGTCTTCACGTCAAACGTCTTCGCCATTCTCGGCCTGCGATCCCTGTACTTCGCCCTCTCAGGTGTGATGGACCGGTTTCACATGTTGCATTACGGCCTCTCGGCCATTCTCGCCTTTGTGGGTGTGAAAATGCTCATCGTGGACTTCTACAAGGTGCCGATCGGCATCTCCCTGGCGGTCATCACGCTCATCCTGGCAGTCTCGGTGGTCACCTCCTTCTACATCCCGCCGAAGAAGTCGGAAGCGACTCCTGAGCCGGAAGGTGGTGGAGCAGCGTGATCCGCTGAGGATTGAAGAACACCCCAAAAACAATAGTAAAGGCCGCCCGAATCCCGGGCGGCCTTTTTCGTGCGAGAACTCAGGTCGTTTCCTTGAACGAAGAGCTCACTGTTTACTTCTTGTCAGGCAACACCTTCCAGTTGGCATCGAAGAATCCTGCATCGACCACATTGCCGGGCTTCTCGGCATCGGGCGGAGTGGTGATATCGATCACAGCCCAATCAGGAAGCTTGGGATTCTGCAGGGAGTTTGTGCGATCATGCGCTTCGCGGAACGTGAGACCGGAGTTGATCACCACCATCCCTTGGCCGGGAGCGGAGGGCACCTCGGGGTGGATCAGAGCTGGCACGTGGCGGGCAGCGGGATATCGCTTGCCTGCCACCACGACATCGCTCCCTTCCCATTTCAAGGGAAGGCTGGCAAGGCGTTGGGCAATGCAGGAGTTGGACACGTCATCTCCCCAGAGGATGAGATTCTCGTGGGTGGCAAGACTGTGACCTACCTCGGAGGCCTTGGCCACCAAGGGATCGCCACGCATGAGTTCCTTCCACCGACGGATAAAGTGTTCACTCTCTGCCTTGACCCAGGCATCCACTTCAGGGCTGCGACCTGGCTTGTCAGGCAGCACGATGACGAAACGGTTCAAAAAGGCGTCCTCGATGCAGGTGCCTCCACTCTTGACCAGGGCACGATCTGCGCGGCTCTTTCCTGAGAGATTCCATGAACCATTCGGCTGCTTGGTGAGAAGGTAGTACTGAGTCTGGCCGCGGCCAGCTTGATAGGCACGCGTTTCCTTAAATGTGCTGGATGCGCCATCAATCACGACTGTCCGAGTGGGGCCTGAAGTCTTCCAAGGCACGAGCATCTCCAGGGACTCCACGTTTTTGGTCGTGACCGTGATCGTGCTGCCCACTTCGTCGAGCTTGGCTTCCACCCGGGTGTCCAGCATGGGCTCCTTTACCTGTACCACCTGGAGCCAGTGCATGCGCGCGTAGCGGGCGGAGCGGAACTGTAAATTCACCTGATCTGGCTGGAGATTGCGGCCGGCGGCCACCGCTTTTTCCACGATAGCGGACACTTGGTCGCGCACGGCAGGGTCGTACTTGTGTCCCATGCCTGGACCGATCAGATGCTGCAACTGGAAGCCCTGACCCGCGAGCACCTCAGCCATGTACTCCGCCGTATCCCGCTGGGCGTCGTTCTCACCACTGTAGGCGACCAGCGGGACGTTGAAGAAGTTGCGCGCATAGTCCGGAACATCATAGACACCCCAGAGGGTCTGCTCATACCACGGCGCGGAGAAGCCAGCGGGCTTCTTCCCGGGAACGCGGTTCAAGTACCGCTGCACATCGGCAAACCCAGCGCCAGCATGCACACAAGCCCATTGATCCGCATAGTGCGCCCCCATGTGCCAGGCCCCTGCTCCACCCATGCTGAAGCCCATCAGCGCCACGCGGCGAGGATCGCCGTTGAATCGCTTCAAGGCATCGCTGCGGCATTCAAAGACATCCGTCTCCCCTGCCGATTTGTAGCCGTTGCAGAAGCGCCCAAAAGGATGCACAACAATGGCGTCCTTGGGCCGAAACTCTCCGCCCTTGGAGCGCATGCGACCAGCGATGAAATGCAGGTCCGTGGCGGTGTCTCCCCGCCCGTGGAGCCAGATCCACAGGGGTACGGCCTTCTTGCCACGTCCCCACTCCAGACCCTCGGGGATGTCCACGCCATACGGTTGGGGTGAGTCATCAATGTTGGAGTAGAATCCCAGCACTTTGGAGCCCGCCCCCTCCAGCCAGGGCGTCGTGTCGTTTTTGAGGCCTTCAATGCGACGACGTGCTTCGGCGAGCTGGTCCTGCGCCTTTTTAACCCCATCCTCCGGCTTCTTGTCATACCACTCCCCGAATTCCAGGGCATAGCGAACGGCCTTGAGAAAAATGTCCGCATCAGCGGCCCGGTTGTGTCCGCGAACCGATTCAAACTCCTTGCTCACCGCGGCCAACTCCTGCTCCAGAGAGGCCTTAAGTTCGGCAGGGATCTCCTTGGCCGGAGGAGGTAGCACACGGTCAAACGCCGTAGCGGGCAGGGCGAGACCACCGGTCAACGCCAGTAGATAGAAGGCAAGGTGTTTCATGATGAGATGAGGTCTGCGAAAGAAAATGGGGCGGACGTTAAGCATAACGTCCGCCCCCAAAGGCACACAAGAGAAGAGAAGGAAAAGCGCTGTGCCAGATTTGCCCCGTTATTTGCCGACGCAGTAGAGGCGGTCCTGAGCGCGAATGTAGAGGTTGCCGTTTGCGACCACCACGCATGCCCGGCAGATTTTGTCATTGTTGGTGGCGGTGGCGCCTTCCTGCCCAAAGGTGGCTTGGTGCACGATCTCAAAGCCGGCGGTTCCGGCCTTCACGACGAAGACATTGCCCATGAAGTCGATGGCGTAGATTTTGCCGTCAGCTCCCGTGGGAGAGGCCTCCATTTTCACCCGCGTGGGGAACTCTCCACGCCAGAGCACCTTGCCGGTCTTGGGTTCCACACAAGCCAGCGCCTTGCGATCACTGTCGAGCACGTAGAAGTTCCCCTGGTAGAAAAGCGGCGTGCTCACGTCGCTGCTGGCCTCCTTGCTCTCTGAAGTCCAGGTCGGTTCCACGGTGCCGGAGGCATCTAGTTTCAAGCCGTACACCGGCTCCTTCTTCGGAGCGCAAAGGAGGGCGATTCCGTCCCCCGCCACAGGCGAGGGCACGTGCCGCCAGTGGCCGATCCGGGACGGATTGTAGGAAACCATGCGCCAGAGTTCCTTGCCGGAGCCCGCGTCATGGCAGGTAAGGGTGTCTCCGCCAGAGATGAGCATCAGACGGCGGCCATTGTGGGTGTGAAACACCGGGGTGCTAAAGGCTTCCAGCGACTCTGCCTGGGCATCGCTGGGACGCACCTGCCGCCAGATCTCCTTCCCCGTCTTGGGCTCAAGAGCGAGAATGTAGCTCTCGTTTTTTCCGTTGGGATCTCCTTTTTGAAGCCCATGGAATTCAAAGGCCTGATTGCGTTGCAGCACCTGGATGTACAGGCGTTCGTTGTCTAGAACCGGGCTGCTGGAGTAGGTCCACTGGGTGCCGAAGTTGCCGTAGTCTTTGCCCAGGTCACGTTTCCAGACCTCCTTGCCGGTGAAGTCATAGGCGACGAGCACGCTGGTCCCGTAGAAGAAATAAGCCAGTTGGCCGTCTGTGCAGGGCGAAGGAGAGGCCAGATTGCTGCGGTCATCGTGCTGGTAGCCATCTGTCACCTCGTGGCTCCAGCGCACTTTACCCGTCTTGGCGTCGAGGCACATGGCCATGAGTTTCTGGGTGGCCGGGTTTGAGGAGCTCACAAACACATAGTCTCCCCATACGGCCGGCACGGACGCAGCGGGACCGGGCATGTCCGCTGCCCACTTGATGCCATCGGTCTTGCTGAACTTCTCCGGCAGTCCGGTTTCTGGGCTCGAACCGTCTTGATTGGGGCCACGGAAGCCAGGCCAGTTGGCGGCCGAAAGCGTGGCACAGGTGGCAAAGAGCCACACCGGAATGATGCGGGAGTATTTCATAGGCATGAGTAAAGGCGTGAAACGAGGACCAACCAAGCCAGTCCAGTACGAGGAAAGCAAATCTGCTAACGGCCCGGAGGACAAGGATTTAGCACCGGGTTGGACAGAAAATGGACACTGAAAGTCTGACAGATGAAGTGCAGCAACTAAGGAGTCTTGATACTTAGGTTTAGTTAGGCATATTCCTTATGTCTCTACTTGCCCCAGAATTTTCCAAATCTATAGTCCCAATGAACTGTCGGATCCCCATAATAATTATTTTTAGAAAGCGAATCGATCAATCCGCTTGTAATTATGGTAATTATAGTCAATAATCTGGTGAAACCGACCTCCAAGAATAATTTCCAGCTGCCAACAAAATGAGAGTGTGCTCTTTCGAACTCGCCACGGAGAACTACTCGTCCTTCCTTACCAAAGGGTTTGGCACGGTTCGAGTCGGTCGTCGCACGAACACTTTCGGATTCCAGATCGCCACCACCAACCCTGCCCCCCACCCCACCCTGTTGTTTGCCCTGCGGAGTGACGGCGGCGAGTTTCCTGTGGAATTTGGCATTCGCATCAATTTGGCCACCGGTGAAATCACCGACACCGCCAACAATTCCGGTCTGATTGGCTGGCTGGACCCTTCCCTCTGGCCATCGAGCCTCGTTCCCTATCCTCTGGTGCTCCGCTGGGAGGTGGAGAACACCGGTCTGGCGCTCATTCCCCGGCTGATCATTGGGGATGAAGAATGGCTCTACCCTTCGGTCCACTCCCCGGGCGAAGCCTGGTTCACCGCCACAGCGGGGCATGACCTGGAAAACGCAGAGATTGGAGCCGTTTACTCCCCGGGCTACGTCTGGTGTGAGGACCGGATGAATTGACCGTCACTTGCAGGGCTTTGTATGCACAGAGGCAGGGCAACTCCTGCACTTCCTGCTTGAGATGCCCCCCCTGACGCGCTAGGTCGGGACATGGCATTCATCCATGACGACTTCCTCCTGACGACCAAGGCAGCTCGCCGCCTGTACCACGAGTTTGCGGAGAACGAGCCGATCTACGACTACCATACGCATCTGCCGGTAGACGAGATCGCGCGTGACCAGCGCTTCGAGAGTCTGGCTCACATCTGGCTGGGCGGTGACCACTACAAATGGCGGGCCATGCGCGCCAACGGAGTGCCTGAGAGTCATGTCACAGGCCAGGCTCCTTGGAAGGAGAAGTTCCTCGCGTTTGCCAAGACGGTGCCCAATACGCTCCGGAACCCCCTCTACCACTGGACGGCTCTGGAACTGAAGCGATTCTTCGGCGTGGACGAACTCCTGAGCGAGTCGACAGCCGAGTCCATCTGGAACCGCTGCAATGAGCAACTGGCCACGCCCGAATTTTCGTGCCGGAACCTCCTCACCCGCTCGAATGTGCGCGTGGTGTGCTCCACCGATGATCCGACTGACTCCCTGGAACATCACCTGGAAGTGGCCAAGCTCTCCAATTTCCCCGTGAAGGCCTATCCGACCTTCCGTCCCGACGCGGGAATGCGCCTGGAGGATCTCAACGCCTGGAACACGTGGACCAACAAGCTCGCTGAGGTGAGCGGCGAGGCCTGTGACACGCTTGACTCGTTTCTGACCGGCCTCCGCAAGCGTCACGACTTCTTCCACTCCGTGGGCGGTCGCCTCAGCGATCACGGACTCACCGCGATGGACACAGAGACGGCGACCGACGCCGAAGCCAAGGCGATCTTCGACAAGGCCCGCGCCAATCAGGCCCTCACCGCCAGCGATGTCGTCCGCTTCCGTTCCTATCTGATGCTCTACTTCGGCCAGCTCGATGCGGAAAAAGGCTGGACCAAGCAGCTACACCTCGGGGCTCTGCGCAACACGAACACGCGCCTTTTCAACCAACTCGGGCGCGACATCGGTTGCGACTCCATCGACGATCCTGTGCATGCCGCCGGGCTCAAGTTTTACCTCGATACTCTGGAGCAGCGCGGCCACCTGCCCAAGGTGGTGCTGTACAACCTAAACCCGAAGGACAACTACGTCTTTGCCACCATCGTCGGCAACTACCAGGGCAATGATCAGGGGATCGCCGGACGCATGCAGTTCGGCTCCGGCTGGTGGTTCCTGGACACGATGGAAGGCATGGAGTGGCAGATCAACTCCCTCAGTTCCACCGGCCTCCTCAGCCGCTTTGTGGGCATGTTGACCGACTCCCGCAGCTTCCTCTCCCCACCCCGACACGAGTACTTCCGCCGCATCCTCTGCAACCTCGTCGGCCGCGACGTCGAAAACGGCCTCGTTCCCGACGACTACGAACTCGTCGGCACCATGATCAAGCGCATCTGCTATGCGAATGCGCATGAGTACTTTGGGATGAATGTTTAGGCGCCCGCAAGGGGGCTGGTTTAGGCACGATGTTGGTTGAGACGCTTCGCTGGTTTAGGCGCTCCGCTGGAAATAAGCGGGGCGTCTTCCATGCCTGCTGCACCCTATGAACGAAGAACGTGAGCCTAGACTCTTCGCCTACGAGAAGTTGAGGGTGTGGAACGATGCCCGGGTACTCGTCGGGGAGGTGTACGCTTTGACACGTGGATTTCCGAAATCCGAGCTCTTCGGTCTAGCGGCCCAGCTAAACCGGGCGGTCGTTTCTGTAGCGTGCAATCTTGCTGAAGGCTCTGCCCGCACCAGCGCCAAGGATCAGGCTCACTTCTCCCAGCTCTCTTATAGTTCCCTGATGGAGGTCAGTTGCTTGCTCACCATTTGCTCTGACCTCAAGTTCATCGACAACAGTCTCCTTTCCCCTCTCCGAACCTCCCTCGCAGACTTGTCCGCGCGCATTCATAAGCTTCGCCACTCCCAACTCTCCCGCAGCGAATCATCCTCCTCAACCCGGGCGCAGCCCGCCTAAACCAGCGCAGCGCCTCAACTATCCCGCTTGCGGGATCCTCAACTTTCTCCCTTTCCTCCATGCCATCCTCCCGTATTCTCGTCACCGGCGGTGCCGGCTTCATCGGTTCCGCACTTGTCTGGGCTCTTAACCAGAGGGGTGAGGAGAACATTGTCGTCACAGATTCCCTGGGTACGGATGAAAAATGGAAGAACCTGGTGGCGCTGAAGTATGCCGACTATTTGGATGCAGCGGACCTGCTGGACGCGGTGACGAACCGGCCGGAGTCGCTGGGCAAGTTCGATGTGATCTATCATCTGGGGGCGAACTCTGCGACGACGGAGCGGGACGCGAACCACCTGATGAAGAACAACTTCGAGTACACCAAGGTGCTGGCCCACTGGGCCATCGCCACGGGGGCGAAGTTTGTGTACGCGTCCTCAGCGGCGACCTACGGGGACGGTGCCCATGGCATGGATGACAAGATGCAGGACATCTCCGTGTTGCGCCCTCTGAACATGTACGGCTACTCGAAGCATCTCTTCGATCTCTACGCCCAGCGTGCAGGCATCGCCAAGCGGGTTGTGGGTCTGAAGTACTTCAACGTGTACGGCCCCAATGAAAACCACAAAGGCGACATGCGCTCCGTGGTGAACAAGGCGTTCGACCAGATCCTCACGAACGGCAAGGTGCAACTCTTCAAGAGTCTCCGGCCTGATTTCAAAGATGGCGCGCAGATGCGCGACTTCCTCTACGTGAAAGACGCCGTGGCCATGACCCTTTTCCTCGGCAACCATCCCCTTTCCGGCGGACTGTACAACCTGGGCTCCGGCCTGGCCCACACCTGGCTCCAGCTCGTCACCGGCATCTTCCGCGCTCTGGAACTCCCGCCGCACATCGAGTTCATCGACCTCCCCGCCCACCTGCGGGAGAAGTACCAATACTACACCTGTGCCGACATCAGCAAGCTCCGCCAGCTGGGTTACAAAGACGCCATCACCCCGCTGAACGATGCCGTCGCCGACTACGTCCGCGCGTACATGGTCCCTGGCAAACTGCTGGGCGACGGTGAGGCGAGAATTGGCTGAGCCGCTATTGTACAGATCATAAGGCCTCGAGGGAATCCTCGAGGCCTTTTTTGTGTCACTTTTGCGCACAAAATCGCAGCGTTATTTATTGCAATCGGCAAGTGAATCTTGAGGGTCGATCAATCGCCGCCTCACCTTGGTTTTCCGAAAATTCAGCTTTGAAATTTTTGCATCGACGATCTGAGTTGTATGCACTTAGGATGCACAAACCCTGCACCCAATGACTTCTCGGCACCCGTCGATCATGTCCCCTCTACCCCACTTCCGTCCCCGGTCTCGCTCTATGCGATTCCTTTTGAGCACTTTCTGTCTCATGGGATCGCTGGCACACGCCCAATTGTATTGGGATGGAAATGGCGCTACTGTAGGAGCCGGTAGCAATCCAACTGGCACCTGGGGCACAGACACCTTCTGGACCACTGACAACGCTGGCACCAGCGCCACTTCAGGATGGATCGCGAACAGTATCGCTATTTTTAGCGCGGGTTCAGATGCGACCAACGCCTATGGCGTGAGCGTCAGCGGCGCCCAAGACATTGGTGGCATTACCTTTGAAGAGGGTACAGTCACATTGGGCGATACCGGCACGCTCAATCTTGGCACCGGGTCTGGCACTTTTAATGTGGCCTCAGCACTCACGGCCACGATCAACAACGTCATCTCTGCCAGTGCTTCCGCAACAACGACGATCTTCACCAAAACAGGTGCAGGAACCCTGGTTCTAGGAAACGCGAACACCTTTGGCGGAAGCGGCAAGCGCGTCGCCATCCAGAACGGGACGCTCCAGTTTGCCTCTGATGCGGCCCTCGGAAACTCCGCAAACGCCATCGACCTCGGCACCGCTTCCAGTGTGGCCACACTGGCCTACACTGGCGGAAGCGTCACCATTGCCCGCGCCATCGTTCTGGGCAACCTGGCAGGTAGTGCGACCGGAAACACCCTTGCGCTCACCAACACTAGTGCCACCACCTTCACCCTCTCGGGCATTGTCAGCGGCGGCCCACCAAACAACGTGGTGGCAAACGCAGCCCTGACCTTGAAGGGGCAAGGAGCGGCGGTCAGTGAATTTGTGTTCAGCAACACCGGCAACACCTTCAAAGGCGGCATTGTAGTCGACAATGCCCGCTTCACGGTCAACGATTTCCGTGATTTTGGTTTAACGACCAGCGGTGAAAACATGACCACCACGCTGGTCAATGGGGGCAACCTGAACATCATCGCCTCACTCGACCCGACTGCCGGAGGCGCCAACGACAAGCGTCTGGCAATCGGCACCGGCGGCGGCACGGTGACTGTAGGAAGCGGATTCACCTACACCCTGAATGATGCAGGACAGTTCAGCGGTACGGGCAATCTTGTCAAAAATGGGGACGGGATTCTGGTCATCGGATCACAATCTGTGGGGTACGGGGCCAACTACACCGGGGCCAAGGTGACACTGAATGCCGGGACCCTCAGCCTGAGAAATGCCACCTCCATCGGCACGGGGGCGACCTTGGCTTCCCTGGAACTCGCAGGAGGCATCCTCGACTTGAGATGGGATACCTCAACAACCTTTGGCAACAACGTGCGCGTTACGGGCAACACCACCATCAATGCAGGGCGCAATAGTGGCACTGCCGCTGCTGGGATCACCCACACGTTGGGCACGTTGTCGATGGGCACACAAACACTGAACGTGCGTGTGGGTTCTGGAACTACCAACAACACCGCCTATGGCTTGACGTTCAGTTCGCTGGTGCTCACGGGAAGCCCGACCTTTGATGTCGGCCAAAATGGCACCGGAACCGGGACCCTGACCATTACCAGTTTGTACAATGACGGCAGCGCGGTCACGATCACGAAGTCCAACTTGGGCACCTTGGTGCTTGGCTCTCCCGCCTACGGAATACTGGCAAACTCGACGATACGAATCAATGGCGGAACCGTGCTTGCCATGGCGCAAGGGGCCATTGGCACCGCCCAGATCCAGGTTGGAGACTCCACTGGCAGCGCCAATTCCAGCCTGCTCCTGGGTGCCGCTGGCATCGTTCTCGACAATGCAATCGTGATCAATGTCAACTCTGGCACCACTCGCATTGGAGCAGGCGCCTTTGTCGGAACAAGTTACATCACGTCCGATCTGAGTCTGACCAAAGACCTTACACTTACAGCGGGAACCGGAGCCACAGTTGCATTTAGCGGACTCATCGATGACGGCCCCTCCTCGTTCAACCTGAACAAAGATGGGGCGGGGCTGGTGCTGGTCACCTCTGTGCCCAATATCGGTGGCACCATTACCGTCTTGGAGGGAGCGCTAGGCGGCGATGCCCTGGTTGAAAACTACGGCATCTTGCTAAACGGAGGCGTGGTTGCCCGTGCCGGATTCTACAATGCCACCATTGGTACCGCAGCCAACCAGGTCAGCTGGGCGACCAATGCCTCCGGGGGATTCGCCGCAACGACTTCTGATCTGACGGTCACCATCAGCGGCTCCGGTTCCCCTCTTTCCTGGGAAGCGGCCAATTTCATCAATGGCACAGGAAATCTCATCCTGAGCCACGCCTCCTCCACAGCGGTCACCACCCTTACCAACGACATCAACCTCAACAGTGGTGCCGGAGCTGCCAATCGCACAGTAGTTGTGAATGACAATACCACCTCAACGGTGGATCGCGGGGTGCTCTCTGGAGTGATCAGCAACTCGGGAACCGCCGCAAGCCTCACCAAGACAGGCAATGGCGTGTTGGAACTGTCCGGCACATCTGGCAACACTTACACCGGAGGCACCACCGTGGTCCAAGGCACGTTGCTACTTAACAAAGCTGCTGGAAACGCCACAGGCGCAGGAAACCTGTCCCTCACGCCGAACGGTGCCAGCGCTACCGTCAGACTGCTGGCCAACGAGCAGATCGCAGACACGGCCGCCGTCGCAGTCACGAGCAGCACAACCACCAACTTCAGTGTCCTCGACCTCAACGGATTTCAGGAAACCATTGGCAGCCTGGACATCACCTCGGCAACCGGCTCCGGCGCGCTGGTCAGACTGGGGGCGGACGGAGTTTTGACGGTTAACGGCAACATCACGTTCAACAGCAACCGGGACATGAATGATGCTTCGACTCACGCACGCAACGTGGTCATCACTGGCACCGGTACCGTGGCGGCGGCGGGTGCAGCAGCAAGCACCGGGATCTTGGACCTGGGAGGTGCCATCCGGACCGTCACGGTTCAAACCAGTTCCCTCCTCGGGGGCAACAATGATGCTTCCATCGACAGCGTCATCCGGAATGGGGGGATCATCAAGGCAGGAGCCCGCGTCCTGGTGTTGAACGGTGCCAACACCTATGCCGGATCTACCACCATCAATGCGGGTGCCATCCGCATCTCCTCCGACGCAAATCTGGGAGCAGCTCCGGTAGCCGCCACTGCCAGCCACCTGATCTTGAATGGAGGTCGATTGGAGACCACGGCCACCATGACTCTGGCCGACACACGCGGATTGGAACTGGGAGCGAGTGGCGGGACACTGGATGTCGCCTCGGGCACAACCCTGACTTACAATGGTCAGATCACAGGGCTCGGAACGTTGGAAAAGCTGGGTGCAGGCACTTTGTATCTGGGCGGTGCCAACAGCTACTCATCAAACACGATCATTACTGCGGGAACCCTGGTGCTAAACCACGTGAATGCGCTGCCTGGTGGGACCGGGGCCAGCGCCACAGGTGCCAACCTTAGTCTCAACGGTGGGGTGTTGGGACTTGGAGCTGGCGACTTTTCCCGCACTCTGGGTGCGGGTGCAGGTCAAGTGCAGTTCTTTGGTTCAGGCGGCTTTGCAGCATACGGAGCGAATCGGCAGGTGAACATCGGCGGGGCCGCCCAAACGTTGACCTGGGGCGTGGATGGCTTTGTGAGCGGCACCCTCATTCTGGGTACTGCTGACGCCACTCACACGGTGGAGATCGTCAATACCATACAACTGGCCGCCACCAGTGCAGCCCGCATCATTCAAGTCAATGACGGGGCAGCATTGATCGACGCCTACCTCAGTGGCGGGCTTCTCGATTCCGGCACCTTTGGCTTTAACAAGACGGGAGCGGGCACGCTTCGTGTGGGCGGAAGTTATGCCGGCACATGGACGCTCAGTGGTGGTTCGATCATCTTCGACAACAATCAGACCGGCAACATTCGCCTGGATGGCGGCGTGTATGAAAGCAACAACACTGCCGAATCTGGCAGCTTCACGAGGAGCCTTGGCACCGGAGTCGGCCAGGTTCAATGGACGGCCAATGGGGGCGGATTTGCCGCAAATGGGGGTGCTTTGACGGTTAACCTGGGTACTTCAGGCCTGGTCTGGGGCTCCACCACCAATTTTCTGGCTGGAACCGGCCCTCTCATCTTCGGCTCCACTAGTGCAAACAATGTGGTGACCTGGCAAAACGCCATCGATCTGAACAATACCGCCACTGCAAACGTGGTGCGCACCATCACGGTGGTGGACAACGCCTCGTCAACAAGCGACTACGCTGTCATCACAGGGGTTCTGTCCACCTCAGGCGCCGGTTCAGTTAACCTCACCAAGAGCGGTACGGGAACCTTGGTGCTTCAGGCCGCCAACACCTACGCCGGGCAAACGATCATCAACGATGGAACGCTGCGTCTAGGCGTTGGCAATGCTTTGCCGACAGCGGCAGCTCTCACCGTGAATGCGATCGGAGCCGGAACCACCGCCACATTCGATCTCAACGGATTCTCCCAGACGGTCGCTTCCCTTGCCCTTGGTGGTTCCACCGCTACCAGCCACTCACGAGTGATCGACTCTGCAGGTGGAGGCCAACTCATTCTCGCGGGAAACATCACCTACACCGCCACAGGCAATCCCCTCGCCTCTCTTATCAGCGCCAATGTCGACCTTGGATCCGGAACGCGATCCATTGATGTTGGGGACTCCACCACCGTCATTGCACCGTCTGCGGAACTGACACTCTCCGGCATCATCAGTGGAAGTGCCAACGTGACCAAGCTGGGGGCGGGCAGGCTGCTGTTGAGCAACGTGGGCAACACCTTCACAGGATCAATTCGTATCGACGCTGGAGTACTCTCATTTGCATCGATCGGCAACGTGGGCGCCGGAGCAAGTTCCCTGGGAGCTCCCACCACCGTTGGTGCAGGCACGATCCTTCTCAACGCAGGAACTTTCGAATTTGTCGGCAATACAAGCGTCGCCACTGATCGGATTATCGATTCCAACAGCGCGACAGCGGACGTGACCATAGCGGCAAGCGGTGCCAATGGCGCGGTGCTGACATTGAATGGCATATTCTCCACGGACAACCGCATCCTCATTCTCGACGGCACCGGCACCGGGGTATTCAATGGCGTCATCACTGCCAATGACGGTGCCACCAGCACCGCAACGCCCGACCTCTACAAACGAGGCACCGGCACCTGGACATTGAATGCGGTCAACACTATCGAAGATGATCTCGTAGTGGAAGGCGGCACCCTCATACTGAATGTCGCCAATGCGTTTACCGCTGATGATGTTTTTGTGCGGGGCAACTCAACACTCCGCGTTGCCGCCAACAATGGCTTCAACTCTGTGGATGACCTGAACGTGGCAGCAGACGGATCTGCCGGCACGACTGTTCTAGAGTTGCTCGGCGATGCCGTCGCCACTGATCTGTTTTTGGGCACAAGCACTCTCAGCGGGCAGATCACTGGCAGCAAAACCCTGACGCTGACCACTGCTGACGTCCGGCAGGGCTTGATTGACGCCGGGGTCACCCTGGCGGGTGGCACCTTTACCAAAACCACATCGGCAACCCTTACCTTTGCCGGCACCAGCGCCATGACCGGCGCACTCGCTGTGACGGATGGCACGCTGATTCTGGACTACACCACGTCAAACACGAGCAAAATTGGCGCGGGACTTACGCTTGGCTCAACCAACCCAAACCGGGGAGCCAGCATCAACCTGATCCTCAATGGGAATGCGACAGCAGATACGGTACAAAACGTGACCGGCACCACCACCATCACACCCGGACGTACCAATATCGCGATCAACTCGGCGGGCACCCAATCAACGACCCTGGCCATGACAACATTCACCCGTACCTCCTACGGCGGAACGGTGAACTTCCAGTATTCATCTGCCAACAGCAAGGCGACAACCACCGCAGCCGCAGGAGTCCTTGGGTGGGCCACGGTGACCGCAGGCGGCATCCAGCGGATCGCGGCCGTGGACGGCTCTGGTAACATCATCCAGGCCACGACGTCCGCCAAAAACAACGTCAAGACATGGCTGAATGGTGAGAACGTGGTCAACACGGGCAGCTTGACGAACACCTTGGAGGGTATCAACACTATCGCGAGCCTCACCTTTGACGCCCCTGCGGCAGCTGCCCTGAATATCGCCTCTGGTTCTCGCCTTAAGATCAGCTCGGGTGGCATTCTCGTTACGACGAATGTCGGAGCCAACGATGTCGTCATTTCCGGCGGCGAAATCGAGAGCCTTGCCACGACGCCCACTGCCGACCTGATCATCCACCAGGAAAATACCAGTGGGAGCCTCACCATCGGATCGAACCTCGTTGGTCTGGGCGGGCTTACCAAAAGCGGAAATGGAACGCTGATCCTTACAGGAACCAACACTTTCCTGACGAGCAGCCAGCTGACAATCAGCCAGGGCACGCTGCAAGTTTCAGGAGGCAGCGCGATTGGCGACACCACCAGCATCTTCATGCGTCAGGGTGCCGTCCTCGATCTGAACAACTCGACGGAGACGACCGGACGACTGGGAGGCGCCGACAACAACAATGTCAGCGCAGGAACCATTCTGCTGGGCAGCGGCACCCTCACGGTCAATCAAACAGCCTCCAGCGGCTTTGCTGGATTACTCACTGGCAGCGGAACGCTGATCAAGACCAATACCGCCGGCAACCTGCAGCTCTCCGGCAACAACACGGGCTTCACCGGCAAGGTCATCGTCAACGGCGGGACATTCATCCTGGCAGGATCAGCGGGGAGACTGAACGCCGCCACGAGCTTTGCCATCAACAACTCCGGCAGCATCCTCCTCGACAACAACGACGACTCCGCCCCCAACGACCGGCTCTCTGATAATGCCAAGATCACGTTGCAATCCGCAAACGGTACTTTGGCGGGAGAATCCCGACCGAGAGGGCTCTCTATCCGCACGGACAACAACACAGGAGAACCTGAAACCTTTGGTCTCCTGGAGATTGTCAGTGGTGCCAACTACGCCTCCCTGGAGGCCAATGGCGACGCCAGCTCCACGGTGTCCTTAATTGGAAATGGCTGGACCAGGAGCATTGGCAGCACTCTCAACGTTCGTGGTAGAGGCCTCGGGGCCACTGCCAACCAACGGTCTTTCTTCAAGATCGCAGACGCAAATGACACCGCTTTTCTCCAAAGTGGCATGGTGGGGGGCGGCGGAGCGTCCGGTGCATCCAACAAAAACGTCAGCATCGTCCCCTGGGCGATTGGTGAATCCATCGGCGCAACTTTGGCAGATGGCAACATGGGAAACACCTTCCTGACCTATGTCGACAACGTGGGGCTGCGCCCACTCGACCTGACCAACGAGTACAACACCTACTCCGCAGCTGGCAGCACTGACAACGTCAGAGAGTCACAAACCGGTGCCTTGTCGGGTCTCGCTGGCAAATCCATCAATTCTCTCGTCCTCCACAACAACAATGTCGCCGCTGCCACCACCAGCATTTCCGGCACTGGTTCCGGACAATCGCTCGCCATCACCAGCGGGGCACTCCTCTTTACGTTAAACACGAGCGCTGTTGCAGGGAGCTACACCACCAACCTCAATGGTTTCGACGGCGGCATCACAGTCGGCAGTACCAATGAGTACATCATCCATGTGGTGAACCCCTCCTCTGCCTCCACCACGCCAACATTGACTGCCAACATCGGATCCTCGCTCACATCTACCGGCGCGGCCTTGGTGAAATCCGGCCGCGGCACTTTGGTGCTCAGTGCAGCGAACACTTACGGTGGTGGAACCTACGTCAACGAAGGCACTTTGCAGATCTCGTCCTTGGCGAACATCGGGACCGGCAAGCTAAACCTCGCAGGGGGCACCGTGCTGCTCGACGCGAGCTTCATTCAGGACATTTCCACTCGTTTTGGCACCATTAATAACGCAGGCGGCACCCTCAACGCTGCATTGGCCGCCGACCAAACCTTCGCCAATGGCATTGATTTCACCCTGACCGGCACATCAAACGCAACACTGACGCTGATCACGCGTTCAAGCTCCAGCGCTGGTCAAGTCACCATCCAAGGCGCCTCCGCCTTTACAGGAACGCTCGTGGTGGCGCACACCAGCGTCAACAGCGGCACCGTCAATTCCTTGGTGCTCAATGGTGCCACAAACGCGGCTGTGAACGGAAATCTCCAAATTGGCAATTTGGGTACAATTACGGACAACAGCAATGATGCCGTGGTAGCCTTGGGAGCCAATGAGCAGATCGTGGACACTGCCGTGATCAGTTTCCGCGGGACCAGTGGTGAAAGCGCCTACTTCAAGCTCCTTGGTTTCAATGAAACAGTCGCTGGAATCAGCGACACCAGCACCTGGGGGGTGATCGAAAATCGCGAGGCAGATGTCGTGAGTTCATCCGGAACCCTGACAGTGGGCAGCAGCGCAGACTTCACTTTCAACGGATTCATGCGCGATGCGTCTTCCGGCGCAGCCGATGCGGCCAAACTCAATCTCGTCAAACAAGGGACAGGTACGCAGAGTCTGATTGGCGCAAACATTCGGCACAGTGGTCTGACCACGATCAACGGTGGAACCTTGTTGCTGCAAGATGTCACCAACTGGCAAAGTGCCATCGTCAACAACGCCCGCCTTGTGCTTCATCAAACTTCTGGGAGTCGTACTCACGCTCAGTCCATCTCCGGAAGCGGCACTGTGGTTAAGAGTGGTGTCGGCACCATCGTCCTGACCGGGAACAACAGCTACGCGGGCAGCACAATTGTGCGTGAAGGAACGTTGGAGTTTGACAGCAATCTCGCCCTTGGAAACAACAGTTCAGGGAACACTATCGAGCTCCATCACGACACCACCTTGAAGTCGACGGGGCTGGACACCATTCTCGGCACGAATCAAAGCGTGTCCCTGCATGGTCTTGTGGCCAACATCGAGGTCGCAAGTCTGCTGACCATTCAGGGCGGCATCTCGGGCGGCCCCGAGTCTCGCCTTGAAAAAGAAGGCGTTGGCACCCTCTACATATCAGGCGCAGGCAGTCTCAACGGGGAAATTGCAGTCAATAGCGGCAGTTTGCATTTGAAGTTCGCGACACCCACTCTCACCCGAGTAACAACAGCAGATGGAACGAGTCTGAACTTCAACAGTGCCTCAACGGGGACAGCGGTGACAACCACCTTCACGGGCTCTGGCAATGTTGTGGCCATAGGCAGCACAACGAGCGCAACGATTGGCTTTGGTGTCAATAGCGGTGGCAGTGATCGCCTCGTGCTTGGAGCTGGCCAGACCTTCTCGACGGCAGGCGCAGTGGCCACCGATATCTACGTCTCAGGCGCACTTTCGGGAAGCTCCCTGAGCCGTACCCTCGTCCAGAGCAATAGCTCCACGAGCTATTCTGCATTCTCTCTGGGCACCATCTTCAATCCTGGGAACTATGTCTACACCCTCGACAACACCGGGACCAATAACTTAATCCTCAATGCTGTGGCACAAGCCCCCATTACGACGACCTACTATTGGAAAGGAGACCTCTCAGGTTCAGGGACCGGCGTCTGGAACGGTGCTCAGGCAGGAGGCAACACCAACTGGGCTACAGGTGTGGACGGTCTTACAGACACCTTGGTGGGCCCTGGGGCAGACAGCGACCTTTACTTTTCAGCGGTAGCTGGTGCCAACTTTGCCACCACTATCGGCGCAGATCTGACGGTCAAGTCCGTCACCTTCATGAGTGGATCAGGCGGTGGTGGGAGCAACACCACGGTAGGCGGGACTAGCACCCTCACCCTTGCAGGACAAAACGGCCTCACTCTGGACGCGGGCGCTGGAGAAATCTTTGTTGGCAACCGCATCGCCATGGGGACCAATCAAGTTTGGGCCATCAACGGGGGGATCTCCTCCCTGGTTGTTACGGGGCAGATTTCTGGTGCGGCGTCTCTCTCCAAACAAGGTGTGGGCACGCTTACTTTGCATGGAGCAAACGCCTACAGTGGGAAGACAGCAGTGCTACAAGGCACTTTGAAAATCAACTCTGAAGCCAGCCTTGGCGCGGCTCCAGTCAGCGGAGCATCAGACTACCTTTATCTGGAAGCGGGCACCACACTTCAAACTACCAAGGATCTGGCAATTGACGATGCCGGGCGAGGCATCACCATTGGAAACGGCGGCACAGTGGCAATCTCCACCGATGCCGGCACCACCGCCACCCTGGCCAACGAAATCACAGGGGGTAGCGATATCATCAAGCTGGGAGACGGCGTATTGGCCTTCACGGCAGCCAATTCTTACACTGGGAAGACTACTGTATTGGTTGGCACACTTCAGATCAACGATGAGAGCAGTCTCGGTGCGACTCCCCTTTCCGCAGCCGCAGACCATCTTACCATCCAAGCAGGAGCCCAACTGCAAGCCCTTGCGACCTTGCTGATCAATGACGCGGGCCGAGGGATTCGGCTCGCCGGTACTGGTACCGCCACCCTTTCTACAAATGCCGGCACTACCGCCACGATTGAGAACGTGATAAGCGGAGATGCGTTGGTCAATTTTCAGAAGCTTGGCTCTGGGAACCTGGTTCTCAAAGCAGTCAACACCTTCGCAGGAAACACCATTATTGGGGATGGCACGCTGACGATTGGCACCACCAATGCACTCGTCAGCACCAGCACCGTGACGTTGGGCAACAACACCGCACTGACTGGCACGCTCGATCTCACAGACTTCGACCAGACCCTCGGCGGCCTCGTGGTATCCAGCACGGTCAACACCACCGCCAACAGCATCAAGATTGGCACGGGAAAGACGCTCCAGGTCAATGGGAGTGTCACATTCGGAAGCACGACGGCGGGAGTTTCAACCAGCACGGTCTTTTCGGGCGGCGGCTCTTTTGTGGTGTCCGGCGCCGCGGCAAACATCCTGCTCGGTGGAGCCAGCGGGAGTGGCAACACGAACGGGTCCATCGTTGACATGTCCGGTCTGAGCAACTTCACCGCGTCACTGGGCACGGGGAGCTTGCGGATTGGTGACACCTCCAGCGGGACGGGTGGCACCTTCTCCAGCCTGAGGCTGGCCACCAACAACTCGATCACGGCTACCAATATCCACATTGGCAACGGGGTGGGACTTGGCCTCAACACCTTCACTATGACGTTGGGTTCAGGGACCAACACCTTGAACGCCACCACCATCAACGTTGGCTCTGCAGGGACCACCATTCGCTCTGGAGGCAACCTTCTCTTCGATGCCACCGACACCACCGGCAGCGTTACAATCCGCGGCCTCACCGGTGGCACCTCGCGCGTTACCAACTTCAACATTATCAACACGACGGGCAGCACCGGCAGCAACATGGTCTCCGTCGTCGATCTTGATAATCACTTCGCCGACCTCCGTGTGACGACGATGACCATGGCGCAACGGTCGCAACTCACCGGATCAGCGACAGCCACGCTCTCTTTCAATCACGGCTCGCTGGATGTCACCACCCTGGTGATGGCCAACAGAACCGGAGGCGATGGGAGTGCCACCGCCACCTTGAATCTCGGGGACAGTGCCTTGGCTGGCACGCCGACCACGACGATTGGAACCATCACGATGGCAGCCAATGTGGGAGGCACCGCTACCAGCACCTCCACCGCCACCATCAATGTGTCCGGGGGCAATGTGAACTTCGGTACTGGCAGCGGAACCGCCATCAACATGGCAAATGCTGGCACTGGGCGCACCGTCACCTCTCTGCTCAATCTCACGGGCGGCAACGTCACCGTGACCGGGAATATCATTCGCACAGGCGGAGCAGGAACTGAGAACGCCACCATCACCCTGGATGGAGCCACGCTCGACATGACCAACAAGGCCATCGGAACGGCGTCCGCTGCAATCGCCCAGCTCAACTTCCGGTCTGGTGTTCTGAAGAATCTCGCTTCAATCAATGGCACCGGGGGGCTTACCAAAACCAGCACGGGGACCTTGGTCGTAGAGGGCACCAACACTTACAGTGGAAGTACAACCGTATCTCAGGGCGTCCTTCAGGTCGGCCGCTTGAATGCTGGCTCCATCACCAGCGCCGCCACGGTGCAATCCACCGCCACCCTCGCAGGCACAGGAACGGTCAACGGCAGCGTGAATCTCAACGCTGGTGGCATCCTGGCACCGGGAGACAATGGCGGCAGCGGCTCTGGCACGCTGGTGATCGCGGGCGCTTCATCGAACCTGACTATGGATGCCGCGACCGCGAAGTTTGAATTCCGGGCAGCAGGCAATGGCATCAGTTTCATCGGCCAGGACTCTGCCTTCTATGATGGGAGTAACAACCTCGTGGCGGCCTACACCAATGCCGCAAATCGGGTGGCGGGCGCAAATGATAGAGTTGAAGTTGGCAACAACATCAATCTCATCTCCGGAGGGGTGATCGACTTCAACTTCAGCGCCTATTCACCGAAGGCCGGAGATGCCTGGGACCTCATGGATTGGGCGGTCGTCAATTCAGGGGGTACGCTTGCATTGAATGGTTTCACCATTGGCGACCGGTTCCGCACCGGAGCTGACAATGGCCTCTATGACCTCGACCTCCCCGACCTCTCGGCCTACGGTGCCGACCTGAAGTGGGACACCTCCCTATTTGCCAGCCATGGCATTCTCGTCGTCGTCCCTGAGCCAGGGCGGATCTGCCTGCTGCTTCTCGGAATGGGCGCTCTGTTCTTCCGCCGCAGACGTTAAACAATGCGCCAGAAGCCAGTCTTGAAAAACAAGACCAGCTTCCCCTACTCCTGCCCACCCTTGGCGTGCCCCGCAAAGCGGACGAGCACCATGCGCTCGCCGCGCTTGCCTTGATCACCCCAGGTGCGCTCAAACTCCGCGACGGTCTCGGCCGGACCGAAGCGCCGTTCAAACCACGGGCGGAAGCCCTCGTCTGTCTTGGTGCCGGTGAGCATCCAGCGGAACGGCTGATCCTGAGGGATCTGCTCCAGGGTATCAAGCTCGAGAGAAGTTTCCGGCAGATAGAACGGATAGGGCATCTGGCCCAAGTGGAAGATCAGAAGCCGCCCTTCAGAAGTGTCGCCCATCGCTTTGCGAATGGCGAGCGCCGTGGACCTCACGTCCTCCCGCTGGGACATGATGTGGTGACCAATCCGGATGAACCCACCCATGAGTAAGGCGGTGGCCAGTGCGGTCACGAGTGTCAGGGAGACAACTGCAAGCGTCCCCTCTTGCTTCACCTGGCGCAGCACCATCTGCGTAAGGACGGTGATGCCGGCCGCCCAGACGGCGACGCTGATCAGTGATGAGGGCCAGTAGAGAATCGCCGCCACGCCGATAGCCACCATGGCCAGGACAAAGAACACCCGGTTGACCCAGTGCCAGGCCGTGCGCTGCCGTTGGGTAGCTTCGGTGCCGCCCTCCACAAGGACCCAGGCAATCATCAACAGGACCGGTGCCAGCAGCGGAGCCACATAGCGGGCGCTGGAACTGGGGATCAGAATCATGAAAGCAAACCCTGCCACTACACCCCACTTCAAGCCGTCAAAGGTCTTGCGGGAGTCCGGGTCCCCAAAGGCTCGTTCCAAAGCAGCCTTACGCCACCAGAGCGGCACCAGCAGGATCCAGGGCAGGAACATCACCAGGGCCTTGGGCCCACGGATCAGCCAGTCAGAGGCGCTGGTCTTTTCCTCACCCGTAACGCGACTGGAAACCTCATTTCCCCAGGTGCTCAGCACATCCATTTTCTGAATGCCCATGAGCTGGGCGTACGAGGAAATGAAGGGAAGCGCCCATGCGAGAGTGATCGCGAAGAACAGCAGCAAACCCGCGAGATGAGGGAGGCTAAACAGTTGTTTCCAGCGGCGGGTTGCCCAACAGGCTCCAACCACTGGCAGATAAAAGAAGAGCAGATGCATGGGCCCCTTGGCCAGCATGGCCAGCCCCAGGAAAAGTCCCACCCACAACCATGCCGCCCACGGATTGAGTTTGCCCTTGAACCCCGCCATCCACGCCGTGAAAGCCAGCCCTGTGAAGGCAATGTAGTAAACTTCAATCTCCGCGATACGGCCTTTCTCAATGACCCCCACGCTCGCTAGAAAGAACAATCCACCAACAAGCGCTGCCTTGTTTCCCATCCAGCGGCGGGAGAACCCAAACATGCCCAGGCTTGCCACCAGAATCGTCAACACGCTCGGGAGCCTTGCCGTCCATTCATTGACCACTCCAGTGGTCTTGAAGCTCACCGCACTGATCCAGTTGATCAGCGGCGGCTTGCGGACATAGGGAAGCCCTCCGGAACGGGGCACCAGCCAGTCGCCATTCTGCAGCATGTTCCGCCCTGGAATTGTGCGCCGCCACTCCTCCCCCTTGATCTCCAGGTCTCCTAATCCGGGCAAATAGATGAGGGCCCAGAATACGAGAAGGATGAGACGTGCGGTCCAGGGGGAATTCATGCGTGGGATGGAGCGGGACAGTGGTGGCGAGAATGCGCTGCATTTCAAGCAGTTGCAGCGCTGTCTGGCAGATGGTGATGGGAACGGCCGGAGAACTCCATGGCCGTAAAAACCAAGAAGCCCCAAGTCCCCGCCAGGGAGGACTTGAGGCTCAAATGGCTGTCAGAGGACCGAAGCTTAGGCCACGGCGGCGGTGTCCTTTTCCTTGAGCACTGCCTTGCGGCTGAGCTTCACGCGGCCCTTGTCATCCACACCGATGCACTTGGCAGTGACCACGTCACCCACCTTGACCACGTCTTCCACCACGTTGACGCGGAAGTCAGCGAGTTCGGAGATGTGAATCAGGCCGTCCTTCTTGCCGCCGAGCGACATGAAGGCGCCGAAGTTGGTCGTGCTGACCACGCGGCCTGTGTAGTTCTTGCCGACTTCGACTTCACCCACGGTGTTGTTGACGAGCTCAAGCGCGCGCTCAAGGGCTTCCCTGGAGCTGGCATAGATGAGGACGGTGCCGTCGTCATTGATGCTGATGTCCGCACCAGACTCGGCCTGGATGGCCTTGATGTTCTTGCCGCCAGGCCCAATGAGCTCACCGATCTTGTCGGGGTTGATCTTGGTCTTCTCGATGCGGGGAGCGAACTCGCTAAGGGATTTGGGAGCAGCGATCGCGCTCTTCATCACTTCGAGAATGTTCGTACGGCCGGTCACCGCCTTGACGATGGCTTCGTTGAGGATGCTCAACGGGATGCCTGGCAGCTTGAGGTCAAGCTGGAAGCCGGTGACACCGAGTTCGGTGCCGCAAAGCTTGAAGTCCATGTCGCCGAAGTGGTCTTCGCTGCCGATGATGTCGAGCATCGTCAGGTAGCGGCTCATCTGGTTGTTGGCGTCGTACTCGCTGACAAGGCCGACGGAAATCCCTGCCACGGGGCGCTTGAGAGGCACACCTGCGTCGAGGAGGGCCATCACACCGGAGCAAACGCTGGCCATGGAGGTGGAACCGTTGGATTCCATCACTTCGCTGGACACGCGCATGGCGTACGGGAAGTCTTCCGAGGAAGGCACCACCGGCTCAACGGAGCGCTCAGCGAGTGCGCCGTGACCGATTTCGCGACGGTTCTGACCGCCGAAACGGCCGGTTTCACCCACGCTGAAGGGAGGGAAGTTGTAGTGCAGAATGAAACGCTTGGTGGTTTCGCCACCGGCGTAGTTGTCCATTTCCTGGGCTTCATCGAGCGGAGCCAGAGTGGCCAGCGCGAGTGCCTGAGTTTCGCCACGGGCGAAGAGGGCCGAACCATGGGACCGGGGAATGAGGCCAGTCTCGCCACTGAGGGGGCGGAGCTGGTCGATGCCACGGCCGTCAGCGCGGGTCTGCTTGTCCAGGATGGCCACGCGGAAAGCCTTCTTCTGAAGGTAGTCGAACGCCTGGCTGATTTCGAAATTGCCGGACTCGGGATAGCGGGCCTTGATGGCGGCTTCCACTTCATCACGCAGGGCTCCCACGGCCTTGCTGCGCTCCACTTTGCTGGGGCGATAGATGGCGGCCTCGATGCGGCTGCCTGCGACTTCGTAGGCGATCTCAAGGAGTTCGTCCTTCACCAGCATGAGCGGCACTTCGCGCTTCACCTTGCCAGCCTTGGCGCGGAGTTCTTCCTGCACGGCCACGAGCACCTGCACGTGTTCCTGGGCGAAAGCGAGAGCCTTGATGAACTCAGCTTCGGGCAGCTCATTGGCAGCGCCTTCGATCATGATGACTTCGCTCTTGTTGCCCACGTACACGAGGTCCAGATCGCTCTTGGCGCGCTGGCTGTGAGTGGGGTTCAGCACGAACTGGCCGTTCACACGACCCACACGCACGGCACCCACGGGGCCAGCGAAGGGAATGTCGGACACGCAGAGGGCGGCGGAAGCGCCGTTGATGCTGATGATGTCGGCATCGTTCTCACCGTCTGCGCTCAGCAAAAGGGCGACGATTTGGGTGTCGTAGTAGTAGCCCTTGGGGAAAAGAGGACGCAGCGGGCGGTCCGTCATGCGGCAGGTGAGGATCTCCTTCTCGGTCGGACGGCCTTCACGCTTGAAGTAGCCACCGGGGAATTTGCCGGCTGCAGCAGCCTTTTCTTTGTACTCGACGGAAAGGGGGAAGAAGTCCTGGCCTTCCTTCACCTTGGTAGCGGACACAGCGGTCACGATGACGATGGTGTCACCCTGACGGACGGTCACGGCACCGTCAGCGAGTTTCGCCAGCTTGCCGGTTTCGATGGTGATGTCGCCGTTGGGAAGCGCGGCTGTGATAGTGTGAATAGACATGGTCTAAAATCTTTAAGATTAACGTTTTAGGTCGGATTGCGCCCGGACGATTGTCTACTCTGCTCCGGTTGACGGAGACATGAGTGACGCTTGCCTGAATTGATTGGGAGGCAAGTGCCCGGTTACGCGGGCGGGTTGGCATCCGGCCAACCCGTTTGGATGCGAATGCTGATGCTAAAAACAGGAAAAGGGCCGCTCGGGAAACAGCTCCCGGTGCCCGTACAGACCTAGGGTCTGCGATCCTGAAAGCAGAAAGGCGAGACCTTTGGAGCCCCGCCTTTCGGCAAAAACTTTAGCGGCGCAATTTGAGCGCCTTCAGCAGACTGGCGTAACGCCCCTCTTCAGTGACCTTGAGATAGTCAAGAAGCTTGCGGCGGCGGGCAACCATCTGGAGCAGGCCGCGACGGGACGAATGGTCCTTGGAGTTCGTGGCGAGGTGCTGCGTCAGGTGGTTGATGCGGTCAGTGAGACGAGCGATCTGCACGTCTGCGCTGCCGGTGTCCTTCTCGTGAAGCTGGAAGGACTTGATTTCGTTGGTTGCGGTTTGGCTCATGGTTGAAACTGTCTCCGCCTACTTGGCGGCGGTGGTTCACGGCAATGTGTGGAGCCTGAAAACAAGCACGGAATATGAAGTGTGCAAGCGGAATTTTGTTTAAGGGAGTTAAGTTTTTAGCATCAGTTCCTGGCTGCAAATGACCATGTGGGCACCTCCGACTCTGCGGCAAGGGCTGGCAACGCTCTCCCCGGTTCTTAGTCTCCGCGATCTCCCGAATTCAGAGCCGCTCTGGAGGTTATTTGGAAAACTTTGACGGATTTGTCCTCCAGACATCCGCTGGTTCGTCGAGACCTTGAAAGAAAGGACCAAGACCGCCATGAGCCCCCAAAATTTCAAAACACCAGAGGTAGTCTCGCCAGAAAAATGGTTGGAGCAACGCAAGGCTCTGCTTGCCGACGAGAAAGCACTGACCCGCCAGAGGGACCTGTTAAATGAAGCCCGCCGGGCGCTCCCCATGGTGGAGATTGCCAAGGACTATGCCTTCGACACCCCCGCAGGTAGAAAGAGCCTGCCGGATCTCTTCGAAGGACGCCACCAACTGGTGATCTACCATTTTATGTTTGAGCCCGGTGACCCTCCGCCCGGCAAGTCCGGTGAGCCTTGGGACGAGGGCTGCTCGGGCTGTTCCTTCATGGCGGACAACGTGGGGCATCTCTCCCACTTCCACGAGAGGGACACCACCCTGGCCTTCATCTCCCGGGCTCCGCTACAAAAGATCGCCCCGTTCAAGGATCGGATGGGCTGGACCTTTCCCTGGTACTCCTCCTTCGGCAGTGACTTCAACTACGACTTCCATGTGACCACCGATGAGTCCGTGACGCCAGTGGAATACAACTACCAGGACAAGGCCACCCTCGAGAGAAAGGGTGAGACCTACCACATCCAGGGTGAGCAGCCTGGGATCAGCGTCTTCCTAGCCCTCGACGACAAAATTTACCACACCTACTCCACCTATGGTCGCGGCATGGAGATGGTCCTGGGCACGCTGCACTTCCTGGACCTCACGCCGTTTGGGCGGGGCGAAGGCTGGGGCGGCATGCCCGATCTCGATGGCCAGGGCATCTTCTGGACCCGTCACCATGACAAATACCAGGAGCCCGTCCCCGAATCGACCTGCTGCCACGCAGATTGATTCCTGAAGTCTTCTTCACGCTAGAACCGACAAACAAACCTCCAAACCACCCACCCCATACTACCATGAGCCAAAACGCCACCCTCGAAGCCGAAGCCCCCAGCCAGTCCTGTGGAGACATGAATCCTCCCTCCAAGCAACACCAGTGGCTGGATCGCCTGGTCGGCACGTGGTCCTCCAAAGGCGAAGCCAACTGCATGCCCGGCCAGCCAGCCATGCAGCTCAGCGGCATTGAAACGGTCCGGTCCATCGGCGGCTTCTGGGCCCATACGGTGATTGAGAGCGACAATCCGGAGATGCCTTACACCCAGCTTGTCACCGTCGGCTACGACCCGGACAAGGAAAAGTACATCGCCACCGTGGTGGACTCCATGAGCGGCTATCGCTGGCTTGCCGAAGGCACGGTGGACGCTACCGGCAACAAGCTGACCATGGAAACCGAAGGGCCCTTCCCCTTCCGCGAAGCTCCCCTCTCCCGCTTTCAGGATGTCACCGAGTTCAAGTCTGACGACCACAAGGTCTTCACCTCCTCCATCCAGGAAGAAGACGGCGCCTGGACAGTCCTAATGAAGTTCGAGGCAAAACGTCTCCAGTAGGATGAAGAATTCGACCGTTGCCAGGGTGACAAAAAAGATGCTTTGGCAACGGTTGCAACCTGCAAGATCATTCTCTCCCTCCACACACCCAAAGTGTGGGCGACAGACGATCCCTCCAAGCACTGGAATTCCCTCAACAAGATCAAACTTCGCTCTCGCTCGCACTTCATCTTCAACTCCCTCCTCAGCTGCTCATGTTCACCAAAATCATCCTCGCTCTCGTTCTAATCGTCGGCATCGTTTTCGTCGTGGCCGCCTTCCAGCCCAAGGATTTTCGCGTCGCCCGCTCTACAACCATTGAGGCTCCCGCTGGCACCGTATTTGACCAGGTAAACGACTTCCACAAATGGGAAACTTGGTCCCCCTGGGCCAAGCTGGACCCTCAGATGAAACAGACCTTCGAAGGACCGGCATCTGGCACCGGATCCAGCTACGCCTGGGCGGGCAACAATCAGGTGGGGGAAGGTCGCATGACCATTCTGGAAAGCCGCCCGGGAGAACTGGTGAAGATCAAACTGGAGTTCATCAAGCCCTTCGCGGCCACCAATACCGCAGAGTTCACCTTCAAGCCGGAGGGAAACAAGACCGCCGTTGACTGGACCATGCTCGGTGAGAAAAACCTCATCTCCAAAGCCTTTGGTCTGGTGATGAACATGGACAAAATGATCGGCGGCGACTTTGAAAAAGGCCTGGCCGACCTGAAGCGCGTGTCAGAAGCTGCCGCAAAAACGCCGCAACCTTGATTCCTTTTTTGCTTCCTCCCGTGGCACGCAGGCCTGCGGGAGGCCGGAATTGCTATTTCCCATAACCTGCCAGCTGCAATGAGCAGTCTTTCGTTCCATAGGCACAAGCTGGACCACCTCTCCCTGGTCATGGGGCGGCATGTCGATCGTGGCCATGTGCCTGGCCTGGTCTATCTGGTAGCCCGTGCCGGGGAGGTCCACATTGAGGCTCTGGGCACCTTGGAGGTTCATGGCAAGGTTCCCATGGAGCGCGATACCCTCTTCCGCATCGCCTCACTGACCAAGCCTGTTGCCGCAGTAGCCGCCATGATTCTGGTGGAAGAGTGCATTCTTCGCCTGGACGCGCCGCTGGACAACTGGCTGCCGGAACTGGCGGAACGGAAGGTGCTGCGTAAGATTGATGGCCCGCTGGATGCCACCGTCCCCGCCCACCGGTCCATCACTCTGCGGGATCTGCTCACCCTGCGCATGGGACTGGGGCACATCATGGAGCCCTGCGACGACTGGCCGATTCGTCAGTTGCTGAACGAATGCGGCCTTCTGCTCGGGCCACCCCAGCCTCAGAGCCTTCCGTCGGTGGACGAATGGATGACGCGGGTCGGGTCCCTTCCGCTCATGTATCAACCCGGAGAACGCTGGCTCTATGATCTGGGGATGGACATCCTGGGGGTTCTCATCGCCCGCGCAACAGGACGCCCGCTCGGGCAGTTCCTGGCGGAGAGAGTGTTCGCCCCTCTGGGCATGAAAGATACTGGCTTCCATGTTCCCGCAGAGTCTCTTCATCGCCTCGCGGGATGTTACGCTGGCGGCGACGTAACTGACGAGCTTGTGCCGTATGACTTGCCCGCTGGGAGTCAGTGGGCCACCCCACCCCTTTTCCCTTCTGCGGCGGGTGGACTCGTCTCCACTGTGGAGGACTACCACCGCTTCTGTCACATGCTGCTTGCTCAAGGGCAGCTCCCTGATGGAGGCAGCCTGATTTCACGCGCGGCGGTAGAAACGATGACGACCGACCAACTGACCGTCGCGCAGCGAACGGCCCCAGATGTCTTCTTTGGTGACAGCCGGAGTTGGGGACTGGGACTGGGCGTCTGCATCCATCGGGACGACCTCTGTGCCACTCCTGGCCGTTTCGGTTGGGACGGAGGTCTGGGCACCTCGGCCTATACGGATCCCAAGGAAGGTCTCATCGGCATCCTCATGACGCAGAGGTTGATGGATTCCCCCGAGCCCCCGGCCCTCTTTTCCGACTTCTGGACCGGCACCTACCAAGCACTTAGCGACTGATCAGAATCTTTCCCACAGACAGAAACAAAACTCAGAACCACCCACCCAACCATGAGCCAATACACAGACGGATTCCTGCTACCTCTCGCCAAGGACAAAGTGGAAGAGTACCGCGCCATTTCAGCAAAGGCAGGGCAGATCTGGAAAGACTGCGGTGCCTTGGAATATCGCGAATGGATCGGCGACGACCTGCAGGTCGAAGGTCAAATGCCGTTCCCTAAAGCGGTGACTGCCGGCGAAAACGAAACCGTGGTCTTCGCCTGGATCACCTATGAATCCCGGGAGCACCGGGATGCTGTGAATGCCAAGGTGATGGCAGATCCCCGCATGGCCGAGATGATGGACCCCTCAACCTGTCCTTTTGACTACACCCGCATGTACTACGGCGGGTTCACCAATCTGGTCACGGCATGATCCAGAGCGGATCATCCACCTCCAACCTACCTACCATGAAAAGCTTAACTCGCTCCACACTGGCGGCCCTTGTTCTTGCCGCTCTTTCCCTTCACCTTCAGGCTCAAGAGGCACCTCAGATGCCCAAGCCCACCAAGGAACACGAATGGCTTAAGAAGTTCGTCGGCGACTGGACTTCAGAAACCTCCATCCACATGGAACCCGGCAAACCGCCGTTGAAGGCGCAGGGTACGGAAACGGTGAAGTCGCTCGGAGGCTTCTGGATTGTCAGCGAGGGCAAAAGCGAAATGATGGGGCAACCCTTCCTTTTCAACCTCACGCTGGGTTACGATGCCGATGCCAAGACTTACACCGGAACCTGGGTGGACTCCATGAATGGCTACCTCTGGAAGTACAGCGGCACAGTTGACGCCTCTGGCAACAAGCTCACCCTTGAATCGGAAGGCCCCTGCCCAATGGAGCCTGGCAAGATGTTCAAATTCAAGGAAGTCACCGAGTTCAAAAGCGACAGCGAACGCACCTTCACTTCCAGCATGCAGGGAACAGACGGCAAGTGGATCACCCTGGTCACCGGCGTGTCCAAAAAGAAATAGGAGCGCACTTACAAGTCCCAATGCGAAAAAGCCGGCAGAGTGTCTCTGCCGGCTTTTTTCATTTTCAACGAACGGTTGTGCGGATCAATCCGGCACGGCCTGTGACTTGCCCGTTTGACCGGCTTTCACGACGAGCGACTGGGTCTCCGGATCCAATGACGCCACTTTGAAATAACGCCCGTCCAGATAGGCTCTCCGGCCGTGGTAGTGCTCAGCATTGGCCGAAACGAGTTGCAGATAGAGGTCTTTGTAAATGAAGGCCAGATTGGACTCATCCTTCTTTTCCGGGTCCCGTCCTTTGTCACTGAACCAGCCCAGAGGTGCATTCCATGAGGCCGTGCCCGCGATCACCCCCAAGTCATATCCTGGGCCTCTTACGGTGTTGAGATCGAAGTAGAGCTGGCCGTTCTTCTCGACGACTTCAAGCGTACCGCCCTGCCCGTCGATCCAGACCCCGGTCACTGGCTCCCCTTCATTCTTGACGGCCCGCTGCAACCACGCCGCCCGATCCAAACTGAGGGAAGCCGCTTTCTCATACCACGCAGAGGACTTGGTCTTGCCGCCCGCTTTCTCCTGGGCCGCATCTGCCTGGATATCCCGATAGCCCACCCACTGCCGCTGCACCGTCGCAATCTCCTTCATCCGCTCTTCGCTGAACTGGGTCTTTGCCGCCGCCCAGGCCGCATTCAGCTCTTGATCGGCCTTGTCGTATCGCTCTTTGGCTGCCGCAGAGTCCGGGGGAGCTGCCATGAGGGCCGCCGGGAACTGGAGGCCGAATGCCACGAATAACAAGGTGGCGAGCGCTGTCGCTCCGTGACGCAGATGGAGTCTTGTGTGAAGGTTGGGGGTCATGGAGAAACCGTGCTTCATCTCGTAGAACTGGCAATGGGATTTTTCCCATGACGATGCGACCCACTCAAATCTCAAAAAAATCTGGTCACGTGTCGAAAGCTGGCGACCACAATCGACCAAAGGGTGAATTCAATCTGCGACCACCATGCAATACACCTGCCTTATCTACCTCGACGAAAAGAAGTTCTATGCCCTGTCCAAGGACGAACAGAATCAAATCCACAAAGAATGCGGCGAATGGCATGACGACCTGGTCAGAGCCGGCAAAAGCCCTCACGGCTCTGCCCTCCAGCCCGGCTCCACCGCCCATACCTTCCGTATGCAGGATGGGAAAGTCATCATGACGGACGGCCCCTTTGCCGAGACCAAAGAAGTGCTCGGCGGATTTGACACGCTGGAGTGCGAAAGCCTCGATGAGGCCCTGCAGATTGCCGCGAGATTTCCCGGCCTCAAGGCAGGAGGCGCCATGGAGGTGCGCCCCCACATCGTCGGCAATTGCGAGGCGGTGTGAAGAATGCCCAGTATGACCTGATGATGCGACCGCGAGCATGAGCCCATGCTCGCGGGTTTGCTTTACCCCACACCGCACCAAGTTGGTCTCATCAGGTGGGGATGGTCACTTTCTCCTCCACCTGGGCTGACCTTGAACCCGGAGGCGGCGGAAGTGGCCGGTCCTCCGGGAGATCATTCACCACTTCTTCAGCAAGCCCAAACTCCTCCACCAGCATTTCATTGCGGTGATTTGAATCCCGAATGGGCTCCTCTGAAACACGACCATCGGCGTGCAACGTGACCCTGTTACCGAAGGCCAGACCAATGACATTCTCGCCACGATTCTTCCGGATATAAACACTGTAGTTGAAGGGGCTCCAACCCCGCGTGCCATCGTACCGTGCACGATAGTCGTCTCCTGTGGCACCCCAGGACTCCAGCCGGCAGACTAGGCCCTCAGGCTGATGCACGGGCCGCCAATGGATGTGCCAGCGCCCCTTTTCCCACACAGACCGGCAGCCCCATGCACCGTGCTCCACCTGCGCCGCCCCCTCTGCCTTCAATTGCAAGGGCTGCACATGCAATAGGGCGGAATCCACCAGGAAGCGAGTACCTGCTGCAGTGACAATTACGGTGCCGTGGTTGGGAGGCAGATCCGGCACCGCCATCATGGTCGCCACCCCTCGGATTGCATCGAAGCCCAAGACCTGGAGAAGCGATTGCAACGCACCCGCACTCGACCAGCAAGTACCGCCGGTACCGTATCGCAGCCACCCGTCAAAAAACGATCCTGCCGCCCCTCCAGGCAGCGGCCCCGGATCCCCTGCCCGCACATGTGTGAGCTTGAGTGCGTTGTCGAAAGGCACCTTCTGACACCAGGCACCGTACACCGCCCTCAGCGCCTCAGGCGTTGGCGAGGCAGGGTGGTCAATCTCAAGTCGGTCGAGGATACGACCTAGCAACGGGATGGAGAGAGAATCGGCAATCATTCGCAGGGGCAAAGAGACATTGTGTCGACCTAAAATGTTCAACACCTCTTCTCCCGCTACGTCAGCAGCCGCTCGATGGTCTGGTGCAGCATCTCAATTCGCACCGGCTTCGTCAGGTGGGTCGTGAAGCCAGCCTTGAGGCTGTCAGCCACGTCTGACTCCATGCCGTAGCCGCTGAGCGCGATGGCCGGAACGTCCGAAGTCTTTCTTATTTCCTCGATCAACTCCATCCCCGATCGGTCCGGGAGGCCCAGATCGCTCACCACAATGTCGAATGGCTGCGTCGTGGCCAGTTCCAGCGCTGCCCCGCAGGTGGAGGCAGTGGCCACCTTGTAACCGCGCTTGCGAAGCAGTCTTGCCAGGGTGGTCAGAGTGTCCACATGGTCATCCACCAGCAGGAGCGCTGCCGCATGAGAAGGGATTTTTTCCGCACTACGACCTGTGGCTTCCCCCGCAGAGTCCCCCGCTTCGAGAGCTATCCAGGGCAGCTCTACCGTAATCGTGGCCCCTTGATCCAAACCTCCGCTGCTCGCCTGCACCGACCCGCCGTGCTTCTCGACAAAGGTTCGGGTGATGGCCAATCCCAGCCCCAAGCCTCCAAACTCGGCATTCACGTTTCGGTCGCCCTGTTCGAAGGCATCAAAAATCCCCGGAAGCGCTTCCGCCGCAATGCCGCGACCACTGTCGGAAATCACAATCGCCAGACGATTCTGATCCCTGTTGCTGGTGGAGACAGAGATGGTTCCACCGGGAGGAGTGAATTTGATCGCATTCTTGAAGATGTTCCACAGCGCCTGCTGGAGACGGGCTGAATCTCCGGAAACGGTCACCTGGGTGGCATTCAGGTGCAAACTCAGATGATGTTTGTTCTGTACGATGTCCAGCTGGCAGATCTCCAGGACATTGTGAATCATGTCATGGAGATTCACTGGTTCAGCCCTGAGGTCGAGCTTCCCGTTGATCAGCCGCTGGAAGTCCAGCAGATCGTCAATGATCCGGGCCTCCAGTTGCACGTTGCGCAGCACCGTGGCGATATCTTCCCGGTAGGCCGCTGGCAGTGTCGAATCGTCATACAAGCTCGACACGATGGCGAGCACGGGATTGAGCGGGGTGCGCAGCTCATGGCTCAACATCGCGAGGAAACGGTCCTTCGCCTCACTCGCCGCCTTGACGCTGTCAAAGAGTCTGGCTTTCTCAATGGCGACGACAGCCTGGACGGCGATACTGGAAACGATGCGTTCGCTCCTTTCTGTGAAAATCGAAGCCCGTTCGCTGCCGAACACCAGCGTTCCCAGGAACTGTCCCTGGCCATCGATAACCGGCACCGCCAGGAATGCCTTGACGGGCAGCATGCCGGTCAACGCCAGGATAAGAGGATTGCCTTTCACAAACTCAGAAGGCATGGAATGCAAATCTTCCACCTTGAGAAGCTCCCCCTCCCCAAACTGGGTGGTGAAATGATCATCGTCATACTTTGAAGGCAACTGGTGGAGGACAGAGCTCCGCTTGCCTGCTTTGGCAATGAGCGTCCATGCCGGGGCATCCTGTTCCTTCAGAATAAACAGGCCAAAATCCGCCATCGTCAGCTCCGTGGTGGCATCCACCACCGCCTGGATGAGATCTTTGAGTTCCACTTTGGTTGCCAGGAGGAGGCCCACCCGATGGAGCGTTTCCAGCTCATCGTAGAGGGCTAGAACCCCAGTATTGGTCTCCTCGAGCTCCTTGTTCGCCCGCGTGATGGCCTTCTGCTGATCCTCCATGTTGGCCATGATCCGCATGAGCTCCTGGTTCTGCCACTGAATCTCTTCCAGGGTGCTGGATGAACGCTGTGAGCCGATGTTGTCAACGATGGCTTGAAGCTGGATGCCCGTGTGGCGCGCTGCCAGGGGTGGGAGGTGTTTCCGCATCGTCACCGTGGTGCCCCTGACAGACGTGTCAAACTCCACCTCGTTCATGAGACGTTGCGACCCTGGGATGCCCAGTCCGAGCCCCGTCGTGGAAACAACCTCCCCAGTCAGAACTTTCTGGAGATTGGGGATGCCTTTGCCCTTGTCTTTCACCACCACCACCAGGCTCTGCAAAGCCCGGTGCGGATTGCGGGAGACGTGTGCTGCCGTCTGCACTTTGAACTCAATGCGCCCACCGCCAGCGTAGTCGTAGGCATTGCGCGCAATCTCAGAGACGGCGGTGGCAATGGCCGTCTGCGCCTGACGGTCGAACCCCAAGGCCTCCCCCAGCTGTCGGGCACGTTGGCGGCAGAGCACAAGATCATGCTCCGTCCGCAATTCCACGGCCAGAAGCTGCAGTGTCTCAGGGGCAGAGCTCATCTTAGGATCGGAGAGTGGCCACCGTGCTGTCGTCGGTGCCTCGATTGAAGTCGCGGAAAAGGATGCCAGCGGCGAGCGCGGGGTGTTTCTGCTGGAGCCCAGCGTATCGCTCCAAATGCCAGTGACCTTTCAGCCCGTCCGAATTCATGATCAGCATCGAGTCGGGCGACCAATCATACACAAACTCCCGCGGCTTGTGAAATGATCCTCCCACAGTGCCGTTGTGGGATACAAGGTGCGTGCATTTGTCCATCGTGGCAATGACGCCAGAGATGTTGCCGACCCCTGCATATCTCACTTTTTCCTGGCCGAAACTGACCTCTGCAATCGCCACCGCAGCCCCGCGAGTCGCTTTTAACGCGAGGTTCATGCGCTCCAGCAAGGGCACCAAGTCCATATGGTGACCATCTTCGAACACTCTGATTGCCAAATTCGAAGCTTCTGCCGCCAGAGGTCCGTGGCCCAGACCGTCGGCGACGATCATACGAGCCCTCCCACCGGGGAGTTCGTGAAAGCCGTAGGCGTCACCAGACACTGTCTCACCTTTCTTGGCCACGTTGACCAGCCCAGTTTTGCTGGTCGCTGGCTTCTGCGCCTTGTCCAGAAAGAGGTCGCACATCAAGGCAGTGCCGACCGATGGCTGCGAATGAACATCAAACTTCTCTGACGCACGCACAATCGCCCCCAGTCCCATCCCGCCCGTGCCCGCCGAAGAATAGCCGTCTCTTAAACACGCAGCGAAGTTGGCCATCCCTGGTCCCCGATCCAGACAGAGGATTTCCACCCCTTTAAATGGAATTTCGAATTGGCGAAGCAGAAGGAATCCGCCAGAGGTCGTGTGCAACGCCAGATTCCTGGCAAGCTCCGCGATCACCAGTGAAAGCTTGGACCGCTGCTCCTGAGTGAAGCCCCTGTCCGTGGCCCATGAGGCCGCCATACGCCTGGCCTCTCCCTCCTGATGTTGCTCCTCGACGGGGATGTAGATGGATTGTGCCATAGGCTCCCGCAGGACTTATTTCCACTTTGTGATCGTGACGCGAGTCCCTTTGCCCACTTCAGATTCAATGCTGAAATCGTTGACCAACCTTTTGGCACCTCCGAGTCCCAGGCCCATCCCGCTGCCAGAGGTGAAGCCGTCAGAAAGAGCCTGCGGAATGTCGGGGATGCCAGGACCTTTGTCCTCGAACGTAACCCGCACTCCTCCTCGCAAGCCTTCTTGCAGTTTCTCAAGACGCACCTCACCGCCGCCGCCGTAAATGAGGAGGTTCCGAGCGAGTTCACTCGCTGCGGTTACCACCTTCGTCTGGTCCACCAGGGAGCACTTGATCTCGACGGCCCATTTCCGCACCGCCTGACGTACGCTCACGATGTCCCCTTCGCCCCGGACAGGTAAAACTTCGCTATTCAATACAGGCATGGTGGCTTATTCCCTCTCAAGGAGCTTCATCCCCTTCATGACATTGAGGGCCGTCAGCACGCCATTAAGCGAGAGGCCCAGCTCCACGAGGGTGATGGCCACAGCAGGCTGCATACCCACCACCACCGTCTTGGCGTCCAGGACACTGGCCATGGAGGAGATGTTCGCCAACACGCGCCCAATGAAGGAGTCCACCATTTCCAAACTGGAAATGTCGATCAGAACCCCCTTGGCCCCGCTCTCACTGATCTTGTTAGTGAGATCGTCCTGAAGCTGAAGCGCGAGCCGGTCATGCATGTCCACCTGAATCGTGACCAGCAACACCCTTCCCATTTGCAGTATTGGAATCCGTTCCTGCATGTCTGTTTTTGGGCGGAATTTATACTGCGGAACTCGACACCACTTTCATGCCATTGCGCTGCAGGGCCGTCTTGAGGGCCTCGGCCAGAGTGGCCTTGGTGGTGACGGCACTCAGGTCGATGGCAAGGTGCACCATCGTCTGCGCAATCTGCGGACGGATACCGCTGATAATGCAGTCCGCTCCCATGAGCCGCGCGGCAGCGACCGTCTTGAGAAGATGCTGGGCCACCAGGGTGTCAACAGTCGGAACGCCGGTGATGTCAATGATCGCAATCTCAGATCCCGTCTCCACAATGCGCTGCAGAAGAGACTCCATCACCACGCTGGTGCGGGCGCTGTCCAGCGTGCCAATGATGGGAAGCGCCACGATACCATCCCAGAGTTTGACGACAGGGGTCGAAAGTTCCAACATGTCCTCCTGCTGGCGGATGATTACTTCCTCCCTCGACTGGAGGAACACCTCCATGGTAAAGAGCCCCAGCTTGTCGAGCAGCTCACCGACCACTGTGATTTCCTCGATGAACTTGATGGGGTCATCTTTGTGAGCCTCCCGGAGGAGCCGGGTGAGAGGTGCCTTGAGCGACAGCACAAACAGGGCCGTCTCCGTGGGGGTGAAGCCCATACGACCGCGTTGCCGGGAGAGCTCGCCAATAGACTCAAGCACCGGCGACCAGCCCATTGATCGAATGTTGAGGAGATCACCGGAGCCCACAGCCCCTTGAAACCGCTGAAGAAACTCGCGCGACTGGGCGGTTAATTCCTCGACCTTGATCAAGTCCCGCCGCATTCCCTCCGCTTGAAGTTGCTGCTGGACCCATTCTTTCAAAAGGTCTTCCTGACCGTTGCTGATGACCGTCGCCAGTACGCTGCTGCTCATAAAGTTAGGAAAAAGACAGTGGGGGAATATTTCAGGCTCGAACTTATATGGGGTTTTGCAATGGGTTGTTGCAGAAAGTTTACACCTTCTTGCGCGGGCATACACGGGCGCAGCCAGACTCAACTCATCGTAGCTGCTTGGGGCTGCTGGTTGTATCGACCGCAAATTTTTACTCTCCCCCACAGAAATCGGAGCTCATGTTTTGGCAATAGACACAAAAAAAGCCCCGTCTATGGGACGGGGCAATGGAGCGGGTGACGCGATTCGAACGCGCGACATCTTCCTTGGCAAGGAAGTGCTCTACCACTGAGCTACACCCGCAATTGCGTTGCGGACTGTTAGTGTGGCGAGAATCAGAATCGTTTCAAGCTGAAAGTGCTAAAAATGTTTTGGTTCTGCAGATCATTGCCGGAGTACGCGGTGAATGCGTTTGATTGATCACCATGACTCTCCTGCTTGCAAGTCCCCTGAGGCAGGGCAGGTTTACGGTCCCCCTCTTCATACTACAGAGGTCCCCTTTTCATGAACAAGCTCGACGAGATCATTGCCACCAAGCACAAGGAAGTAGAACGCCTGCTGCCCCGGGCCGAGAAGCTGCGGCTTGCCGCCATGGGTCGCGATGATTTCCGATCCCTCTACGATGCGCTTCGAGCCGATCCCACCCGTTTGGGATTGATCGCCGAGGTCAAGAAGGCCAGCCCCTCTGCCGGGGTCATTCAGCCCAACTTTGATTACCTGACGATCGCCCGCACCTATGAAAAAGGCGGGGCCAATGCCCTCTCTGTCCTGACTGACGAAAAGTACTTCCAAGGCCGCCTGGAGTACATGACCACGATCCGGCAGGAAGTGAGCATCCCTGTCCTGCGGAAAGACTTCATCATTCACGAAGTGCAGATCCATGAGGCAGTCGTCGCTGGAGCAGACGCCATCCTGCTCATCGTCGCTGCATTGGATCAGCCCACACTGGAGCATCTCCTGGAGGTTGCTCACAGCTGCCAGTTGGACGTGTTGATGGAAGTACACGATCTGCCGGAACTGGAACGCGCGCTGGCCACCGACGTGCGGATCCTCGGGATCAACAACCGGAACTTGAAGAGCTTTACCGTGGATCTCGCCACAACGGAAGCGCTTGCTGAAGAAGTGCCGGACGATGTCATCCTGGTGAGCGAGAGCGGTATCAAGAGCGTGGACGACGCGGCCCGCTTGGCCATCGCCGGTGCCAATGCCCTCCTGGTGGGTGAGACGCTCATGAGAGCGGAGAATCCGTTGCAGATGGCGCGTGCGTTGCGTGTGGAAATGGCCTTGGACGAAGAGTAGTCAGGAGAATGTCCCGCACTCCCAGACGCAGCATCCCCAGTCGTCGTCCTCAGGGCGCCCGTCGGGCCTCACTGGGCACCATGAAGTGGTTGCTGCTCATCACCATCGTCGTCGTCCTGGCGAAGGTGGTGGTCCCACCCATCTCCCGTACCCTGCTGGCAAAGCAGCTGGAGGCCCCGATCGACCGGACCTCCATGAAGGCCCTGGATCTGGCGGTCAACGCTTATCGGCTGGAGCAGTTCCAGCTGCCTCTGGAACCCGCTTGGAAGGACGAGTCCCAGGCGCATCCTACACAAGGAGTATGGCTGGGAGCACTGACGGGGCAGACGGGCGAACTGAACACCCGGGGCACCGTGTACCTGGCGCTCCCTTCTGCGCCGACCCAGCGAGGAGGGCTCTACAGAGATTCCAGGGGCCAGGTCCGATTGACGGACCAGTTCGGACGGCCGTTTCAGGTGTTGTTTGACCTGGACGGCGACGGTAAAATTCCGAATCCGGACCCCTCTGCCCCTGCTGACAAGAAACTACTGTCAGGGTCCCTGCTCATCTACAGCCTGGGGGCGGATGGGAACGCCAAGACTTGGAAGGACAACCTGACCAGTTGGTAACCTGGTACGCTCTGGAACGCATTGACGTCAGGCACATTCCATGGTGCAATTTTCAACATGGATCTACCCGATACTTTTGGGGACGAGGCAGTGAAACCCGACCGCCCGTCCAAGAGCGGCCGGTTGCGCATTGTGCGACCGGTCTTGTGGATGGCTGCCGGCAGCGTCCTGACCATCCTCGTCCTCGCCATCGTGGCCGCCACTTTCCTCGCCAGCGGCTCCGCCATACGAGAACAGGCTGCGATGAAATCCCTCGCCACTGGGATCGAGAGCTATTTGAAGGAGTACGGCCACTTTCCCGTCTCTGATCCCGGCACCTTGGCGGAAACGGTCTCGATTCCTGCTGAGGGCGAAACAGTCGCCGCCATCCTGGGTGCCGAGAGCCTGCTCAACCCACGCAAGATCCGCTTCTACGACCCGCCCGCTGCCAGGACCGGCAAGGCAGGTCTCGATCAGAGCAACGCGGCGACGATAAGGACGGTGGATTCCAACGGCACCACCTTCTTTCTGGTCATGGACCTCGATGGGGATGGGACGACTCCCAATCCAGATCCCAGGGATGGCCAGTTGAAACAGATTCGAGCTCGCGTTCTGGTCTACTCCGCAGGTCCCGACCTGGATCCTGCCACTTGGGCGGACAATTTGGTGAGCTGGTAATCAGCGATGACTCCCATGGATGACGATAAGTCTGCACCCAACGAGGGTTGGGTGGCGCTGAGGGCAGTAATCCTCGTCGTGTGCCTTTTGCTGTTCATCTCGATCGCCGTCCTCATACTTCAATTTGATCGTTCTGCTGAGCAGAAAGCACAGGCCCTCCACGCCATGAGATCTTCCTTCAAAGGCCTGGAGATCGCGATCAAGGGCTACCAGACAGAATACAACAGATATCCGTTGGCGACAGCCAATGCGGACGAGACCCCCATGCTCAGTGAAGGCAAGATCTTGAAAGCTCTGATGGCGGAAGACTCCGAGCTCAATCCGAGGAAGGTGCGCTTTTTGGATCCCTATGCCGCCAGAGGCGGGAAAGGCGGTTACCTCGTGGACAGTGCGGGCGTTCCTCGCATGGTGGATATCTACGGACAACCTTATCGCATTTGCATCGACTACGATGGGGATGGCACCATCCGGGATCCTCAGTCAGAAAACAAGACCCAACCAGAAACGCTGAGCAGTGGCGTCATCATCTGGTCTGGCGGAAAAGACGGAGACCCTGCCACTTGGAAGGACAATCTGGCCAGTTGGCAGTGATCGCGCCTGTTCAAGTGACGTCGCCGTTTCGCGCTGCCATTTGAAGTGTTGGCCGTAGCGGTTAACTTGTGGTTTGCCACCGAGTTCCCGCCCATCAAATAGCCGATGTCCCCTCGACGTGTTCTGATCTCCCTCCTCGCCACCACGGCGCTCGTAGCGCTGGGAATCTATGCCTGGGGATTACTGCCCAAACCGGAGAACAACCGGATCGTGATTGTCGTGGGGCTTGATGGCTTTCGATCCGACTACCTGCAGAAATTCCAGCCGCCTCTGCTCAACAAGCTGGCCGCCGAGGGCGTGACCACGCCGCGGATGGTGCCCAGCTTTCCCTCCCTCACCTTCCCCAATCTCTATACCTTGGTAACGGGTCTCCGCCCAGCCCGGCATGGCATCGTGGGTAACAGCATGTACGACCCGGAGTTTGACGCCAAATTCTCCCTGGGCAGCCCGGCGGTCAAGGAAGGACGCTGGTGGGGAGGCGAGCCCGTCTGGATCACGGCGGAGCGCCAGGGCCTCCGTTCCGCCTGCATGTTCTGGCCAGGATCTGAAGCCGAAATCCTGGGCCGCCGTCCTCATGACTGGCGTGACTACGACGGCAGCGTCACTGCAGAAAAGCGAGTGTCAACCGTGCTGGAATGGCTGGGGCGTCCTGAAGGAGAGCGGCCCCGACTGGTGACCCTGTATTTCCATGAAGCCGACTCAGCAGGTCACAAATACGGCCCAGACGCTCCCGAAACGACTGAAGCCGTGAAGGTAGTGGACCAAGCCTTGGGGCAATTGCTCGCGGGTGTCAAACAACTCGGTCTGGAGAACCGGGTGCATCTCATCTGCGTGGCGGATCATGGAATGACCGAAGTCAGCCCCGACCGCATCATCAACCTTGCGGACTTCATCGATATCAAGACCGTCGAAGTAGACTCCACTGGCGCGGTGTCGGGCCTGCGGCCCAAGGAAGGCACTCCGGAGGCTCTTGTCGAAAAGTTGAACAAGCCAGAGGCCCGCTTCAAAGCTTACCTGGCCAGTGATGTTCCTGAGCGCTGGCATTTCACGGGCCATCGAAGAATCCCCCCCGTTGTCCTGGTGGCAGATGAGGGCTGGAGCATCGTACGGAAACCAGTCCGAACCGAGGAGGAGCGACGCACCTTCTTGAAGGCAACGCATGGATTTCCCCCAGAACTACCCTCGATGGGAGCCACCTTCATCGCTTGGGGACCCTCCTATCGACGCGGTGTCGCCGTACCGGAATTTGCCAACACGGAGGTGTACGATCTGATCTGTACCACGCTCGGGATTGAACCTGCTGAGAACGACGGGACAGGGGCACTATCTGTCGGAGTGCTGGCTCCGTGAAGGACAGCTAATGGAGGCAATGATCTGCTTCTTCTAAAGAAAAACCCGCCAGGAGCTATTCTCCCTACGGTTCGACTAAAATGTGGCTTGCCATTGGGGAGCCGCTGCGGCTATGCATGTTGCAGCGCCAAGGTCAAATGATTGACCCTTTGTGCTGGTCAACTCCCCCACCCGTCCTTCCCATGATCTTCTTCAGCGGTCACGGCATTCTCATTCCCGTCTTTGCAGTCATTGGCTTTTTCGTCGGCTCTATTGCTGCAGCGGCAGCCGTGGCCATGATGAATCTGTCGCTGGCATGGTCACCTGTCGGGGGCGCCTGGGCCTCAGCCTTGTGCGTCTTGCTCTACGCCAAGACCATCGGGAAGACCGTTGACAACACTTATCTCGATCCAGCCACTGGTCGCCCCGCAGTGTACCGCAAGCGGCACACGTTCTTCTTCATTCCGGCGTTCGCCTGGGCGGTGCTCGGAATGATTGGGGCAGCCTTCATTTCGGTAGGGGCTTTGGTTGCTCCGAAAGATGGGTTTGATCTGGGAAGCTCTTCGAAGAGCGCCGAAGAGGCTTTGTTCGACTCGGCAAATCGCAAAATCACGACGAACAACGAGGGAGTCGCCCACGGAAACTCACCGGAGGCTGAGAAGCTGGCTGCGGAGTTTTCTTCCAAACTCAAGTCACTGCGTGACGTTGGCATCGAACCTTCCAAGAAACGCTCCGTGTCCCTATCTGGCGGAGAGTTCATCACCTTCTGTCACCTTGCCGAAGACACCTGCGCCTTTCTCGTCCATGTGCCAGAGTTGCGGAAGTACACGGACGAAGCCAAGGAGTTCATGGGCGAAGCCGCCTGGGGTGTGGCGCAGCATTGTGTGGCAACGCTGCCTGACAAACCCGAAAAGGTGGCCGTGGGTGTCCGCGGAATCGCCCTCTATGATCGAGTCCTCACCGGGCCCGGCACAGCCGATGAAACCACCGCGCCAGAGGTTCACAAAGGTGCCAACTCCAAGGATGTCCTGTTCACCTACTTTGAAGTGAAAGAGCCCAAGAGTGCCGAGGCGTCAAACCAGCGCCCGACTGCTGCTGCCGCTACTGACAAGGCTCCTGAACCCACCGCTCCGACCGCCCCCACCAGTACCCCACCTGCGGCCGCAACGGAGATGACTCCGCCAGAGGCCCCCACTCCAGCACCCGCTCCCGCAGTCGCTCCGGCTCCCTCACCTGCCCCTGCCTCAACGGCAGCAGCACTGCCCACTCCCGTGAAGGACTGGAAAAGCGCGGATGGCCGGGTGCTGAGTGCAAGCCTGGAAGGCTTTGCCAATGCCGCCACGGCCCGATTCAAGCGCGCCGCAGACGGCGTCGTGTTTGAGGTGCCCGTCGAAAAGTTTGACCCTGCGACCCAGGCAGAAATCAACGCCTTGTTTCCCAAGGGCCAATAGCCCTACCCCTTGGCCAGATGCGGGAAACGGCGGTAGATGCGGCTGCGGTTAACATCCAGCAATCGAGCGGCTTCGGCAACGTTGCCGCCTGTCTGCTCCAGGGCTCGTTGAATCAAGACCTGTTCCGCCTCTTCGAGGTTGAACGGGATCCCTTCCGAAGCCGAGATTGAGACAGCTGAACGGTGTGGTGCGGGTCTGTCGCCCGAAGGTTCCAGCAATTGCAGGTGCTCCTTCTTGATGATCTCCCCACCACTGAGGATAAGAGCCCGTTCGATGACATTTTTCAGCTCGCGCACATTTCCGGGAAAGGCGTAATTTCCCAGTACCGCAAGCGCCTCACGGCTGAGCGTGGGAGCGGTCATGCCCATCTCTCCAGCAAACAGGCTTAAGAAGTGAGACGACAGCAATGACAAATCCTCGGCCCGCTCCCGAAGCGGGGGCGTGTGCACCGAGTAGCGAGCCAGCCGGAAGTACAAGTCCTGACGGAAGTCACCGGAGGCAATCTTGTCCTGGAGGTTCGCATTGGTGGCGCTCACCACACGAACATCCACCTTGCGCGGCTTGGTGCCACCCACTGGGGTCACCTCCCCATCTTCCAGCACGCGCAACAGCTTGGCTTGGAGCGCGGCTGGCATGTCGCCAATTTCATCAAGGAACAATGTCCCTCCATCAGCCAGTTCGAAGTACCCTTTGCGATCATTGGTGGCTCCTGTGAAACTGCCTTTCAGGTGGCCAAAGAAAAGTGACTCCGCCAGCTCACCGGGCACCGCCACGCAGTTCACGGCGACGAAGGGTCCATCTGCACGGGGGCTGTGATGATGCACCGCGCGAGCCACCAGCTCCTTGCCCGTCCCACTCTCCCCAGTGATCAGCACGCTGGTTTTGCCGAACTGTTGAAGCCGGTTGATGTCGTCCAAAATGCGCCGCAGGTGCGGGCTCTCGCCGACGAATCCGCCGAGTCCCCAGCGCTGGGCTTCACGTGTCGCCAGACTGGAGAGGCGTTGCGCAGCCTTGTCCCGCGCCTGCTCCGCCTCGCGACGTTTCAGGATCTCCCGCTCCAACTCGTCATTGCGCTGCTGGAGCTCGCGGGTGAGCAGGCTGAGCTTCAGGTGGGTCGCCACGCGGGTGACCACCTCCTGGGCCTGAAAGGGCTTGTAGATGTAGTCCACCGCCCCCACTTGAAACCCACGCACCACGCTTTCGATCTCATTGCGGCTGGTGACAAAGATGACGGGGATATTGCGAGTCTCATCGCTTGCTTTGAGCTCGCGACAGACCATGAACCCATCCTGACCCGGCATCATCACATCCAGCAAAATGAGATCTGGTTTGGCCTTGGGAGCGAGCTGGAGCGCATCCCTCCCGTTGGAAACCGCGAGAATCTCGTATCCCCGGGGTTCAAGGACATTGCTGATGAGGCTGAGGCTGGCCGGGGTGTCGTCGGCGATGAGGATGCGTTGACGGATCATGCAGGTGAGTTCGGTCAGGTGACGGGGATTTGCGCCACAATGCGTTGGATGGTCTTCATGTCATAGCTGGCCAGGAACTCCCGGAGATGCTGCGCCAGACGTTCCCCGGCTGGTCCCAGTTGCTCCATTTCGACGAGACATCCCTTCAACACCGTGGCGCTGTGCAGTTCTGCGGCCATGGTGAGACGGGTGGCCAGCTCTTCGGGCAGGCTCACTTGTCGAAGATCTACAGACTCCTCCCAGCTGCTCATACCGTTGGGCAGAGGCTCGTATTCGAACTTCACCTCCAGCAGCGTCTCCATGCATCCATAGATGCGCTCCGCCCGGAATGGCTTGGCAACGAAGTCATCACACCCGGTTTTGAGATAAGCCTCTCTCTCATGCGCCAGGGCGGAGGCGGAGGTGGCAACAATCTTAAGTCCCATGCTGCCAAACTCTTCGACCAGCCGCCGGGTGGCTTCGACGCCATCGAGCTCAGGCATGCGCATATCCATGAAAACGATCTGCGGCCTCGAGACGCGCACGACTTCGATGGCCTGACGTCCGTTTTCAGCCAGTACCACCTCACAACCCACCAGAGTCAGAAGCGTGGCCAGGACCTCACGATTCTCGGCGATATCATCGACCACCAGCGCCCGCACCTTGTAGTCTGCGGCCAGGTGCAGCACTCGCGGCGTGGCGTGTCGGCCGTTTCCAGACCGCGCCGCTGCGGTCTGCGGGAGCGCCAGCGTGGCGCTGAAGCAGGATCCCCGCCCCACCTCTGAACGCACGGTGAGACTGCCGCCCATGATCTCCATCTGCTTCCGGGCGATGGCAAGGCCCAGCCCAGTGCCCCCCGGCACCGTGGCGGCTCCCCCTTGCTGAAACGGCTCAAAGATCTTCTCTCGCATCTCCTCGCTGATACCGGTGCCAGTGTCCTCCACCTCAAAGCGCCACACGTCGGCATCACCCGGCAGGGCTCGGAGCGTCACCCGCCCACGGCTGGTGAACTTCACTGCATTGGCCAGGAGATTGATCAACACCTGGCGAAGCTTGCCCTCATCCCCTTTCACCATGAACGGCTGATCCGGACCGGACAGTTCCAGTCGCAATCCCAGCTGTTTCTCCTCGCACCGCTGCTGGAACATGCCTTCCAGATCCCGGAGGGTGGCGGTGAGATCAAACTCGGTCAGAGAGAGCTCCATCCGGCCGGCGTCGATCTTCGAGAGATCCAGAATCTCATTGATCAGGTGCAGCAGATGGTCCCCGCTGTGAAGGATGGTGGCCACCGCATCGCGATGGAAAGGGTGCAAGGTGGGCTCACGCGCGAGGATCTGGGAGTAGCCCAGAATGGCGTTCATGGGCGTGCGGATCTCGTGGCTCATGTTGGCCAGGAACTCCGATTTCGCCTGGTTGGCCGCCTCCGCCGCGGCCTCGGCCGCCTTCCGAATCCCCACCTCATTGAGCAGGACCGCATTCGACTCGCGAATCTCTGCGGCGCGTCGGGCCAGAGACCACAGATGGCCGGCCAGCAAGACGGAGATGAGACTGCCTGCCCCCAATGCCACCCAGGGCATGCCATCAGTACGAAAGCGGGAGAAGCCCGGAGCGGGCTCGAAGAGGAGGGCCCACCGTCGCCCGGCCACGTCCAGCGTAGTTTTCCAAACCGGCGCTCCCTTCAGGCGCGTGCCGTCCTGCCGATGGATCAACTGGCCGTCTGCGAGATCCCGCACAGTCAGGAGGATCTCCCGATTGCTGGCATGACGCAATGACATCTCCACCATGTCTCCAATGCGGAACACGGCGGTGGCAAAGCCTTGCAGATGCAACCGTCTTTCCTCCACCGAAGCCGCCTGACCGCGATAAAGCGGCTCGAAGACAAGGAAGCCCCGCTGCGATCCTGTCTCCTGCGCAAGCCGGATGGGCGCCGTGGCTGTCGCCGTGCCGGTGTCCCGCGCCTGCTCCAGAGCCGAGCGGCGGGTGGGCTCGGACCCCACGTCGAAACCCAATGCTTGAGCGTTGCGTTGCAAGCTCTCCAGATAGAATACAGGAAAGTACTCCTCCCGAACCTGGGCCGGGCCCATGTGGCCTTCGGACTTTTCTTCTGTGAAGTGGAAGTTGGGGAAGCCCTCCTGTCGAGCGCGGGATTCCCAGGCCTCGCGATCACCCCCTGCCACGCGGGGATCCCACGCCAGAGCCTGCAGTTCCGGCTGCCGCGCCAAGGCCTCATTCACAAAGTCCCGAAACTCTGTCCGAGTCACCTCGCCCCCCCTTGCCACATACAGTGCCACCATGGCGTGCAGCACCTCCATGGATCGCAGCACCTGGCCCCGGAGCAGCTCGGCTCGATCCTGGCCGAGTCGCCGAACCTCCTCCTCCCAGGCCCGTTGATTCCCCTTCCAGAGCAATCCACTGACCCAGACCGTCAGAGCCAGCCCCAGACTGAGCACGGCCAGCGCTGAGGCCTTGGCAGTCAGTTGAGGTTGAGGCGGTTTGGGCATCTTTACGGTGGTCGAGCCTTCCTAAAAGAAGCACCACCCGTGCCATTTTTAGCAGCTTCCCCCTTGGGAGCCTCACGCTCCCTACCGCCATGAACCCGGTGAGGGACGATCTCCGTTCAAACACCAAGTCCATGAAAGTCACCCCACCCTCCTCACAGGGCTTCGTCAATCAAGATGACGAGAGCAAACACCAGAAGCTACAGAAGAGCGAGGTCGCACGGCAAAATGATGACCTTGCCAGCGTGGACAAGACCGATACAGCCCCGCTCCACCGCAAGGAAGACTTGTCGCAGGGGGATGAAGGAGTTGATGATCCCCAGTGAAGTTTTCAGTTTTCAGTTTCAAGTTTTCAGCCCCGCATGCTGACACTTGGGAGGCTCAAGCTGAAAACTGAAAACTCCCCTACGCCATCATCCCTTTGACCAAGTGCCCGTGCACATCGGTCAGCCGGTAGCGACGCCCCTGGAACTTGTAGGTCAGCTTCTCGTGATCGATACCAAGCAGATGAAGAAGTGAGGCGTGGAAGTCGTGGATGTGTACGCCGTCTTTGACCACGTTATACCCGAACTCGCAGGTCTCTCCGTACGTGGTTCCTGCGTTGACGCCCGCGCCTGCCATCCAGACGCTGAAGCAGCGGGGATGGTGATCACGACCGAAGTTTGACTGGATCTTGCCCTGGCAATAGTTGGTGCGGCCAAACTCCCCACCCCAGACCACCAGGGTATCATCCAGCAGGCCGCGTTGTTTGAGATCCTTCACGAGTGCAGCGGCTGGCTGATCGGTCTCATGGCACAGCTTGGGGAGCTCCCCTGGCAGGCCACCATGATGGTCCCAATCCTGATGGTAGAGTTGGATGAAGCGCACGCCCTTCTCCGCCAGACGACGAGCTTGCAGGCAGTTCGCAGCGAAGGTGCCGGGCGTCTTCACATCGGGCCCGTAGGAGTCCAGTACATGCTGAGGTTCATCCGAGGTGTCGGTGACCTCCGGGATGCTGGACTGCATCCGGTACGCCATTTCATAGTGGGCGATCCGGTTCTGAATCTCTACATCCGGCGTCAGTTCGAGCTGGTGTTCGTGAAGCTCCATCAGCCGATCCAGCATGCGCCTGCGGCCCGCATCCGTGATGCCGGCGGGATTGCCCAGATAGAGCACAGGATCCTCGGCTGCACGGAAAAGCACTCCTTGATGTTTGGTGGGAAGGAAGCCGCTGCCCCAGAGATGCGCTCCCAGAGGCTGCCCTCCCTTCCCCTTGGTGATCAACACCACGAACGAGGGCAGGTTCGCATTGTCCTGACCCAGTCCGTAGCTCAGCCAGGCTCCCATGCTGGGACGTCCGGCAATCTGTGAGCCGGTCTGGAGGAAGGTCACGCCCGGGCCGTGATTGATCGCTTCGGTGTAGAGGGATCGAACCACGCAAATATCCCCTGCGATGCTGGCAGTGTGCGGGAGAAGCTCACTCATCCAGGTCCCCGACGGCCCATACTGCTGGAACTTGAACGGCGAACCAACCAGGGGAATGGACGACTGATTGCCTGACATGCCGGTCAGACGCTGCCCTCCACGTACCGAATCCGGCAGTTGCTCGCCATGCCGCTCGTTGAGCAACGGCTTATAGTCCAGCAGATCCAGTTGGGACGGCCCACCGGACATGAAAAGGTAGATGATCCGATTGGCCTTGGGGGCCAGATGAGGAGCACCCAACACCCCGCCGCTTTCTGCCATGGCCGCCGCCGCACCTTGCTGGGTCGCCAGCATCTCTGCCAAGGCCACCCCGCCCAGACCCATGCCAAAGCGGTTGAGGAACTGCCGTCGCGTGGGCAATCCAGATGGAGGCATATCAAGGGTCGAGTTCATAAGAGTCAGGGCCTATCGCTTCACCACGCACACGTCATGGTTCAACAAAACTTGTGCCAGCACCATGGCGGCTGCCGCCTCGGGATCGGGAATCGAAGTGTCTTTGTCTGCCGCGCCCACATTCAGAAGCAGGGCCGCCAGTTCAGGTTGTTTCCGGTAATCTTCCAGTTCCTCCTGGTAGAGGCGCATGCAGACTTCCCGCTCGCGGGCGTCCGGCATGCGTCCCAAGCAGGTCATGAAGCCGGCATCCACCATGGCTTCGACACTCCCGCCCTGCTCCTTGTACAACTTGGCACCCAACATCCGCGCCGCTTCCACATACTGCGTGCCGTTCAGCAGAATGAGGGCTTGTAGCGGAGAATCGGTCCTTTCACGCTTGGCGGAACAAACGGCCCGACGCGGGGCATCGAAGGCAATCATGGCGGGCGGAGGACTGGTGCGACGCCACGTGGTGTACAGACTGCGACGGTATACTCCCTGCCCTGCTGAAGGTTGCGCGGGCTTGAAAGCCTCTTCCATCTCGTAAGGATTCACCGGGGGACCTCCCACCTGTGGGGCAAGCAGGCCGCTCGCAAACAGGGCGTTGTCACGAATCATCTCCGCCGGCAGCCGGAAGCGAGGTCCGCGCGCCAGCCACTGGTTGTCTGGATCGTCGGTCATGACCTCCAGGCTGCCGATGCTCTGCTGACGGTAGGTGCGAGACATGACCATCGTCTTCATCAGACCTTTCACATCCCACCCCGACTCCATGAAATGCCATGACAGCCAGTCCAGCAGTTCAGGGTACAACGGGCGCTCGCCCTGGCTCCCGAAATCCTCAGACGTCTTCACGAGTCCCCGGCCGAACAGCCCCTGCCACATACGGTTCACGGAAACTCTCGCCAGCAGCGGATTTTCCCGACTGGTCAGCCAACGGGCCAATCCCAGGCGGTTCTTGGGCTGTCCTGCGGGAATCGGAGGCAGGGCCTCGGGCGTGTTGGCAGTGACTTCATCCCGGCGCTGGGTATATTCTCCCCGGAACAGGACGTAGGCCTTCTTCGGCTCAGGAAGCTCCTTCATCACCATGATCTCCTTGGTCCCGTCTTGAAGACCATAAGACTCAGCCCGTGCCGCTTGCAGGGCGGTCAGGTGCTGGCTCCAGGAATCATCCACGGTCGTCAGAAAGTACTCCCGCCAGAGGTTTTCATTCTGAAGCTCCTTTTTGGGAGCCTCGGGATCGAAGATCGACAGCGCTTCCAAGGCCGTCACCTCGCGATTGAAAATCCGGACTTCATCTACGGCCCCGTCTTTGAACCCACGATCACGGAACCTTTCCCCCAGCGAGATGTTGTCGTGCCCACCTCCCGTGATGCCCTTGGTCAGCGCGTCGCGAATCACTTCCACCTTCGCAAGCTTGCCGTTGACATAGATCTTGAGCCCCCCAGCCGTACTGGAGCCGTCATTGGTCACGGTCACATGGGTCCACTGGTTCAGAGGCACTTCTGCCTTCGACCGCACAGAAGCCGCGTTTCCAGGCCAGAAATGAATGAGCGACCACTTGAGACGTCCATCCTCGATCAAAAGTTCATAGCCCCGGCTCGCGGCATCGGTGGAAGCTTGGGAACGATGCAACACCACCGCACGTTCTTTCCGATCCAGCGTCTTCAACCATAGGGAAATGCTGAACGGTTCGTGCCGGTTGTAGTTCCCCAGCCCAAGATCCATGGAGTCGTCTCCGGTGAACTTGAGAGCCTTCCCATGACGCCCGTCGATCAATGCATTGGCTCCTTTAACCACGGCTGCCCCCTTCTCATCCAGGGCATTGGGAGACTTGCCTCCCTCCAGCTGATCCAGGTCAAAACGGGCTGTTTCGCCTTTAGCCGTCACGGCACCCTCCTGGAACTGCCACCAGTTCTTGAACCCGTTTTCCAGGCTCAGAGCCAGGTAAACACCGTCCTCGTTGAGACCATCCACTTTGCGCTTGGCGGCATTCAGGCGCTCTTTGGTCGCACTGTCGACCAGAGCCAAGGTGGGTGTGGGTTGCGAGGGGGTAAAGTAAGAGTACAGCCCCGCTTCATCGATGTTCTGGAAGAACGCGAACAGCGAGTAGTAGTCCTTGTGCGTGATGGGATCATACTTGTGATCGTGACAGCGGGCACACTCCATGGTGAGGCCGAGGAAGGCAGTGGAGAACGTCTGGATGCGGTCCGCGACATACTCCACCCGGTACTCCTCCTCCACACTGCCTCCCTCTGACTCCTGCTGATGCAGCCGGTTGAAAGCTGTGGCCAGGATTTGCTCATCGGTCGCCTGGGGGAGCAGGTCCCCTGCGATCTGCCAAGTAACAAACTGATCAAAGGGCAGGTTCTCATTGTACGCCTTGATGACCCAGTCCCGCCACGGCCAGACCTCCCGTTCACGATCCACCTGGAAGCCATAGCTGTCCGAATAGCGCGACATATCCAGCCAGTCCACAGCCATACGCTCGCCGTAGTGAGGAGACTGTAGCAGCCGGTCCACCAGTCGTTCATAGGCATCCGGTGCCGGGTCTTTGATAAAGGCCTCCACATCCGCCGCACTCGGCGGCAACCCTGTGAGGTCAAAGCTCACCCTTCGGATTAAGGTTTCACGTGTGGCCTCGGGTTGGAGCTGCAGGTGCTTGCCCGCAAGTCCGGCCGTAACCACGGCATCGATGACAGAGGTTCCAGATTGACCAAGTCTGGATAGCTGCTCGCCCTTCAACGGGACGAAGGACCAGTGCGCTTCGTATTCTGCGCCCTCCTCAATCCAACGCTTCAAAAGGGCGCGATCCGCATCGCTCAGGTGGCGATTGCTTTTCGGCGGAGGCATGGCGTCGTCGGCATCATGCGTGAAGATTCGCTCCATGAGCGTGCCCTTCGAAGCATCGCCAGGGATGATCGCCCCCTCTTTGATGGCATCCTCTCTCTTGTCCAGTCGCAGCCCCGCCTCGCGCGTGGCGGAATCTGGGCCGTGGCAGTAGAAGCAGTTCTCGCTAAGCAGAGGACGGATATCTCTGTTGAACTGTACCTTCGCTGGAGCAGCCGCCGTCACGCCGCCAACTCCAACCATCAGTGGTAGGATCCGGAGCAACAACGATTGCAGGCGTGTGACGGTCATCGGCATGGTGTCAGGTCTCAATGGCACTGCCGCGCCCAGTTAGGACACGCGGCCTGATTTTTCTTGTTTCTCGCATTTAAGCGATGATGCCTTTGACGACGTTTCCAGCGACTCCAGTGAGTCGCATGTCGAGTCCCTGGAATTTTACGGTCATGCGTTTGTGATCAATGCCCAAAAGGTGCAGCATCGTGGCATGCAGATCGTGCACCGGCACCACGTTCTCCACCGCACGGTAGCCCAGCTCATCTGTCGTACCGTAAGTTCCCGGCTTCACTCCGCCGCCGGCCATGGCAACGCTGAATGCGAGAATATGGTGGTCGCGACCAGACCCCTGCCCCATGGGCGTGCGGCCAAACTCCCCACCCCATAGCACCAGGGTATCGTCCAACAGGCCCCGTTGTTTGAGATCCTTGATCAGGGCGGCGCTGGCTTGATCCACGTCTTGGGCCGCGCTCTTCATCCCGTCCACAATGCCGCCGTGGTGATCCCACGCGCGGTGGTAGAGCTGGATCATCCGCACGCCCCGCTCGGCCATGCGGCGCGCCAGCAGGCAGTTGCTGGCAAACGATCCATCGCCGGGCTCCTTGATCCCGTACATGTCCAGCACCTCCTTGGATTCGCTCTTCATGTCAGTGAGTTCCGGCACGGAGGTCTGCATACGGAAGGCCATCTCATACTGCGCGATGCGGGTCTGGATCTCCGGGTCCACCCGCTGCTCTCCCAGCAGGCCGTTCATGCGTTGGATCTCCTCCACCACCTGCCGCTGGGTACTCTGGCAGACACCCTCCGGACTCCCCAGATAGTGCACCGCATTCCCTTTGGAATTGAAGAGGATGCCCTGAAATTTGCTGGCAAGAAAGCCGCTGGACCACTGGCGGGCGGAGATGGGCTGCTGCCCGGATTTGCCGGCAGATGTCAAGACCACGAACCCCGGCAGCTCCTCTGTCTCGCAGCCCAAACCGTACAGCAGCCACGAGCCCATGCTCGGCCGCCCCTTGATGATGGACCCGCTGTTCATGAACGCATGCGCCGTATCGTGATTGATCTGCTCCGTCTGCATGGAACGGATGATGCACAACTCATCCGCCACTCCTGCCATGTGGGGAAAGAGATCCGAGATCTCATTCCCCGTCTGTCCGTGTTTGGTGAAGTTGCAGAACGCTCCCCTCGCCTTCAGTTCCGCCCCTTGGAGCTGGGCGAGCTGTTGTCCTTTGGTGAAGGATTCAGGAAATGCCTTGCCATCGAGATCCTTCAGGACCGGCTTCCAATCGAACGTTTCCAGATGCGAAGGACCGCCCGCCATGCAGAGATGGATGACCCGCCGGGCCTTGATAGGAGCGTGCGGCTTGAGCACCGCCCCGCGCCAGCGTTCTGATGACGAGCCTGCATAAGATTGCTCCAACAAGCTGGCGAGTGCCATGCCGCCCAGTCCATAGGCGGACTGCTGCAGGAACGCGCGGCGTTGGAGAAGGGGCGCAGGGTGATAGGATGGCGAGGACATGGGGAAGAGAAGAAAACTTCAAAATTCAAATGCCAAACTTCAATTCAGCTACTTTGCCCGGCGACCCGTCGTATCTTGGCCAGGATCAAAAGCAACTCGCTGGCTTCTTTGTAAAGGGCACGAGCCTCAGGCGCCAATTCAGGCTCTGAAACCGCAATCATTCTAAGGAAGAAGCGGACCTCCTTTGCCTCTTTTACACAACGACTGATGATAAATACAAAATCTCTTTTTGAGACGCGCTCACTGGCCTCCATGTAATTGGCGCCCACACTTGTGGCAGCACCAACCAGTTGATCAATCAACCGATTGTTGGTCGGGCATAAAGGCACCTTCTTGCAGAATCGAACCGACGCAGCCCCGAATTGAGTTGTTCGCTCTTCGAGATCAAACGGCCGCTTGGCTACAGCATACTGTTCACCATCTTCATTCACGGAGAATGAATCATCTTCCTGAGAGTTTGCAAGCTCAGCAGGCTCCAAGGCTGACCAATCGTCCTCAGCTGCATGATTGGGAAATTCCATGAAGTTTGGTATTTGAAATTTGAAGTTTGGCCGCTCAATACCGAGTGATAGTCTCTTGGAGATTCAGCATCACGCGAGCGACCGAAGTCCACGCGGCGATCTCAACGGTGTCCAGTCCAGTGACCGCAGGCGAAAGGCCCGCCTTCACCACCTTGGCCGCATCTTCGGGAGCGCTCTTGAACTGCTCCCGCTGTGAATTGAGGAAATAAGTCAAAGAAGCCCGTTCCTCGCCATTCAACGCCCGCCCCGCAGCCAGTTCCATTGCGGCATTGAGCCGGGCGTCGTCACCCGCAACATCCAGCTTCAGCAGGCGTTCCGCAAACACCCGGGCCGCTTCCACGAAGGTGGGGTCATTGAGCAGAGTCAACGCCTGCTGCGGGGTGTTGGACACCGTTCGACTGGCCGTACACTCATCACGCATAGGCGCATCGAAGTTGGCCAGCATGGGGTGCAGGAAGGTGCGCTGCCAGTGCATGTACACGCCGCGACGCCACTGGCGGTCATCCGTTTCTGCGAGATAGTTCCGGTCGGGGAACTGGAGGTTTTCATAGTACCCCTCGGGCTGATATGGCTTC